>JBBJML010000032.1:0-56721 GCA_037720195.1 Nakamurella sp. | reverse complement strand
GCATGACCGAGACGTGCGGCGGCTGTGTGTACGACGGTCGACCACTGGACATCACCACCGTCGGGCTGACCGAGGACGGCAGGGTCACCCTGACGGGCCCGATGGTGGCCCGTGGCTACCGCGGTCGACCAGCCTCCTCCGCTTTCGCCATCCGCGGCACCTTCGTCACCGACGACCTGGGCGAGTTCGCGTCCGGCCGTCTGACGGTGCTGGGCAGGGCCGACGACGTGATCATCACCGGTGGCGTCAACGTGCCGCCGGCAGTGGTCGAGCACCGGTTGGCGGGGATCGCCGGGATCGGGGAGGTGATCGTCGTCGGTGTTCCCGACCCGGAGTGGGGGCGACGGATCGTCGCTCTCGTGACCGGCGCAGTCCCGGACCAGCAGCAGATCACCGAAGCTCTGCGTGGTGCGCCTCCCGCGCACCGTCCGCGGACGTTCCGCACCGTCGCAGCGCTCCCCACCCGCGGTCCCGGGAAACCGGACCGCCGTGCCGCATCGACCCTCGCCGGCGATCTGCTCGGGCTGCCGTCCGCATCAGGCCACCCACCCTCCGCGGCCGGAGCCCGGTCGACCGATGGTGATCGTTAGGGTCGTCGGGTGGCTACTGCGTCCGATTGGCTCTCCGCGGCGCGCCCGCGCACCCTCCCAGCGGCCGTCGCTCCGGTGCTCGCCGGCAGTGGCGTCGCCGTGGCACTCCAGGAGTTCCTCTGGTGGAAGGCGCTGCTCGCGCTGGTGGTGAGCCTCGCCCTGCAGGTCGCCGTCAACTACGCGAACGACTACTCCGACGGCATCCGCGGTACGGATGCCGACCGGGTCGGCCCGATGCGGCTCGTCGGTTCCGGCCGCGCAGCGCCCGCCGTCGTCAAGCGCGCCGCCTTCCTCGCCTTCGCCGTGGCCGCGATCGCCGGTATCGCGCTGGCGGCGACATCCGGCTGGTGGCTGCTGATCCCCGGGGCGGCCTCCGTACTGGCCGCCTGGTTCTACACCGGCGGCCCCCGCCCGTACGGCTACCTCGGTCTCGGCGAGATCTTCGTGTTCGTCTTCTTCGGACTGCTCGCCGTCAACGGCACCACGTATGTCCAGGCCGGCCGGATCTCCTACGGATCCGTCGCGCTGTCGGTGGGCATCGGCCTGCTCGCCTGCGCGCTGCTGATGGCGAACAATCTCCGCGACATCCCCACCGACATCGTCGCCGGCAAACGCACGCTCGCGGTGCTCGCCGGTGATCGCCTCGGCCGGATCCTGTACGCACTGATGGTGGTGGGTGCGGCTGTCGCAGTCACCGTGGTGGGTTTCCGGCGACCCTGGGTGCTGATCACCCTGCTGGTGGTGCCGCTGATGCTCACGCAGATCCGTCGGGTACTGCAGGGGGCGCGCGGACCGGAGCTGATCAGCGTGCTGGGAGCCACCGGGCGCATCGAGTTCCTCTATGCCGCGCTGGCCGCAGCCGGGTTCGTGATCACCGGGATCGCCGGCTGACGGACGGTCACCCTGATCGACCGTACGGGTGAACTATTCGGTGCTACTGCGGCGAAGCGGACAGAACAGCCGTACTGGGAGTCACTGTTTGGTGCCTGCTTCAGCCCCGTGGGTTACGTTTTTGCGGTGCAGGTCACTCAGCATCACCGCTGGAATCGCTGACCTGCCGTGACGCAACGGACGGGCCGGCACAGCAGCCCTCCCGTTCGCACCGGGAGGCAGAACATCATGACCGACGGTTCCCGTTCGGACAGCGCGCGTCCCGGCACCCGCGCGACCGCCGGCGACCCCGAGCTGATCGTCGCTGCCCGGGCCGGCGACGGAGCCGCCTTCGGTGTCCTGCGTCGACGCCACGAGGGCGCGGCGCTCCGGTTGGCCACGCTGCTGACCGGATCCAGCGAGGCGGCTGCCACCGTGACCGAGCGCGCCTTCGACAGCACGCGCCGCCTGCTGGAGAGCGGGGGTGGGCCCGACTGCGCCTTCCGGCTGCAGACCCTGCGCGCTGTCCGGACCGCTGCGCCGGTCTCGATCGCCACCGAGCTCGGCGAGGCAGCCGGCGACAACTCCTCCGCAGGGGTGTCGGCGGCCGGCGCTGGGTCCGACCCGATCGTCGGGCGGTCGTTCCTCGCCCTCCCCGAGAGGTGGGGCAGCGTGCTGTGGCACACCGACGTCGAAGGGCAGAGCGACGCGGAGGTGGCCTCGCTGCTCGGCATGCGGACCGCCACCGTCACGGGGCTTGCCGCCCGCTCCCGCGAGGGTCTGGTGCGCGGCTACCTGGCTGGTCAGGTCCATCACCTCGACGATCCTGCCTGCTCCCAGATCCTGGACCGGTTGCAACTCATCAGCAGCTCCTCGATCGGTGCTGAGGATGCGGCCGGCCGGGATGCGTCCGTGCAAGAACACCTGGCGGGCTGCGACGGTTGCCGGACGGCGGCGAGCATGCTCACGGCTCTCACCCACGATCCGGGCCCCGCCCTCGCAATGGTCGTCCTGGGCGAGCAGGGCATCCCCTATCTCGAGGCTGCCCGAGAGGCGACCCATGACAGCGAGTTCGTGGCGCGGGTACCTGCTCGGGCCCGGTCGATGCGGCTGGTACTGGTCGCGGTTGCGCTGATCGCCGTCACTGCGTCGGTGCCTGCGCTCCGAGCCGGAGCCGGTTCGGACGGACCGGCCGCTGCGGGGTTCGACCCGTCCCTCGACCGGGTCGCCGGGGCCGTGACCGACAACCCTGCTGCGGTCTCCACGAGCGACGCGGTGGCCGACCGCTCCCTCGCGACCACTGCCCCCGCAGGCCGCACCACCGGCCGGGCGACGATCACCACCACCGGCGCCAACGGGATGCCGACCAGGGTCAGCGTGAGCACCTCGACCAGCATTGGTCTCGATGGGATGCCTACCACCGTTGCGGTGATCCCCGGGGTGGCCGGCGGTCCCGCCACCACGGTCACCGGGTCGTTCCCTTCCGACGGCTCCCCGGTGTTCGGTCCCTGGGCCACCGGCTCCCTCGCTGGTTCCGGCACCGGTACGACCGGGCCGGGCTCAACCCCGACCTGGAGTAGCGGGTCCATCTCCACCGGCCCGTACACGCCGCCAGTGTTCGTCCCGGCAGGACCGAGCCAGACACCGGCACCGGCGGGATGGCCTGGGAGGACGGTGCCGGGGACGACGGTGCCCGGAACCACGGTCCCCTGGACGACAGTGCCGGGTACGACCGTGCCGGGTACGACCGTGCCGGGAACGACCGTGCCAGGAACCGCGGTGCCGGGGACGACGGGCCTGGGGACGTCGGTGCCCGGAACCACCGCGACCGGGACGACCACCCCGGGGACCACCCCTCCTGCAAGCACGACGGCCACAGCACCCACCAACCCACCCGCATCGACCACGGGCGAAGACCCGACGTCCACCTCGGACGATCCGACGACCGAACCGACCACCACCACCACGACGACCACGACGACCACGACGACCAGCGACGCGCCGACCACCAGCGAACCCACGACCGAACCTGATCCTGAGCCCGATGTGGCCGTGGAGACACCGCCGACCCTCGTGGCGTTCCTGCCACTCCTGCGTACGGGCGTCACCACCTTCTCGATCAGCAACCAAACGGGTGCGGCGATCGGTCCCCAGACCTTGGGAGTGACCGTCCCGCAGGGCATCTCCGTCACAGCGATCCGGGTCGAGGAGCAGGCCGGCGATTGTCAGAACGCCGGGGCCGAGACCTTCGCGTGCGAGATTCCTGCCCTGACGAAGGACGACCAGTGGCGGGTCGTGACGCTCACCCTGGAAGCCGCGCCTGACGCCGAGGGCGGCCAGATCGTGGTGTCCGTCACCGACCATCAGAGGACTGGAATCATCACTGTGCTGTAGGACCCGGGCGCTGTTGTTCGGGAGTGCCCTACCGGGTCAGTGCGGGAGCGCTGCTGCGAACTGGCCCGTCAGTGCACGCCACGACAGGTCGATGTCGGCATCGGTGGTGCGCCAGCCGCCGACCGCCCACCGGATCGCCACCCGGTCGTCCACCTGGGCATGGCTGAAATAAGCGATCCCTGACGCATTGACCGCATGCATGGCCGCCAACAGCAGCCGGTCGGCCGCTGCCGGCGTCAGCTCCGGCCGATCGGCGAGCCGGAACGCGACCAGCCCGAGGACCGGCGGCGCCGCGAAGACCAGCTGCTCGTCCTGCAGAACCAGGTCGGCAATCCTTCTGGCCTGCTGCACTCCGGCCCGGATGTGGTGCTGGAGACCGACGACGCCGTAGCTGCGCAACACGGTCCACAACTTGAGGGCGCGGAAACGTCGCCCGAGCTGGGGGTGCCAGTCGCGGTAGTCGACCACCACCCCGGACTCGCTCGCCGGATTCCGGAGGTATTCGGGCAGGATCGACAGCGCCCCGATCAGCGCCTCCCGGTCGCGCACCCAGAAGGTGCTGCAGTCGAAGGTGGTGAGCAACCACTTGTGCGGGTTGGTCACGAACGAGTCGGCGAACTCACCGACGCCGTCGATCACCCAGCGCAACTCCGGACAGACCGCCGCAACACCTGCCCAAGCCGCGTCCACATGCAGCCAGATGCCGAACTCCTGCGCCAGGGAACCCATCGCGCGCACCGGATCGACGGCACCTGTCCCAGTCGTGCCGACGGCTGCCTGGATCATCACCGGCGTGATGCCGGCCGCCAGATCCGCCCGGATGGCGGCGTCCAACGCGGCCACGTCGAGCTGCTGAGTGAACGGCTCCACCGGCACGCTGCGGAGCGATCGCTCACCCAACCCGGCCATCATCACCGCCTTGAGCAGCGAGGAGTGGGCCTGCGACGAGCCGTAGACCGCGTATCGACCTGCGCCGACGCCGTCGGTCCGTGCGGCGCCCCGACTGACCCGATGCAGGGCCGCCAACAGAGCGGTGAAGGTCGCGGTGGACGCGGTGTCCTGGATGACGCCACCGCCCGCCCCGGATGACGAGAAGGCCTGCGGCAGACCGAGAACCGTCGCGAACGAGTCGAGCACCTGCTGTTCGAGTTCGGTGACTGCCGGGCTGGTCGCCCAGAGCATGCCCTGCGCGCCGATCCCGCTCGACAGCAGATCGCCCAACACCGAAGCCGGGGTCGAGTTGGCCGGGAAGTAGGCGAAGAACCGAGGATGCTGCCAGTGGGTGATACCGGGCAGCAGGATGTCGTCCAGGTCCGCGATCACGTTCTCCAGCGGCTCGCCCTGTTGCGGCAACGAGTCGGGCAGTGCCGACCGGACCTCCCCGGGACCGACCTGCGACAGCACCGGAAGCTCCGCCACCGATTCCCAGTACTCAGCGATCCAGTCGATCACCTGGTGGCCCTGGCGCCGGAACTCCTCGGCGGTCAGGTGACCGGACGGAGCAGGTGGGTCCTGCGGACCCGGACCGCTACTCGTGGCATGGTCGGCGTCAGAAGCGGAAGACATGCGACCACGCTAGAGGAGCGAGCCGCCGGCGTGACCACAGGAGGCCGCCGAGGGACCCGTACTTCGTCGTGGCTCGGCCAGGCGACTTCGCCGATGGATCCGTCGGAATCCAGGATCTGGACGGCATGCCGTTGGTGGCCTGGCCGGCCACTGCGACCAGCCTCGATTGGAACAGACACTCACGGACAGCGGCATCCAGCCACAGATCGTGTTCCGCACCGCGGGCAACGACACCATCTTGTCGATGGTGCGGGTCGGCCCGGGAGTCGCGATTCTCCCCTGGCTCGCCATCCATGCCGCAGATATCGGGTCCGATCGCCGGCTCCGCGTCCACCGACTCCGGCCGCTGGTGGCACGCGAGATCTACGTGCACTGGCCGTCCGGGCAAGCCCCATCACCGTTGGCGGCTCGCACGATCGAGATCGCCACCGAGGTCGCCCACGAGCTGTCGACTCACCGCGACCGGCTCCGGTGAGGACGGTCGATCGGCCACCAGCGCTGACGGTGGTCCGCCGCACCGTCCCGGCACCCCACGGCCGGCCGGCGACCGACGAACCGGTCAGCGACTGCTTCGCCTGCCGACTCACCCGGACCCGGCCGAACGACGAGGACGCCGTCGGTATCGCTGAGTTCCTCAGCGCCGAATCGGCGAAACGCCATCTGGTCGTCGAGCTCGACACCCTCGGCTTCCGGGTCGTCGGCAAGGATGTCGACCCGGAGAACGGGCTCGCCTTCGACATGCTGTCGAGCGCCGAGGAGAACGTGGTGATCGGGCACGCGGACGGGGTCATCACGATCGACCTGGCCGAGACCCGGCCGGAGCACCGGGAGAAGGTCCGGGTCGAACTCGACGAGCCGTACCGCACCATGCTCGGGCACCTGCGTCACGAGGTGGGTCACTACTACCAGTGGCAGATCATCGTCGGTGGTCCCCTGCAGGAACAGGCCCGCGCGCTGTTCGGCGACGAGCGGAAGGACTACCAGACCGAACTCGACCGGCACTACTCGCAGGGACCGCCCGCGCACTGGGAGCACGACTACATCTCCACCTACGCGACCATGCACCCCTTCGAGGACTTCGCCGAGACGTTCGCGCACCACCTGCACATCTCCGACACCATCGAGACCGCCCGCATCTACGGGTTGGTGCCCTCGACGCTCATCGACACCGGGTTCCGCGACCGCGTCGTGCAGGTGTGGATCCCGCTGACCGTTGCCCTGAACCAGATCAACCGGTCGATGGGCAAGGAGGACCTGTATCCGTTCGTCCTGCCGCCGGCGGTGCTCGACAAGCTCGAGTTCGTCGCGGGCCTCGCCGGGCTGGCGCTCCGCGCCGACAGCAGCTCGTCGGCCTGACGCCGACCGAGACCCCGTCGTACAACGATCAGGATCTCGACGCGCTCGTTCCTCGCTTGCTCGATCACCGGAATGTCGCCTGACGAGCGACGTGTCTCTCCGGGGACCTGCGGGCGCCCACCTCGTCACGCTCGTTCCTCGCTGCTCGACAACCGTGCGGAGCAGCGGCCTCCTCCGCTGTCCCGTGCGTCATCGCGACTAGGGTCCCAAACCATGAGCCACCAGCCTGACGACCACGCGGCCACCGCAGTCTTCGCCGACTTCACCGACCTCGAGGGCCTGTTCGACGTCCCGCGGGTGGTGGCGCTCGCGGTGTCGCCGGACGGGTCCCGACTGGTGGCGCAGGTGCAGCAGCCGGATGCGAAGGGCGCCCGGTACACCAGCGCACTGTGGGAGCTCGATCCGACTGGAACCGCTGCGCCGCACAGACTCACCTTCTCGGCCGACGGCGAGTCCGGTGCCCGGTTCGCACCGGACGGCTCGCTGCTGTTCACCTCCAAACGCGCCGACCCGCTCGACGACGCAGCCAAGGGCACCCAACTGCGGCGGCTGCCGGCACGCGGTGAAGCCACGGTCGTGGCCGACGCCCCGGGCGGACTGCACATCGCCGGGGTCACCGCGGACGGCCGGATCCTGGCGACCACGGCCGTGCTGTGCGAGCCGGACGGTGCGACCGCCGGACCGCTGCAGGGCGCTCTCGAGAGCGACGCCGAGCGACGCGCGGCTCGCAAGGATGCCGGGGTCACCGGCATCCTGCACACCGGAATGCCGATCCGGTACTGGGATCACGAAGTCGGCGACACCTCATCGCGCCTGGTGCTCGTCGGTCCTGACGGTCCGCTGACCGATCTGACCCCTGACGCCGACTCCCTGAACCTGATGAACGCCGACGCCGACATCAGCAGTGACGGCACCCTGGTGATGACGACCTGGACGCGCCGACTGCCGCGCGGTCGAACCAGCACCTCGATCGCCCGGATCATCCCACCGGGCTCTGCGCGCCGCCCGTCGCGACGCCGGATCGTGTTGCAGGGCAATGCGTCACGGGGCTACGGAGCTCCGCGGCTGTCGCCCACCGGCGATCTGCTGGCCGTCACCAGGTACACCATCGGAACCCCCACCGACACGAACTACGACTTCCTGGAGATCCACCGGGTCAGCGGCTCCGGGCTCACCGGAGATCCGGTGACGGCCGCGGTCGGCGACCTCACGATCGGCGAGTACTGCTGGTCCGCCGACGGCGAGACCCTCTACGTCGCAGGCGATCTGCACTCGCGCGGTGCGGTGCTCGCGATCGATCCCCGGACCGGGCGGACCCGCACCGTCGCCGATGACGCGTCCTACTCCCAGCTGCAACCCGGGTCTGACGGGCGCAGTCTGTTCGCCCTGCGCAGTGCGATCGACTCCCCCGCCAGGCCGGTCCGGCTCACTGCTCGGCGTCGCAGTGAACCGTCGCAACTCGCCGCCCCCGGCGCCGTCACGAATCGCCCGGGCCGGCTGGAATGGGTGCGGACACAGGTGCAGCACCCGGACGGCGAGCTGATCACAGTCGGGGGCTGGTTGTGCACACCGAGCGGCGCGTCCCGCACGAAGCCGGCGCCGCTGATGGTGTGGATCCACGGCGGCCCGCACGGCTCCTACAACGCCTGGAGTTGGCGATGGTGTCCGTGGTTGGCGGTCGCCCGCGGTTACGCGGTCCTGATGCCCGATCCGGCGATGTCGACCGGCTACGGACACACCGGCTTGAACCGCGGCTGGCCGCGGCTCGCCGACGTGGTGTGGCGTGAGGTCGAGGCCCTCACCGATCACGTACTCGAGCGCTCCACACTGGACCGCAGCCGAACCGCTCTGCTCGGGGCCAGTTTCGGCGGGTTCATGACGAACTGGATCGCCGGGCACAGCACCCGGTTCCGGGCCATCGTCACGCATGCGGGCCTGTGGGCGCTGGACCAGCAGCATCCGACGACGGACGCGGCCGCGCAGAAGGTCGCGGTGCATGGGCTGCCCGATGCGCACGAGCGCTGGTACCGCACCTACTCACCCCATCACCACGTGGACAGGATCAGCACGCCGATGCTGATCACCCACGGCACCAAGGACTATCGCGTCCCGGTCAGCGAAGCGCTCCGCCTGTGGTGGGACCTGGTGTCCCGGTGGGACGGACCGCCGGAGACGATGCCGCACCGCCTGCTGCAGTTCACCGGGGAGAACCACTGGATCCTCGGCGTCGGCAACTCGAAGCTGTGGGCCCGCTCGGTGTACGACTTCTGCGATCGACACGTGCTCGGCTGAGACCCGGCCCGGGTCCGGTGCACTCAGCCGGGCTTGTGCGCCCGCATCACGAATCGACTCTCGGTGAAGGCGATCGGCATCCCCTGCGCCGGCCCACGCTCGTGCAGGCTCATCAGGGTGTCCGCGTAGCGGGAGACGCTGAAGTCGTCCGGCACGTCCCACGGCACCATCATGAAGTACTGGACCAGCGCGCCGACGTCGTCGAAGGTGGTCGGCCCGCGCCATTCCTGGCCTATGTCCAGCACCAGGCCGGCCTCCTCCAGTTCTCTCACGCACGCGGTCAACTGGTGCTCCGGGTACAGCACCGGGGCACCGAACAGCTCGTGCGCTTCAACAAAATCGTCACCACCGACCTGCTTGGTCAGGTAGACGCCTCCCGGAGCCAGCACCCTGGCCACCTCGGTGGCGACGTAGGCCTCGTGCCGATTGATCACCAGATCGAAGCGCTCGTCCGGAAACGGCAGCTCGTCGTCGTGCTGCGCGTCGAAGACGACGACATCGATGCCGTGCGGCTCCAGGGCCTGCGCTGCCACGTCGATGTTCGGCAGCCAGCCCTCGGTCGCGGTCGTGTCCGGCGGGAGCACATCCAGGAAGCCCAGCAGGAACTCGCCGCCGCCTGTTCCCAGATCCAACAGCCTGCGGGCTGCCATGATCTCGGTGCGGCACAGCTCCGGGTAGTTCCACGGAGTGGGTGAGTCGTGCACCCGGCCGCCCAGCTGGTCGAAGGTCCAACCGGACCTCGGCAGGACCTCCTCCTCGTGCCAACGGTCGAGCAACTGATCGGGGGTCATCGCGGGACCGCCGGTGCAGGGTGTGCGGTACCAGTTCTCCGGGAGGGGGCTCGGCGTCGGAGCGTGCGGGAGACCATGTGGTGATCAGTTCCCCATCGCACGCTTCTCAACCGCCGCCTGCCGGGGCAACGGTTCAACCCCGCTGCGGGACGGGCGCCTGGCCCAGCACTTCGGGGTTCGGCCCCTCCTCGTCGAACGGGTGCGGGATGGCCTCGAGCAGGGTCCTGGTGTACTCGTCCTTCGGCGATCGGATGACGTCCAACGCGAGGCCCTGCTCCACCACCCTGCCGCCCTGCAGCACCACCACCTGGTCGGCGAGCATCCGCGCCGACAACAGATCGTGGGTGATGTAGAGGATCCCGACGTCGCGGTCCTTCACCAGATCGTTCAGCAGCTCGAGGATCTCGGCGCGGATCGAGACGTCGAGCGAGGAGATCGGCTCGTCGGCGACGATGATGTCCGGATCGACGGCCAACGCGCGCGCGATCACCACCCGCTGTCGCTGACCGCCGGACAACTCGTACGGGAACCGGTTGAGATAGCGGGACGACGGGGTCAGTGCAACGGTCTCCAGCAGTTCGGCGACCCGAGCGGTGAGCGCGGCCCCCTTGAGGCCGTGATAGTTCACCAACGGTCGGGACAGGATGTAGCCCAAGGTCTTTGCCGGGTTGAGGGCGGAGTACGGATCCTGGAAGACCATCTGCACGTGCTTGCGGTAGTCCCGCAGTCGACGGCCTCGGAACTTCGCGACCTCCTGCTCGCCCTGCTCGCCGTGGAACACGATCCGCCCGGTGGTCGGCGAATCGATGCCGGTGATCATCCGCGCGAGAGTCGACTTGCCGCTCCCGCTCTGGCCGACCAACGCGGTCACGGTGCCCTTGCGCAGTTCGAACGACGCATCGTCGACGGCGTGCACCTGCGTCGTCTTCAGACCCTGTCGCCGATCGAAGATCTTGCTGACACCCTGCACGCTGAGCACCGAGTCCCGTTGGATGGCTGCCGTCGACTCGCTCACCGACTTGACGAACTGCGGGCCTGCGAAGGTCTTGATCGCCGGCCCGACGGATTCTGCCGACACTGCCGAGCGCGCCGGATCCCGTTGCGCCACAGCGACATGGCAGGCCACTCGACCGGAGTCGAGCTGCAGCAGGGGCGGGTCGACGGTGAGACAGGTGTCGACCTTTTCCGGGCAGCGCGGCGCGAACGGGCAACCCTGGACCACGGCGGACAGGTCCGGCGGCCGACCCGGGACGTAGGTGATCCGGACGGTCTCGGCGCGCGGATCACCGTAGGAGCCGAGCAGTCCCTTCGCGTACGGGTGCAGCGGATCGCGCAGCAGGGCGTCCGAGGTCTGCTCGTCGACGATCTGGCCGGCGTACATCACCATGATCCGGTCGGACATGTCGAGCACGGTGCCGATGTCGTGGCTGATGAACAGCACGGCGAAACCCTGCTGCTCCTGCAGCCGCCGGACATTCGTCAGGATCTCGTGCTGCACCACCACGTCCAGACCGGTGGTCGGCTCGTCCAGCACGACGAACCGTGGCTCGATCGCCAGCGCCAGAGCCAGGTTCACCCGCTGCTTCATCCCGCCGGACAGCTCGTGCGGGAATGCCCTGATGAACTTGCGATCGATGAGCACCATGTCGAACAGCTCGTCGATCCGGGCATCGATCTGCGTCGCGGAGAGCTTGGTGTGGTAGTCGATGACATCCCGGAACTGCTCGTGGATGCGCATCACGGGGTTGAGCGCGTTCATGCTCGCCTGGAAGACGGTGGAGATCTCCTGCCACCGCAACGGACGCAGCGCATCCTCCGCCAGGTGTGCGATGTCCGTTCCGTCGTAGACGATCTCGCCGGCAGCGATCCGGCCGGGCTTCTGCAGCAACCGCAGCAGGGCCGTGCCGATGGTGGTCTTCCCGGAGCCGGATTCGCCGATCAGGCCGACGAACTCGCCGGGTTCGATGGAGAAGGAGACATCACGAACGGCATCGACAGCGCGGGAGCGCTTGGGCTCGTAGCGGACGGTGAGTCCGCGGACGTCCAGCAGGGCCATCTCAGTCCTCCCTCAGGTGCGGGTTCGACAGCAGGTCGACGCCGAAGTTGATGAACGTCATGGCGGTGATCAGGATGCCCAGCACGAGTCCCGGCACCACCACCCACAGGTACAACCCCTGCTGCAGGGCTCCCTGGGCGTTGGACTGGTAGAGCATCGTCCCCCAGGAGACGGCGTTGTTGTCCCCCAGGCCCAACGCAGCCAGCCCGGCTTCGGCGCCGATGGCCCCGGTCGCAGCACCGACGAAACCTGCGACCACCAGCGACGACATGTTGGGCAGGATCTCGCGGAAGATGATCCGTAGGTTGCCCTCACCCGAGAACCGGGCCGCCGTCACGAAATCCCGGTTCCGCAGGGTGATGATCTGCGCCCGCTTGGCCCGTGCCGCACCGGCCCACGAGGTGATCGCGATGACGCCGACGATCAGCGCGATACCGCGCACCTCGGAGTACGCGACGAGGGTGATGATCAGCGGCAAGGTCGGGATGACCAGCGCGGTGTTGGTGAAGAACGACAGGATGTCGTCGATGATCGTGCCCTCGGTGTAGCCGGAGATCATCCCGATGATCAGCGCGATGATGGTGGCGATCACGCCACCGAGCAGACCCACCAGCAGCGACACCCTGGAGCCGTAGATCAACTGCGAGAACACATCCGTGCCGGCCGTCGTGGTACCCAGCAGGTGATCGCCGCTGGCCGGGGACAGCGGCAGGAAGCTGGAATCGGTCGGCGAGTACGGCGCGATCAGCGGTGCGAACAGCGCCACCAGGATGTACACGGCAAGGATGATGACGCCGACCCTGGCCTTGCCGGAACTCCAGATGACGGCGTACCACTGCTGCGGTTTGCTCGACTCCTCCAGCTGGTCCTCGACCAGTCCCACCGCCGCCTTGCCGGAAGAGGCGATCGCATCGTCGCCGGTGGGCGGCACTCCCGGTGTCGTACTCATGCGTCGACCTTCCTCGCGCGCGGATCCAGCACGCCGTACAACAGATCGGCGATCAGGTTGGCCGTCAACGTGGCCACGGTGGTCAGCAGCATCAATGCCTGCAGCAGCGGATAGTCCTTGTTCTCGACGGCCTCACCCATCAACCGCCCCAGACCTGGGTAGTCGAAGGCGTTCTCGACCAGGATCGCGCCACCGAGCACGCTGCCCAGAGCGATCGCGAACCCGGTGATCGACGGCAACAGCGCATTGCGCGCGGCGTACTTGAGAGCCACCGTGCGGTTGGGGAGGCCCTTGGCCTTCGCGAGCCGGATGTAGTCGTCACCGAGGTTGAGCACCATGGTGTTGCGCATCCCGAGGATCCAGCCGATCGGCGTCACGATCAGCAGGGTGACGGCCGGCAGCGCCGCATGCGAGATGACGTCGTAGGCGAACGACCAGGTGAACCCCGGTGTGGCCTCGCTGTAGCCACCGTCGGAGGGGAACCAGCCCAGACCGTAGGCGAACACGGACAACAGGATCAGCGCGATCCAGAACGGGTTGAGTGTTCCGACGAAGGTGGAGCCGATGGTGACGACCGAATCGAAGCGGGTGTTGCGCTTCCAGGCGGCGAAGGCACCCAGCACGACGCCGACCACGAACGAGATGACGTAGACGATCGTCACCAGGACGAGGGTCCACGGCAGCGCCTTGCTGATCACCTCGATCACCGAGAACGGGTAGTAGGTGTACGACACCCCGAAGTTGCCGCGTACCAGCGAGCCGAGGTACTGCCAGTACTGACTGATCAGCGATCCGTCCGGGACACCGAGCATGGTGCGCAGCGCCTGGATCTGGGAGGGGTCGATCTGGGCGTTCTTGCCAGCCAGGTTGCGCAGCAACTTCTCGGCCGGGTCGCCGGGTTGCAGCCGGGGGATCAGGAAGTTGAGCGTGACCACGGCCCAGAGGGTCAGCAGGAAGAAGCCGATCTTCCGCACGAAGTACTTCATCTGGCTCCTCCTCTCACGATCCGGACAGATGGGTCAGCACGATCAGCCGGTCGGAGTCGGCGAACGCATAGGGGTCCTCCGCGTTGGGCCAGCCGACCGCGTTGCGGGTCGAGTAGACGATCCGGGCCGGCGCATAGATCAACGGGGTCACCGGGTACTGCGTCATCATCACGTCGACCAGCTTGCCGACCAGGGCCTTGCGCTGGCCGTCGTTGGTGACGACCCCGAGATCGCTGAGCGTCTTGTCCACCGCCGGATCCGAGAACCGCTCGACGTTCGACAGCACCGTGTCCGGCTTGGGGATCTGGGTGGTGTCGATCTTGGAGCCGAGTCCACGGACGAAGTCGCAGCCGCCGGCGAGGTATTCGAACAAGATCTGGAACTCACCGGACTTCTTCTGCTGGTCTACCGCGTCCGGGGAGGACTGGGTGACCGAGGCGTTGAGCCCCAGCGCTTTCAGCCCGGCCACCACCACGTCGGCGGTCGCCTGGTAGTCGATGTACCCGGCCTGGACCGAGAAGTTGACGGCCAACGGCGAACCGTCGGTGTTGGTCCGGAAACCGTCCGCCCCCTTCGCGTACCCGGCCGCGTCGAGGATCTGGTTGCCCTGGCCGGGATCATAGGGAAGCACGGTTTGAGCGCCGTCGGCCGCCGCGTACTGGGCCGGCAGCATGTCCTTCACCACCGGCAGCCGCAGTCCGCTCTGGCTGGCCGGGGCCATGATGCCGTACGTCGCCTTCAGCGACATCTGCTGCTTGTCCATGGCGAGCGACACTGCCTGCCGGAACTTCACGTCGTCGAACGGCTTCTGCATCAGGTTCATCGTCAGCACCGTCGAACCCGCTGCGCCGTACCAGAAGTGGTTGTTCGCCGGATCCTTCTCGACGAACGTCTTCTCCGGGTTCGGGATCTCCCCGAAGTAGGCATCCAGCTCACCAGCGGCCAGCTTCGAGGCAGCCTGCTGCGCGTCGTAGGTGCCCTCCAGCACCAGCTTCTGAACCTTGACCTTGTCGGCCTGCCAGTAGGTCGGGTTCCGCTCGAGCTCCAACCGACGACCGTTGTAGGAACCGACGGTGAAAGGTCCGGTGCCCACGGGCGTCTTGTCCACGAAGGTGGCCGGATCGCCGGCCTTTCCGTAGACGTGCTCGGGCAGGATCACCACCGCGTTGTTCAGCACCATGCCGGGGAACTTGGTCGCTGCGGGACCGGAGAAATGGATCGTGACGTCGTTGCCCGCGACCGTGACCTCTGTCGCCGGGGCGCCGTAGGTCTCGTTCCAGATCCCGGCCTTGTCGATGGCTGGGTACTTCTTCATCAGGTTCAGGGTGAAGGCCACGTCTGCCGGCGTGAGATCCTGACCGTCGGACCACTTCACCCCTTGCCGGATGGTGAACGTGAGATTGTTCGCGTCCCATCGGTACCCGGTGGCGAGCCATGGGGTGATCTCGCAGGTGGAGCCGTTCTGGATCATCAGTGGCTCGTAGATCCACGAGCGGGTGAGCTGCTTGGGCGCATACGGGTTGTAGTTGACCAGACCGTTCACGGAGGCATCGGACTCGGCCGGCAGCCGAAGCTGTTGGATCATCGCGCCGTCGTTGCCGCGGTCGGCCTGAGCTGCCGCCTTGCGCTCCAGCGCGATCCGACTGCCCGCGCATCCGGACAGCAGCAGCGCACCCACCAGCAGGAGTCCGAGCGCCGAGCGGCGACGCCGGGTCTCACCCACGGATCTGTGCCGCACCCGGCTCACAGAGGCCGTCCTCACCATCAGCTGCGCTCCTTTGCGTGGCCCCCGGAGGGAAGTGTGTCCTGCCGGACCGCCTTTTGACCAGCAGTCCGGAGACATTCATCAACTGACCCAATAAAGCACTGATCGTGACGGGGCGCACACTCGGGGTCGGGTGCGCCGCGCTGAACACCTCGGTTTGTCCCCACCGGGTCGCGATGATGGGATGGTCGCGTGATCCAGGCCAACGGCGGTCCTCGCGACCGCCACGACGGACCCCCGACCATCACCACCGAGCAGGTACACCTGCAGTTCACGGCCGCCGGACTCCCTCGGCGGCTGGACATCGCGACGCTCTCCGTGCCGATCTACCCGGCCGGTGAGCTCGAGGACGGCCTGACCGCGCTGCACCTGCGGATCCTCTCCGGCGGCACGCCGATCGACGTCCGGCCGCTCGTCGGCCTGAGCTGTGGCGGCGCGATCCGGTGGACCGCACACGGACCCGTGACGACCACCCACCACCCCGGCGGCCTCACGGCCAGGGTGGCGCTGCGGGCCGCCGCCCGGACGGCCGGCTGGTTCTGGCACGTCACGCTCACCAACACCGGCGACGTGCAGCGCGACTGCGACGTGATCGCGGTGCAGGACGTCGCGCTGGCGCCGTACGGAGCCGTTCGAACCAATGAGTACTACGTGTGTCAGTACCTCGATGTGACGCCGGTACCGGTCGCCGGTCACGGGACCGCGCTCGCCGTTCGGCAGAACATGCCGGGGGCGCACCAGCCCTGGGCGCTCGTCGGCTGCACAGGCTCGGCCACCCGGTGGGCGAGCGACGCCCTGCAGCTCACCGGTCAGCTGCGCCTGGACGGCGAGCCCTGGGCGGGTCTGTACACCGACCTGCCGACCACCCGCCTGCAGCACGAGCACACCGTCACCGCACTGCAGACCGACGCGCTGCGGGTGACGCCCGGCGCGACCGTCTCGACCGGGTTCTTCGGGCTGGTGGTCGCCGACCATCCGGCGGCCACGTCCGACGCGGACGCTCGGTGGGCGGAGGTCGCGCTGGCGGATCCAGCCTCCGCGGTTCCCGATCTGACCGCGGCTGCCGACGACGGCGAGCCCATCGTCTCCTCACTGTTCGCGCTCGCGGACCCGTTGCGGTGCAGGCAGGTCGATCCTGATCCCACGCTCGGCGTCGTGACCGCAGCCGAGCAGCGGGCCGTCCTGCGACCACACGGGCACCTGATGCGCACCGGCGCAGCACTGGTCCCGGACGAGCGCACCGTGACCACCACCAGTTGGATGGCAGGCTCGTTCCTCTCGCAGGTCACCCAGGGCCACGCCTCTTCCGGCGGGATCCTCAGCGTGCGGCGCAGCTACCTTGGCCTGTTCTCCTCGCACGGTCTGCGGATCTTCGTCGCCCCGGCGCGCGGATCGGGTACCGAATCCTCTGCTGCACAGCAGGACTGGCGACTGCTGGCCACACCGAGCCGCTGGATCCAGCAACTCGGCGGCTGTCGGTGGGAGTACCTCTGCGACGATGCCGAGGTCGCCGCGGGACTCCCGCGCTCCATCGTCGTCGATGCCTCGGCCCCGACCGATGCGCACGAGCTGCGCCTCACCCTTTCCTCGGATGCACCCGTTTCGCTGCTCGTCACGGGGCAGTTCGTGGGGGCCGGTGATGACGGCGCCGCCACCGGAGCCGTTGCGGCCCAGACGGATTCCGCCGGTGCGACGGTGAGCGTCGGCGCCGGCACCGTGCGGCTGGAATGGCCGGAGAGATCGGTGTCCAGGGTCGGGGGCAGCGACAGTCTGCGGATCCCCGCGGTACCGCAGGAACCATCAGCACAGAACCTCGACTCCCTGCCCACGCTCGATCACCGTGAGGACGGGCTGCCGTTCCTCACCCTCTTCGTCCCGTCCGTCACCCGCTGGGCGCTGACGATGGCCCCGGATCTGGTGCCCGTCGACGAGCTCGTCGTTCCACCGAACGATGTGAACCCCACGTTCTGGGCCGAGTCCGGCGCAGCCGTGACCCTTGCCTCGTCAGCGGAAACCGCCGCGGCACACGAGCTCGCCCGGATCGACCAGGTGCTGCCCTGGTACGCCCACGACGCCCTGATCCACTACCTGTCGCCCCGCGGACTGGAGCAGTTCACCGGCGGCGCCTGGGGTACCAGGGACGTGAGTCAGGGTCCGGTCGGTCTGCTGCTGGCGTGGGACGCCCACGACTCCCTGCGGGAGGTGTGCGTGCTGCTGCTACGCGCCCAGCAGGCTAGGGGTGACTGGCCGCAGTCGTTCCAGTTCTACCCGCGGCACGTGACCTACCACCAGAGCGACGCGCACGGCGACGTCGTGTACTGGCCACTGCTGGCGATCGGGGAGTACCTGGCCGCGACCGGTGACGGTTCACTGCTGACCCAGCTCCTACCGTTCGTCGGAGACGGTGGCCCTACCGCCCCGGACTCGGTGGTCGCCCACCTGGAGGCGGCTCTCGACTTCGTCGAGAGCACGATGATCCCCGGAACGGGCTGCCCGCATACGGTCACGGCGACTGGAACGACTCGCTGCAACCGGCCGACCGCTCGCTGGCAGCGGGGTTGTGCTCCACCTGGACCGTCGTGCTGCAGGCACATGCGCTGCGCACCCTGGCTTCCGCCCTGGACGCGGTGCCCGACACCGGCGCCCGGACCCAGGCGGTCGCCCGTCGCGCGCGGAGGATCGCCGACGAGGGCGCGCACGCCGTCCTGCAGCTGTTGGTGCGGGACGAGGTGATGGCCGGCTACGGCTTCTTCGCGATCGATGCCGGGGAGAGTCGAGATCCGGCCAGGGACGGCGGTACCGCACCCACCGAACTGTTGGTCCACCCCAGTGACACCCGGACAGGCCTGAAGTACAGCGTGCTGCCGATGATCCATGCGATCTCCGGTGATCTGCTCTCCCGGGACCAGGCGGCGTACCACCTGGCGCTCATCACCGAGCACCTGTCGGGGCCGGACGGCGCGCGGTTGTTCGATGCTCCGGCCCGGTACCACGGCGGCGAGATGGAGGTGTTCCAGCGGGCCGAGGCCTCGACGTTCTTCGGCCGCGAGATCGGCATCATGTACACCCATGCGCACCTGCGGTACGCGGAAGCGCTGGCCCGCTTCGGCGACGCGCCGGGCTTCCTGCGGGCGCTCGCGCTGGCCAATCCCATCGGGATGACCGAGCGGGTCCCGTCGGCGCGTCCGCGGCAGCAGACCAGCTACGCATCCTCCTCCGACGGGGTCTTCCCGGATCGGTACGCCGCCGCCGAGGGCTACCACGGCATCATGGACGGCACGGTCGCCCTCGAGGCCGGCTGGCGGGTCTACTCGTCAGGACCGGGTATCTACCTCCGGCTGGTCAGGGAGAACCTGCTGGGCATCAGGCATCGGGCCGCGCAGGTGGAGATCGACCCGGTGTTGGATCCCGCCGTGGGCGACGTCACGGCTTCGGTGCGGCTGCTCGGCCGCCAGGTGCACATCAGCTACCGTCCCGGCCCGCTGGGGGCGGGCGTCGTCGGGGTGTCGGCCGGTGGCCGGGAACTGTCCGGCTCACCGCTGCAGAATCCCTACCGCGCAGGCGGTCTGGCAGTGAGCACCGATGAGCTGATCCGTGCACTGGACACCGCGGACAACGCCCTCGAGGTGCAGCTGAGATGAGCGATCCGATCCCCCGCTCCTGGCTGGACCCCGCCCTGCCGGTGGAGCAACGCATCGCGCAGCTGCTCGCGGTGATGACGGTGCAGGAGAAGGTCGATCAGCTCCACCAGACGGCGAACCTCGACGCAGATCGGGATCGCGACCTGATCGGCGCGGGGGGCGTGGGCTCGTCGTTGTTCGCCAGCGGCGCCACCGCGGGCAACGAACGCGACACCGGGGTGCGCGCGGCTGCGGTGAACGCCTGCCAGCGGGTCGCGGTGGAGCAGTCGCGGCTCGGCATCCCGGTGCTCTTCGGACGGGACGTGATCCACGGTCACCGCACGGTGTTCCCGATCCCGCTCGGACTGGCCGCAGGCTGGGACGAATCGCTCGCCGAGCGATGCATGGCGGTCGCTGCCCGTGAAGCCGCGCAGGACGGCATCGCCTGGACGTTCGCCCCCATGATGGACATCTCCGAGGAGCCCCGCTGGGGTCGGGTCGCTGAGTCCCTCGGCGAACAGCCCGTGTTGGCCGGCCGACTTGCCGCGGCGATGTCGCGCGGATTCCAAGGGCCCTCCCAGGGGCTGGCGAACGGCTCCATCGCGGCCTGCGCCAAGCACTTCGTCGGCTACGGCCTCGCGGCCGGCGGCCGTGACTACAACACTGTCGGCGTCGGGGAGAACACCCTGCGCAACACCCACCTGCGCCCCTTCAAGGAGGCTGTCGACGCCGGTTGTCTGACGGTGATGGCAGCGTTCAACGACGTCGACGGCACTCCCATGCACGCCCACCGGCACCTCCTCCGCGACGTACTCAAGGGCGAGTGGGGATTCGACGGGGTGGTGGTGGCCGACTGGAACGGGATCTCCCAGCTCATCGAGCAGGGGGTGGCAGCCGATCTGCGCGATGCCGCCCGGTTGGCGCTGGACGCGGGGGTGGACCTCGACATGGTCTCCGGTGCGTACACCGCACACCTCGCCGACCTGGTGGCCTCCGACGAGAGCGACATGTCGCTGCTGGATGATGCCGCGCGTCGAGTGCTGCGG
Organism: Nakamurella sp.; assembly: GCA_037720195.1. GTDB lineage: Bacteria > Actinomycetota > Actinomycetes > Mycobacteriales > Nakamurellaceae > Nakamurella. The sequence continues at coordinate 36,440 of JBBJML010000032.1, read as the reverse complement.
GTGAAGTTCCGGCTCGGCTTGTTCGAGAACCCTTACACCGCAAGCGGAACGACCGACACCCCGCCGGGGGCCGAGAACCGTGCGTTGGCCGCCGAGGCCGCCGCCGGCAGCATGGTGCTGCTCAAGAACGACGGCCTGCTGCCGCTGGCCGCCGACCCCGGGCGGGTCCATCTGACCGGACCGTTCGTGCACGACGGCGAGGCTCTGCTCGGCACCTGGGTGCTCGACGGGAAGGACGAGGAGGTCGTGACTCCGGCCGCTGCGTTCACCGCCCGGCTCGGCGCCGAGGCACTGGTGGTCACCGACGGCCGATTCTCCGACGTCGCGATCGCCGAGGTGCGGCGGACAGATCTCACCGTCGCCGTCATGGGCGAGCACCCGTGCCGCTCGGGCGAGGACCGATGCATCAGCACCCTCGAGCTACCCGCCGGACAGCTTGCAGTACTGGAACAACTGGCCGCACTGGGCAAGCCGCTCGTGGTGGTGGTGATGACCGGCCGGCCGTTGGAACTGGGCAGGGTGCTGGAGATCGCCGATGCGGTGGTGCTGGCCTGGCACCCCGGCACCGAGGCCGGCACCGCCCTGGTCGACGTGCTGTTCGGCGATCGGGAACCCGGCGGCCGACTGCCGATGACATTCCCGCGGTCGGTGGGTCACATCCCGACCTCGACCCTGCAGCGGCCCACCGGGCGGCCCATCACCCTCGAGCAGGAGAGCCGCGCCGGGCGGTATCTCGACGCGCCGGTGTTCTCCGCACTGCCGTTCGGCTTCGGCCTGACGTACTCCGCATTCCGGTACGGGGCGGCAGTGTCCAGCAGCACCGTCCTGCCCAGGGCCGGCGGGATGATCGAGCTGACCGTTGCGGTGACCAACACCGGGCGCCGCGCGGCCAGCGAGACCGTCCAGCTGTACTTCCGTGATCCGGTTGCCGCTGTCACCCGACCGGTGGTGGAGCTGCTCGACTGGCAACGGGTCTCCCTGGCTCCCGGCGCATCAGCCGACGTCACGTTCTCCGTCACCGCGGAGGCCTTCGGCTACTTCGACGGCGGGATGCAGCGCCGGGTCGACACCGGGCTGATCGAGCTCGTCGTCGGACCGCACTCCGCCGCCGGACAACGCCTGCAGATCACGATCGACTGACCGGCCATGACCGTCACCATCTCCCGCAGACGCATCGTCGTCGACGGTGTCCCGCAACAACTCATCGCCGGTGAGATCCACTACTTCCGCACCCCACGCCCGCAGTGGCAGCAGCGCATCGCGTTGGCCGCCGAGGCCGGCTGCACGGTGATCGCCAGCTACCTGCCCTGGCTGCTGCACGAACTCCCCGACGGCAGCATCGACGTGCGCGGTGACACGCGGCCGGAACGCGACGTCGGCGCCTTCATCGACCTGTGCGCCGAGGCCGGCCTGCAGTTCATCGCCCGTCCGGGGCCGTACATCATGGCGGAGCTCAAGAACGAGGGACTGCCCTACCGCGTGCTGCGGGAGCATCCGGAGATCGTCGGCACCGGCTGGGACTCCTCCGCCGTCGTCTCGGCCGCCGTCGACTACCTGCATCCCGCGTTCCTCGCGGAGGCCGACCGGTGGTACTCCGCGATCATGCCGGTGATCGCCGCACGCCTGCACTCCCGCGGTGGCCCGGTGATCGGCGTCCAGCTCGACAACGAGATCGGGATGCTGCAGTGGGTCACCAACTCCCCGTCGCTGACCGAGGAGATGCTGACGGATCTGTTGCGCTGGTGCCGGGAACGGCACGGGGATTCCTTCGACGCCATCTACCCGGAACCGACCGACCCGGCAGCCTGGCGGGCCGCGGTGTCCTCCCCGCAGGAGCAGTGGGCCGGAGAGCTGCGACTCGACCTTGCGCTGTTCATGCGCGGGCGGTTCGCCCGGTACACGCGGGCGCTGCAGGGCATGGCGGCCGAGCACGGTGTGTCCGGCGTGCCGCTGCTGATCAACATCCACGGCACCGAGGGCGGCAACGGGGTGCCGTTCGGTATCGGTGTGAGCCAGCTGCTGGACACCTTCGCCGGCGTGCCGGAGGTCATCGCGGGGTCGGACCACTACCTGGGCGACATGAGCGCCGACGTCACCTGTGACATGCACTTCATCAACGCGACGATGGCCGCCGTGAACGGACCGGACCAACCGCTCACCTCGCTGGAGTTCGAGTGCGGGACCGGCGACTACGGTGCAGGCGCCGACCGACTGCTCGACCCCAGCTCGGTGGATCTGAAGATCAGACTCTGTGTGGCACAGGGCAATCGACTGATCAACTTCTACCTGTTGGCCGGTGGGATCAACCCGCCGCTGGACGAGCCGGTCGGTGACGGCAACGACCGCATCGCCTTCACCGGCGAGCGCCACGGAACTGCGGCACCGATCGACCCTGAGGGGCGCCGGGGCATCACCTTCGACGCCACTGCCGGGGTTGCGCGCGCTGCGAACCTGCACGCACGCTGGCTCGCCGACATGGACGAGGAGCTCGACGACCTGGCGGTGGCTTTCCTGCCGGACGCGTTCGCCACCGAGTACACCCACCCCGGCAGCACCGTCATGCGCACGGTCGTCACCGATCTGGAGCAGCACCGCGGGCCAGGGCCGCGCAAGGCGCTCTGGCGGTCGCTACTGTTCGCCGGATATCGCTTCAGCGCGGTCAACCTGCAGGATCCGAGGGCGGCGCTGCCCTCCCTGGTCTGCGTGACCTCCGGCGCCGTGCTCGACACGTGCGTCCAACAACGACTGGTCGATCATCTGGCGGACGGCCAGCGGTTGCTGATGCTCGGTCCGTTGCCGACGAGGGATCTGCGCGGCCGCCGTTGCACCCTGCTCATCGACGCCCTGGGGCTCGAACCCGGCAGGACCGTGGACAGCGACCACGCGCAGTACCCGTCGGTGGTGGCGACCGACCGCGGGCTGTTCGGGCTCGCACCCAGCCGCCGGTTCGGCGTGACCCGGGACGACACCGATCTTGCGGAGACCAGAGTGGGCTGGCTGCAGGAGATCTCGGGTGGCGAACAGGTGCTGGAGAGCGTCGACGGCCGCACCTGCGGGGTGCTGGCCCGGCACGGTGCCGGGCACGCGGTCGTGCTGGCCGCGGGACTTCCGTCGTCGTCGCTGTTCGCCGGAGCCGCTGCCACGCTGGGCGTGCGGCCGGGACTGCAGCTGTCGACGAGCGTTCCGGGCGTGGTCGGCACCACCACCCGCACACCGGACGCCCAGCGGTTGGTGCATCTGCTCAATCCGACCGGATTCGCTGCGGCGCTGGATGTTTCCGGCTCCGGTGTCGACCTGCCCGGTGTCGACCTGGACGGTGTCGATCTGGGCGGGGTCGATCTGCGCGAGGTCGTGCTCCCGGCCAGAACGGGCGTGATGCTTGCGCACGGCCTGCGGCTGCCGTCGGGGGACGTCATCCGCAGCTCCACCGCGGAACTCACCGCGATCGGTCCTGAGCTCGTCTTCGGTTCGTCCATCGATCCGACCGGGCACCGCATCGTGCTGGAGACCACGGCAGCGGCGAGCGTCGAACCCGGTGCGGCGACGATCGAACGTACCGACGGCACCGTGATCGTGCGGAGCACCGTCCCCAGTCGTCCGGTGGGTGTCATACTCGGCTGATGGGGCCCGCCTGGGACTTCGCCGTGGCACCGGAGCGTCCGGTGCCCGGGGTCTCCTCGATGATCGGCTACCGGGCCGTCGACGTGCCGGACTCGGTGCACGCCGGGCTTCCCTCCGCGCAGCTCACCTTCATCATCAGCCTGGACGACGGCGTCCGCGCCAGTTTCGAACCGTCGGACCTCCCCACCACCGCCCGCAAACGGGTGCTGCTGGCCGGCCTGCACACCCGGCCGAGCCACGTCGAGCAGAGCACCGGGCAGGCAGGTGTCCAGCTGGCGGTGCACCCGCTCGCGGCGCGCGCACTGTTCGGGTTTCCCGCGGCGGAACTCGCTGAGCTCGACATCGACGGGGCAGGGCTGCTCGGGGGTCTGGCCACCGAGCTCGCGGATCGGCTGGCCGCGCCGGACCTGCGATGGCGGACCGCTTTCGAGGAGGTGACGGCGGTGCTGCACGGTCGGTGGTCGAGCTCCGCCGCAGCGCGGCCGCGTCCGGAACTGTGCCGCGCCTGGGATGCGTTGACGCGCTCCGCCGGGCGGGCACCGATCGCCGCGGTGGCCGACGCCGCCGGAGTGAGCACCCGTCACCTCGGCACCCTGTTCCGCGCCGAGGTGGGACTCGCACCGAAAGCGGTCGCCCGGCTGATCAGGTTCGAGGCGGTGATCGGGGCGCTCGGTCGGTTGGTACGCGCGGGTCGCAGCATCGAGCTCTCGAAGATCGCCGACGCGCACGGATACGCCGACCAGGCACACCTGACCAGGGAGTTCAATCGGCTCGCCGGCACCTCACCCGGCCGATGGGCCCGGCAGGAGTTCCGAAATCTTCAAGACGGCGGGCACAGCGGGCAACCAGACTCGGCCCCATGAGCACATCCCCCGAGCACGAGACCCCGAGTGGCCGCGCGAACCCCACCGTGTTCGCCACCCTGCAGGCCCGCGACGCCCCTGCGCTGATCGATTTCTACGTGCGGGCCCTCGGGTTCGAACTCACCGCCCGGTACGACGGTGACGACGGCGACGACCTCGTCGCGCATGCCCAGTTGAACTGGCCGGAGGGCCACGGCGCGTTGATGCTGGGCAGCCACTCGCCCGACAAGCAGTGGAGCCGCGAACCGGGAACCTCCAGCGGGTATGTCGTGACGGCGCACCCCGAGCTGGTCGCAGCACGGATCGCTGCGGCGATCCCCGAGCTGGGCGGCGAGATCGTCCGACCGCTCGCCGACACCGACTACGGCGGCCGCGAGATCCTGGTGCGCGACCCCGAGGGCAACCTCTGGTCCTTCGGCGACTATCCGGGCGCCTGAGGCGTGTCCTGACCGGGCGGGATCCCGACTCGTTCGTCCCTCGTCCGCTCGATCAGGTGGCGCCGTTCCCGCCGACTGTCGGAGGCCGGTCGTACCGTCCCCTGCATGAATCGTCCGAGCCTCGCCGTCGCCCCGCACCAGCAGCCCGTGTACGCCGAGCGCGCACTGTCGTGGCCGACCACCGGCCCGCAGGTCACTGCGGAGGTGAGCAGCGCCTACGACCGGGTTGCGGCCGACTACGCCGACCTGGTGGTGCCGATGCTCGACGACCTGTCGTTGGATCGCGCTCTGCTCACTGCGTTCACCGAGGAGATCCCGACCGGCCGGCCGGTCGTCGACCTGGGCTGCGGTCCCGGCCACATCGCGGGATTCGTCCACTCGCTCGGCGCGACGGTCCTGGGTTTCGACCTCTCCGGCGAGATGGTGCGGCAGGCCAGGTCCCGGCACCCCGAAGTGCAATTCGGCGTGGGTTCGCTGCTCGCACTACCGCTGGAGGATGCATCGGTCGGCGGCGTGATCGCCTGGTACTCGATCATCCACACGCCCACCGACCTGCTTCCCGAGGTGTTCGGGGAGTTCCGGCGGGTGCTGGTGCCCGGTGGTGGGGTGATCCTCGCCTTCCAGGTCGGCGACGAGGTGCGTCATCTGCAGCGCGGGTACGGCCACGACATCTCGCTGCACAGTTGGCGGCGTCCGGTGCAGCTGGTCGCGGAGTTGCTGCAGCGCAGTGGTTTCGAGGTGACGACCCGGATCGAGCGGGAGCCGACGGCCCAGCAGAAGGTGCCGCAGGGGTACCTCATGGCTCGCCGTCCGTGAGATCCCGGGTGATCGTGCAGCCGCTCCGGCGGAGCGACCTGACGCGCTCTCGAGCGACAGCAGTCAGCCGGCCCAGGTCCCTGACGCGAGGAACTCGCTGACGACGGCGGCCGGCTCACCGAGGTCCCAACCCTGGGCGGCCACCCAGTCGTCGTCGTAATAGGTCTGCGTGTACCGCTCGCCGGAGTCACAGAGCAACGCGACGATCGAGCCCCGGGTACCGGACGCAGCCATCTCGGCGGCGAGTCCGAACGCGGCCCACAGGTTCGTACCGGTCGAGGGTCCGACCTTCTTTCCCAGCACCTGCTCGACCTGACGCATCGTCGCCACGCTCGCCGCGTCGGGTACCACCTGCATCCGGTCGATCACCTGGCCGACGAAGCTCGGCTCCACCCGCGGCCGACCGATGCCCTCGATCTTCGAGCCGACACCGAGGACGGTCGGGTCGTCCGCGCTCCAGGCGTCGAAGAACGCCGAGTTCTCCGGGTCGGGGACACACAACCGGGTGTGGTGCCCGCGATAGCGCAGGTACCGACCGATGGTGGCGCTGGTACCGCCGGTACCGGCGGCGATCACGATCCACTCCGGAATCGGATGCTCCTCCAGCGACAACTGCTCGAACATCGACTCGGCGATGTTGTTGTTCCCGCGCCAGTCGGTGGCGCGTTCGGCGTGGGTGAACTGATCCATGTAGTGGCCGCCGCACTCGGCGGCCAGCCGCAACGATTCCGGATAGATCTGGGATGCGTCGTCCACCAGATGGCAGCTGCCGCCCTGGGCCTCGATCAGCGCGATCTTCTGCGGCGACGTCCGGCGCGGCATGACGGCCACGAACGGCACGCCGACCATCCGGGCGAAATAGGCCTCCGACACCGCTGTCGAGCCGGAGGACGACTCGATGACGGTCGTCGACTCGGTCAGCCAGCCGTTGCACAACGCGTACAGGAACAACGACCGCGCGAGCCGGTGCTTGAGTGAACCGGTGATGTGGGTGGACTCGTCCTTGAGGTACAGATTGACCCCGAGCTGGGCCGGCAGCGGGAAGCGGAGCAGATGGGTGTCGGCGCTGCGTTGCGAATCGGCCTCGATCCTGCGGACGGCCTCGGCAACCCAGTCCCTGCGGTGCCGGTCGGACCGGTCGAGTACTTGTCCGCTCACGGGCGGGTGGCCTGGTTCGGCGTGGAGACGACCGGCTCCTCGGTCGGCATCGGATCGGCCGACCCCGCCTGTTCCGGCGCTGCCCGTTCCGTGGACGCTGCTTCGTCCGACGCCGCCTGTTCGGGTGCCGCTGCGCGGTCCCCGGCGGCCTGGTCCGCCGATGAAGTCCGCTCTCCGGACAGTGCCGCCCGGAGCTCCCCGCGCAACTGTCGACGCTCACCCGCGGACGCCGCCAGCTGCGCGGTCAGTCGGCGGCGCATGCCGCCCAGTATCAGCCAGGCCAGCGGCAGTTGGACGATCACGGCGAGCATCGCGGCGACCAGAACCGGCATGTCCAGCCCGGCCAGCCGGGCCAGCAACACCACCAGTGCCGCGATGAGGACCGTCAGCAGGATGCGCAGTGCGACGTAACCCACCGCGAGCGGCCAGAAGGAGCGAGCTCTCACCTGTTCAGGGTACTGCGCTGCCCTGGTCTTCAGCGGCGTCCGCACTCTCACCCGGCTGCTCCGGAGCCGCCGGTTCCAACAGGTGGGGGCGCATCTCGTAGCGGGTCGCCAGCACCACGGTCGTCCGGGTCCTGGCAACCCCCCGGATCGAGCGCAGCCGCCCCAGACAGCGATGCAACGCATCGATGTCGGCGACCCGCACCTTCACGATGAACGCCTGGTCGCCGGCCACCGAGTAGCTGCTCTCCACTTCCGGCATCGCATCGAGTCCGGCCGCGATCACCTCGTCGTCACCCGTCTCACCTGGTTCGATCCCGACCAGCGCGGTCACGCCGAACCCGACCTTGATCGGGTCGACCACCGCTCGGTAGCCCTGGATGACGCCGGAGGCCTCCAGTTTCGCGACCCGCTCGTGCACCGAGGACGAGGAGAGTCCCACGATGCGCGACAGCTCGGCGTAGCTCGCCCGGCCGTCGGCCCGGAGAGCATCGATGAGCCGCCTGTCGACTGAGTCCATCCGGACAACCTACTGGCCTCTGCGCCGACCGAGGACGGTGGTGACGGTGCGCGCCGGGGAGGCCCCAGGCATCCGGTCGGACAACCAAAGATCAGTGCAGATCCGTGGCTTCCGGACCAATCCGGCAGCCGGGTCGGTGCCGAATGCCGGGCGACAGTGAGTTGTTTGACACCCCCGGTTCGCGGGCATCGAAACCTGCGATGCGCATGGTGGTCGTGCTCCGTCGGCGAAGGCGATCGACGATAGGTCACGATCGAGATTTCTCGCCTGCACGGGGGACAGCTTGCATCACACAGAACCCGCAGACACCGGCGGACACCAGGGATCCGCGGTGCCGACACGGAGAGGACATCATGTCGGAGAACCACGTGCCGCAGCAGTCACGCACCAGTCCGTTCACGGCTCCGGCCTCCGCTGCGCGAACGTCGAACGGGCACGAACGCCTGCTGACGCCCGGCGAGGTGGCTCAGATGTTCCGGGTCGACCCCAAGACCGTCACCCGTTGGGCGTCCGCGGGTCGGATCGGATCCATCCGTACCCCCGGCGGTCACCGCCGCTTCCGCGAGACCGAGGTCGTCGCTCTGCTCCGCGAGCTGACCATGGAGGCCCGCGGGTACTGAGCCGTCGCTCGCGTCGGCCGCCCCGCACCCACCGGGATCGGTGACCCGGATGTGGATCGGATGAGTGCGTAGCGCATCATGGCCGTCCCCCGCGGGCGGCGCGTAGGCTGGTGAAAAGTACTAGGAGGCCCAGATGTATCTGTTCGTCGCAGTCGTCGTGACAGTGATCGTCATCGCACTGGCGTGGCGTGGACTGGGCGCGCGGATCGAGGCCGAAGAACGTGGCTCCGACAGTCTCGGTGGTGGACCACCCCCGCGGACGACCCCGCCCCGCCGGCCCACGCGAACCGTTGCCCCCGATGACGATCCGGATTTTCTACGGGAGATCGACCGCAAGCTCAAGGACGGTCGCGAGTCCGATCCCGGCAGCAGCGGAGCGACTCCCGTCTGATCCACCGCCGGCGGTCCGCAACCGAACGGGCCGCCGGATTCGCACTTGATTACCCACGAAGAAACCCCTGATCCCTTGCGGGAGCAGGGGTTTCGTCGTCGTTGGGCAGGCGCGTCAGCCGACGCCCGCGTAGCTGTGCAGGCCGGTGATGACCATGTTCACGAAGAACAGGTTGAAGACGATCGCGGCGAATCCGACGACGTTGATCCAGGCGGCCCGCGCGCCCCGCCATCCGCTGGTCGCCCGCGCATGCAGATAGCCGGCGTAGAAGACCCAACTCACGAACGCAACGGTCTCCTTCGGATCCCAGCCCCAATAGCGTCCCCAGGCGACCTCGGCCCAGAGTGCGCCCGCGATGACGGCGAAGGTGTAGACGGGAAAGGCGACGATCGCGGTGCGATAGGCGATCTTGTCCAACGCCGCGAGTGACGGCAGCCGGGACAGTGACGACGCCTGCAACCGGGCGGTGGCCGTCGCATCGGTCCGGGCGACGAGCAGCTTGGAATCGAAGCGGTGCCGCAGCAGATACATCGCCGAGGCCGCCCCGCTCACCAACAGCACCGACCCCGACGCCGAGACGGTCGTGACGTGGATCCACTTCCAGTACGAGTTGAGCGACGGCTGGACCGGGCCGGCCTGGATCCACAGCACGGTCCCGGCCACGAACGCCAGGATCGCGACCGGAATCATCACGAAGAAGCCCAGTGCGCGCTCCTTGGACTTCGCCAGCACGACCAGCCAGCAGGTGGTCGCGGCAAGGCAGAGGAACGAGGTGAACTCGTACATGTTGCCCAGCGGGAGCCGACCGGCGGCGATCCCCCGCGTCACGACGGAGGCCGCGTTGACGAGCGCTGCGATGACGGTGAGCACCACTGCAGCGCGGCCGAACAACGGCCCCCACTGGGTGCGCGGGCCTTCGTCGAGGTCGTCGTCGAGCTCGTCGTCGATGTCGCGCTCGTCGATGTGCCGGCCGTGCAGTGGCCGGTCCGCCGGCAGCGGTTCGGACGCACCCGCGCCTGCCCTGACCAACCGGTGCTCGCGGCTGGCCACCTCGAGCTGGGTGGGATCCATCGCCCGCCGCGCGGCGAACTCGATCCCGTAACAGATCAACGCCACCACATAGGCCGCCATGGCCGCTTGGAAGGCGAGATCGGAGAATCCGGCCACTACCGCTCCTCACCATCGTCGTCGTGCTCGGAACTGCTGGACTGCGGGTGGAGGTCGTCATCCTGTGCGACGGGAAGTCCCTGGGGATACACCAGCGCGGCGATCCCGGAGAACTCCGAGCCGTAACCGGCCTGGTCGGTGCGGGCCAGCCCGCCGACCTCCACCCTGGTGCCGCCACCGGACGACGATTGCCCGTCCGAACTACTACCAACTGTAGAAGATGTCTGCACCCGGAACCAGACCCGGCGGCGTTTGATCGTGAGCGACACCATCAGACCACCCAGCAGGGTGATCGCGAACACCAGCGCAGCCGTCTGGCCGGGGTCGTAGCTGGTCTGCAGGGACACCCACTGCCGGTAGCCGGTGAAGGTGATCTTGGTGCCGTCGTCCAGGGTGGTGGTGTCGCCGATGTACAGGTTGACGCGCTCCAGCTCCTTGAGCTTGCCCGTGGAGACCTGGTTCTCGTCGATGGAGTAGATCGACTGCGACCGACCGGTCTCCAGGCCCAGGTCGCCGCGGTAGATGGCCACTGCCAGACCGGGCTTGGTGGCGGCCGGGTAGGAGCTGGTCATGATCTCGCCGTGCAGGAACGCGGTCGGCGCGAACAACCCGCGCAACGCGAGTTGGCGCTGGGTGAGGTCCTGCAACGATGCCCCGGGCGGGTCGGTGATCTTGATGGCACCGCTGGACAGCAACGTCGGGTCGTTGGAGATGAAGTTAGCCGAGGCGGTGCGGGTCTGGCCGTCGGGGAAGGTGATCTGCACCTCGGGCGCGTAGCCGTGGCCGAGCAGGTAGAGCCGCTCGCCGTTCATCCGCAGTGGTTCGTTGACCCGCAGCAGGTAGGGGTCGAAGTGGTCGGTGTTCACCCCGGTCGCCGGGTCGCTGCCGAACTGGTAGCTGAGCCCGACCGAGTAGTCCAGCGGCTGCCCCGAATCGGAGTACTTCGCATCGAACGTCTTCAGGTCAACGCAGAAGGGCTGCATGTCGGTGCCGTCGACGGTGAGACCGGGCCGGAAGTTGTCGTACTGCGACGGGTTGGTGGAACAGAACTCGGCTCCGACGCGGGTGATGACGCTGCCCTCGTACCCGAACAGCTTGCCGATCGCCACCGCCACCAGCAGGCCCAACAGGGAGAAGTGGAAGACCAGGTTGCCGACCTCGCGCAGGTAGCCCTTCTCTGCAGAAACGGTGTGCACCCCGCCCGGCTCGGTACGCCGCACCACGCGCCAGTGCTTGCGGCGCAACGCCGTCTCGACCCGGTCGGCCACCACCTGCGGCTCGTCGTCCACCGGGTGCACCGTGTGCAGCGGCATCCGGGCGAGATTGCGCGGGGTGCGCACCGGTTCGGCGCGCAGCTGTTTCGCGAAATCCCAGCAGCGCGGCAGCAGGCAGCCCACCAACGACAGGAAGAGCGACAGGTAGATGGCCGCGTACCAGGGTGAGGCGAAGACCTCGAAGAGCCCCAGCGCGTTGGCGATGGGACCCCAGGTGGGGTTCGCCTCGATGTACTCACGGGTGCGGGTCTGATTGAGCGACCACTGCGGCAGCAGCGCCCCCGGCATGCTGGCCAGCGCCAACAGGAACAGCAGGATGAGGGCGGTGCGCATGCTGGTCAGGCCGCGCCAGGTGTTGCGCAGGAACTGCAACACGGACCGGCCGCGGCCCGGCGGGGTGACCGGAGGGACCCGGTCCAGGTCGTCGGTGACGGTCGTCATGAGTGCCCGCCCATCACAGCACCGACCGCGAGTTGCTGACGTACTGGTTCTGCAGCCAGCCGATGAAGTCGCCCCACAAGCCGACGACCATCAGCAGGCCGAGCACGATCATCGCGGACGCCCCCACCACCTGAATGGTCCGGGCGTGCCGGCGCAGGAATCCGACGGCGCTGCTCGCCCAGCCGAATCCGAAGGCCAGCAACAGGAACGGGATCCCCAGCCCCAGGCAGTAGAGCACGACCAGGAACAACCCGCGCCAGGCGTTGCCGTTCCAGTCGCTGGCGAGGGCGAGCGAGTTGATGCCGATGAAGACCGGTCCGTTGCAGGCGGTCCAGCCCAGCGAGAAGATCGCACCGAGCGCGAGCGCACCGAAGATCCGCCCGCGCGGCTTGGCATGGATCCGCGCCTCGCGTTGCAGCGGTCGCACCCACCCCATCAGGGCCAGACCCATCACCACCATCACGACGCCGCCGACCCGGGTCAGCCAGTCCTGGTTGCCGACGACCAACCGGGAGAGCCCCACCAGCAACATCGACTGCAGCGCGAAGATGATGGTGAAGCCGGCGATGAACAGCAGCGTCGCCTGCACCACCCGGGTGCGGGCTGCGGATGTTGTCGTCGCCGCGGTGGCCGTCGCGGTGGCGCTGCGGCCACGCCCGGGGGTGCCCGCGGGCTTCGCGTTCTCCGCGCCGACCAGCCCCGTCAGATACGACAGATAGCCGGGGACCAGGGGCAGTACACAGGGGGAGGCGAAGGAGACGAAGCCGGCGGCGACGGCGAGGCCGCCGGCGACCAGGAACGGACCGGAGGAGACGGTCGCGGTGAGGTCGCTCATGTCTCGGCCGCGATCTTGCGGACCGCGTCGGTGAGATCGGCAGGGTTGGCGATGGGCGAGATCGTGATCCAGGCAACCCGGTGCTGGCGGTCCAGCACGATGGTCGAAGGGATCGCGTTGATCGGGTAGCCGCGGATCGAGGCGAGCACCCGGAGCTGCTGGTCGTAGATCGAGGGGTAGGGCGTGGCCCGCACGGCGTCGAAGTCGGCCCCGTTCTCGCGGTCGGTCTCCCGGCTGTTGATGCCGAGGAACTGCACGCCGTCCGACTTCAGGGTGGTGGCCGCGCTGGCCAGCAGCGGCGCCTCTGCGCGGCACGGCCCGCACCAGGAACCCCAGAAGTTCAGCACCACCACGGTGTTCGGATAGTCGGCCACGGAGATCCGGCCGTCGCCGGTCAGCGCCGGTCCGGAGATCTCGCCCAGGGATTTGCGGTCGGCAACCGGGTAGTCGAACGTGGTCTTCCCCCCCGGCGTCACCAGTTCGAAGCCGCCCCCCTGGGGTGCGCTCACCTGGCTGGCCTCACCGGTGCATGCCGCAAGCGCGAGAACGGCCGCCGCCAGTGCAGCGAGCAGCGGACTGCTGCGGACGAGCCGGTTCATCATGTGGTCCTCCCGGGGCCCGGGGTCACCGGGTCGTCGACGGCGGCGATGTGTGCCACCGGTTCGGTGTAGCCGATGCGCACCAGCACACCGCTGGAGAAGTACAAGGACGTGAGCGAGGCGAGCGCGCACTCGCGGACGGCGGGGTTGTGCCAGAGCCGCTGCCCGGACAGGAACCGACGGACCGTCCAGATCGGCAACTGGTGCGAGACGAGCACGGCGACGTGGCCTCGGGCGGCCGTCTCGGCCGCTGTCACCGCAGCCAGCATCCGGCGGGCGATGTCGAGGTAGGGCTCACCCCACGATGGTCTGGTCGGGTGGATCATCCGGCTCCAGGTGACGGGCCGTAGCAACGACGTCGGCGTGAAACGGGTCCCGGCGAAGGAGTTGCCCGCCTCGATCAGCCGGTCGTCGGTGATCACCGGCACGTTTGCCTGGTCCGCTATCGGGGCGATGGTCTGCTGGGCCCGCTCCAAGGACGACGCGGCCAGGTAGCGGATGTCACTGCCGCGCAGGTGCTCTGCGACCCCCCGGGCCATCGCCTCTCCCGATCGGGCCAGCCGGTATCCGGGCAGTGTGCCGTAGAGGATGCCCTCCGGGTTCTGCACCTTGCCGTGGCGCAGCAGGTGGACCACCGTGTCGCCGTCCGCACGCTGGGCGGCAGGCGGGGTGTCCCCGGAGCTGTCTCGGTACGGCATCTGTTCAGTGTGCCGAACGACGGACCCGGCGCAGGCGCACCAGGTCCGTGACCACGAACACCACCAGCAACCCGGCCAGCAGCAGCGCACCGGCGGCGGCCACCACCCAGGGCGAGGAATAGCGGCGGATCGTCACGGCCGGATCGCCGGCAATGAACGGTCCCCACACGCTGGTGCTGATCGAGGCCCGGAACAGCGGGATCGAGGCCCCGGCGCCCGCCACCGCGAGAAGCGTTCCGATGACGATCCGCAGCGTGAGGATCGGCGCCAGGCCCGGTGCGCCGCGGTCGGTGGTCCGCCGCTCCGGGGTGCCCGGAGCGTTGGAGAGCGGCAGAGCTGCTGCCGGGTCCACCGTCACGCTCAGCGGGCCGCCTTCTGCCGCAGCAGAGCTTTAGCGAAGTAGACGCCGCCCTTGCCCAGGTAGGACATCAACACCGAAGCGACGATGAACAAGGTGGCGATCAGGGTGAACACGTTCGAGATCTGCAACAACATGGTGACGAGCATGGTGATGATCACCAGCCCGACCAGCAGCCGCCGCGCCCACGGCACCCCGCGGAACAGGAAGAAGGCGGCAGCCGCAGCGATCAGGCCCATTGCGGTGAGCACGAGGCTCGGAGTGCGCTGAGAGGAGCGGAAATTGTCCCGCATCTCGTTCGTGACGCTCGGCTGTACCTGCTGACAACTCTGCACGGTCTTCACCACGTCGTCGGCAGCGCCCGCCGGAGCGGTCGCTGCAGCGCCGATGCCACCGTAGGGGGCGCACTGCTTCTGGATCTCGACCAGCTGAGTCGGATACGCCTGCTCCGCCTTCGCCAGGTTCGACTCGATGTTCACCAGCGTGCCGATGCCGTTGAACAGGAACATCACCGCGGCGATGCCGACGAGGATCGCGGCGATGAGGACAGCACGCGGCCGCACCAGCGGCACGCTCGGATCATCGTCCTCGATGATCGGCGGCGCCATCGCCTTGGAGAGGTTGGCGAGGAATCCACGTCGCGGCGTGCTCCCGGGAGTCGTCATGGGGTCGAACCTATCTGCTGTCGGGGGAAATCACTCATGTGGGCAGGTCAGGGCAGGCAACCGGATCCACGTCCATGGCCCACGGGGGCCGGGGCGTGGATCCGGGGTCGCAGGAGTCAGCGTCGCCGCGGAGTTTTCCGCGGCGGCGGCAGAGCACCCTCGGACCGCAGCCGGGCGGCGTGCGAGGCGAGTGCCTGGACCATCCGCTCGATGTCCGGCGTCTCGGGCTGGACGTCCACCCGGAGTCCGAACTCGCGGGCGGTCTCGGCGGTCTTCGGGCCGAGGCACGCGACGATCGTCCGGGCGTGCGGCTTGCCGGCGATCCCGACCAGGTTGCGGACGGTGGACGACGAGGTGAAACAGACGGCCTCGAACCCTCCCGTCTTGATCGCTTCCCGGATCGGCGCGGGCGGCGGCGCGGCCCGCACGGTGCGGTAGGCGGTGACGTCGTCCACCTCCCAGCCGCGCTCCCGCAGGCCGGCGGCGAGCGTCTCGGTGGCGATGTCGGCCCGTGGCAGCAGGACCCGGTCGACCGGGTCGAGCAGGTCGTCGTGGTCGGGGAAGTCCTCCAACAGGGCGGCAGTGCCGGCCCCGCCCTCGTCCGCGATCAGGTCGGGGACGATGCCCAGCGCCCGGACCGCGTCCGCGGTGCGCTCGTCAACGCAGGCGATGCGCATACCGGAGAACGCGCGTGCATCCAGACCGAACTCGGTGAACTTCTCCCAGACGGCGCGCACGGAGTTCTCCGAGGTGAACACCACCCACTGGTACCGACCGTCCACCAGCCCCTTGACGGCCCGTTCCATCTGGGCCGGCGTGCGGGGCGGCTCGACGGCGATGGTCGGCACCCGCTCGCTGGTGGCACCGTGGCTGCGCAGCAGCTCGACCATGGCCTCCGAGGAGTCCTTGGTCTGCGGGATCAGCACCCGCCAGCCGTACAGCGCCCTGGACTCCCACCACGACAGCTGCGCCCGGCGACCGACGGAGGAGCCGATGGTCACCACCAGCGAACCGGACAGTGAGCGTCCGACACTGTCGAGGGTGGCCAGCGTGCCGTCGACCGTCCGCTGGTCGGCCAACGTGGCCGAGGAGGTGATCGACGCCGGCGTCGCCGAGTCGAAACCGTTCTCCGCGAGCGCCGCCGCGGTGTCGGCGAGGTGGTGGGCTGAGGCGTGCAGCAACAGGGTGCCTGGCGCGCCGGCGAGCCGGGCCCAGTCGTCCGTGCGTCGGACGTCGGCAACGGTGTGCACCGAGCCGACCGGGATTCCCGCATAGCTGGCGGCGGCCGACGCGGCGGACAGACCGGGCACGATCTCGAACGGCACCGACGACGCGGCGACCGCGGTGATCTCCTCGATCACGGCGTCGGCCGTCAGTACGTCGCCGGCGATCAGCCGGACGACGATCCGGCCCTCGTCCACTGCTGCGCCGAGCGCGGCCGCGACCGCTGCCGGGTCCCCCACTGCGGGCTGCACCTCGGCGCCCGCGGCGAGCGCGGTGATGCCAGTCGGAACGTCGGGATCGGTCAGCACCAACTCCGCGGACCGCAGCAACTGGTGGGCACGCACGGTCAACAGTCCGGGGTCCCCGGGACCTGCCCCGATGAACGCCATCCGCCCTGTTACACGCGGCGAGCTCGTCATGTACAGCTCCTCGTCTCTCGTACTGCTCGGTACTGCGCCGGCCGATCGGCCGACCTGGGTGGCGCTGCTGGGTGGAGCGGTACTGGCGGTGGTGCGAGCTTCGTTCAGGACGGCACCTGCGCTGTCGGCCCGTGCGGTTCCTCCAGCACCCGCCTCGACTCGTGGAAGGCGAGCATCTGCAACTCCAGGGCCAGGTCCACCTGTCGCAGGTGGACATGCTCCGGAAGATCGAGGACGAGCGGGGCGAAGTTGAGCACAGATCCGATGCCGGCGGCGACCAACACGTCGGCGACCTGCTGGGCGGCCGCGACGGGGGTGGTGATGATGCCGATGGTGGCGCCGGCCGATCGCAACACCGCCGGGGCTTCGTCGATGTCGAGCACCGTCAGCCCGTTGACGGTCCCGCCGACCACCGACGGGTCGTGGTCGAAGAGGGCGACCACCTGGAATCCCTGCCCCGCGAGGCCCGCGTACCCGGCCAGGGCGCGACCCAGGTGCCCGACCCCGAACAGTGCGACCCGATGCGCGGTGTGCGCTCCGAGGGCCTGGGTGATGAGCGTGGCGAGGGTCGCGGTGTCGTACCCGACCCCGCGAACTCCGTTGGTACCGAGGAAGGACAGGTCGCGCCGCAGCAGCGCAGCGTCGACGCCGGCGGCGCCCGCCAGGTCGGCCGAGCGGACGCTCGAGCGACCGACGAAGGAGGTGTGTTCGGTGAGGACCCGGTGGTACCGGGACAGGCGTGCGGCGGTCGCGTCCGGGATGTCCCGGGATCGGTCCGTTCCAGGACCGACCTGTGCACCCGAAGGGCTTGACACGTAGCTGCCGCCTGCCGAAGTAGTGAGCGGGCGCCCCCGCTGACAGAGCGGCGACCGAGCTGTGGTAGGTCGCCGTCGGGCTCAGCCTATCCACTCCGGGGGCGGGAAACCAAACCGCCTTTGGGACGCTCATCCCAGCTGGTGGGACGACCCTCGTCAGCGTCCTCTGGCCCGGTCGATCGCCCCGCTCACCGCAGCTCGGGTGATCCGGAAGTGGCCGACCTCGGTGGCACCGTCGAGCAGCGCGTCGGCGGATCCGTCCTCGGGAGGGCGGGGCACGACCAGCACCACCGGCACCCGGTCGCCGAACTCCGCCCGTAGCTCCGGATCGGCGTCGACATCGTGCCCGGACCAGCTGACCGCTGCCGCGCCGGCCGCCTCGGCGACCACTGCCGCGGCCTCGTCGCAGAGGTGACATGCAGCGCGCGTCATCAGCAGGATGTGTGGAGTGGGTGTCCGTTCGACCTGCTGCTCGACCATGCACCCAGGGTAGGGCGGGGCGCCGCACCCGGTCACCACGTCGTCGGGGAGAGTGGGCATCCTCATGTCCTCCCCGCCCCCTGCGGACCCGCCCCCGGCAACGCCGAGCGATCTCCCGCTCCCCAGGATCGTCTACGTGCTGTCGGCGATCGCCCTGTGTGTGGCGATCGGATTCGGCATCCTGGCCCCGGCGGTACCGGTGTTCGCCCGCGACTTCGGCGTGGGCCGCACCGCAGCGGCCCTGGTGGTCTCGATGTTCGCCGCCGCCCGGATGGCCTCGGCGCTGGGCGTCGGGAAGTTGATCGACGTGATCGGCCCGCGCCAGGTGCTCGGCGCCGGGCTGGTGATCGTCGCCGCGTCCAGCGGGGTCGCCGGCCTGTCGCAGACGTACGCGCAGTTGCTGGTGCTGCGCGGTGCCGGCGGGGTGGGGTCCGCGATGTTCACCGTCGCCGCGAGTTCCTTGATGGCACAGGCGATTCCGTCCGCCGTCCGCGGTCGGGCGATGAGCCTGTGGTCGGGTGCGTTCCTGTTCGGCAGCGTGCTCGGACCCGTGATCGGCGCGCCGCTGCTGGCGATCGGGTTGCGGGCCCCGTTCTTCTTCTACGCAGCCACCCTGACGGTCGCAGCGCTCGTCGCGTATGTCGCGCTCCCCCGATCACCGCGGCGAGCTCGGCGCGGTGCAGATCTCGGGACGAGCGGCACCGACGACGACGACGAGCCGCGCGAGGGGATCCGGGAGGCCTGGCGGCTGCCGCAGTTCCGGGTGGCGCTGGTCGCCGACCTCGCGGGCAGCTGGACGATGTCGGTGCGGCTCGCCATCGTGCCGCTGTTCGTCACCGAGATGCTGCTGCTGGGCGACGCCTGGAGCGGGTACGGCCTGGCGATCGCCGCAGCAGCCAACGCTGCCCTGCTGATTCCGTTCGGTCGCTGGTCCGACTCCCGGGGACGGTTGGGCATCGTGGCGATCGGTGGCGTGGCGAGCGCGCTCGCGATGGGGCTGCTGGCCGCCCCGGCCGCGCTGTGGATCTTCGTGCTGGCGATGGCGATCTCCGGTATCGGGTCGGCGGCGCAGGCCGTCGGACCCGGCGCGATCCTGGGCGACGTGGCCAACGGCCGCCGCGGCTCGGTGATCGCGACCTATCAGATGATCGGTGATGTCGGCTCGCTGGTCGGTCCGCTGGCCGCCGGGCTGCTGGTCGATCTGGGCGTCTACGGCTGGGGCTTCGGAGTCACCGCGGCGCTGTCCGCGGTGTCCGCGGCGATCGCCGTCACCGCCACCCGCCGAGCCCGCAGCGGCCCCCGGACTCCGACCGGCTGAATCGGTCATGGGCCCCTGCTCCCCTACGAACTCCGACTTCGCCCCACGTCGCACCGGGGCCTGGAGTCGACGTTCGCGGGTGGGTCAGCGGCGCGCGGGAGCACCGATGCGCCACTGTCCCAGGGTGCCGCCCGCAGCTGCGGACTCTCCCCCGAAGACACTCTGACTCGCACACCGGACGGTGTACCGGTAAAGTTCGCGGCATGGACTTCACCACACTCGGCAACACCGGTACGGCCGTCTCCACCCTTGCGCTCGGCACCATGACCTTCGGCGCGGAGAGCGACGAGGCGGAATCGCACGCGGTGCTCGACGCCTTCGTCGCCGCCGGCGGCACCCTCGTGGACACTGCCGACGTCTACTCCGCCGGCACTTCGGAGCGCATCATCGGTCGCTGGCTGGCCGCGCACCCGACCGAAGCCGCTCAGGTGGTGCTGGCGACCAAGGGCCGGTTCCCGATGGGCGACGGCCCCAACGACGTCGGACTGTCCCGCCGGCACCTCACCCGGGCACTCGATGCCTCGCTGGAGCGGCTCGGGGTCGAGGCGGTCGATCTGTACCAGATGCACGCCTGGGACGCCGTCACGCCGATCGACGAGACCCTGCGTTTCCTGGACGATGCAGTGCGCGCCGGCAAGATCCACCACTACGGCTTCTCGAACTACCTGGGCTGGCAGCTGACCAAGGCGGTCGCCAGGGCGCAGGCGCTCGGGTTCACTCCGCCCGCGACGCTGCAGCCGCAGTACAGCCTGCTGGTGCGCGACATCGAGCACGAGATCGTGCCCGCCTGCCTGGACGCCGGGATCGGTCTGCTGCCGTGGTCACCGCTGGCCGGCGGTTGGCTGACCGGCAAGTACGTGCGTGACGAGAACCCCACCGGCGCAACGCGTCTCGGCGAGGACCCGCAGCGCGGCATGGAAGCCTGGGCGGCGCGCAACGCGGACGAGCGCACCTGGGCCGTGCTCGACGCGGCGACCGGCGTCGCCGCCGACCACGGGGTCGGCGCAGCGCAGGTCTCGTTGGCGTGGTTGCTGTCCCGGCCGGCGATGACGTCGGTGATCCTGGGCGCGCGCACCGTCGCGCAGCTGGAGTCCAACCTCGCCGCCGCCGACCTGGAGCTGTCGGAAGCGGAACTGCAGCGTCTCACCGAGGCCAGCGCACCGCGGGCGGACGACTACCCGTACGGCGCGGCCGGTGTGGCCCAGCGCGACCGCAGCATCACCGGCGGCCGCTGATCGGTCGGCCGGCGATCGGCCGGCCGGCGATCGGCCGGCCGGCGATCGGCCGGCCGCTGAGGTCGACGCCGTACGCTGGCGACCGTCAAGCCTCTGCCGACGACAGGAGGAGTTCCGATGGCCCAGGCCGAGCAGATCGACCCCGCTGCGCCGCCGAGCGGCACCGGCTGTGTGGAGTGTGAGGAGACCGGCGGTTGGTGGGTCCACCTCCGCCGGTGTGCGCAGTGCGGGCACATCGGCTGCTGCGACGACTCGCTGTCCCGGCACGGGACCGCGCACTTCCGCAACACCGGCCACGACGTGATGCAGAGCTACGAACCCGACGAGGACTGGTTCTGGAACTTCACGACCGAGGAGACCTTCGAGGGTCCGCAGTTGGCCGACCCACAGCACCATCCCCTGGACCAGACCGTCCCCGGTCCGGCAGCACGGGTGCCGGACGACTGGGAGCGGCAGCTCCTGGCAGGGCGCTGACGGTCGCCGACCGGCGGCCGTCAGCGCCCCCGGTCAGCGACACGGTCGACGCCTGATTGCTGACTGGCGGTTGCGGTCAGCGACGGCGGGCGATTCCGACCCGGACCGCCGCGACGGCCAGGGCCAGCGCACCGGCGACGAGCCGGACAGCCCGTGAACGGCTCAGCTCGCGGACCACGACGCCGACGGCACTCCCGGTGGGCCGAACCACCGGGCGGCGACCCGCGCCGAAGCGCACACTGCCCAGCTCGCTGCCACCCGACCGCACCTGGATCGTGGTGCCGGACAACACCTTCCCAATTCCCGCGCTCGACCGACCTCGGCCGCCGCCCCGCGGCAGCGACCGCAGCAGCACCGCCGGATCATCGACGTCCAGCACCAGGGTGCCCGGCCCGCCGGACAGGTGGGCCCTGGTCCGCCGGCCGCCGCCGTCGACCTCGAACACGATATCGGCGACGATGCCGAGGGTGGGAACGACCGGGTCAGGCACCGGAGCCGGCGGCGCCCGGGTGGTCCTTGTCGGACGTGGTGATCCGCAGGGTGCCGTTGAGCGTCCACCGTGCGCTCTCGGCATCGGGTCCGGTGGTGCGCGGGACGTCGATGCTCATGTCCTTGAACGAGTAGTCGATGACTGCTTCCTGGCCGGTCAGGTACGACCAGAAGTCCCTACCGAAGTCGGACAGCGAGGTGGTGGATCCGGACTGGGGTGCGCTCATGACGGACTGCTTCCTGCCCCGGAGAACCCGCGGCGAGATCGTGGTGCCTGCCGCAGTCGGCCGGTCGGCCGCATCGGTGGTGAGGACGCCGGTTCGACGTCTCGTAGAGGGGTCTACCCGGTGACCGCGGATCCATGCGCCCGCTGCACGCAGCGCTCGACCAACCAGGCATGCAGGGTGGCGTCGCCGGTGAGCTCGGGGTGGAAGGAGATCGCCGTGACGTCTCCGCGACGGGCGCCGACGATCCGGCCGCGGTGGCGCGCAGTCACCTCGACTCCCGGGCCCACCTCGATGACGATCGGCGCCCGGATGAATGCCGCCCGCACGAGCCCGTCCACCGTCTCGACCAGCGCCTCCTCCGACACGATCTGGGTCCCGAAGGCATTGCGCTGCACGGTGATCGGCAGGATCCCGAGCGACTGCTGACCGGGTGCCGGGTCGACGATCGCCTCTGCCAGCAGCACCATCCCGGCGCAGGTGGCCAGGGTGGGCAGCCCACCGGCGATCAGCGCGCGAAGTGGGGCGGCCAGACCGAACATGCGAAGCAGACGGTCGATCGTCGACGACTCCCCACCCGGCAGCACGATGCCGTCCAGGTCCGTCAGATGGGCCGGGCGCCGGACGAGGACCGCCTGCGCACCAACGGACTCGAGTATCCGGACGTGTTCTGCGACCCCACCCTGCAGCGCCAGGACACCGACCCGCGGTCGGTCCCGGACGGAATGCTGCGGATTCACCAGCCGCGCTCGGCGAGCCGGTGCGGCGCCGGCAGGTCGGACACGTTGATGCCGACCATGGCCTCGCCCAGCCCGCGCGAGGCCGCGGCGATCTCCGCCGGATCGTCGTAGGCAGCGGTCGCCCGGACGACAGCCGCTGCGCGGGCCTCCGGGTTGCCGGACTTGAAGATGCCGGACCCGACGAACACGCCGTCCGCGCCGAGCTGCATCATCATCGCGGCGTCGGCCGGGGTGGCCACACCACCCGCGGTGAACAGCACCACGGGCAGGGCACCGCGGCGGGCGACCTCGACCACCAGGTCGTAGGGCGCCTGCAGGTCCTTCGCTGCCAGGTACAGCTCGTCCGGCGTCTTCGCGGCCAACGCGCGGATCTCGCCCCTGATGGTGCGGATGTGCTTGGTGGCCTCGGAGACGTCACCCGTTCCGGCCTCACCCTTGGAGCGGATCATCGCCGCACCCTCGGTGATCCGGCGAAGTGCTTCACCGAGATTCGTTGCGCCGCAGACGAACGGGACCGTGAAGCGGTGCTTGTCGATGTGGTGCAGGTAGTCGGCAGGGCTGAGCACCTCCGACTCGTCGATGTAATCGACCTCCAGGTGCTGCAGCACCTGCGCCTCGACGAAGTGACCGATGCGCGCCTTCGCCATCACCGGGATGGACACCTCTGCCTTGATGGCCTCGATCAGGTCGGGGTCGCTCATCCGGGCGACGCCGCCCTGGGCGCGGATGTCGGCGGGAACCCGCTCCAGCGCCATCACCGCGACCGCTCCTGAGTCCTCGGCGATCCGGGCCTGCTCGGCGGTGACGACGTCCATGATGACGCCGCCCTTGAGCATCTCCGCCAGCCCACGCTTGACGACAGCGCCGCCTGCTGTCGGCGGCACGTCAGGGTCCAGCACGGAGTCCGTCCTGGGGTTCGTCACGGTGGTCGGGGTACGGGAGTCGAGATCGGTCATGAGCACCACCCTTCCCGAGAAAGTGGCACAGTGCCAGATCCACTCCGAGCCACTTGCGTTGGACCACTTCGCGGTCCAGGCTGACTGCGTGACCCGCATCAGCAGCACCACGGCGGTGGACGTGCCGATCGTCGTCGACGCGTCACTCGGCCGACTGCCCGGACAGATCGTCGACGGGTTCCGCGATCTGGTGACCCGCGGGGCGCTCCGCCCCGGCGACCGGTTGCCCTCCAGCCGCCGACTGGCGGCCGGCTGGAACATCTCCCGGGGAACGGTGCTGACCGCCTGGGACCAGCTCGCCGCCGAGGGATACCTGGCGTCCGCGCACGGGTCCGGGACCGTCGTCAATCCCGACCTGTCGCTCGTGCACCCGGCTCCGCGTCCGCACCTGCCGACGCCGATCGGCCGGCCATCCACCACCGCCCGACCAGCAGCCACGGCCGGTGTCGATCTGCGCCCCGGTCGGCCGGGCGTCACCGGGTTGGCCGACGCAACGTGGCGGCAGGCCTGGCGGCGGGCGGCCGCCCACCCGTCGCCGTCCTCCGTCCCGGCGCCCGGTCTGCCTGCGCTGCGCGCAGAGATCGCCGCGCATCTGCGGCAGATGCGCGGCCTGGTGGTCGATCCCGACGAGATCGTGGTGACCGGCGGCGCACGGGACGCGCTCGACGCTCTGCTGCAGATCATCACCGTCCGGCTCGGCCATCCGCCGCGGGTGGCCGTGGAGGACCCGGGCTATCCGTCTCTGCGACGGGTCCTTGACCGGTACGGCGCAGCGGTCGTCGAGATCCCCGTCGACGATGACGGACTGTCGGTCACTGCCCTCGAAGAGCTGGCCCACCCGGCGCACCTGGTGCTGGTGACACCCAGCCACCAGTACCCGCTCGGGGCATCGCTACCGGTGGGCCGGCGGTTGCGGCTGCTCGACTGGGCACGCCGGACGAATGCCCTGGTGATCGAGGACGACTACGACTCCGAGCTGCGCTATGTCGGCGCGCCGCTGCCCGCCCTCGCCGCGCTCGACCGTGGTCCCCGCAGCCCGCGAGGAGAACGGGTGGTGACGCTGGGCTCGTTCGCCAAGACCATGACCCCCGATCTGGGGACCGGCTTCGCGGTGCTCCCGGCGACCCTGCTGCCGGAGATGGTCGCACTCCGCACCGACCTCGGCCCGGCCCCGGCGCCCATCGTCCAGCGAGCGCTGGCCGACTACCTCGCCGCCGGCGGACTGCGTCGGCATGCGCAGCGGATGCGGCGCGAGTACCGACGTCGTCGCTCCCTGCTCGCGGACGCCTTCACCGACGCCACTGCGGTGCGGGTGCTGGCCATGGACGGCGGCCTGCACGCCGTGCTGGAGCTGGTCCGGACCGCCGACCCGGTGAGCGCTGCTGCAGTGGAATCCGCTGTGCAGCAACAACTGCTGGCGGTCGATGTGCAGCTCGGTGCCCTCGGCGACTACTGGGCGAGCTCTCGCCCCCGTGACCGGTTCGGCTGGGTGCTCGGCTACTCCGGCATCTCCGACGACGACCTCCGACGCGGACTCGAGCTGGTCCGCAGCACGGTGGACCAGGTGGTCGCCCGGGCGGCGCCGAGCGGAGCGGTGCCCCTCTAGCATCGATTCCGTGGAATACCTGCTGATCGCCGCGGCCGCGCTCGCCGTCGTCATCGTCTCGACGGTGCTCTCCCGCCGGACCGGAGTCGCCGTGCCGCTGTTGCTGCTCGTCGTCGGGATCGCCGCGAGCTTCCTGCCGGCGATCCCCGATTTCGTCCTGGCTCCGGAATGGATCCTCGCCGGGGTGCTGCCCCCACTGTTGTACTCCAGTGCCGTGCGTTTCCCGGTCACCGATCTGCGCCGCAACCTCGGCTTGATCAGCTGGCTCTCGGTGATCATGGTGGTGGCCTCAGCGCTGGTCATCGGCGTGGTCGTGCACGCGGTGTTCCCGCAGATCCCGATCGCGCTGGGGGTGGCGCTGGGCGCGGTGGTCAGCCCGACGGACGCCGTCGCCGCCACCGCCATCGGCCGGCGGCTCGGGCTCCCGCCGAGGCTGATGAGCGTGCTGGAGGGCGAGAGCCTGATGAACGACGCCACCGCACTGGTGTTGCTGCGCACCGCCTTGGCCGCGGTCATGGGCACCTTCAGTTTCTGGCGGGCGCTGGGTGACTTCGCACTCGCGGTGCTCGTCGCGCTGATCGTCGGTGCTCTGATCGCCGGAACGACTGTCATGGTCAGGTCCCGGATCAGCGATCCCGTACTCACCAGCACCATCTCGTTCTTCGTCCCGTTCCTCGCGTACTTCCCGACCGAGGAGCTGCACGGGTCCGGCGTGCTGGCCACGGTGGTCGCCGGCGTCATCACCGGGCACGGCTCCACCGGGCGGTTCTCTGCCGCGGCGCGGAGCACCGAGGCAGCCAACTGGGCGACGATCAGTTTCGTCCTGGAGAGCGCGGTGTTCCTGGTGAATGGGGCCCGAGCTGCCGGGACTGGTCTCCGACGCCCACACCGAGTCGAGCCTGTCCACCGTGGCGTTCGTGGTCTCGGTCGCCACCCTGATCGGGTTCGGCAGCACCTTGCCGCTGGTGATCCGCCGCATGCACTTCCGCGAGCACAGCGTGCAGGACGAGCGCGAGGAGGTCCGCTCCCTGGTGTCCGAGTTGGTCGACACCGTGTCGGAGCGACTCGGACCGTTGGAGGAGCAACACATCGAGGGCGAGCCCATCGCGCCTGCCGTCGTGGAGCGGATGAGGAAATTGTTCGCGCCGCTGCTCACCGGTGCCCTGCCGGAGGGGCAGGCGAAGATCGACCACCGCGATCAGCTGATCGAACTCATCGAGCGGTATGTCGGTGCCCTGCGGGAGGCGCTGCTGGACGAACGGTCGATCGGCAACTATCGCGCTGACACCTATCTCAAGGTGCAGGGTCTGCTGGATGCGTTCGAGCGCCGGGGTGAGACCACGCACTGACTGCCGCGACGCTTGCAGGTCCTCCGGCCGGACCCCTCAGCAGCGGTCAGGCGAGGTCGCTGCCGAACAGGTCGTCGTCGTCATCCGACAGGCTGCGGGCCCGCCGGTTCCCAGCACCAGGAAGCCGTCCGCCCAGGCTGTCCAGGTCGGCGGCCTGCTCGGGTCCGCGGTCCGGCGCCGTCGGTTCGAACGGTTCGGCGTCGGCGCGGCCGTCTGCATCGTGCGTCTCATCCGCGGTGGCGTCCTGATCGTCCGTCGTCGGCCCCGCGGTGTCGGCACCCGGAGCGTCCGAGGCGGCTTCGGGCGGCCCGGCCCGGACTGCGGTCGGCTGCACGCTGCCGAGCACCGCCACTGACCGACCACCGGTGACGAAGCCGGCCAGACCCAGCGCGGCAACACGGTCCTGCCGTCCCAGCTCGGTGAGCGGGATCGCGTCGACGAACGCGAACTCGGTGGGCCGCTTGAAGATCGGCAGCTTCGCCGCCACGTACTCCTGCAACTGCTGAACGCCCGGTCGTTCGACACCGGCCCTGGCGCTGACGACCGCGACCACCCGCGCCGGCTTCGAACCAGTTCCAGGAACGGCCCCGACCACGGCAGCGGCGATGTCCGGATGGGCGGCCAACATCTGCTCGATCTCCCTGGGGTACACCGTGAATCCCGAGACCGTGAACGTCTCGTCCGCGCGGTCGACCAGGTGCAACTCACCCAGATCGTCGAGGTAGCCCACATCCTCGGTGCAGTACCAACCGTCGTCGCCGGGACCGTCTGCGCCGTCGGGCCAGTACCCGCTGAAGAGCGTCCCGCCCCGCAGGCTGATCCGGCCGACGTCACCGATCCCGGTCACGTCGGCGAGATTCCCGTCCAGGGCGTCGACGCCGCCGTCGGTTCCCACCCTGCGACCCAGGTCCTGCCCGGGGCCGGGCGGTTCGTCTGAGGTCGGGTCGCCGGTTCCGGAGTCGATCCTGATCTCGATCCCGCTCAGCGCGCGGCCGACGGATCCGGCCCGGGACCGGGCGGTCACCAGGGACGAGGCGACCACGGAAGTCGACTCCGAGATGCCGTAGCCCTCCCACACGTGCTGCCCGGTCACCGCGCGGATCGCCGAGAAGTCCGACGGCGGGAGCGGGGCTGCACCGGACGTCATCAGATGGACGCTGGCCAGTGCCCGCTCCACTCCTTCGAAGGCCAGCAACGCGCGGTACACCCCGGGCGACCCGGGGATGATCGTCACCTTCGCGCTGCGGATCAGTGACGGGAGCCCGCTCAGATCGCCGCCGGCCGGATCGACCCCGGGAAACACCGCCGCGGCGCCGACCTCGGCCAGCGGCAGGAACGCCGTCACCAGGCCGGCGAGATGGTGCACGGGCAGCGCCATCACGGCACGGTCGTCGGCGCGCAGCCGGGAGCCGGGAGCCCCCGTCGCCGCAGCCACGGCCGCGAGCACTGCGCGGTGGGAGATCATCACAGCCCGGTAGCTGCGCGAGGCACGCGCCAGCACGGCGAGATCCTCGCCGCCCCCGACGGCTGCCACCGGCGCCCGGCGGGCCGTCCACCACCGACGCAGGTCGGCGGCTGAGAACACCGTCGGCACGCCGTCGACCTCGGGGGATGCGTCGGCGACCAGGAGCAACCGGGCACCGACCCGGGCGGCCACCGTCGCCAGGTCCGCTCGGTGCGGGTCCACCGGAACGGCCACCAGACCGGCGCGGGCGGCAGCTACGAGGGCGAGCACCAGGTCGGCCGAGCTGGGCAGCGCCACGAGCGCCCGATCGCCGCGGTGCGAGCCGGACTCCAACAGGTCGGCGGCGCCGGCATCCGCCGCCGCGTCGAGCTCACCCCATGTGATGGACCGCTCGGTGTCGATCAGGGCGATCCGGGCAGCATGCCGCTGCCCGGCTGTACGGATCAGCTCCGACCAGTTGCCGATCGATTCGCTCGGGTGCGTCACCGCGTCCTGCTCCTCTCGCCTGTGCGACGGTGGGGATGGAAGGAAGGACCCGCCCCGGGTGTGGACCCGCGCAGGGATCCGGACACCACCGTCAGGGTAGTGCGATCAGAGGCTCGATACCCTGGGGGCACCGGCAAGGCGCGGGACGAGTGGACGGAGGTACGGGGTGCGACTCACCAGACCGTCCGCGCGCGAACGCGCCGCACGAGCCCAGCTCGCCGGCCAGGCATCCGCCGAGGCCGCCTCGGCCGCTGCGCACGCTGCGGACGCCCAGCCGCTGGCCCCCGGTACCGACCTCACCGCGGCTGCGTTCTTCGACGTGGACAACACCGTGCTGGCGGGCGCCTCGATTTACCACTTCGTCCGCGGACTCGCGTCCCGCAAGTTCTTCACCACCGGTGATCTGGTGCGATTCGCCGTCCGGCAGGTCCGGTTCCGGTTCGCCGGCGAGGATTCCGGAGACATCCGGGACTCCCGCGAGGAAGCGCTGTCGTTCGTCGCCGGCCGCACCGTCGCCGAGATCGTCCGGCTGGGCGAGGAGATCTACGACGAGGAGATGGCCGATCGCCTCTACGCCGGATCGCTCGAGCTGATCAAACGGCACCTGGATGCCGGTCAACGCGTGTGGTTGGTGACCGCAACCCCGGTCGAGCTCGCCCAGATCATCGCGCGCCGACTCGGCCTGACCGGAGCGTTGGGCACGGTGGCCGATGCCGTCGACGGCGTCTACACCGGACGGTTGGTCGGTGAGATGTTGCACGGCCCCGCGAAGGCCTCGGCAGTACGCGCACTGGCCGCAGCGGAGGGCCTGGACCTGCGCAGGTGCACTGCGTACTCCGATTCGATCAACGACATCCCGATGCTGAGCGTCGTCGGCAACGCGGTGGCGGTGAATCCTGATGGAGCCCTGCGGGACGCCGCCCGCAAGCACGGCTGGCAGATCCGCGACTTCCGCACCGCCCGCAAGGCAGCCAGGATCGGCGTGCCCTCGGTACTCGGAGCGGGCGCGATCACCGGCGCGGTGTTCGGTGGGCTCGCCGTCCGCCGGCGCCTCCGCTAGGCCTCCCTCCCGCGGTCGACTGCGCGTCGCTGCAGCTCCTCCGGCGCCACCCGGTCAGCGCCTCGGGCCGTCCCGCAGCACGCCCCGCACAGCGTCCAGCGACAGGTCGTACGGCCCGAAAGCCTCCATCCACCAGGTCGCACCGGCGGCCGCGAAGGGCTCGGGGTCGGTACCGGGGGTCCCGCCGATCGCCACGTCGTACGGGCCCGTCTGCTGCGTCGCGGCACGCAGTTCGGTGACGGTCCCGACGATCTCGGCCAGCACCTCCGGATGATCCACGCCGACCGGGAACACCCCCTGGAACCGGGCGGCCCGGCGCAGCGGACGAGCGTTGCCGGCACGCACCGCCACCCAGACCGGGATGATCGGCTGCACCGGGCGCGGGCGGAACGCGATGCCCTGCACCGTGTAGTGCTCGCCGTGATGATCGACGCTCTCGCCCGCCCAGGCCGCCTGCAGGATCTCGAGCGCTTCGTCGAGCATGGCGCCCCGGCGACGCGCGTCGAGCTCCTCCCCCGTCCCCGACAGCTCGCGGGCGCCGTCGTCGGCGATCCCGACGCCCAGAGTGAGCCGCCCGTCGCTGAGCCGGTCGAGGGTCGCGGTCTGCCGGGCGACGACCGTCGGCCGTCGGCGCGGCAGCGGGGTGACCATCGGACCGATGCGGATGCGCTCCGTCGCAGATGCCATGGCGGACAACGTGATCCACGGATCTGCGATCTGCACCACCGGCGCCCGGTACGACATGTGATCCCAGACGAACACGCCGTCCCAGCCTGCTTCCTCGGCCTCCGCAGCGAGCCGTGCGACCTCGCGCGGATCCGCCAGCGCGTCGAAGATGGGCAGGAACAGGGCGTGGCGCATCACCAGAGGATACGGGCGGGCATCAGGCCTTGGTTGCTGTCACCAGCAGGTACTCCCACTCCATCAGGTACGGATCCTGCGAGACGGCGAACTCGTCTGCCAGCGCCAGCAGTCCGTCGTCCAGGGTCCGGACAGCCGCCGCGTCCTCGGCGATCCGCGCGTAGGTGGCAATGGTCGGCCCGTAGCGGGCCTTGAAGAACTCGCGGAAGTCCTCGGCACCGGTGAACGCGTCGACCGACAGCACGCGATGTTCCGTGACCAGGTCGGTGACCCGGTCACCGAGCAGTTCCCGGACGTGGTCGGAATCGCCCCACAGCGGCGGCGGCTGGGCGCCCGGGGCCGGCGGCGCGGCATGCGGCCGCATCACCCCGAACATCCGCCCGATGAAGCCGGTGGGTGTCCAGCTGATCAGCCCGATCCGGCCGCCCGGCCGGCAGACCCGGACCAGCTCGTCCGCTGTCTGCTGGTGGTGCGGGGCGAACATCGCCCCCACGCAGGACGTGACCACGTCGAACGACGCATCCTCGAACGGCAGCGCCTCCGCGTCCGCCTCCTGCCATCGCAGGGTCGCGCCCTGCTCTGCCGCCAGCCGCTCACCGTCGGCGAGCAGCTCGGGACACAGGTCGGAGGCGATGACGTCCGCGCCGGACAGTGCTGCAGGGATGGCGACGTTTCCGGCCCCGGCCGCCACGTCCAGGACCCGATCACCGGGGCCGAGCTGAGTGGCGGCCACCAGGGTGGGGCCGAGCAGTGCGATCACGTCGGTAGCGACCGAGGTGTAGTCGCCGAGCGCCCACAGCGCTCGGTGCTTGGCCGTCAGCTCCCGATCGGCGTCAGCCGCGGGTCTCCCGTCCGTCAGGGCAGTGTCGGTGGGGGTGGCGGTGGTGTGGGTGGTGTCGGTGGTGCTCATGATCGGCCTCCGTGGTGGTGGGTGTGACCGGAAGTCTGCGAGCGCCCGCCCGTTCGTTCCAGTTCTGTATCTGTAGCGACGTGCGATGCATCTGGACGGATACCGACCGTCTCCGCGAAGGGCTCCCATGACCACCTACGCCCAGTTCTGCCCCGTTGCCAAGGCGATGGAGGTACTCGACGAGCGGTGGACGCTGCTGGTGATCCGCGAGATGTTGGCCGGCAGCAGCAGGTTCAGCGAGATCCGACGCGGCGTTCCCCGGATGTCGCCTGCACTGCTGTCCAAGCGGCTGCGCACGCTGCAGCGGGCCGAGGTGGTGCGGCGTGACCTCGCCGACGGCGAGATCCGCTACCGCCTCACCGAGAGCGGGATGCAGCTGTTCGAGGTGGTCCAGGCGCTCGGCCTGTGGGGTTTGCGCTGGGTCGGGCAGCTGGGGCAGGAGGATCTCGATCCGCACCTACTGTTCTGGGACCTGCAGCGGACCATCCCACTCGCGTCCTGGCCGCTCGGCCGGACCACCCTCGCCTTCGAGTTCGACGACGTCGAGCGTCGGCATGCGCGCTGGTGGGTGGTGGTGGTCGGCGCTGACGATGCGGCCGACAGCGAGGTGGAGGTGGA
The DNA here is from genome assembly GCA_037720195.1 of Nakamurella sp. Taxonomy (GTDB): domain Bacteria; phylum Actinomycetota; class Actinomycetes; order Mycobacteriales; family Nakamurellaceae; genus Nakamurella. Next base: position 4,805 of record JBBJML010000032.1, on the reverse strand, counting down.
CATCTGCGATGCGGACCCCGGCCACGAGGTCGCCGCAACCGTCGTCACCAGCCTCCGTGCCATGGTCAGGGTGTGGCGGGGAGATCTCGACTGGGACGCCGCCCTGGCGGCCGGCGCCCTGCACATCGTCGGTCCGGCAGCGACCAGGCGTGCGGTACCGCAGTGGCTCGGCCGTTCGATGATCGCCCAGCTGGCGGAGGTGCGTGCGGGCTGAGGCGGGCGCGACCGGACCGGTGTCAGACCCGCCGGGGGAAGCCGAACTCGGTGCGCACCCCGGTCGAGTGCACGACCGAATCCGGTGTCCGGTCGATGATTCCGGGGAGCCCGGCGGCGGCGACCAGCTCGTCGTCGAGATGCTCGAGCGTGGCCTGTCGCAGCGACCACGGCGGGTGCGCATTCGGGATCCACAGTGGCCGCCCCAGCCACGAGGTGTGCAGCCCGAACCGCGCCGTCAGGAACACCTCCAGCTCCGACGGCTCGGCGATCGGCGCTCCGACCCGGACCCGCATCGTGCCGCCGACCCCACGGGGGCCCGGCAGCCGCCGCCTGGTCGAGTAGGTGATGACGTCGCCCGTGATGTCGATCGACATCCTGGCCCACATGTACGGCGTCCCGAACAGCCCGCGCGCGCCGAGCACCACGGCGAGCCTGGTGGTCTCGAGCGATCGGAACACCACCCCGTGTCGGCCGTGCTCGTCGACCGAGTAGAGCCGCACGTTGGTCTCGGCGAAGGTCCCCAGGTACGGCACCCCCGGGCCGCGACCAGGGCCCGCATCGTGCATCCGGAACGGGATCAACCCCACGTAGCTCGCGCCGTCGAGGGTGTCCGGACGCACGCCACGCGGCATCATGTCGGCCACCAGGGTCGGGTCGATCGCCCAGTGCACGAACGTCAGGTGTTGCCAGTCCTGCTGCATGACCCAGGGCCGACGCAGCTCGGGGGCCTGCGGCGAGAGGCTCGCCATCAGCCGAAGAACGGGTGCCCGCGCTGCACCAGCAGCCGGTACAGGGTCTGCTGGATGCTCTCCCGGACCCGGTCGGTCAGGTTGAACACGACCATCGGGTCCTCGGCCGCGTCCTGCGGGTAGGTGTCGGTCGGGATCGGCTCACCGAACTCGATGATCCACTTCGACGGCAGCGGGACCGCCCCGAGCGGACCCAGCAGTGGGAACGTCGGGGTGATCGGGAAGTACGGCAGGCCGAACAGTCGGGCCAGCTGCGGGACGGACGCGATCAGCGGGTAGGTCTCCTCGGCGCCGACGATCGACACCGGGATGATCGGTACCCGCTGCTGCAGGGCGGCCGAGACGAAACCGCCGCGGCCGAAACGCTGCAGGCGATACCGCTGCTGGTACGGCTTGCCGATGCCCTTGAAGCCCTCCGGGAAGACGGCCACCAACTCGCCGCGGCCGAGCAGCCGTTCCGCGTCCGGATGGCAGGCGAGGGTGGCGCCTGCCTTACGGGCGAGCGGCCCGACCACCGGTAGGTCGAAGGCGAGGTTCGCCGCAAGCGTCCGGAGCGCCCGCTGTTGCGGATGGTGATCGCGCGTGGCGACGGTGAGCATGGCAGCGTCCATCGGCACGGTGCCCGAGTGGTTGGCCACCACCAGCGCACCACCCTCGGCCGGGAGGTTCTCGATGCCCTGGACCTGGACCCGGAACCACCGCTCGAACAGCAACCGCAGCGGTGGGAGGACGAAGTTCTCGTGGAAGTCGGGGTCGTAGCCGAAGTCGTCGACCTCGTAGTCGCCGGTCAGCCGTCGACGGGTCGCCGCCAACAGGCCGGCCAGGGTGTCCTGCCAGCCCCCGGCGAGCGGCTCCTGGGACGGGGCCCCGGATCCGACCCCGGGGTCGGACGCAGCCGCGCCGGCTCGATGATCGCTCACGCCAGTCCTCCGTCGATGCTGATCAGCTTCGGCCGGTCGGGACGAGGAACAGTCGGCACGGAAGGCTCGCCGGGCACCGGGAGATCAGTGGGCAGCGGGTATTCGTTCGGTTGCCGCGCCCCCCACCGGGGGATGCCGAGCAGGCTGCTGAGCGCCCGCACCGGGTGGTCGAGCCGGTCGGCGAAATCTGCGAAGGCCTCCTCGGTGGTGAAGTCGAGCCGCACTCCGACCTGCTCGCGCAGTCGGGTGGTGTCCAGCGTCCGGCCATGGCTGAGCAGCTCCACCTGCTCGGGGGAGAAGCCGCTCAGCTTGAGACGACGCAGTCCGCTGCCGAGCAGGCCCATCACGTTCGGCAGCACCGGTACCGGCACCCGCCCGGCACGGTGGATCGCCTGGGTGACGGTCAGCACGCCGTCGCCGGCGACGTTGACCGTGCCGGCGAAGTCGCCGGTGACCAGCGTTGCGAGCACGGCGACGGCATCGCTCTCGTGGACCAACTGGAGCCGTGCGTCGCGCCCGAACGTCACCGGCACCACGGGGCTGAGCGAGAAGTACCGCGTCAGCGGGGTCTGCACCGTCGGTCCGATGATCTCGGCGAACCGCGGCACGGCCACCCGGACGTCCGGACGGCGGCGGATGAACCCCCGCAGGTAGCCCTCGATGTCGACCGCATCCCGGGCCGGTCCGGAGGTGGGCAGCGCCCGCGGCTCGCTGTCCTCGGTGAGCACTGCAGGGTCGCGCGGGGATCCGCCGTACACCGCGGCGGTGGACCGGACGATCAGGTTCTCCACCCGATCGGAGCGTTGGCATGCAGCCAGCAGCTGCATCGTGCCCAGGACGTTCATCTCCTTCGCCAGCGTGCGCTGCGACCCGGCGGCCGGGGTGACGGAGGTGGAGGCGTGCACCACGGTGTCGACCCGCGCCTCGTCGATCACCCGGGCGATGAGTGGGCTGCGGATGTCCGCTCTGATGAACTCCGCTGCGCCCATCCGCTCACGCGCACGGGCGTCGGGCAGCGCAGCGTCGACACCGATGACCCGGGGACCGTTGCCGCCCGCGGCCAGCAGCCCGACCAGCGACGACCCGAGGAACCGGGTCACCCCGGTGACGAGCACCGTCGAGGCCATCGGACTCCTTCACCAGTGGCAGGGAATTGGCTTGAGTGTATGTCGGTCGGACGATCCGCCGGAGCGGCGATCGATACCGGGGGCCGCACCGGCGGGCACGTCACACGAAGGTGATCTCGATCAGGTGCGGGGCGTGGACGGACGAGTCGATGAACGTCATGTAGGTGACGCGGCCGCCGTCACGGGCGAACTCGGGGTGCTCCTTGCCCGCGTTGAACAGCGAATCCGGACCACCCTTCGCCGGTCGGAACACCACCTCTGGATCGCTCCACGGGCCGGTGATCTCCGGGGCGGTCCGGATGACGAGCTGGTTCTCCCGCCGGTAGGTGGTCAGCGAGATGAAGACCCCGAGATGCTCGTTCCAGGAGGAGGACATCTCGTTGGGCACATCCCCGAACAGACAGGCAGTCGGGGTGAAGCTCGAGGACCACTGCGGCAGCACGTCCGGCTGCGCCGTCGTCGGGGCCTGCACCAGGTATTCGTACGCAGCCAGGTTCTCGATGTCCGCCGGACGCACGCGTGCCAGATACATCTCCCCTGCCGACTTCGATGCCGGCTGGATGGATCCCCACAGATACAGGAACTCCCCGTGTTGCTGGACCCAGACACCGAAGCCCGGCTCGTCACCCTTCCACCACTCGGTGCTGCCGTCCGGTGCCGTCAGCCGCACGAAGTCGAAGTCCGGACCGGCCTTGGCCACCCCCATCCCGTCGAGGACGAACGTCTCGAACACGTCACGCGTGGGGTCCATCGTGATCTTGTGGTAGTAGAGGTACAGCTGGTCGCCGACCTGGGCGCCATGGATGGCCCACAACCGTTGCCGCGCTTTGTGTTCCGGCGGGATGAACTCGATGAGCTGGCGCGCCCGAGGGGTCCGTGTTGTTCCGCCGCGGAGTCGCCAGGTACTCGAACTGCTCCACCCCCGCCGAGCTGTCCTGGTGCGGGACGAGAGCCCCGGTGTTGGACAACACCTCGGTGAGCTCGAAGCCCCTGATCGATTCGAACGGCCCCTCGATGGTGTCCCCGAAGACCCAGAACGTGGAACCGTCGGACAGCGCCACCGAATTGACCGCGTCCTGCCCGGTGATGTCGAGGTCGTTGTCGGCGAACTGGACACCGAGGTCGCGTACTGATGCGACCAGCCGGCTGCTCTGCAGTGTCATGTCGACATCCTGCCCGCACGGTTCGTCGCGGCGCCAGACGCACCGAACCCCTGGGACTCGAGGTCCCAGGGGTTCGGCGGAAGTTCGGAACGCGTCGCGATCAGCAGGACGCAGTACCGCACGCGAGCGCGTCGGTCACTTACCGGCCTTGCGACGCTGCACGCGCGTCTTGCGGAGCAGCTTGCGGTGCTTCTTCTTCGCCATCCGCTTGCGTCGCTTCTTGATCACAGAGCCCATGTGTTCCAACCATCCTCATCGTGTGGTGGCGCCGCTGGGGCGCCCGGGGAAACCCGGCACGACGGCGAACCACCCCGGAACCGGAGGGGACGCGCGACGCTACCGAAGCCTGAGCACAAGTCTAGCCGCACCCACGGACCGACCCGACCGTGCGGAGCAGCACCGCGCCGCGTCAGCCGACGTCGTTGAACGCCTGTTCGAGATAGGTGTGGACCGCGCGTTCCGGAACCCGGAACGAGCGACCGACCCGCACCGCGGGCAGCTCGCCGGAGTGCACGAGGCGGTAGACGGTCATACGGGACACCCGCATCACCGTCGCCACCTCGGCGACCGTCAGAAAACGCATCTCGGACAGGGGGGCTGCACCGGCAGGGGGCTTCGCCTGCTCGGGTT
>JBBJML010000031.1:0-57674 GCA_037720195.1 Nakamurella sp. | reverse complement strand
CGCGGATCCCGCCGGGCGAGACCCGGGGCACCGCCGCGGCCGCCGGCGAGTCAGCCGGGGATGGGGTTCGCCAGTTCCTCGACGACCTCGGCGCCCGGCAGCTCCAGCAGCATCGCCGGCGGGCCGATCACCTTGGCGGCCCGGCTGCCGCCGCCCACCACCACCCGGGATCGCTGCATCACCGCTGCGTCGATCCAGACCGGGATGTCGGCGGGCATGCCGAACGGCGTTCCTCCACCGATCTGCATGCCGGTCAGCTCGCGGGTCAGTTCGGCCGGCGCGAACGACGCCTTCTTCACGCCCAGCCGCTTGCGCACGGCCTTGTTCACGTCCAGCCGGTGGGTGGCCAGCACCAGACACAGCACGTACGTCGGCGGCACCTCAGCGGACGAGGCCTTGCCGATCACCAGGATCGCGTTGGCGCTGTCGGCGGGATCGATGTCGTAGGCGCGGCAGAACTCCGCCGTGTCCGCCAGCTCCGGATCGCAGTCCATCACCGAGACGCCGGGCGTCGACAGTCCGCCGACGATCGTGCGGACCGTGGCCTCGACGGGATCGATCGACGAATCCTGCTGCAGCGGTTCAGTCATGGGGGATCTCCCGGTCCGCTCTGGTGATGATCGGTTCGGCGTCCGCGCGGGGCGCGGGGACTCCGTGCTGCGGATCGGTGGACGACCCCGAGGAATGCCGCGGTGCGGCCAGAATCTCGGGAACGCGCTCCGCGAGCGGCCGGACGAGCTCCTCGGCCGTCATCGCGAACAGTAGGTGATCCTGCCAGCGCCCGTCCACGTCCAGATAACGCTCGAGCAGACCTTCCTGCCGGAACCCCAAGCGCGACAGAACCTTCCGGCTGGCCGCATTTGCCGGCGCGATCGTCGCCTCGACCCGGTGCAGGCCGCCACGGCTGAGCGCGAAGTCGACGGCCAGCGCCACCGCGGTGGTGGCGACCCCGAGTCCGTTCCACGGGGTCCCGACCCAGTAGCCGATCCATCCAGAACGCAGCACGCCCCGCTGGATCCCGCCGACGGTCACCTGGCCGACGAACTCGTCGTCGAGGCAGATCGCCAGTGCGATCGCCTCACCGCGCACTTCGGCGGAACGCAACTCACGCCGATGCCGTCGCCAGGCCCCGCCGTCGTGTCGCTCGTCCCAGGTCATCGCGCTGCTGACCTCCCACGGCCGCAGGATCGGCTCGTCCTGCAGTCGCAGGTGTCGCCAGCGGGCTCCGTCGCTGCGGATCAGCGGTCGCAGCAGCACCTCGCCCTGCCGACAGGCGACCGGCCCGAGCGCCGAGACCCGTTGCGGCAGCGACGAATTCCGCTCGCTCATGGCCGTTGGGCCAGGAACGACACGGTGACCTCCGCACCGGTCGGCAGCGAGGTCGTGTTCTCGTCGACGAAGACCAGGCAGTTCGCCTCGGCGAGCGAGGCCAGCAGGTGTGTCCCACCGGCACCCAGGATGTGCACCAGGTACTCGTCGTCCTCGTCGCGCATCAGCTGCCCACGGAGGAACTGCCGGCGACCGTCGGGCGAAGTGATCGGCGACAGGGTTCGAGCAGTGATCGTCCGACGATAGGGGTTGCGGCGCCCCAACATCACCCGCACCAACGGTCGGACGATCACCTCGAACACCACCAGTGCGGACACCGGATGCGAGGGCAGCAGGAAGACCGGCACCTGGTCGTGCCCGAGCAGTCCGAAGGCTTGGGTCGAACCCGGCTGCATCGCGACCCGGGTGCGATCGAACTCGCCGAGACCGCCCAGCATTCGGACGATGTGGTCGCCGTACCGCCCGCCGGCTCCGCCGGCGATGACGACGATCTCGGACAGCAGCAGCCGCGCTTCCACCAACTGCGACAGTCGTTTCTCGTCGTCGGCGACGATGCCGACCCTGGTCACCTCGGCGCCGGCGTCTCGCGCAGCCGCGGCCAGGGCGAAGGAGTTCACGTCGTACACCTGGCCGGGGCCGGGGGTCCTGGCGACGTCGACCAGTTCTTCGCCGAGCGAGATGACGGTGAGTCGTGGCCGCGGATGCACCAGCACCTTGTCCCGACCCACCGCGGCCAGCAGGCCCACCTGGGCGGCACCGATGAACGCCCCCGCGCGGACAGCGACGTCACCCGGTTGGACGTCCTCGCCGATGCGGCGCACGTACGCACCCGAGCGGACGGCGGTCCGCACCATGACCCTGGCATCGCTGGCGCTGCCGAGATCGATGGGGACGACGGCGTCGGCGATGGTCGGCAGCGGCGCCCCGGTGTCCACGTACACCGCCTGACCCGGTTGCAGTCGTGCCGGCGATCGGGAGCCGGCGGCGATCTCGCCCACCACGGGCAGCGAGATCGGGACTGTCTCGTCGGCGTGCCGGACGTCGATCGAGCGGACGGCGTACCCGTCGACCGCAGACTGGTCGAACGCGGGCAGGGCAGCCGACGCCACGACCTCCTCGGCGCACAACAGGCCCTGCGATTCCGAGATCGCCACCCGGACCGGACGCGGCGGAACGGCAGCGCCCAGCACCAGATCCAGCTGCTCGCTGACCGATCGCATGCGGAGTTCGACCGTTCCTTCTCATGTCGCAGGGCCGTGGCTGGGCTCCACGCTAGCGGGCGGCGTGATCAGGCCGCTGTTGCGGTGGCCCGACGAGCTGGTGTGTCCCGTACTTCCGTGCGGCAGGCGACGCCGCCGGCCGACGGCGACAGGTCCTCGGCGGCTACGGTCCTCGCGAGCGTCGGTGGCTCTACGGTGTCGGATGTGGTCACTCCCCCAGCAGCGCCGCGGCCGGACGAGCTCGCCGGCAAGGACGAGTGGCGCCGCTGGGCCCTGGACCGCCGACGTGCTCGCGGCGCTGCCGAGATCGCCGACGCGCGGGCCGCCATCACCGATCACCTGCTCCGCTGGCCCCCGCTCGCGTCGGCGGCCACCGTCTGCACGTACCTCCCACTGCGCACCGAACCCCTGGGCGTAGACCTGTCCGACGCGCTGCACCGGCAGGGCCGACAGGTGTTGGTGCCGGTGACCGTTCTCGACCAGCCACTGCAGTGGGCGCAGTACCGACCCGACGGCGATCGGCCGCTCGGCGTCGGCCGAGTCCCGGACCCGGGGCCGGCACTGCCACCTGCGGAGCAGCAGCGGGCACTGCTCCAGGTGTCCCTGGTGCTGGTGCCGGCGCTGTTGGTGGCACGGGACGGAACGCGACTCGGTCGCGGTGGCGGCCACTACGACCGGTCGTTCGCCCGCACCGCTCTGGGTTCGGCAGCGGTTCGGATGACGGTGGTGTTCGACGACGAACTCGTCGACACGCTCCCCGACGATCCGCACGACATCCGGGTCACCGCGTTCGTCAGCCCGCTCACCGGCGTGCGCATGCTGCCGCTGCGGTGAGTGCCTCGGGGGCCGCACTTGCGCCGACCCACCCCTGGTTGGCACTCTGGACGCTGGAGTGCCAGTTCCATGGCGCCCCCAGTTCGTCAGAAGAGGATCTCGTGCCCACGTACCAGTACGCCTGCTCCGACTGCGGTCATCGCTTCGAGGCCGTGCAGAAGTTCACCGACGACTCGCTGACCGTGTGCCCCGAGTGCGGTGGGGCGCTGCGGAAGATCTACGGCTCGGTCGGCGTCGTCTTCAAGGGCAGCGGCTGGTACCGGACCGACTCACGCTCCGGCCCGGCTGTTGCGGCCACGCCCGGCGGGGTGAAGGCAGAGGGCGGGGCGAAGTCGGAAGGCGGAGGCGACGGCAAGAGCGCGTCCTCGGGATCCGACAAGGGCTCGGGTTCGGGTGGCGGGTCCGACGGCGCGTCGAAGACCGCGTCGCCGTCGGCCCCAGCGGCGACCACGAGTAGCCCCGGCAGCTCGTCCTCGAGCAGCACCTCGTCCTCGGGCGGCTCGTCCGGCACCAGCAAGAGCTGAGCCGGTAGCCAGCGCTGGCCTGCATCGATCTGAGCTGTCCACAGGCTCCGAGCTGTCCACACCCCGGTCGCTCCACACCCGGGACCCGCGACAGGTGCCTACCGTCGGCCGGGTGAAACATCTCCAGCCCAGATCCGGCCGTCGCGCCCCGCGCGCCGCGGCCCTCGATCCGCCCATTCCTGAGCGGGTGGTCGCCGCACTGCGCTCCCGCCGTACCGCCGGCCGCCGCCATCGCGTCGTTCGCCGCACCCTCTCGCTGGTCCTGGTGGCCCTGGCCGGAGTACTCGCGCTGGTGCGGCCGACGGACGGACCGGTCGGCGACGCCGCGGTGATCGCTCGAGCAGACCTTCCCGCCGGACACGTCCTGGCCGAGACGGATCTGCAGTCCGTCCGGCGAACGGATCTTCCCGACGGTGCGATCGACGCCGCGGCGGGCGCGACCGGCCGCACGCTGTCTGCAGCGGTCCGCCGCGGCGAGCTGCTGACCGACGCACGGATCGTCGCCAGGGACGGTCCGCAGCCAGGTCCCGACCGGGTCGCCACCCCTGTCCGCCTCGCCGATCAACAGTCCGTCGACCTGTTAGCCCCCGGCATGCACGTCACGCTGATCGCGGTGGACGACACGAGCGGCAGCACCACCCTGGCCGAGGATGCGGTGGTGCTCGGGATTCGTGCCCCGGCGACCGCGCCGTTGTCAGCGGGGCGAGCGACGCCGATGGTCGTGTTCGCCGTCCGGACCGGTGACGCTCGCACCGTGGCCGGCTCCGCACTGTCGGGTGAGGTCACCTTCACGTTCCGGTGACCCGGCTGCCGAGCCGGTGGCGGCACGCACGATCGGTGACCGGACCGTGCTCCCCGGAGTGGTGCCACCGCCTCCGCGCACTACGGTACGTCGGAAATGCTCCACCGGTCGTCGCCGGCGTCGGCGACCGCTACCCATCGTGCCGTCTTGAGCACACGTCTGCCAGGGGACCGAAATGATCAAGGGATTCATCATGCGGGGCAACGTCGTCGATCTCGCGATCGCCGTCGTGATCGGCGCCGCGTTCGGCAAGGTCGTCGACACGTTCGTCAGCGCGATCATCACGCCGATCCTCAACGCCGTCGGTCCCGGGGACGTCGGCGGCTTCGGCTTCTCCATCAAGGGTGCGAACAGCGCCGACAACCCGACCTTCATCAACCTGTCGACGATCATCAACGCCGTCATCGTGTTCCTGCTGACCGCGCTGGTGGTCTACGCGATCTTCGTGGTGCCGATGAACAAGTTCAACGAGCGTCGCGAGGCCAAGAAGACCGCGGAGCGCAAGGCAGCCGGCATCCCGGAGCCGGTCAGCCCGCCCAGTGAGCTCGACCTGCTCACCGAGATCCGCGACCTGCTGGTGAAGCAGAACACGATCTGACTCCGTTGCGGTTCCTCCAGCACGCGACGACCGCCCGCACTGCCACTCACCCGTGGTGTGGCGGGCGGTTCTCGCGGTACCACTGCTCCGAGTGTCCGGAGCCCCCGGAGCCCGTCGACCGCTCGTCGCTCGTCGTCCCCGGCAGCATCCCGGCCACGATCTCCTCGGCCAGCCGCTGGCGCCGCGCGGCCGCCAGCGTCAGGGCAGCGATCTCCTCGGCCGTCGGCGCAGCAGACACGTGCGACACAGCGCCATCCGGCTGATCAGCCGGTGCGGGAGCGGGTTCCGGCGGTACATTCACCACGTCAGCCTGCCACCCGCGTGGGCTGATGAGTGCAGTGCATCTCACCAGCGGGGCACTTGCGACAGTGCGCCTCACCAGCTGTGCAGCTCACCAGACCGGACGACATGCGAGAAGGAGATCCACCATGAGCTTCATCGACAAGGCCAAGGACTTCGCCGAGGACGCCATCGACAAGGCCAAGGACGTGGCCGGCGACGTCTACGACAAGACCAAGGACTTCGCGGGTGACGCGGTCGAGAAGATCAAGGACGTCGCGGGTGACGTCGGCGAGAAGGTCAGCGACGTGGCGGGCGACATCAAGGACAAGGTGACCGGCAGCGACGCCTCCGACAAGGTGGAGGACGCCGCCGACAAGGCGACCGACGCAGCCTCCGATGCCGGAGATGCTGTGTCCACCAAGGCATCCGAGGTGAGCGACGAGGTCGGCGCCAAGGCCTCCGACGTGGCGGACGACCGCAAGTCCTGAACCCACTCCGGCCGGCGGAACCGGCCAGGACGTGGTGCCTGGAGCGCAAGCCCCGGAGACGACGACAGCGGCCGCCCCCATCGGGAGCGGCCGCTGTCGTGTGTCCTTAAGGATCAGGGCAACGGATCGGAGAGCTGCTCGATGGCGTGGACGGCCAGCGGCACCAAGGTCGCCAGGCCGTCGCGGATGGCCGGCCGGGACCCGGCGATGTTCGCGATGACGGTGGAGCCGGACACGCCGACACGACCACGGGACACCACGGCATCGGTCACCCCGGCGGCCATCCCCGACCAGCGGAGCGCCTCGGCGATCCCCGGCAGGCTCCGGTCGACCACCTCGTCGGTCACGTCCGGCGTGACGTCGCGGGGTCGCACCCCGGTCCCGCCGACGGTGACGATCAGATCGACACCACCGATGACGCCGGTGTTGAGCGCGGAACGGATGTCCAGGGCCTCGGACGGCACCGTCACCGAGCCGTCGACGACGAAACCCGCCTCGATGAGCAACTCGGTCACCAACGCGCCGGCCCCGTGATCGCCGTCCCCGTGGACCAGATCGTCGGTGACCGACACGATGAGCGCGCGTCCGACAGATACGGCGGCAGTAGTCACTGGGGCTCTCTTCCTTCGGACCCGGTCGGACGAGCGTGAAGGAGTGCCCGCCGATCCCGGTGCGTGGAGCCACAGCCTAGCCGCGGGAGGTCGGAGCACCTGTGAGCGGTATGGGTACCGCCTGAGTCCGGCGACCACGGAGTGCCCCGCGGTGCGAGGGAGTACCTGCTCAGTCCCGGCGGCCGAGGAATGCCGCTGCCGCAGCGCGGAACGGTTTCGCCGGCACGGTGCTGATGTGATCGCGCCCCGGCACCACGACGAGCTCTGCCCGCGGTGACGCGTTCGCCAAGGCGGCGGCCCGATCGGCCAGCGGATCCTTCTCGCCCACCACCAGCAGCACCGGCCGGTCCGCCAACACCGGCTCAGCGGGCAGCCCGTCGAGCCCCTCGATCAGGGACGTCAGCGCGGCCGGGTCGTTGCCGGGTACTGCTGCCGCGACGGTCACGATCCGCAGCGTCTGGCCGGCAAGGCCGGGGACGGTGGATTGGGATGGTTCCCACAAACCGGTGGTCAGCGCGGCGCGGAGCGCCCGGACATCCACGCCCTCGAACAGCCGACGTCCGTCATAGCCGCCGAGCACCGCGCGGCGCCAGGGCGCCCGCTCCTGCAGCAACCCCGCCGACAGCCGTGCTCCGAGCGAGTATCCGAGCAGATCACAGCCCTGGTCGAGGTCAACCGACGGGATCCCACCACTGGGCCCCAGCAGGTCCCGCACTCGCTGTGGAAGTGCGGCCAGCAGGTCGAGCAGGAACCCCAGGCGGTACTTCCCGGGGTCGTGGGACTTCTCGGACAGCCCGTGTCCTGGCAGGTCAGGGGCGAGGACGGTGCGGCCGGCCCGGCACAGTTCCCGCAGGTGACCGGTGACGTCGAAGGTGTGGTGAGCCGAGGAGCCGAAGCCGTGGACGGCGAGCACCGGCGGCAGACCTGCGGCCTCCGCACCGTCCCCGCCGCCGCCCGCCGGCCGGGCGACCAGCACGCTCACCCGCGTCCCGGCCACCTCGACGGTCGTCCTGACGGTGTGCATCCCGTGCACCGATCCAGACATCACCCGGACAGTCTGTCGGGTTCCTCCAACTCGCCCGTCGGCGCCCTCCGGTTAGGGTTCCTCCGTCCCACCCCACCGGCGCTCCCGGGACGCCGCACCTTCGTATCGTCCGCCGGAAGAGAAGGAACCCTAGATGGCCGCCCGCCGCAGCACCGCTCGTGATCTCGCCCAGATCGCCATCTTCGCCGCCCTGATCGCTGCTCTCGGCGTTCCGGGGACTATGTTCCTGGCCGGCAACGCGGTCCCGATCACCCTGCAGACCCTCGGGGTGATGCTCACCGGTTCGCTGCTCGGCGCGCGCAAGGGCGCCCTGGCCGTCGCCACTTTCCTCGCGCTGGTGGCCTGCGGTCTGCCGCTGCTCGCCGGTGGGCGCGGCGGCATCCAGTTCCTGACCGTCGAACCGTCTGCGGGCTACGCCTGGGGTTTCCTGGCCGGCGCGTTCGTGATCGGCCTGCTCACCCAGCAGATGATGCCCCGCTACCGATTGTGGTTCGGCCTGGTCGCCAACGCGGTCGGCGGCGTGGTCGTCGTCTACCTGATCGGCACGCTGTGGGTGTGGATCGGAACCGGTGCAGCGCTGGGTACTGCACTGGTGCGCAACGGTATCTACCTTCCCGGAGATGCACTCAAGGTGGTGATCGCCAGCGTGGTGGCGACGCAGGTGCACCGTGCGTACCCCGGCCTGATCGCCCTGTCCCGTCCGAACGCTCCGGAAGTTCACGCATCTTTTCCGGCGGACGCGCCGGCAGCCGTCCCCGCACCGGCGAGCGCGCCTGTGCTCCCGGCGACCTCCGGTGAGGAGCGGGCCGACGCCATCGGCCGGACCGACCCCCGGTGACCGACCCCTGGACCCCGGCGCTGACCCTGCCGGGGGTCGGCAGCAGTCCTGCCCTGCTGTTGGACGGGACCGCCCTCACCAAGGCCGCGGTGCTCAAGGCTGCCGATCGGGTCGACGTCTCGCAGGGCCTGGTGGACGCGCGGGGCCGCCCGCACACCGAGATGCTCGTCGGCGTCGTCGCCGCCGCCAGGGCGCGGGTCCCGGTGGTCATCGGGACGGGTCCCGACACCCCACCGCCGCCGCCCGGTTCGCTGCCGGCGGATGCGTTCCTGGTGGTGGCGAGGTCCGGTTCGTCCGCGGCGCCGCGGACGGTCGTGCGGACCCTGCGGTCGTGGACGTCCTCGTATCCCGGGTACAGCGCGCTGACCGGGCTCGGTGCGGGCGACCGGCTCCTGCTCACCGGGCCGCTCAGCTCGACGCTGCAGCTGTTCGCGGCAGTCCAGGCGCTCGCCTGCGGGGTGCTCGTCACCGACGAACCTGCCGTCGCGAACGCCGCCGTCTGCGTGCCGGCGCGGCTGGATGCGGTCGTGGCCGCCGCCCCGCACCTCCGCTCCGTCGTGGTCGCCGGAGCCCGGCTCTCCGAACAGGCAGCGCACCGCGCCGCCGACGCCGGGATCGCCGTTGCCGAGTACTACGGGGCGGCAGAGTTGTCGTTCGTGGCCGCGCGGCGCTGGCCGGAACGACTGACCCCGTTCCCCGGCGTCGAGGTGCAGATCCGTGACCGGCGACTGTGGTCCAGGTCGGCATTCCACTGTTCGCAGATCTCGGGCTCACCAGGCGGATTCGCCGGCGACACAACAGGTTTCGCCACCGTCGGTGACGTCGCATGGCTGCACGGCGACGGCTCGCTGACGATCCTCGGGCGAGGCTCCGAAGCGGTCCTGGTGGGTGGTCGGACAGTGATCGTCGAGGATGTGGAAGCCACGATCGGCTCATTGCACGGCGTCCGCGACGTCGCGGTGGCCGCACAGCCGCACGCCCGGCTGGGTGCCACCCTGGTCGCCATGGTGGCGCTGACCGACGGCGCGTTGCTGCCCGGGGTGCGTGATCGGGCCAGAGCCGTCCTCGATCCCGAGTGGATGCCCCGGCGCTGGGTCGTCGTCGAAGACGTACCGCGTACCGCTCCCGGCAAGATCGACCGACGCGCCGTTCGGGCGGCGATGACCCCGTGAACTCAGGCCGCCCCGTCGTCATCAGCGCCGGTCTCCGGACCCCGATCGGTACCGCAGGCGGGGCTCTCGCCGACGTGCCGGTCGTCGATCTCGCTGCCCCGCTGGTCCGCGTCCTCGCCGCGGAGTCGCACGGCAACCGGATCGACGAGGTGATCCTCGGAAACTGTCTGGGCCCGGGCGGCAACATCGCCCGATCCGCTGGTCTCGCAGCAGGTCTGGATGCGTCGGTGCCGGCGGTCACGGTCGACCGACAATGCGGATCGGGGCTCGCGGCGGTCGCCCAGGCCGCAGCTCGCCTCGGTTCCGGCCGGGCGGGCACCGTGCTGGCGGGGGGTGCGGAATCCGCCAGCACCGCCCCCTGGCGGTACTGGCCACCGACGGTGGACGATCCCGAACCGCGCCGCTACACCCGAGCCCCGTTCGCTCCGCCGGGCTTCCCGGACCCGTCGATGGGCGAGGCCGCCGACCGGGTCGCGGCGCACCTCGGTATCAGCCGTACACGCCAGGACGAGTGGGCGCAGCGATCGCACCGACTGGCGCATGCAGCGGTGCTGTCCGGCGCCTTCGTCCCGGAGATCCTGCCGGTGGCCGGCCTCGATCACGACCAACGACCTCGACCCGGTCTCTCGACAGCGCGTCTTTCCCGGCTGCCACCCGCGTTCACCGCGGGCGGTACGGCCACCGCCGGCAACTCGTGCGGGATCTCCGACGGCGCCGCAGTGCTGCTGGTGACCGGGGGTGGAGCAGGTCTGGCCATCCGCGGGATCGCGACCGTGGGCGGTGATCCGGGATTGCCCGGAATGGCTGCAGGACAGGCGATCCACCGGGTTCTCGACGCCGCCGGTCTGGCGCCACAAGACCTTGACGCCATCGAGATCACCGAGGCGTTCGCCAGTGTCGCGCTCGCCACCATCGACCTGGCAGGACTCGATCCCGAGCGGGTCTGCACCGACGGCGGAGCCATCGGCTACGGCCACCCGTGGGGTGCTTCCGGCGCAGTGCTGCTGGTGCGACTGCTGCACCGGATGGAGCGCGACGACCAGACAGTCGGTGTCGCCGCCTGCGCGATCGGCGGCGGCCAGGGCATCGCGATGCTCGTCGAACGGGTGGGCTGAGCATGCCGGAGATCCGCTTCGCCGGCGTCCGTCACGCCTACGGCGAGCGCGTCGTGCTGGAGAGCATCGACCTGCAGCTCACCGAACGCAGGATCGGCATCGTCGGTGGCAACGGATCCGGCAAGTCGACGCTGGCTCGGATGATCAACGGGCTGGTGATGCCGACGGGTGGCACGGTGAGCGTCGACGGCCTCGACACCCATCGCGACGGCAAGGGAGTACGTGCTCGGGTCGGGTTCGTGTTCACCGATCCCGACAACCAGATCGTGATGCCGACCGTGCAGGAGGACGTCGCGTTCTCACTGCGCAGATCAGGCCTGTCGAAGGATGAACGCCGGGCCAGGGTCCAGGACACCCTGCAGCGCTTCGGATTGGGTGAGCACGCCGACCATCCGCCGCACCTGCTGTCGGGTGGTCAGAAACAGCTGCTCGCGCTGGCCGCGGTGCTGGTCCGCCGGCCGCGCCTGCTGGTGGCGGACGAGCCGACCACCCTGCTCGACCTGCGCAACGCGCGCATGGTGGGCGAGCTGCTCGCCGGGCTCGACGAGCAACTCGTGCTGGTCACCCACCACCTCGAGCTGCTGCACGGCTTCGACCGGGTGGTGGTGATCGACGGCGGACGGGTGGCCGCTGACGACGCCCCGGCGCCCGCGCTCGCCGCCTACCGGGCGTTGCTCGGATGATCGGCGCCTACCGGCCGGGATCCTCACTGCTGCACCGGATGCCGGCGGGGCCGAAGTTGCTGGGGTTGGTCGTCGCGCTCGTCGCGATCGCGGTGACCCGGTCGTGGTGGACCCTCGGGGTGGCCACCGCAGCGACCCTGGCGCTCTACGCAGTGGCCCGGATTCCGTGGTCGGCTCTCTGGCAGCAGGTGCGGCCGTTGCGCTGGGTGGTGCTGTTCATCGGAGTGCTGCAGTGGATCACCACCGGCTGGCAGGCCGCGCTGATGGTCACCGGGACGCTGGTCGTCTCGGTGGCGCTGGCCGCGCTGTTCACCCTGACCACCCGGGTCACCGCCATGCTCGATCTGACCGTGAAGCTGCTGCATCCGCTGCGCCGCTTCGTGGATCCGGACCGGGTGGGGCTCGTACTGGCCATGACGATCCGCGCGGTCCCGCTGATGGTGTCGATCGTGCAGGACGTCCAACAGGCCAGGACGGCGCGCGGCGTGGGCTTCTCCCTGCGCGCGATGGCCGTGCCGGCCGTGGTGCGCGCGCTGAGGCAGGCGGATGCGATGGGGGACGCGTTGATCGCCCGCGGAGTGGATGACTGAAAGCGCCGGTCCGCCCACCGAGGGGACGGGCCGGTCAGTCCTGCGACAGCACCTCGTGGGCGAGCGCCGCCGTTGCCGCATCGAACAACACCAGCTGCACCTGCTCGACCTGCGTGTCCGCGGCGCACAGTGCGCTGAAGGCCTGCACCAGTGCATCCTCTCGGGGCCAGCCGTAGGCGCCGGCGGAGATCAACGGGAACGCCACCGATCCTGCACCGAGCTCGTCGGCGACCCGCAGGCTGGAGGTGTAGCAGTTGCGGAGCACCGAACGTCGATCGAGCCCGGGTGAATGGACCGGCCCGACGGTGTGGATCAGCCACCGCGCCGGTAGCCGCCCGGCACCGGTGGCCACGGCCTCACCAGCCGGAAGGCCCTGCGGCAGGACCGTTCTGCGCAATTCCCGGCAGTCCTGCAGGATCTCGGGTCCACCCGCCCGATGGAGGGCGCCGTCCACCCCACCACCACCGAGCAGGGCGGAATTGGCCGCGTTGACCAGGGCGTCCGCAGCGACCGTTGTGATGTCCCACTGGACGATGGTGAGCTCCATCGCCCCAGTGTCCTCCGCTCGTCGCCGCTGCGGGGTACCCGCTGTCGAGGATGCACTCCGATCGGGCACCCCAGGCCCGGTGGAGCTGACGCGGGGCGAGCGCGGACTGCTGCCGATCACCCGTACGAGCTCTCCCGGTGGACCATTTCGACGGCGAGCGGATTCGGACGGGTGAGTTCCGGTGAATCCACCGCAGCGGAGCACACCGGACGCCTAGGGTCGCCACAACAGCGACCTCGGACCTCGGGAGGACCAGCAGTGTCTGCAAGGCTCCCCGACGACGACCGCGACAGCACCGATGCGCTCGCCGGCATCCTGGCGGGGGCATTCGTCCATCCGGAGGCTCCCGCGCTTTCGGACGGCACCTCCCGCCCGCTGACGGTCGGTCAGTTGGCCAGCCGGGTGCGCGCCGTGGCCGGGGGGTTGTCGCGCCAGGGTTTCGGTGAGGGCGAGCAGCTTCGGCTGGCGTTGAACCCGAGTGTCACCTCTGTCACGCTGGCCCTGGCCGCGGTGTTGACAGGCGGGAGCGCCGTGCTCGATCCGGGCGGACGGCCGCACGCGCGCCTGTCCGGGGCGCCGAACGCCTGGGTGGCAGCCGACTCGATGGCTCTGGTCTCCGCAACGCTGAGCCGCCATTCCGCCTCCCGGCACCCGTCGACCGGCAACACCGCGGCCAACGCCTCGCCCCACCACGGCGTCGGATGGCCGTCCCCCGATCGGACCATCCATGTGGGCGCCTGGTTGCCGGGAGTGCCCAGAACGGCGCTGTCGTTGCGCCGCTTGGCATCCGGCGCGATGTTCGACGCCGCTGTCCCGACATCCGATCACCCTGCGGTGACGGTGCTCAGGACGACCGGTGCGGTCACCCACACCCGTGTGGACCTCGGCCTCGCGGTTCGGTGGCTGTCCCGACAGGTCGGGCTGGAGAGTGTCGATCGGCTGGTCACCGACGATCCGGTACTCGGCCTCGCCGCGCTGTCGGCCGGTGCTCAATGGCAGATCGGGTCGGCCACGCCAGGTCGTCGCGATCTGGTGAAAGTGAGCCTGGTGGGGATCACCGGCAGTCAGGTCGAGCAGACGTGCGCTGCGCTGACGGCAGCGGGCAGCACCGCTGGGGTGGTGGTCCGGGACGGGCCGATCAGCAGCGATCTGGCACGACACGTCGTCGCCGAGCGTCGGCTCCACGTGCTGTCCGGGCGTGAGGGCCTGCTCCCGGTCGCCGTCGTCTCGGGCGCCGACCTGGTGTCGTTCGACGGACCCGGAGCGCTGTTGGGTGAGGTGGTTCCGGGCGTGCGGCTACTGATCGACGGCGACCGGATCCTGACCAGGGGCCACCGCCGCGACGGCTCTCTAGGCGCCGTCGACACCGGGCTGCGCGGACGCTTCGCGGGCACCACCCTGGTCGCCGACGCCCCCTGATCCGGCGGGGCGTTCGGTGGTTGAGATCGGTCGGACCAACGGTCCTATGGCCGTCCCCTTCGTCTCCTTCGTCGCTCAGGACAGGGAGCAAGCGAGGAACGAGCGCGACGAGACCCCGTCAGATCACTGACTGCGGGCGTCGAGCTCCGCGATCAACTTCTGCGATGCGGTGGCTCGGTACGACATGTCAATGAGCTCGACCACCTCGTCCCAATCCGTGGACGCCGGCGCCAGATCGATCCCCACCCAACCGGACGGGCCGGTGTACCCGGGCGCGAAGAACCGGTCGTCCTCGAGCAGAGCACGGCGTTCCTGCGGCTCCGGCAGCACCTGGATCGCGTGCTCCCACTGTCGGGAGTCGTGATCACCCTTCACCGTCGCTCCGAAGTGCACGAAGGTCTTGCGGGTGAAGAAGTTCGGTCGGCCGTGTGAGATCCGCTCGGCACTGCCGGGGAAGGCCAGCGCGATCTTCCGTACCCGCGCCAGAATCGGATCGTCGTCACGAAAGCGCGCCGGATGAGCCACCGCATCACCGTAGGGCGCGCAACGCGGTCCGTCGACCTGACCGGACACGGTAATCTCGGCTGCGCGCACCGCTGGGCGCGCAGCAGGGCCCTCATAGCTCAGGGGATAGAGCACCGCTCTCCTAAAGCGGGTGTCGTAGGTTCGAATCCTACTGGGGGCACATAGCCTGACCAGGCACGATGCACCTTCCTGCCGCGACTCGGCCGCCGCTGGACTCCAAGCTCTCGACCGCCGCCTGGAAGCGCTGCTGCGCCCCTTGTTTGCTGAGCCCGTAGAGCCCGCCGACGTCGCGCCAGGTGGCGCCGCCCGCACGCGCCGCTGCGACCGATCCCGACTCCGGCGCTGAGTTGCTCGTCCCGCCCATCGGCGGCTCGCGCCAAGTGACTCCGGCGTTCTCCACACGAGATTCACAGTTGAGCTCTCAAGCGGTCCTGCGGGTTCTTTGACATCCTCGAAGGACACGCCCGCCGATACGGGCCCCTCGAGAGGATCGCGATGACCGTGAACACCCCCGATTCAGCACCTACCTCCACCCTGTCCCCCGTCACCCGACGCACCGCGCTGACCGCGGGCGGCCTGACCGTCGCAGCCGCCGCGGCCGCCTGTGGCTCCGACACCACCCCCACTTCGACCGCTCCCGCAGGCACTTCGGCTGGAGGCAGCGTTCCCGCGGCCGGAGGTAGCAGCGCAGCCTCGGGTGGCTCCGAGCTCGCGAAGGTCGCCGACATCCCGGACGGCGGATCGTTGGTGGTCGGCCAGGTCCTGCTGGCCCGCACCGGCGATGCCGTGGTGGGCCACAGCGTGGTCTGCACCCACCAGGGCTGCCCCGTCCAGGCTGCCGGCGCGAACGCCGACTGCAACTGCCACGGATCGCAGTACAACGCCACCACCGGCGCCGTTCTCAAGGGCCCGGCCACCAAGCCACTGGCCGAGGTCGCGGTCACCGTCAAGGACGGAGCCGTCCTGCAGGCCTGAGTCACCCGGGACCCGCCGCCGCCCCATCGGCCCAGCCGTAGGGCGGCGATCCGGTTGCCGACCGAGTCAGGCCTCCGCGGTCGTCCCCGACGTCGTCGGGGACTGTTCGCCCGTCCTGCTGCCCACCGGTCCCGGACTGCGGGCCCGTCCCACCCTGCGAGTCGGTCCCGGACTGCGGGCTCGTCCCGGACTGCGGGCCCGTCCCGCCCTGCTGCGGATCGGTCCCCGACTGCGGGCCCGTACCGCCCTGCTGTCCCGTACCACTGCTGACGCTCGTCTCGCTGACCAGTGAGGTCAGGGTGGCCGCGTCCCCGGACACCGTCGCGATGGCCACCACGGTGTCCCCGACTGCGAGGGACGAGACATCGACGTCGCCGACGGCGTAGTCGGAGCTGTAACCGTCGTCGCTGGTGAGGCTGACGGTGCCCCCGGACATCGCGGTGATCTTGCCGCGCTCCATCCTGCGCGTCTCGAACGACGAGCCGGAGCTGACCACGAAATCGCCGTGCAGAGCGGAGCCCAACCCGAATTGCCCGGCGCCCTGCCGTCCCTGGCCGCCGTTCTGACCAGGCATCGCGCCTCCCGGGAATGCGCTCTGGCCCTCACCGCCGAAGCCGCCCATCCCGCCGGGTCCGCCCCGCTGACCAGTTGCGGTGTTCTCCGCACCGGAGGCCATCGCGTCGACGCCCACGACGCCGCCGGCCACGACGACCGCGGCGACCGCCACCGCACCGACGGTCTTCTTCCAGGAACGGTTCTTCGTTGCGCTGCCGGCTGATGCGGGATCGCCCCAGGTGGGCCGGTCCTGCGCTCCCGCAGCGCCACGGGCAGCCTGCCAGGGTTCTGCGCCGGCCTGATGAACACCTGCGGTGGCCGAGTCAGGACCGGCCCCGCTCACTCCTGGTCCGTTCTCGCCCACGATCGGGGAGGTGTCGCCGCCGGTCGGATGCCACCCCGCGTCGACCCGGTCACCGCTCGTGGTGCGGTCCACCGAGAATTCGTCCCGTGATCGGTACCGGAGGTCTGCTGTTCGCGCTCGTCCATCTGCTCGTCGCTCCTTGTTGTGATCCATCGATCGGTCGTCAGCAGCGACGTAGACCTGCCACGCCGCCGGTCGGAGTCCACCGACCCCTCCGACGGTTCGCCGACCGACTGTCCGGAACCTGTGAGCCGGGAGTGGAAGATCCTGTGCGGACGCGGCCGGAGTCCGGATGGGGCTGCCCCGCTGTCCGGATCGCCGCTCCTCGGGTACACAGGAACCACACAGCGGGCGCCCAGCGCGGACCCACTTCGCCACCAGAGGATCAGCGCATGGTCAGCCACCACACCGACACCGCCCCCCGGCCCGCCCCGCTGTCGGGCCCCGGTGGCCGATCGATCCGCGCGCTCGTGGTGGATGACGAGCGCACCCTTGCCGAGTTGGTCGGGATGGCGCTGCGCTACGAGGGCTGGGAGATCCGTTCCGCGCACGACGGCGTCACCGCGGTCGCGCAGGCGCGTGACTTCCAGCCGGACGTGATCGTGCTCGATGTGATGCTTCCCGATCTCGACGGGTTCGAGGTGCTGCGGAGGATCCGCGCCGCACAGATCACCGTTCCGGTGCTGTTCCTGACCGCCAAGGATGCCGTCGAGGACCGGATCGCCGGGCTGACCGCCGGCGGCGACGACTACGTCACGAAGCCGTTCTCGGTGGAGGAACTCGTCCTGAGGTTGCGGGCGCTGCTGCGCCGTGCCCGGGTCGCGACCGAGGCCGAGTCCGCGGCCCTGCAGGTCGGCGATCTGACGCTCGACGAGGATTCCCGGGAAGTGCATCGCGGCGAGGACCTGATCTCGTTGACCGCCACCGAGTTCGAGCTGCTGCGGTACCTCATGCGCAACGCCAAACGGGTGGTGAGCAAGGCCCAGATCCTTGACCGGGTGTGGAACTACGACTTCGGTGGCCAGGCGAACATCGTGGAGCTGTACATCTCCTACCTGCGCAAGAAGATCGACTCCGGCCGAGACCCGATGATCCACACCATGCGCGGCTTCGGCTATGTCCTCAAACCCGCCTGATCGGGCGGTGGACCATGATGATCCCGCTGGGCTGAGCGGGCCGGGTCATCGTCCGGCGCATCGGGCGATCACGTTGCGCACCAAGCTGATCGCCGGGGTCAGCGCGGCCATCCTCGCCGTTTCGGTACTGATCGGCGTGGTCACCCAGATCCTCATCTCCGATTACCTGACGGCCCAGCTCGACCAGCGGATCCAGTCGAACGTGCGGTTCTTCGGCGGCCAGAACGACCAGGACGGCGGCGGCAGCAGCGGTGCCGTCGGGAACAGTTCGCCGGGACCCCTTCCCAGCGTCGCCGACGCATGTTCCAGCTCGACCGCCCCGACCACCAGCGTGCGACGTGCCCCACCGCCGCAGCCCGCGGTGTTCGCGGTGTTCGACAGCACCGGCGCCTTCGTCTCCGGAACGGTGCGGGACACCGCACAGGGCTGCACCGACCTCACAGCCGACACCGCCGTGTCGCTGGCCCACATCCCCACCGGGCGCGCCGTCACCGAGGTGACCATTCCCGGCGTCGGCCAGTACCGGGTGATCGCCGAGCAGTCCCCGGGCGGGCAGATTCTCGTCTCCGGTCTGTCGACCGCCGAGGTCGAGGCGACCCAGTTCCGGCTCCTGGTGGTGATGAGCGCCGTCGCCGCCGGCGCGGCGCTGGTCGGGGCCGGGATCGTCTGGCTCGGGGTGCGCCGCTCCCTGCGACCGCTCGAGCAGGTGGCCGCGACCGCCCGCGCAGTCAGCGAACTGCCGCTCGATCGCGGCGAGGTCGACATCACCGTCCGGGTCCCCCGCAAGCTCACCGACGACCGCACCGAGGTCGGCGCGGTGGGCGCCGCGCTCGATCAGTTGCTCGTCCACGTCGAGAGCGCCCTGGGTGCCCGGCACGAGTCCGAGAGCCGAGTGCGCCGGTTCGTCGCCGACGCCTCCCACGAGCTGCGGACCCCGCTGGCCGCGATCCGGGGCTACGCCGAACTGGCCGGGCGCAACCCGGAGGACGCCCCTGCCGTGACGCACGCCCTCGGCAGGGTCCGCTCGGAATCGGAGCGGATGACCACACTCGTGGACGACCTGTTGTTGTTGGCGCGCTTGGATTCTGGCCGACCGCTCGATCGCGGTCCGGTGGACCTCACGCTGCTGACGATCGAAACCACGTCGGATGCCAGGGTGTCGGGATCCGAGCACCACTGGCAGCTCGAACTCCCCGAGGAGCCGGTGATCGTCGTGGGTGACGACCACCGCCTCCGCCAGGTGTTGAGCAATCTGCTCGCCAACGCCCGCACCCACACCCCGGCCGGGACCACGGTGGTGACAGCGGTCCGCGAGGAGCGGGGAATGGCCGTCATCACCGTCACCGACAACGGTGACGGCATCCCCGCCGGTCTGCAGGCGGAGATCTTCGGTCTCTTCGTCCGCGGCGAGCAGTCCCGTTCCCGCGCAGCGGGTTCCACCGGTCTGGGGCTGGCCATCGTCGCCGCAGTGGTGGCTGCCCACCACGGCACCGTGGGCGTCAAGAGCGAGCCCGGCCACACGGTGTTCACGGTGCGCCTCCCTCTCGCCTGACGGTCCGTCCCTGGCACCTGGCGACCGAGCCACCTTCCGGTGATCGAGCCAGCCACCTTCCGGTGACAGAGCAAGCGACCTTCGGGTGATCGAGCCAGCCACCTTCCGGTGATCTCAGTGTGAGTCTGGTGTTGCCGCTTCGGCGGTGGTTGGGTTCTTCACACCTGGTGTCTGGCTCCTCCGGTGATTGTCGCCCTTTGGGCTGACCTGCGCTCGTTGTGCCGACGCCGGGTGTGAAGGACCGGCCGGCATGACTTGATAGGAGCGTGGCACCGCCCCCACTGAGATGTGTCTGCTGACCGGTCCAACCGTCCCATTCACATACGAGGTGAAGGAGGCAACCGTCATGGTTGTTGTCGGAGCGGATGTACACAAGCGGACCCACACGTTCGTTGCGGTCGATGCGGTCGGAAAGCAACTCGGGAAGCTCACCGTGGAGGCGACCACGGAGGGTCATTTCAAGGCGTTGAAGTGGGCTGGCGGCCAGTTCGGCGAGGTGGTGTGGGCGATCGAGGACTGCCGGCATCTTTCGGCCAGGTTGGAGCGGGACCTTTTGGGTGCGGGTCAGGCGGTGGTGCGGGTGCCGCCGTCGTTGACGGCCCAGTTGCGGTCGTCGGGCAGGCAGCGCGGTAAGTCCGATCCGATCGACGCTTTGGCGGTGGCGCGGGCGTTCCTGCAGAACCCGGATCTGCCGGTGGCTTCGCACGATGAGGTGTCGCGTGAGTTGAAGCTGCTCGTTGATCGGCGGGAAGCCCTTGTCGGACACCGCACCCAGCTGATCAATACCTTGCGGTGGCGGATCCATGAACTGGATCCGGAACACCAGGTGGGGCCGCTGAACCTGGCCAAGCATCAGAACGCGCTGCGGGACTGGCTTGCAGGCAGGGCGGGGATTGTCGCTGAACTGGCCCGCGACGAACTGATGGACATCATCGACTTGACCCGCCGCGAGAAGCAGCTGCACCAGCGGATCAGCCGGCTCGTCGAACAGGTCGCACCCGCGCTGCTGGCGATGCCCGG
The DNA here is from genome assembly GCA_037720195.1 of Nakamurella sp. Classification (GTDB taxonomy): domain Bacteria; phylum Actinomycetota; class Actinomycetes; order Mycobacteriales; family Nakamurellaceae; genus Nakamurella. The sequence continues at coordinate 37,450 of JBBJML010000031.1, read as the reverse complement.
GTGTGGCGCGTTGACCGCAGCGAAACTCGTCGGCGAGGCAGCCGGGATCACCCGCTTCGCGACACCGTCGAAGTTCGCCCGCCATGCCGGGGTCGCGCCGATCCCGGTGTGGTCCGGGAACAACGCCGGCAAAGTTCGTCTGACCCGGTCCGGGAACCGGGAAATCAACGCCGCCTTGCATCGCATAGCGATCACACAGATCCGCCCGGGAGGGGCCGGTAAGGCCTACTACGACCGGAAGAAGGGCGAGGGCAAATCCAACCGCGAAGCCCTCCGCAGCCTGAAGCGAGCCCTGATTCGCACCGTGTTCAACAACCTCACCACCGATCACCACAACCGGCAGAACACGGCGATGCCCGCCGCGGCTTGACATAGGAGCAACGAGCAAGCGACGAAGGAGCGCGACGGGATCTCGTCGTGTCTCGATCGACCTTCGTCCCACTTTCGCCGGTCACAGCCGCGGCACAGCAGGCGCCCCCCGCCCGCACAGCGCCCCCCCCCGGACGGTGGAGCAGTTGCCGCACTGCGCGGCGACCCGAGCGCACGAAAGACACTCTCCATGACGACACTCACGCCGCTGGTCTCCGCCGAGTCGGACACCGCCATGGCCCGCAGCGATCCGCCCCAGAGCGCGTCCCGGTGGCAGCGGCGCATCGGCGGGCTGTGGCGCGGCTCGGAATCGGACCCGCGCTGGGCCCGCCTGTCGTTGTACGCACTCTTGGCGGCGACAGCGGCGCTGTACCTGGTGAACCTGTCCGCATCGGGTTGGGCCAATGCCTTCTACTCGGCCGCGGCGCAGGCTGGATCGGTGTCCTGGAAAGCGTTCTTCTTCGGCTCGTCGGACGCGGCGAACGCGATCACCGTCGACAAGACACCGGCGGCGCTGTGGTTCATGAGCGTGTCGGTGCGGATCCTCGGCCTCTCGTCGTTCGCGATCCTGCTGCCCCAGGCGCTGATGGGAGTCGCGTCGGTCGGCGTGCTGTACGCGACCGTGAAGCGGGTGACGTCCGCCGGCGGTGGCCTGCTGGCCGGTGCGATCCTGGCGCTGACACTCGTTGCAGCGCTGATGTTCCGCTTCAACAACCCGGACGCGCTGATGGTGCTGCTGCTGATCGCAGCGGCCTGGGCCCTGCTGCGTGCGGTGGAGACAGGCCGCACCCGGTGGCTGCTGTGGCTGGGTGCGTTCATCGGGTTCGCGTTCCTGGCCAAGATGATGCAGGCGTTCCTGGTGATCCCGTTCTTCGCGCTGGCCTACCTGGTGGCCGGTCCGCCGAAGCTGCTGAAGCGCATCTGGCAGACCCTGGCCGCCGGTGCCGCGATGATCGCGGGTGGCTGGTGGGTGCTGATCGTCCAGCTCTGGCCGGCCGCGTCCCGCCCGTACATCGGCGGGTCGCAGACCAACTCGGTGTGGGATCTGATGTTCGGCTACAACGGCCTCGAGCGACTCTCGGGGGATCAGGTCGGCAGCGTCGGCTGGCGCGACCAGAGTTCGGCCACCAAGGTGATCAGCACCGAGATCGGCGGGCAGATCTCCTGGCTGTTGTGGGCGGCGGTGATCGGCATGGTCGCAGCGCTCGTCATCACCTGGCGTCGTCCGCGGACCGACCTCGTGCGCGCCGCGGTGATCGCCCGGGGTGGCTGGCTGGTCACGACGACCGCCGTCTTCAGCCTCATGAAGGGCATCAACCATGCCTACTACTGGATCGCTCTGGCGCCGGCCATCGCCGCCCTGACCGCGATCGGCGGGCACCTGCTCTGGCAGTGCCGCAATTCGAAGATCGCACTCGGTGTACTGGCTGGAACCGTTGCGCTGTGCGGCTTCTGGGCAGCCGCCCTGTTGCGTCGCGCGACGGACTTCCTGACCTGGCTGCCGAACCTGGTGCAGTACGGCGGTATCGTCGTGGCAGTCGCGCTGGTGGCAGTCGCCGGGATGGGCGTGTGGGCACGCGCCTCCGCGATCGGGCTGACGGTTGCTGTGCTGCTGGCCGGACCGACGGCGTTCACCGTCGCCACGATCGACGCCGCACACACCGGCGCGCTCCCGACGTCCGGCTTGGCCACGGCCGGCGGGGGAATGGGCGGCGCTCCGGGCGGCGCCGGGATGCCGGGCGGTGGTTTCGGCTCCACCACCGGTGGCGGCACCGCGGGCACGGGCATCACGGGTACCGGTACCACTCGCGGTGGACGCGGCGGCATGGGAGGTGGCGGGATGGCAGGACTGCTCGACACCAGCGCCCCCAGCGGGGACGTCACCGCACTGCTGATGGCCAGCGACACCACCTGGTCGGCGGCCGTCGTCGGCTCCGACAACGCCGCCGGGCTCCAGCTCGCCTCTCTCCGACCCGTGATGGCGATCGGCGGGTTCAACGGCACCGACCCCTCCCCCACCCTCGCGGAGTTCCAACAGCTGGTGCGAAGCGGGTCGATCCGCTACTTCGTCGACTCCGGTCTGGCGACCACCGGCGGGACCACGACCACCACCACCGACACCGCTGCGGAGATCACCGCCTGGGTGCAGGCGAACTACCAGGCGCAGACCGTCGGCGGGAAGACGATCTACGACCTGAGCGCGATCGGCTGAGGAACCGGTCTCGACTCCTTCGTCGCTCGCCCACCGCAGGAGCCGCTCGGCCACCGACCGATCCGCAGATCGAGCGAGCGGCGAGGGAGCGCGTCGAGATCACCGGGGGACAGCGCATTCGCCGCTGATCGAGCAAGCGAGGAACGAGCGCGTCGAGATCACCGGGGGACAGCGCATTTGCCGCTGATCGAGCAAGCGAGGAACGAGCGCGTCGAGATCCCGTCACGTCAGGACCGGTCCCGACTCCTGCGTCGCGCGACCATCGCAGGACTCGCTCGACACCGGGTCCCCCGACAGCCCCGGGGTTCATCGAAACCGGGTGGACCGATGACGGGCGGCGTGTCACGCTCCGCGTCGTGGACTACACCGACCAGCAAGCGGCCGACCTGTACGAGATCCTCAACCCCTGGGACACGAGCGACCAGTTCTACCTGGACCGGGTCGTCGGCGCCGACGACGTGCTGGACATCGGGTGCGGTACCGGCGCCGTCCTGCGCGCGGCTGTCGAACAGGGTCACCGCGGCCGGTTGGTCGGCCTCGACCCCGATCCGTTCGCCCTGGCCGTCGCGCGGCGGGACGATCGCGTCGAGTGGCGCGACGGCACTGCCGCCACGATGACATCCGAGTCGGAGTTCGACCTGATCACCATGGGCGGCAACGCCTTTCAGTGCCTGGTGTCCGACCAGGAGATCCGTGCGTCGGTCCGGTCCATGCGACGCGCGCTGCGCACCGGCGGCCAGGTGGTGTTCGACAGCCGCAATCCCGACGCCCGCCGTTGGGAGAGCTGGACCCCGGCGCACGCGACGGAGGTCACAGATCCGGCCGGTCTGCCCGTGCGGGTCGTCCACGACCTGCTGGAGGTGATCGACGAGCCCGGACGGACCACCGTCAGCTTCAGCGAGAGCATCACCACCCCCGCCGGGGAGCTGCTCCGCCGCGATCAGGCCACCCTGCGTTTCCTGAGCGCCCACCAGATCGCAGCAGGACGGACCGCGGCCGGCTTCACGGTCGACGAGCAGCGCGCGACTGGGGCGGTGCGGCGGTGTCGCCCGCGGCCCCGTCGATCATCACCACCGCCACGGCGATCTGAACCGGTCGAGACTCCTCCCGCCGGCCACTTGTCGCTGGCGAGAAGTGTTGCTGCTGGCAGGGAGTGCGTCCTCCGTGCCAGCAACAGCGCGCATCACCAGCGACAACGTGCCTGGCTGGGTGAACTGGCTCACGCCCGCATCGACGGTGACACACTGCTGTCGCACCCGGTCCTGACGGTCCCGGCCGCCACGCTGATCTTCCGCTTCGACAATCCGGATGCCTTCCTGGTCCTGCTGATGACGCTCGCCAGCTACTGCGTGGTGCGCGCCATCGAGCACTCGGGGGACGGCACCCGCAGGGCCCTGAAGTGGATGGTCTGGGCGGGAGTCGCCCTCGGCTTCGCGTTCCTGGCCAAGATGATGCAGGGTCTGCTCGTGCTGCCGGCCCTTGGTCTGGCGTACATGATCGCCGCCAACGGTGGTGTGTGGCAACGGATCCGGCACCTGCTGGCCGGCGCTCTCGCGGTCGTCGTCGCCTCCGGCTGGTTCATCGCCCTGGTCGCAGTGTGGCCGGCGCCCTCCCGGCCCTACATCGGTGGCAGCGAGAACAACTCCTTGTGGGAACTCGCACTTGGCTACAACGGTCTCGGCCGGATTTTCGGCAGCGAGGGCAACGGCGGTGGTGGCGGCGGCGGCGGGTTCGGCGGCGCGACCGGCATCCTGCGGATGTTCTCCTCCACCTTCGGCACCTTCACCTCCTGGCTGTTGCCGGCCGCGATCATCGGGCTGGTCGCCGGGTTGGTCTTCACGCTGCGGATGCCCCGGACCGACCGGATCAGGGCCTCGCTTGTGCTCTGGGGCGGTTCGTTGGTGGTGACGTACCTGGTGTTCGCCTTCATGGAGGGCACCATCCACGAGTACTACACGGTCGCCCTGGCACCTCCGATGGCAGCGACCATCGCCGTTGCGGCCACCAAGCTGTGGCGCGGACGGTCCAAGCTGCTGGTCCGGTTGCCGTTGGCACTGATGATCGCCGCGACCGGCGCCTGTGGCTTCGTGCTCCTGCGCCGCGACGTCTCCGGCTCATTGACGGTGCTGCCGTGGATCATGGTGATCGGATCGCTTGCCGGGGCAACGGTGTTCGCGATGGCCGGCAACATCCGGAAGATCGCCGTGATCGCTGTGCTGGTCGGTGCACTCACCGGTCTCAGCGGCACCGCCGCCTACTCGATCGCCCCGCATCGCAGGGCCACACCGGCTCCATCCCGAGCGGTTACACCTCCGGTGGCATGGGCGGGATGGGCGGCGGCACCCGCACCGGCGCCCCGGCCGGGACGGGAACCACTGACGGCCAGGGCACGGCTCCCGGTGCAACCGGCACCACAGGCACCACCGGGATCGGCGGGTTCGGCAGCCGCGGCGGGTCGAGCGGGTCCACCAACACGAAGTTGGTCGCCCTGCTCGACTGGACGACCAGCCGGAGGTCGGCGGCCGTCCTCGGCGACCTGAGCGCCGCCGGCTACATCCTGTCCACCGACACCGCCGTGATGGCGATCGGCGGCTGGAGCGGCACGGATCCCTCGATCACCCTGGCGCAGTTCCAGCAGTACGTGGCCGACGGTGACATGAGCTACTTCATCGCCGGTGGCGGCACGGGCGGCGGCGGCAACAGTTCGGGGGTCAGCTCGCAGATCACCGCCTGGGTGGAAGCGAACTTCACTTCCTCCACCGTCGGCGGCACCACGGTCTACGACCTGAGCAGCGCAACCTCGACGTCCTGACCCCCACAGGTGGGCGCGCCCCGGCGCTCCCACCCGCGGACACTCCACCCCCGGACCGGCGCGGACCCCCTTCCCGCATCAGCTCCGGGGGTGCCGTGCGTCCGGGGCCTACGCTGATCGGACGGGATCTCGACGCGCTCGTTCCTCGCTTGCTCGATCGCCGGAACTTCCGGTCGTCGAGCCAGGGCGGACTCGTGATCCGTTCTGTATCAACGGATCTCGCCGCGCGTGACGGACTCGGTGGGTCGAGCGAGGAACGAGTCGAGACCGATGGTGACATGACGGGGTCTCGACGCGCTCGTTCCTCGCTTGCTCGATCATCGGAACTCTCGGAGGTCGAGCGAGGAACGAGTCGAGACCGATGGTGACATGACGGGGTCTCGACGCGCTCGTTCCTCGCTTGCTCGATCATCGGAACTCTCGGTGGTCGAGCGAGGAACGAGTCGAGACCGATGGTGACATGACGGGATCTCGACGCGCTCGTTCCTCGCTTGCTCGATCGCCGGAACTTCCGGTCGTCGAGCGAGGGCGGACTCGAGATCCGTTCTGTATCAACGGATCTCGCCACACGTGGCAGACTCGGTGGGTCGAGCGAGGAACGAGTCGAGACCGATGGTGACATGACGGGATCTCGACGCGCTCGTTCCTCGCTTGCTCGATCGCCGGAACTTGCGGTCACCGAGCGGAAACGTACTCGAGACCCGTGCTGCACCAACGGGATCTCGACGCGCTCGTCCCTCGCTTGCTCGATCCCCGAACTAGCGGTAGTGGCGGGCCTGCAGATCGAACAGTTCTGCATAGCTGCTGCCGGCCGCGATCAGCTCGTCGTGGGTGCCGTCCTCCGTGATCCGACCGTCGACCATCACCAGGATGCGATCGGCGCTCCGCACGGTCGACATCCGGTGGCTCACCAGCAGACTGATGCCGCCGGAGGCGACTGCATGCCGACGGGCGGCGGCCAGGTACTCGGTGAGGATGGCGTCCTCCGCGTCTGCATCCAGTGCCGAGGTCGGTTCGTCGAACACCCTCAGCAGGGGCCTCTCCCGCAGCACGCCACGCGCGATCGCGAGGCGCTGCCACTGCCCACCGGACAGATCGGTGCCGTCGGTGAACTGCCGGCCCAGCTGGGTGGCCAGGCCGTGCGGCAACTCCGCCACCAGCTCGGTCGCCCGGGCGCGCTGCAGTGCCAGCCGGATCCGTTCGTCATCTGCGGATTCGTCGGCGACGGCGATGCCCTCGCGCACGGTGAACTCCAGGTCGGCGTGCGCCTGGAAGGCTCCGCTGAGTTGCCGCGCCCAGGCAGCCGGGTCGATCTCGGCGAGGTCCGCCCCGTCGACGGTGATCGAACCGGACACCGGTCGGTACAACCCGCAGAGCAACGCCACCAGGGTGGATTTCCCGGCGCCGTTCTCGCCGACCAGGGCGATCACCGATCCGGGCTGGAGCATCAGATCCACTCCGGCCAGCGCATCCTGTTGCGCTCGGGCGTAGCGGAACCTGGTGTCCTGCAACGCGATTCCCGTGCGGATCGATGACGGCGCTGCAGCGGTCCCGACGCGCTGATCGGCCGTGTACTCCAGCACGGTGTCGAGCCCGCTGACGGTCTGGTAGAGGCGGGAGAGGAAGTTCGCCCAGTAGGTCAGCGAGTACACCATGTCCTCCAGGCCCGGTATCAGCAGGACCAGCGTGAGCAGCGCACCGATCCCGAGGGCACCGGTGCGGACCTGGGAGAAGACCCACAGCACGGCCGTCACCAGGACCAGCACCCAACCCACCCTGGCGCCGATGTCGAATCCCCTGGTCCGCCGCCCGGTGGCGACCACCCGGTCGATCCTGCTGCCCAGGCGATCCCGTTGTGTTGCCAACAGTTCCGGGACGATGCCGGAGCACCGCAGCTCGATCGCGATACCGGGGTCCCTGGTCAGGTCGAAGAGTCGGTCGGCGACGCGATGCTCCTCGATGCCGGCCTTCTCCGCGGTGTAACGCACCCTTCCGGTGCGCGCCGCGGCGTAGGACGGTATGAGCGCCAGCGGGAGCAGCAGCACCAACCACCCCGAGATGTGGAACAGGACCACGGCCGTCGCGCCGGTCTGGGCAGCAGCACCCGCCACTTGCAGGAGACTGTTCGCCGACCTGGCCAACGACGGCGTTCGTCGGTGCAGATCGGAGATCAGATCGGACACCTCGGGATCGTCCAGATGATCGAGGGTCGGAATGGCGGTGACGGTGCGCAGCAGTCGATGTCGAAGCTGTCGGGAGGTCAGCTCCTCCGCATAGCTCCAGCACCACCAGTGCGCCAACGACTGCAGCGAACCGGACACCAGGCCGGCACACACCAGCACCAGACCGGTCGTCAGCGACGCGTGGTCTCCGGAGGTGAGAGCCGTGACGACCAACCCGACACCGGCCACCGCCAGCGGCTGCAGGATCGATCCCAGCACCAGGATCGTGCCACCCAGCGCCACCAGCCACGGCGCGGCCGAACACGCCGTGCTCAGCATCAACCGGATGCGGCGTAGGAAGATCCGGGTGGGAAGGCGCTCCATACTCATGCCGGACGACCGATCAGCCGAGCTGCCTGGAGCCTGAACAGCCGCGCGTACTGACCGTCCAGTTCCATCAGGGAGTCGTGGTCTCCGTCCTCGACGATGCGTCCGCCGTCCAGCACGACGATGCGCGGGAGCGGCCGCAGTACCGAGAACCGGTGCGAGACGATCATCGAGGTGACGCCGCCAGTGAGGGCCACGTGACGCCGCACGAGGAAGTCCTCGGACCGGGTGTCGAGCGCGGCCGCCGGTTCGTCGAGCACCACCAGGCGGGCCCCCGCACCGACGGCGCGCGCGACCCTGGCCAGACCGATCCGCTGCCACTGGCCACCGGAGAGGTCCTGCCCGCCGGTGTAGCGGCTGTCCAGGATCGTGTCCCAGCCGCGGTCCAACGACCGGACGACGTCGGCGGCCGCCCCGAGGTCGACCGCCCGGGCCAGGGCGGGATCGCCCGGTTCTCCGTCGAGCAGACCGGCACCGGCAGCGATGTTGCCGGCCACCGTCATCGGGTAGCGGGCGAAATCCTGGGTCAGCACGGCGATCTGACGTTGCCAGCGACTGACGGCCGCGTCGTCCCGACCGTCCAACGGAACGCCGTCGACCACCACCTGACCGCGCTGCGGCCGCAGCCCGCCGGTCAGCAACTTGATGACCGTCGACTTGCCGGCCCCGTTCACCCCGACAAGTCCCACCTGCTCACCCGCCCGGAGTTCCAGGTCCAACCCGTCCAGTACCGGCTCACCGCGGCCCGGGTAGCGGAAGCTGACGTCGTCGAACCGCACGGCGGCCGGGATCGGCTTCTCCGGGGCCGAAGGGTGCCGCGGCGCGGTGGTCATCCCGGGGCGTGGGACCGGTGAGGAGTCGAGATCCTGTTCGGTGGCGCGCAGATCGGCCAGCACCGCCACTCCCTGCGCGGCGCGATCGGCCCCGACCACCTGCACGCCGGCGAGTTGCAGCACCAGCGGGACGGCGACAGCAGCCGCCGCAATCGGGAGTTCTCCGCGGACCGCCTGACCGACCACTCCGAGGACGGCGAGCATCGCCACTGCGGTACGGACCAGCATGGCGGCGATCTGCCATCCCGCCGCGACCCGCCTGCGGCGCCACGCGGGTCGTAACGCCGCTGTGGTCTGGTCCCAGAACCGTCGGGCCACGAGCGCGGACAGACCGAAGAGCCTGACTTCCCTGGCCGCCGACGGTCCGCCCAGCGAGAACGCGTAGTCGGCATGTCGTTCGGGCTCGGTCGAGACGTTCCAGGCCCGTTGCTGCCACTTCCCGAGCCGGGCGTCGAGCAGCGAGTCCCCGACGGCCGCAGCCGCCAGCAGCGCCGCCCACCCCCAGCCGACCAACACCCCGACCGAGATCGTCGCGCCGATGAGCACCAGGCCGGTGTTCATCGTCAGCAGGGACGCCATGAACCCCTGGTCGATCTGCCAGACCCGGTGGCGGACCCGGCTGATCCGGTCCAGGAACGCCGGTGACTCCAGCGTCTCGATCCGCGGTCCGGACAGGCACAGCCGGGTGAGTCGGATCATCACGTCGCGCTCGGTCCGCAGCGACAGGTCCTGGTACAGCGTGGCGGTGAAGCCGCCGAGCACGATCGCGATGACGAGCACCGCCACCAGCACGCTCGCCGCCAGGACCAGCCCGGTGGCGCGGCCGCCCGCGAGGACGCCGGGCAGGTCCACCACCAGCCGACCCACCAACCACGGGCTCGCAACGGCGGTGGCGGCGGTGAACAGGGTCTCCAGCAGCGCGGCGGTCACCCCCCAGGGGTGGAGCTGCCACTGGTACCTGACGAGAGCTCGCACGCGACCGCCTCCCGGACTCGGCGCGGGCCCAGTGTTCCAGCCACGCCGCGGCAGCGCAGCCGGGTTTCCGACCACGTCGAGTCAGGGCGGGATCTCGACTCCCTCGTCCCTCGGTCGCTCGATCGCCGAAGGTTCTCTTCCTATTCAAACGCGCTGTCGGAGCCGCGAATGAGGGCGATGCGCAGCCCTCTGCAGCGATGGCCGCGCCGGTGAGCCTGCGAACCGGCGCGCCCGAGCGTGTCTCGTCACGCTCGTTCCTCGCTGCTCGACAACCGGGCAACAGGACCCCGTTCGCGGTCCCGAACCTCGCCGAGGCCTACTTCCAGGCGTCCGCGCTGTTGGCGGGGGCACCGACCCGGTCCGCGTTGGACTGGATCGCGTCGTGCACCCACTGCGACAGGCCGAGGGTCAGGTCGTCGTAGGTCTTCGCGAAACGCTCGTCGGTGACGAACAGTTCCGCGAGGCCCCGCTGCTGGGCGTGCGAGCAGGGGTAGAACTGCTCGACGCCGTGGCGGTGCTCCTCGGCGAGGGCGGCGGCCTCGTCGCTGTCGGTGGCGACACCGCGGACCTTCGCGTCGGCGAACTTCGCCATCAGCGCGTCCCCGTCGACCTTGACCCGCTTCCAGTCGTCCTTGGACAACTTCTTGGTGCGCTGCTGCGATGCCTGCCATGCAGGCGTGTCACCCCAGCGCTCCTCCGCCTCGGTCTCCCACGACGGGTCGTACCCGTCGCCGAAGATCTCCAACTTCTCCTGTGGTGTCAGTTCGTTCCCCATGGTCGTTGCCTCCAACTCCTTGTCGATCGCCGCGAGCAGATCACCGAGCCGCTCCAACCGCTGCTGTACCAGCGCGCGATGCCGACGCAGGTGTTCAGTGGTGTCCAGAGCGAGATCGCCGAGCAGGCTCGCGATGTCAGGGAGGGCGAACCCGAGTTCGCGGTAGTAGAGGATCCGGGTCAACCGGTCGAGATCGGCAGAGCTGTACTGCCGATACCCGGAGCGGCTGCGATCCGGTGCGAGCAGACCGATCTGCTCGTAGTGGTGCAACGTGCGCACCGTCACCCCGGACATCTGGGCCACCTGCCCCACCGAGTACTCGATGGATGCTGTGCGGGTCCCGGACATCCGTGGCTCCTCTCCTCACGCGGCTCGGCAACTGCCTCCCCGGGGCCGGATCTTCCGGCGCCGAGGACGACTCTGCTTCCTGACGCTACGTCAGGGTCAAGCGTTCGGATCGGATGAGTTGTTCGGCCGCGCAGGATCCTGCCGGCCTCTAGCGTCAGTGGCATGCGAGGTCCAGCGGGTTCGTGGCGCGCACCGGCGGTCGGTCTGGTGGCAGCCGTCGTGTGCGCGGTGGCCGCCGTCATCGCCTGGACCGATGCCCACGTCACCTACGCACTACCGAACAGCACCGGCCACGACGTTCTCGGCGGCGGCATCGCCGCCGCAGTCGTGTGCGCGGTCGGCGCACTGTGCTCGCTCGGCGCAGCTGCGTTCGCGCTCCGCTTGCCGCGGTCGGCGCGGACGTGCCTGATCGTGGCGCTGGCGGCGCTGGTGATCTCGATCGGCGCACTCATGTTGTTCGAGGTCGGGCCGTCGAAGACCTACTGATCCGAAAGTCCACGATCAGGTCGATGCGACTGGTCAACTCGCCTGTACAACAGTTCCGATGTCAAGTGGGGATGGTTGGTTGCCGCCCTCATGGAAGCGGGCAAGATCAAGCCGGACAGCAGTCCTGGCAACAGAACTGCAGGCCGGCGGCCCGCATCATCAGGTGCCGTGGAAATCGACGGGTGAGCGGGCCCGTCCCGCACAGGGCCCTTTCTCGACTCCGACATCGACATCGGCATCGACATCGACATCGACATCGACATCGACAAGTCATGCCGACATGGGACTCGCGTCATCGATCGACCAAGCTAGGAAGTCAGACCACATCCATCCGATTCTGACTTCGCCAATTCCTCCGCGGATCTCATCCTTCTCAGTGGGGCCTTGACGAATCACTTGCATTTTGCAAGTGTTGCCCGCATGAGCCTCTTCATCACGTGCCCGGTCGACAGCGTCGAACGCGCGACCGCCTTCTACACCGCCCTCGGCTGGACCCTGAACCCCGAGATGTCCGACCACAACGTGTCGTGCTTCGCGATCGCGCCCGAGCAGTACGTCATGCTCGGCAGCCGCGAGCTGTACGCGAGCGTCGGCGGCGTCGAGGGACTGGTGGGCGGACCCGACACCCCCTCGAAGGTCACGGTCTCCTTCGACCTCGGCAACCGCAAGGCGGTCGACGAGCTTGTCGAGCGCGCGGGCGCCGCCGGTGGGCGGATCGATGACACCGACGACTACTCCTTCATGTACCAGCGCCAGTTCGACGACCCCGACGGCTACCACTATTCACCGTTCTGGATGAAGCCGGACGCCGAACCGAGCGCATGAGCGAGCTCGCCGCGGCCCTCGACATCGTCGGAGCGCGGTGGGCCCTGCTCATCGTGGAACGGCTGCTCGACGGGCCGCAGCGCTACGGCGATCTGCAGCGCGAGCTCGGAGTGCCGACGAACATGCTGGCAACCCGCCTGCGTGAACTCGAAGCGGCCGGCGTGCTGTCCCGCCTGCCGCTGCGGCACAACACCCGGGCCTACGCGCTGACCGATCGCGGGTTCGCTCTGCGTGAGGCGATCGTCGCGCTCGGACGGTGGGGCAGGCAGCACCAGTGATTGCGCCGTGCTCGCGCGGCGAGCGAAACCGATGTGCGTCACCCGGCGGTTCTCGCCCCGATCCCCGCAGAACGCCCCGCCAACGGGCCTCGACGTCCTACCCTCGGCGCCATGCAGATCGATCTCCGTCATGACCCAGCCTTCACCGTCGCCCGGCTGAACCTCACACCCGGTGAACCGGTCCGGGTGGAAGGCGGGGCCATGATCGCGCACAGCGACGGTGTCATCCTCACAGCGAAGTCGGAGGGCGGCATCATGGCCGGTATCAAGCGGAAGATGCTGGCCGGCGAATCGTTCTTCGTCACCACCTACACCGCTCCGAAACAGGGCGGCTGGGTGGACATCGCCGGATCACTCCCTGGCGACATCGTGCCGATCGACGTCACCGGCGATTCACCCTGCTACGTGGCCAAGGGCAACTGGATCGCCAACTCGAACGGCGTGAACGTCGACACCGACTGGGGCGGCATGAAGAGCCTGTTCGGCGGCGAGGGCGGCTTCGGGATGCGGGCCACCGGCGACGGGCAGGTGGTGGTGAGCGTGTACGGCTCGATCGACGTCATCGACCTGGAGGCCGGCGAAGTGGTGACGATCGACACCGGTCACGTGGTCGCCTACGACCTGAGCATCAACTTCCGCATGCGCAAGGCAGCGACCGGCGTCCTGAACTCCATGAAGTCCGGCGAGGGATTCGTCTTCGACTTCACCGGGCCGGGACGCGTGCTGATGCAGACCCGCAACCCTGATGCACTCGGCTCCTGGATCCGCTCCCTCATGCCGCCATCCCGCTGATGACCGTGGATCGCAGCCGCGACGGCGCTGACCCTGCCGGGTGCGACGAACGTCAGGGTTTCTCGGCCGCCACTGCCGGTTGCGCCTGCAGGGCGGCGAGCACCTTCGGGTCCTGCAGCTTCATCCAGGCGATGGCGTCCGAATAGGTGGTGCAGCGGACATCCTTGCGACCGCAGTAGTTCGTCATGAACTTCAGCACCGACGGATTGAACGAGTTGCCGTTCCAGGTGTTGAAGTGGTTCGCGATCAGCAGCGGTGCGCGGTTGCCGTTCCAGGTCGCGTCGAACAAGTATTCGTAGGTCTGATACACCTTGTCCCGCAACACAGGTGCAGATGACGGGTCATTGGCTCCACCGTTGAACTTGACCCACATGTTGTAGTCCATGTTGACGACCATGCCGTCGAATCCCGGCGAGTAGACGTAGGGCATGTAGAACTCCCAGATGCCGTCGACCTGCTCGGGCCAGCTGATGCCGGAGGTCGGCGCGTTCATCGAGGAGTCGTAGCTGAGGCCCGCCTTCTTCCACGCCGGGACCAGCTGGTCCCACTGGCCCTCCAGGCAGGGTGTCCGGCCACCTTTGATGGACGACGCGGGGACCTTGAGAGCAGGGAGGCTCTTGGCCTCGGGGTTGTTGGCCCGGTAGTTCTTCAGGAAACCGAGGAACTGGCCGATCTCGTCGGTCCAGTCGGCGGTGCTCCAGGCCGCGGCGCTCGGTTCGGCCCCCGCGCAGAAGTGACCGTTGTAGTGCAGGCCGATCTCGTGCCCCGCCGCGTACGCGGTGTTCAGGTCCGTGATCCTGGTCTTCAGATCCGCGGCGGTGCCGCCGAATCCCACTGACGACTTCCCGGCGGCGTGGCCCGGACCGGTGTACTTCGCCCTGTTCGTTTCGGTCAGCAGGTAGGTGCCGGTGAGGAACCCGTTGAACCGGGAGTCGGACGGCTTCGCGGCCGCCATGAACTCCTGCCACTTCTCGTGGTCGCCCGCACCGTCGAAGGACAAGATGATCAGCTGCGGGGCCTTCTCGCCCGGCTTCAGCTTCCGCATGGGCAGGTTGGTCGCCTTGCGGGCGGGGGCAGCACTCGTCCTGGGGGCAGCACTGCCGCTGGGACCGCTCGCTGCTCCGGCCGCCGCGGTGGGCGGCGGGTTCCGGCCCTGGTACACGAGAACCCCGGTGATGACGGCGAACACCAGCACCACCGACAGGCCGACGTACCTGCGTGTCGCCGACATCCCTGCCATTTCTGCACCCACCCGGAGTCGCTGGACCGGGGCCTGCGCAGCCCCACCTGACACGTCCGGCTCAGGGTCTCAGGAGCCGATCGGCAGGAGTGGGACGCGCGCCGCTCAGCCGGCGGCGGCGGCGACAGCCGGCAGACCCTGCAGCTTCGCCAGCACAGCCGGATCCTGCAGCTCCATCCAGGCGATGACGTCCTGGTAGGTGGCGCAGTAGGTGTCCTTCTTGCCGCAGGTGTCCTGCATGAACTCCAGCGCGGGCTTGTTGTAGGCGTCGCCGTTCCACTTGTTGAAGTGGTTGGCGATCAGCACCGGCGCGCGGCTGCCGTTGTAGGCCTGCTCGTACATGAAGTCGTAGGTGGCGCGGACCTTCGGTCGGGTGGCCGCGGCGACGTCCTGGCTCTGGTCGCACGCAGCGACCTCGCACATGAAGTTGTAGTCCATCGCCAGGATCATCTTCTCGAAGCCCGGGGAGTAGATGTAGGGCATCTCGAACTCCCAGATCCCCTGCATCTTCACCGGCCAGCTGATACCCGACTTGGTGCTCAGCGAGCTGTCGTACGTCAGGTCGAACTTCTTCCAGGCCGGCGCCATCGCGTCCAACGTGCCCTCCAGGCACGGGGTGCGGCCGCCCTTGATGTCCGCCGGCGTCACCCTCAGGTCGGGGACCTCGTCGCCCCAGCCGTTGAGCTTCTTGTGATCGGTCAGGAACGTCATGAATTGACCCAGCTCGGACTCCCAGTCGGCGGCACTCCAGGTGGCACCGGACGGCGGGTTGTCGCTGCAGAAGTGCCCGTTGTAGTGGGTGCCGATCTCGTGTCCGGCGGCGTACGCCTGGTTGAGATCGTTGATCTCGGTGATGATCTCGTCCTTCTCACCGCCGAAGCCGATGGACGCCTTGCCGGCCGAGTGTCCGGGGCCCTGGTACTTGTCCTTGTTGGCCGACGCCAGCAGGTAGATCCCGGTCAGGAACCCGACGAAGCGGGAGTTCGTCGGCTCGGCGGCCGCCATGAACTCCTGCCATTTCTCGTGGCTGCCCGCCCCGTCGAAGGAGAAGATGACGAACTGCGGTGCCTTCTCCCCCGGCGCCAGCTTCCGCATCAGCACGTTGGAGGCCGGTCGACCGTCGGTGGGTCCCGACGACGACGGCGCCGAACTCGAAGGTGCCGGGCTGGACGGCCTCGAGCTGGGCGAGCCGCTGCTCGAGGGTCTGGTGGTGGACGGTGCAGCGCTCGAGGACGCCGAGCTGGGGGGTCGGCCCGTCGTCGACCCCAAGGACGCACTCGGCTGCCCGCTCGATGACTGCCCGCTCGAGCCCGGCACCGTCTTCGAGACGGTGATGGTGGTCGGATCGGCCTCGCCGGTCGAGGTGCAGGACGCGAGCAACACCGTCGCGGTCAGCGTCGCCATCACGGTATGGATCCTGGTGCGGGTCCGCATAGGGAGCTCTTCCTGTATGCGCTGCACAGCTGCAGCGTTCGGTGTCGTGTGCGCTCTCGGGCGCCTGACGTGCTTCCGGCGCCGGTCGGGCAACACCCGATCCCCCCGTTGCCGCTTCACCGGGCCCAACGTCCGGGAGGACGTCCGAGGTTCCCGGAGGTTGCGATCGCACGGGTTCTGGGCGCCGATGAGGGATACGTCACCGACGTATCGGTGAACCCCCGGTCGAGCGCGGCGCCGTCGGCCAGTAATCTCGAGGTACCGACCGACGCCGCCGTCGCTGCTCAACGACGTGGTGGGGCGTCGCCGACCGACCTGCCCGGAACCCACCGGGTTGCTCGTCCGGGGAGCAACGAAAGGCGAATCAACCATGACGGACACTGCCGCTGCTGCGACCGAAGGTGGCGCTGTGACCCAGCCCGCCGGCGCCACGCTGAGCTATCTGGACAAGTCGCTCGACCTGAAGCTCGTACCCGCCACCGAGGGGGCCAGCGGCGTCGAGATCTCCAAGCTGCTGAGCTCCACCGGGATCGTCACCCTCGACCCCGGCTACACCAACACCGGCTCGACCACTTCGGCCATCACCTACATCGACGGTGACGCAGGAATCTTGCGCTACCGCGGGTACCCGATCGAGCAGCTCGCCGAGAAGTCGACCTTCCTCGAGGTCAGCTACCTGCTGATCCATGGAGAGCTGCCGACGCAGACCGAGCTCGACGCCTTCACGGCGAAGATCTCCCGGCACACGATGCTGCACGAGGATCTGAAGCGCTTCTTCGACGGCTTCCCCCGCGATGCGCACCCGATGCCGGTGCTCAGCTCGGCTGTCTCCGCGCTGTCGACCTTCTACCAGGATTCCCTGGATCCGTTCAACGACGATCAGGTCGAACTGTCCACCATCCGCCTGCTCGCCAAGCTCCCGACGATCGCCGCCTACGCCCACAAGAAGTCCGTCGGCCAGCCGGCGCTCTACCCCGACAACTCGCTGTCGCTGGTGGAGAACTTCCTGCGGATGTGCTTCGGCTTCCCGGCCGAGCCCTACGAGGTCAGCCCGACCGTCGCGAAGGCGCTCGACCAGCTGTTCATCCTGCACGCCGATCACGAGCAGAACTGCTCAACCTCCACGGTCCGTCTCGTGGGATCCGCGCACACCAACCTGTTCGGATCCATCTCCGCAGGCATCCACGCCCTGGCCGGTCCGCTGCACGGTGGCGCCAACTCGGCCGTGCTGGAGATGCTGGACGGGATCATGGCCGACGGCGGCGACGTGGACGCGTTCGTCAAGCGGGTGAAGAACAAGGAGCCCGGCGTCAAGTTGATGGGCTTCGGTCACCGCGTCTACAAGAACTACGACCCGCGGGCAGCGATCGTCAAGAAGACGGCGGACACGATCCTCGCCGAACTGGGCACCACGGACCCGCGGCTGGATCTGGCCAAGCAGCTCGAGCAGGTGGCGCTCAGCGACGACTACTTCATCGAGCGCAAGCTCTACCCGAACGTCGACTTCTACACCGGCCTGATCTACAAGGCACTCGGTTTCCCGACCAAGTTCTTCACGGTGCTCTTCGCGATCGGCCGGCTGCCCGGCTGGATCGCGCAGTGGCAGGAGATGATCAGCGACCCGGCCACCAAGATCGGTCGGCCGCGGCAGGTCTACACCGGCCACACCGAGCGGGACTACCGCTCGATCAGCGAGCGCTGAGCGCGCTCGCCCGCACCATCACACGACAGGCCCGGACCGGCAACGGTACGGGCCTGGTGCGTTCTACCCGGTCTCGACCCTGCGCGGTGCCGCTGATCAAGTGCAGAACGCCGAGATGCGCGCTGCCCTGCAGGCCGGAAAAGGTGGCCGCGGACCCCGCGCTACACCGGCACACCGCAGCTCGCAACACGGGAACGGCCGGAAGTTTCCGTCATCCACCCGGAACGGCACGCCTTGCACCGAGAGAACAGTCGTCGGACAACCGAGTGAACCCGCTGCCGCGCAACGGATTTCGACACCCGCGGCTGGAAAGTCGTTATCCGGCAAGCGGTACCCGTCAGTAACCGGATCCGGTCCAGAACCACCCCCGCCGAGCCCCGGTCGAGTTGCGGACCCTGACGGGGCAGCGCAGTGTCGATCTCGACCAACGCATGACCGACAGGTCGACACGAGAGGAACACGACATGGCAGGACGCATGTTCAAGACGGCGGGGGCGTTGTTCGCCGCCGTTGCGGTCGCCGGAACCACCGGCGTCGCCACTGCTTCCGCAGCACCGCTCGACGGCACCGCCTCACCCGCTCCGCTGCTCGACACGGCTGGAGCCACTGCCGTTCCCGGCAGCTACATCGTCGTCCTCAAGGACGGTACGACAACCGCTGCGGGTGCGAGGGTCGCCGCCGAAGGCGCCTCGGTCGCCGAGGTGCGCGCAGCCGCCGTGAGCTCGGCGGCCTCCGCTGCCGAACGCTCGGGAGCCACCGTGCACCAGCGCTGGTCACATGCACTCACCGGCTTCTCCGCCGAGCTCACTGCCGCCCAACTGCGCACCCTCCGTGCCAACCCGGAAGTCGCGTACGTCCAGCCGAACAACGTCGTCACCATCAACACGACGGTCGCTCCGGGCGGCGGGGTCACTGCCCAGGCCGTCGGCAGCTGGGGCCTCGACCGGCTCGACCAGGCCGATCTTCCGCTCGACGACACCTACACCGCGCCTGGTGACGGGTCCGGCGTGACGGCGTACATCGTCGACACCGGCATCAACACCAGCCACTCCGACTTCGGCGGACGTGCGTCGATCGGCTTCGACGCGGTCGGCGACGGCCGGAACGGCATCGACTGCAACGGTCATGGCACCCATGTGTCGGGGACGGTCGGTGGTACGGAGTACGGAGTGGCGAAGAACGTCGATCTGGTGGGGGTGCGGGTGCTGGGCTGTGACGGCTCCGGCACCACTGCAGGTGTCGTCGACGGGGTCGACTGGGTCACCGAGAACCACAGTGGCCCATCGGTCGCCAACATGAGCCTCGGTGGCGGGTCCGATCCGGCACTCGACTCGGCCGTGGCCGGGGCCGTCAGTTCCGGAGTGGTGTTCGCCGTGGCCGCCGGCAACGACTACGAGTCCGACGCCTGCGACGGATCGCCGTCCGGAGTCCCCTCGGCCATCACCGTCGGCTCGACCACCATCACCGACCAGCTGTCCGCGTTCTCCAACGTCGGCGGCTGTGTCGACATCCTGGCGCCGGGCAGCGACATCACCTCCGACTGGATCGGCGGCACGTCCGCCACCAACACCATCAGCGGTACCTCGATGGCCACCCCGCACGTGGCGGGAGCGGCAGCGCTGCTGCTCGAGCAGAACCCGAGCGCCAGCCCGTCGTCCATCGCGTCGGCTCTGGAGGATGCCGCCGTCCAGGACGCGGTGTCCGGAGTCCCGAGCGACACCGTCAACCTGCTGCTGCAGGTCGGCTGATCGGAACCACTGCCCGAGCCCGACGCCGGGTACACCTCGACCGCTGCCACTCCGTGCGAGTGGCAGCGGTCGAGGTCGTTGTGGCGATCGAGCAACCTTGGTGATTGCCGGTGATCGAGCGACGAACCAGTCGAAGGGAACCACCGCAGATTTCGGTGATCGAGCGAAGAACGAGTCGAGATCCCGTTCTCGCACAACCGGCAATGACCCGACGGGGTCTCGACTCCCTCCTTCGTCGGTCGCTCGACCACCGGAGACTTCGGCGGTTCCAGCGATCGAGCGAGGTACGAGTCGAGATCCCGGTGCGGGAGAACCGGTCAGAGGGCGGCGGTGATTCCCCAGGCGGCGGACCAGCTCTCGCCGGGGTCGACCACGAGCACATCGCTGCCGGTACGGAAGGCGTTGGCATTGCAGGTCATCGGTTCGATGGCGATCGCGAGACGCTGGTCGGGTCCGTAACCGGGGAACTTCGGCGGCGTGTACAGCTGGGCCCAGCGGAAGACCGGATCGGTCCAGACCGTCACCGACGCACCGTCATCCGCCGCCAGGACGTGCTCGTGCCGCGGACCTGCGGGGGACTCGACCACCGCGAAGTCGGTCAGCGAGATGTCGCAGTTGACGTCGCCCAACTTCTGGCCGGAACGCAGGTCAGGGCCGTGCTCGCCGACCGGCGCCAGTCCCTGCGGGATCCACCGTTCGTCGATGAAGGCATGCGTCTGCGCAGAGATGGTGAGCGTCAGGTCGGCGATCGGCCGCTCGCCGAGGCGGAAGTACGGGTGCGCTCCGACGCCGAACGGGGCCGGCTCCGAACCACGGTTCACGACCCCGTGCTCCACCCGCAACCCGTTGTCCGACAGTGTGTACCGAACGGTGACGTCCAGGCTGAACGGATACCCGTGCTGCGGATGCAGCTCTGCAGACAACAGGATCGACGACTCGGAGTGCTCGACGATGTCGTAGGCCGTCCAGCGCAGCAGGCCGTGGATCGCGCAGTTCCTGGCCACCTCGGTGATGTCGAGCTGCTGGTGCGAACCGTCGGGAGCGGTCCACGAACCGTCCTCGATCCGGTTCGGCCACGGCGCCATCACGATGCCGGCGCCCATCGGCGGAACGACGTCATCGGGCCAGGATTCGGTGACCCGCTCACCGTCGACGGTGTACTCGCGCAGCACGGCCGCCACCCGACCGACGACAGCCCGGTGGGCGCCGAAAGCGATGACATGGGTGTTCCCGCTGGCCGGTCGCGGAGCGACAGACCCGCCGCTCACCGAGCGTTCGCGGAGAAGTGCGACAGCGCGCGACCGAACTGCAGCAGCCGCTGCATCTGGGCCAACCCACCGTCATCGACCGACTTGGAGAAGCGGTAGGTCTCCACGAACTGCGTGGTGCGGGTCTCGTTGGCATCGGACAGCTCGGTCATCGAGCGCTCAGGAGTCTGCGTCGACAGGTACAGCATGACCGCGTACAGCGTGCGCTGACCGTTCGGCTCCGTCCGGAACCTGGTCCGCAGACCCTGGTCGACGATCGCCGGCAGCGGGATCGTCCGGACCGAGCTGGAGAACATCCGTTCGCCGGATCCCTCGTCGACCTCGTCGTCCCCGTGCCACAGGATCAGCCGCCGGCCGTCGGTGATGGCAACCTCCTGCCACAGGGTCTCGCCCCACTCCTGCGGCGTGGCGACCCGCTCCAGGGTGAAGGCCTGCACTGCGGACACGTCGATCACCCCGGACAACGCTTCCAGTGCCGCATCGGCGTCACGGATGTAGGCCCGGACGGCCTCGTCGAGCCGCTGGTAGGGAGCCCAGTCCTGGGGGTGCCGCGGGGACGTCATCAGGCAATCTCCTTCGATTCTCTCCTCGGCCCTGGGCACACCGCGGGGGCGGGCTCGGCAGGGTGGAACGCCAGAAATCTGCGCACTCCGCACCGACCATAGTCCGCGTCACAGGGTCGGGGTGCGGCCTCACGCCGACAGCGAACAGGCGCGATCAGAGCGTCCTGGACTTCGCCCACAGTTGGGCCGAAGCACCCATCACCAGGCTGATGGCGATGATCGGCAGCACCGCGTACAGCAACGGAGACACCAGCGCGGCGCCCACCGGGGAGTCGTAGGAGATGGAGAAGACGAACCAGGCGATGCTCAGCACCAGGGAGATCGCGGACCCCACCAGGATCAGGTTCAGCTTGCCGCCGTAGCTCTGCACCCCACCGCCGATCAGCACCCCGCCCGCCGCCAGTCCGACGATGCCCAGGATGGTCAGGATGGTGCCGACGTTCGTGGTGCCCCGGGAATCGATGTCGAGGAACTGAGTGCCACCGCTGAGCGACACGATGCCACCGATCAGCAGCAATCCAGCCTGGACGAAGGTGATGACCGCGGCCGCGGTGACGGCACCCGGCCGCTTCGGTTCGGTGACCGGCGGTTGGTAGGGCTGTCCGAACTGGCCGTACTGCTGCCCGGGAGCGCCGTACTGCGGCTGACCGTACGGCGTCGCGGCCTGGCCGTACGGCTGGGAGGGCTGTCCGTACTGGGGGTCCGTGCCGTACTGCTGCTGGGTCGGCTGCCCGTACTGCTGGTAGGGCTGGCCGTGCTGCTGGGCCGGGTCCTGAGCACCGGGGGTGCCCTGTCGACCGTCAACCGGCTGAGCAGAACCACCCTGCGTGGCATCGGAGCTGTTCTGGCTGTCCCACGGCTGACTCATCGGATCCTCCCGGCTGCGGCTCCCCCCACGGGCGGAGGGGACGCCTTGGTCGTTCGGAGAGTGATTGTGCCCGACCTGCGGGTCGGGCGGAACGGAACACCAGGAACTTCCCGCCGGCAGTCCCGGGTGCGTCCGCCGTCACCGCAGCGGAACCTCGTCGGGAAGGCGTCGGGTGTCGAACCGCCAGAGCGACGGACGGCAACCGCGGCGATCAGCGTGAACACGATCACCAGCGCTCCGCCACCGACGATCGCCCACTGGGTGGACGTCAGATCTGCCGCGACACCGTGCACCAGATCAGCCCCCCGGGGGCCCCCGGCCACCACCACGGTGAAGACGCCCTGCATCCGCCCGCGCATGTTGTCCGGCGCCGCGGTCTGCAGGATCGACGACCGGAAGGTCGCGCTCACCATGTCGGCCCAGCCGCCGAGCGCCAACCAGACGACGGCCATCGTCAGGGAAGCGGTCAACCCCAGCAGCAGCATGGCTGCACCCCAGGCCACGATCGCGATGACGATCGCAACACCTTGACGGCGGATCCTGGCCAGCCAGCCGCTGGTCAGGCCGCCCACCAGGACGCCGACCGCCATCCCCGCGTTGAGCAGGCCGAGCTCGATCCCGCCGCCCGGTTGGCCGCCGAAAGTGTTCTGCGCCATGTCCGGGAACAGGATGCGCGGCATCCCGAAGACCATCGCGATGATGTCGACGACGAACGTCATGAGGATCAGCGGCTGCAGTCGCAGGTACCGCAGTCCGTCCAGCACGCCGGCCCGCGGCGCCCCCTCCTCCGCGAGGGGGCGGATCGACGGCAGCCGGAACACCGGGTACAGCATCACGACCATGCCGACCGCCTCGGCGAAGAACAACCACGGCAGGCCGATCAGCGGGATCAGCAGGCCTGCCAGCAGCGGTCCGCCGAGCACGCCGAAACCGAACACCGTGAACCCCAACGCGTTCGCCGCCGGCACCAACTCGGCAGGGACGAGTCGTGGGGTGATCGCGGAGCGGGTCGGTTGGTTCACGGCGAAGAAGCCCTGCTGCAGCGCCAAGAGCGCCATCACCAGGATCACCGAGTCGAGACCGAGGATAGACTGCAGCCACAGCAGCAGCGCGGTGACGGTGACGCCACCGGAGGTGATCAACAGCACGGTGCGGCGATCGTGTCGGTCGGCGATCGCGCCGCCCCACAGGCCGAAGACGATCAGCGGGACCAGGGCGACGATCGACGCGGTGCCGAGCAGGGCGTTGCTGCCGGTGATGTCGTAGATCTGCTGGATGACGGCCACCGCCGAGAGCTGCGAACCGATCGCCACCACCACGCCGCCGAAGAAGAGTCGGCGATAGGCGGGGTAGGCCAGCGGGCGCAGATCGGGTCCGAACCTGTTGCGGGACGGGACCTCCGCGGATCCGGTACCCGAGGCATCGGTCTCCGGTCACGTGGTCCCACTCTACGGCGCTCTCAGGGGGCCAGTCGCTCCACTGTCCAGCCATCACCGACCGACCGGAACCGCAGCCGGTCGTGCACCCGGGAGCGCTGACCCTGCCAGAACTCCACCGTCTCGGGACGCAGCAGCCAGCCCCCCCACTGCGGTGGCAACGGGACCTCCTCGGCTCCTCGGAAGCGCTGCTCCAGCGACGCCAGCACCCCCGACAGCTCGGCCCGGGAGGACAACAGGCTCGACTGCGGACGCTCGGTGCTCGCCCAGGCGCCGAGCTGTGACCCGCGCGGGCGTTGACGCCAGTAGGCGAGCGTGGTCTCCGGGCTCACCTGCTCGACCGGTCCCCGGAAGTGCACCTGACGATGGATCGGCAGCCAGCTGAAAGTAGCGCTGGCCCTAGCATTCTCCAGCAAATGCATGCTCTTGGCGGAGGCGTAGTTGGTGTAGAAGACCAAGCCGCGTGAGTCGACACCCTTGGCCAGCACGTTGCGGGTCGCGACGTCCCCGTCCCGGGACGCGGTGCCCAGCACGATCGCGTTCGGCTCGGTGACGTCGGCCTCGATCGCGTCCCGCAGCCAGGCGTCGAACTGTTCCCACCAGGTGGGCGCCAGGTCGGCCTCGTCGAACCCGCCGCGGTCGTAGTCGACGCGCATCTTCGCGAGCTCGTCGGACGCACTGCCTTCGGGACGGGACTGCTCGCCGGTGGGGTCGGACATACCAGCGACCGTACGCCGCAGTGTCCGCACTCCCGCACGGCCGGACGAACCGCC
Organism: Nakamurella sp.; assembly: GCA_037720195.1. GTDB lineage: Bacteria > Actinomycetota > Actinomycetes > Mycobacteriales > Nakamurellaceae > Nakamurella. Next base: position 13,164 of record JBBJML010000031.1, on the reverse strand, counting down.
AGCACGCTACGGTCGCCGGCCGATCCAGACCAGCCGGGTGGCACGGATCCGCAGATCCTGCTCGGACAGGTTGGCCACGATGTCGTCCAGGGCGGCGAGGTCCTGCGGGTCGAGGCTGTCACCGAGCCGTTCGCGCATCCGGGACAGGCACACCACGGCGTAGCGCAGGGCGTGGGCCGGCAGCGGCGGTCGCAGGTCGATGTCGAACCGGCGCTCGTCCGCGCGCTCGAAGCCGGCCGCCTCGAGTCGGGCGCCCCAGTCCTCGTGCATGTGCATGCCGGCGGCCGCTCGGTGCCTGGCCATCTCGTCGTGGCAGCGGTCTTCGATGGCGGAGCCGACCGGGTCGGTGAGGAACTTCGGGAACGAATCGAGCTCGGTGATCATCATCGCGCCGCCGGGACGCAGCGCGGCCCGGGCCCGCTCCAACGTCTGCGCGGGGTCGGCGAAGTGGTGCATCGATGCGGACGCCCAGATCAGATCGGCCGGACCGAGAGCCGCCGGCCAGGTCGCGTCGAGATCGGCCCGCACCGTCCGGATGCGCTGCGCCACAGCCAGTTCACCGGCCCGATGCCGCAGGTGGGCCAGCATCTCGTCATCCACGTCGAGCGCCGTCAGGTGGGCACCCGGCAGGTGCTGGGCGAGGGCGATCGTGCCGGCCCCGGTGCCGGCGCCGAGATCGATGATGTGGGGCTGGGCGTGGACGAGTGCGCCGGCCAGGGCGATCACCTCGCGGTGATGGTCCTGCAGGACTTCCACGTCGAGGTCGAGCATCTCGGTCATGTGCTGGTGTGCCATGTCTCGAGAATATCCCCACCTTTGCCTGAGAGGCCTATGCTCTTGCGTATGACGCAAGACGGAGATCTCGACGCCCTGGTCCGGCAACGCATCCGCAGCCTGCGGACGGCCCGGGGGTGGTCGCTCGACGACCTGGCAACGCGCAGCTACCTCAGTCCGTCCACGCTGAGCCGGATCGAGACCGGACACCGGCGCATCGCACTCGATCAGCTCGCGCCGATCGCCAGGGCCCTGGACACCTCGCTCGATCAACTCGTGGAATCCGGTCGGGACGAGGACGTGGTGATCCGGCCGCACCAGAACAGCCATGGCGGCAGCACCACCTGGCTGCTGTCGCGGGAGGGCGCCGGCAAGACCGTTGCCAAGATGCGCCTCACCCGGCCGGTTCCCGCAGAGTTGCGGGTGCACCCCGGCCGTGACTGGTTCACCGTGTTGTCCGGCAGCGTCGTGTTGCGGTTGGACGGACGCACCATCACCGTCCGGACGGGCGAGGCGGCCGAGTTCTCCACGATGGTTCCGCATGCTTTCGGCGCGAACGGCGAGCCGGCCGAGATCCTCTGCATCCTCGACCACGAGGGCGGGCGCACACACCTCGGTTGATCGATGGGCGCCGCAATCCCCGGCATGTTCGCGAGACCCGCCGGCGGGGGCATCCACCGGGCGCGTGGGTCGCCACCACACGCGGCAGGAGGTTGTTGGTCCTGTGGAGGATGTCCCGGCCAAAAGCAGGTGACTCCTGGTCAGGTCTGTGGGTACATGAAGGTATGGCGGACTCCTCGGGCCCTCGACCCATGTCACTCGCAACGCTTGTCACAGATCTGGTCACCGTCGAAACAGTGGACTCCGGTCTGGTGGCGGACGTGCTGGCCAGTGCGCAGGACCGAGCCCGGCGGCACGATGATTGGCATCCCGAGTTTCCCAGACAGGACGATCGGGACGCACTGGGGATGGTGCAGGGGGTGACGGAATGGTCACCGCGGGTGATACGTCGCCGTCTCGACGGACTTCTGGTCGGCACCGTCGGCTTCTTCGGGGCTCCGGAACCAGCTGGCGACGGGGCGCCGGAGGTGGAAATCGGGTACGGGCTGGTGGCCGCGGCTCGTCGGGCAGGGCTGATGCGCAGCACCTTGGCGGCTGTGTTGGCATTGACCGACTCGGCGGGCATCCGTGTTCGCGGCGCAACGACCCGCGACAACCCGGCGAGTCTGGCGTCGATGACTGGCGCCGGGTTTGTGGTCATTGCCCAGAACCCGAACGACAGCGAACGACAGGTGATGCTGGTTCGTCGGCTCCATGGCACAACGCCGGGGCGACCCAGCACATCCAGCGACTGAGTGCACTCACCACCGATGTTGCCCGCCGACCGGTCACATCGTCGGCCGGGCGGAGAAGCACCTGCTGTTGAGCGGCGTCAGTCGACGTACTTGTCGAGTCCCGTCGCCACGGGGTTCAGGGTGACGCTGGGGTGGAGGGCTTCGATCACCAACGGATCCGTTGCGAGCGCCCGCTCGGCCCGCCACACCCGCACCGCCGCCCCACCCCCGGCACCTGGGACTGCAGCAAGGTGCCTCGCATCGAGAATTGCGGCTGCCACACCCCGGTGGCTCTCGATCCGTCCCGGGAAGCCACCGTCAGGGAGAATCGTGCGACCGCCCCGTCCTCGCGCGTCGCGACGTCCCGTGTGAGAACGATCCCCGGGCTCGGACGAACCGCGGGGAGGAGCTCGGCCCATCGGCCCACTGCCCACTCGCGACTCCGGCCACGGCGCAGGGAGCCGAGGAACCCGGCCCAGCACCCGACCACCAGCATTCCGATGACGACCGTGAACATCAGCGAGAACCACCACCCGGGCGTCGGGAACGTCCACAGGATCACGATGGGGACGGCCGCGGCCACCACCAGCACGCCCATCAGCACCCTGAGAACGACGCGGGCACCCACGCTCGCACGCGGCCGTACCCGCAGGGTGCTCGGAACGACCCCGTCGTCCCAGTACTGCACCAGGTGCACCACGTGCGCTTCCGGCAAGACCGCTGAGATCCCCACCCCCAGAACCTAATCGGCCCAGGGTCAGGGTCTGCGGTGTTCGACCCAGACATTGGGTTCGACGTACACGGCGACATCATGCGCGAGCGACACCTGGACGGGACTGAGCGCGCCGGCCACCAGCACCGGGCCGTCGGTGTCGAACGGCAGCGCCGTCCACTCCCGCCACTGGGCGAGCGTGCCGGAAATGGTCATCGACAGCGGACACACCTTCACGATCCGTCCCCCGGCGCGCACGTGGGTGCGCAGCCAGGCGTCGTAGGGCAGCCCGTCGTCCCGCACCCGGAGGGCGTACTCGCTCATCGGAGTCTCGGGCTCGTCCGACTTCTGCGACGGTCGCACCGGCGCGTAGAGCACGTCGTAACCGAGCCTGAACGCGTTGTCCCGCAAAGCTTTCAACATCACCGAGGAGATCCCCTGCCCCTGGCGGTCCTTCAGTACGACGATCTCCAGCGCGGTCGCGGCGGTGCGATCCCGCCCGGCCAACCGGTCCGCGTGCTGCCACCTGATCACCTGGTCCCAGCCACCGTCGGGCAGCTCCTCGCGCCCGGTGAGCCCGAATGCGAACGACGTCGAGTAGGCCTTGGCAACCGGCTCCTCACCATCCGTCGCGAGCAGTACGTACTCGGCGACGTCGTCGAGGTAGCTGTAGTACCACTGCGCGGTCGGGTCGTGCTGCATGAACAGCGGCCACGACCGGTCGAACGCGGCGTGGTCGACGTCGGCGAAGATCTCGGGGTTCTGGGCACGGTTGTGGATCGTCAGCGTCACGTTCCCGATTGTCGTCCGCCGGTCAAAGCCTTACCGAGGGGCGAAGGAATCAGGAAGGATCTTCAGATCCGACCCGAGGGAGCACGCCATGACCAAGTACCTGATCTCATTCCCCAGCGGCGCGATGGTGATCCGGCGCGATGGTGATCCCGGACGGGGAGCTGGCTGCGGTCGCGGATGCCGCGCATGCCGTGGTGGCAGAGGCGAAGGCCGCGGGTGTCTGGGTGTTCGGCGGCGGCATCGACGAGAGCGTTCCGCCGGTGATGGTCGACGGGAACGGCACGGTGACCGAGGGCACCTACCCGCAGACGAGGCAGCTCGAGGGCGGCTACACGGTGCTGGAGGTGCTCACCCGCGCAGGAGCGCTGGAGTGGGCCGCGAAGATCGCGGCCGCCTGCCGGTGTGCGCAGGAGGTGCGCGCGTTCCAAGACGACCCCGAGAACTGACCGCCGCCGCTCCCGCCGATGGAGCGAACGAGAGCGTCTGGACCCATGCCGTGGATCCGACAGGGTCTCGTCGCACTCGTCCCTCGCCTGCTCGACCACTGCAGGGCGCCGCTCCATGTGAGGCTACCCATACCTCGTGCCACGCTCACTTTTCATGAACGGAGCGGAGGCCGTCGGTCTGAGCGCGCTGCTGTTCGTCGGGTACCTGCTCGTCACGGCGGATGCGGTGACGGTCGGAGCAGTGACCGCGGCCGCACTGCTGTTCCACCGCCTGTTCACGCCGCTCGGCATCCTGCTGGTGTCCTTCGACGACGTGCAACGGGCCGGCGCTGCACTCGCCCGGATGGTCGGTGTCACCACGCTGGACCGGCCCGTTCCGGGCACCGATCGGCCGCCCGCCGGCCCGGTGTCGATCACGGCGAAAGCGTTGCGGCACAGCTACGACGGCGCCCATCCGGTGCTTCTGGACGTCGATGTGGAGGTCCCGGCGGGGACGTCGCTGGCCGTGGTCGGGGCCAGCGGAGCGGGCAAGTCGACCCTCGCCGCCCTGCTGGGTGGCGCGCTCCCCGCGACCACCGGAACCGCGGCGCTCCGGACGACACCGGCCCCGTCGACGTCGGCTCGCTGGCTCCAGGCGTGCTCCGCGACTGGGTCGGCATCATCTCCCAGGAGACGCACGTGTTCTCCGGGACCATGCGCGACGACGTAACCCTGGCCGCCCCCGGCAGCAGCGACGAGAGGGTCTGCGCCGCACTGGATCTGGTCGGCGCCGGAACCTGGGTGTCCGCGCTTCCAGAGGGCCTCGACACGTCGATCGGCACCGGCGGTCACGCCCTCACCGCCGTCCAGGTACAGCAGTTGGCGCTGGCCCGGCTGGCCTTGCGCAACCCGCCGGTGGTGGTGCTCGACGAAGCCACCGCCGAGGCCGGCAGCAGCGGTGCTCGTGACCTGCTGGACGCCTCCCAGGCGCTGCTCGCCGGACGCACGGCGGTGGTCGTCGCGCACCGACTCGACCAGGCCGCTGCCTGCGACCGCATCGCCGTCATGAGCGGCGGCCGCATCGTCGAGCTGGGCACGCACGACGAGCTGGTGGGCCGGGGCGGCGGCTGCGCCGATCTCTGGCACGCCTCGTCGCGCCACTGACCACTGCCTGCGACGAACAGTTCTGGTCCGACCGGTGATCGAAGCGTGTTCCGGAGCCCGGGGAGGCGTTTTCACGCCGAACCGACCACCGCCCGTCCAGGAGGTCGGCACGAACACGTGTTCCCCAGCGCGTGGAAGGCGTTTCACGCCGACGCGATGGCACCCGGGACAGGTCGGGGACCCGATCGGGCAACGGTGCCGCGACGTGCTCACGGAACTCGTCTCCAGTGAGATGGAACCCGGGCCGAGGATCCGGAAATCATCACTGGCGACCGGTTCTGTGAGCACCTCTGACCTCGACGCGGGGCTGTGGCGCGCCGATGGGAGACTGAGCCGGACCATCAGCACCGAGCATCGGAGAGATCTGTGAGCACACCCGACGCGATCGTCATTCCCGACGGACTCAAGCCCGTCGACGGACGATTCGGTTGTGGACCCTCCAAGGTCCGCCCGGAGGCGCTGGCCGCGCTGGCGGCATCCGGCTCGTCGGTACTGGGCACGTCGCACCGTCAGGCGCCGGTGAAGAACCTCGTCGGACGGATCCGCGGTGGCATCCGTGAGCTCTTCTCACTGCCGGACGGGTATGAGGTGATCCTCGGCAACGGCGGGTCGACCGCGTTCTGGGACGCCGCCGCGTTCGGCCTGATCCGCGACCGGGCGCAGCATCTGACGTTCGGCGAGTTCTCCGCCAAGTTCGCCGGCGTGGCCAAGAAGGCCCCGTTCCTCGGTGAGCCGTCGGTGATCAGCGCAGACCCTGGTTCTGCTCCGGTTGCCGTTGCCGACCCGACTGTCGATGCCTATGCCTGGGCGCACAACGAGACCTCCACCGGCGTGGCCGTGCCGGTCGTGCGGCCGGACGGGGCCTGTGACGACCAGCTGGTGCTCGTCGACGCCACGTCGGGTGCCGGCGGCCTGCCGGTCTCGATCGCCGAGACCGACGTCTACTACTTCGCACCGCAGAAGGTGTTCGGCTCCGACGGCGGGCTGTGGATCGCGATCGCGTCGCCGCGGGCACTGGCCCGGATCGCGGAGATCAACGCGTCAGGTCGCTGGATCCCGGAGTTCCTGTCGATCGCGACCGCGCTGGACAACTCGACCAAGGACCAGACCCTCAACACCCCTGCGGTGGCGACGCTGTTCCTACTGGCCGAACAGCTCGACTGGCTCAACGCCGCCGGCGGGCTCGGCTGGGCGACCGGCCGGACGGCCGACTCCTCGCAGCGGCTGTACACCTGGGCCGAGAACACCGGCTTCACGACCCCGTTCGTGCAGGACCCCGCGCTCCGCTCGCAGGTCGTCGGCACCATCGACTTCGCCGACTCGGTCGATGCGGCCGCGGTAGCGAAGGTGTTGCGTGCCAACGGTATCGTCGACACCGAGCCGTACCGCAAGCTCGGGCGCAACCAGCTGCGGATCGGCATGTTCCCGGCCGTCGATCCGGACGACGTGTCTTCGCTCATCACCTGCATCGACCACGTGGTTGCGGCCCTCTGAGGGTCATCACCGGCGGGAACCGCCACGCCCCAGCACATGTCGCTGGTGACGGGTGCTACTGCTGGCATCCGGGACGTCCTTGTTGCCAGCAGTAGCGCGTAACACCAGCGACAACGCCTGGGGCCACGCGCCCCGCCCGCGACACCAGCGACAACGGGGGCCGTCAGCCGGTCAGGCCGCGGGCGACCCGCAGCCACTCCTCGACGCCGGCGATGTGCACGACCGCCCGTGCTTCCGCGAGAGCCGCGTCGCCGTCGGCGATGGCTTCCACGATGCCCAGGTGCTGCTCGATCGTGCTGGCCACCGCGTCCTGCTGGGTGAGGCCGCGCCAGACCCTGGCGCGAGAAGTGGGCATCGAGATGGAGTCCAGCATTCCTGCCAACACCGGGTTGCCGGACGCAGCTCCGATCGCCGAGTGGAAGGCGAGATCGTGTTCGACCAGGTCCTGGACCGGGGTGCCGAGGGTGTCCTGGTGCGCCATCCGGCGGAGCTGCTGCACCAGCTCCGGTGTGGTCCCCCTGGCGGCCATCCCGGTGGCCGCCGGTTCCAGGATCCTGCGCACCTGAAGGATCTGCAGGATCGAGTTGTCGGAGTGGAACTCCATCAGGAAACCCATGGCGTCCAGCAGGATCGCGGGCTCGAGGCTGGAGACGTAGGTACCGTCGCCCTGCCGCACCTCCAGCACGCGGAACACCGAGAGCGCCTTCACCGCCTCGCGCAAGGAGTTCCGGGACAACCCGAGCTCGGCGGCCAGATCGGGTTCACGGGGCAGCTTGTCCCCCGGAGCGAGCCTCCCGGAGACGATCATCTGCTTGATCTTGGCGATCGCCTCGTCGGTCAATGCCACGGTGAGCCACTTCCTGTCGTACTGGATGACCCGGCCGGTCGGCGGCTGGGAGGATGGACGGATGGCCGACGGAGATCCCAGGATCATCGACACGCACGTCCACGTCTGGGATCTTGACGGGGAAAGTCCGATCAAGGTGACGTATCCGTGGCTGGGCGAGCACCTGCCGGTGCTGAACCGGAGCCACCGACTGGCCGAGTTCGCAGCCGACCCGGCTGCGCAGGACATCGACGCGATCGTGCTGGTGCAATCCAGTGACCAGCTGGCCGAGACCGACGAACTGCTGCGGGTCGCGGCCGGATCGCCCTGGCCGACCAGGGTCACCGGCTGGCTGCCGCTCGCGGATCCCGAGGCAACCCGCCAGGCCCTGTCCGACCGTCCCGATGCCACGGCCCTGGTGGCGGTGCGCCACCTGATCCACGACGAACCCGACGCGCAGTGGCTGCTGCGCTCCGACGTCGCCGACGGGCTGACGGAACTTGCCGCTGCCGGTCTGGTGTTCGAGGCGGTGGCCGAGCGGCCGGACCTGCTCGCGCAGGTCCCGGTCGTCGCCCGTCGGCATCCTGACCTGGTGCTGGTGTTGGACCATCTCGGAAAACCTCCGTTGTCCGGCTCCGCCGTCGCCCTGGACCGTTGGCGCGAACAGCTGCGGGAGGCGGCGGCCCCGCCGAACGTGACGGCCAAGATCTCCGGGCTGGGTACCGTCTCGCCGACCGGCTGGACCGCAGACACCTGGCGTCCGGTGATCGACCACGCGCTCGATTGCTTCGGTGCCGACCGTCTGATGCTGGGCGGGGACTGGCCGGTCGCGCTGCAGGCCGGTACCCAGGAGTTCACCTGGGCGAGCACCCTGCACTCGGTCGAGCACCTCCCGGAAACGGACCGGGCGGCGGTGCTGGGAAGCACCGCCGCCCGGGTCTACCGCTTCTGAAACACAGTGCGAGCCGGCACCTTCGCCGGTTCGCACCCGGCGCGGACCGGCAGCGGACCGGCAGCGGACCGGCAGGGGGTCGCTGGGGGTCGCAGACCGCGGATCCCCCACTGCTCCGCCGCTCGATCAGCAGTCGGTCACTTGTACAGAACTGCCTTGATCTCGGGAGCGTCGATGTTGGACTTGTCGAACCAGTAGTAGCCGGTGTCGATCCTGGTCGGCAGCGCCTCGCACTTGAGGGCCTTCATCGCCGCGTCGACGGTCTGCTCGCCGATGCCGACCGGGTTCTGGGTGACGGCCCCTGCCTCGGCACCGGAGGTGATGGCGTCGATCTGCTTGGAACCGGAGTCGAAACCGATGACCTTGATGTCCTTCTTGCCGGACTCCTTGACACCCTGGATGACGCCGATCGCCGAGCCCTCGTTGGCTCCGTAGATCCCCTTGATGTCCGGGTTTCCTGCGATGATCTGCTTGGTGATGTCGGCCGACTTGGCAGCGTCGCCGGCGCCGTACTGCGGCTCCAGCACCTTGATGTTCGGCGCGTTCTCCTTCATCCAGTCGATGAACCCGTCACGGCGCTGCTGACCGGTGGTGGAGGTCTGGTCGTGCACCACCAGTCCGACGGTGCCCGAGTTCCCGATGAGTTCTGCCATGTGCTTGGCAGCCTCGCCGGCCGCGGCCACGTTGTCGGTGGCAGCCGTGGTCAGCGGGATGTCGGAGTCCACGCCGGAGTCGAAGGCGATCACCGGGATGCCGGCCGCCTTCGCCTGCTGGAGGATGGGCTCGGCGGCCTTGGAGTCGAGGGCGGCGAACCCGATCGCGTCCGGCTTGGTGGCCAGTGCGGCCTTGAGCTGGTCGAGCTGGGGCTGGATGTCGGCCTCGGTGGCGGGGCCGTCGAAGGTGATGGTCGCGCCGAGCTCCTTGGCCTTGTTCTCCGCGCCGAGCCGCACTGCCTGCCAGAACTGGTGCTGGAATCCCTTCGAGATGATGGCGATCTGGGGATTCGTCTTGGTGGTCGGGGTGCAACCCTCCACCGTCCCACCGGCGGACGAGCTGCGGGTGTCCGACGAGCTGCCGGCCGACGTGGTGTCGGCCGACGAGGTGCCGGCTGACGACCCTGCGGACGTCGAGCTCCCTGCGGCCGCCGACGTGGTCGCCGCCGCAGGGGTGGACGCGCCACCCGCGGTGGTGTCACTTGCCTTGCTGCAGGCGCCGAGCAGCATGACCGCCGTGGCGGTGGCCGCCAGGGTGACGCCCTTCCAGTGCTTGTTCACGATGGATCTCCTTCGATGTGGCGACCGGCGGAGTGCCGGAGGCGCGGATGCCCGGGCGGGCGGGTGCAACGGCGGTGCGGGTACGGACGGGACGTGCTGGAAGTGCTGCGGGGCAGCGTTAATGGGTGGATTCGGATCGCTTGCGGAGCATGTCGGTGTAGACCGCGGCAAGGATGACGATGCCGAGGATGATGAACTGCCACTCACGCTTCACGCCCATCACGGTGAGACCGTTGTTGAGCACGCCGATGATCAGCGCGCCGATCACCGAACCGACGATCGTGCCCTTGCCGCCGGCCAGCGAGGTGCCACCGATGACGACCGCAGCGATGGCCTGCAGCTCGTAGCCGGAGCCGGCTGTCGGGCTCGCACCGATCCGGCCCGAGGAGATGATGCCGGCCACCGCCGTGAAACCACCGGCGACGACGTAGATGATGATCTTCCAGCGCCGCACGTTGATCCCGGAGAGCTTGGTCGCCTCCTCGTTGCTGCCGATGGCGTAGGCGTATCGACCGAGCAGGGTGCGGTTGAGCAGGATCCAGGCGATCACCGCACAGACGATGAACACCAGGACGGAGTTGGGCACCCCGGGGATCGGCGTCCCCGAGGAGATCCCCTGGTAGTCGGGCAGCGCATCGAAGTAGATCGAGGCGCCGTTGTCCGAGAGCACCAGTGGGAGTCCTTGGCACACCAACATCATCGCCAGGGTGGCGATGAACGGCGGCATGCCGAGGATGGAGATGTTGAACCCGTTGACGAAGCCGATCAGCGCTCCCACGAGGATCGTCAGCAGCAGTCCGAGGATCAACGGGAGGTCCATCGTGATCAGGAAGCGACCGGCCGCCATCCCGGTCAACGCGATCCCGAACCCGACCGACAGGTCGATCCCGCCGGTGATGATGACCATGGTGGTCCCGACGGCGAGGATGCCGACCAGCACGACGGACACCAGCACGTTGTTCACGAGGTTGTCGTACGTGAAGAAGAAGTCACTGGCGAAGGCGAAGAACACCGTCACCACCACCAGGCCGGCGAACGCAGCGAGCTGCTGCAGCCTGGTCCTGGTGGTGTCGTTCATCCGGCGCCCCGTGGGGGGCGCCACCGTTGTCGTCATCGATCCAGCTCCTCGTTCTCGTACGCGTCAAGGTCTTCGGTCACCAGCACCGGGTCGAGGCCGAGTTCGACGGCATCGGAGGCGTTGCTGTCCGGCCGCAGCGTGGCCAGGTGCATCACGCCGGCCGGGTCGGCTTCGGCGGCCGAGAGTTCGCCGGTGATCCGGCCCTCACTCATCACTACGACGCGGTGCGACATACGCAGCACCTCGGGCAGTTCGGAGGAGATCATGATGATCGACTTGCCCTGCGCCGCGAGATCGTTGAGCAGCCGGTAGATCTCCTCCTTGGCGCCGACATCGATGCCCCGGGTCGGCTCGTCGAAGATCAGCACGTCGCAGTCCTTCATCAACCACTTGGCGATGACGACTTTCTGCTGGTTGCCACCGGAGAGGTTCTTGGCGATCTGGTTGACCGACGGTGTCTTCACCTTGAGGGATTCGACATACTCCCGCGACCGGTCCCTGGCCACCTTGTCGTTCACGAAGCCGAACTTGCTGAACCGCTCGGACATCGACGACAGTGCGATGTTGGCGGTCACCGTCTGGTCCAGCAGCAGGCCGTACTGCTTGCGGTCCTCGGACAGGTAACCGATCCGGTGCTGTGCGGCCACGGCTGGATTGGTCGGATCGATCCGTTTGCCGCGCAACGAGATGTGACCCGACACGCGCTTGTCGGCCCCCACGATCGCACGGGCGACCTCGGTTCGGCCCGCGCCCATCAGACCGGCGAAACCGAGGATCTCACCCTCCCGCAGCTCGAAGCTGACGTTCTTCAGCAGGGACTGGGTGGAGAGGTTCTCCACCGCCAGGATCACCGGCCGGTCGTCCCGGACGTTCTCCGGTCTGGCGTCGGTGGTGACCTCGCGACCGACCATCCGGGAAATGACGTCGCCCATCGTCGAGGTCGCGGTGTCGAGCGTGTCGATGTACTTGCCGTCCCGGATGACGGTGATGCGCTGCGAGATCGCCTTGAGCTCGTCCATCTTGTGCGAGATGTAGATGACGCCGGTCTCCGGAGTGACGAAGCGCCGGATCAACGCGTGCAGGGTCGCCACCTCGGCGTCGTTCAGAGCGGCCGTCGGCTCGTCCATGATCAGCACCTTGGCGTCGTACGACAACGCCTTGGCGATCTCGACCATCTGTTGCTTGGCAACGGTCAACCGGCCGACCTTGGCCCGCGGATTCAGCGGCAGCTCCAGCCGGTTCAGCAGGTCCGCCGCTCGCTGGTTCAGCGCACGACCGTTCAGCAGGAACCCGCCGCGCGGCTGTTCCCGCCCGATGAAGATGTTCTCCGCGACCGTGAGGTCGGGCATCAGGTTGAACTCCTGGTGGATGATGGCGATACCCCGGTCCTGGGCATCCTTCGGAGCGCTGACCCGCAGCGGTTCGCCGTCGATGTAGAACTCACCGGCGTCGGGCTGGTAGATCCCCGACAGCAGCTTCATCAGCGTCGACTTGCCGGCGCCGTTCTCCCCGACCAGCGCCAGTACCTCGCCGCGTCGCAGCGTCAACTGCATGTCCTGCAGAGCTTTCACACCGGGGAACGACTTCGAGACGTCCCGGACCTCGAGCAGCAGCGCCTCCGTCGCCGGCTCCGGCAGTTGCTTCGACAGGCTCGTCATCCTCGCCAGCTCTCGTCAGGCGTCGCCAGACCCTTGCTCAGGATGGCGTTCGCATAGGGCCGCAGCTCCCCGGTGCGGATGATCAGGTACGCCACGGCCGCCTCCTCGTAGAAGGCGAACCGCTCCACGTCGCGCGGCGGTGCGTCGGAGTCGGACAGCTGTGCGGCGTCGATGATCTCCTGCTGCACGGCCAGGCGTTCCCCGTCTCCACTGCGCATCAGGTCGACGCCACTCTCGGCGAACGGTGGCGGGTCGAGCGGGAACACCGCTCGGATCGCTCGGACCGCCTCGGGTACCGACACCCCCGGCAGCTCGACCAGCCGTTCGGCCAGCGACGACGCCGGGAAGTGCGCATCGGCGACCACCACGGTGTCGCCGTGCCCCATGGCATCCAGGTGCGCGAGCACCTCCCCCGTCAACGCTGACGGGATCCCGTTCAACATGACTGTGGTTCCTCCTGCTGCTCCCGGACGGCCGGAAATGTCTCGAGCTCGGCCCAGAACTCGGCCGGGATGTCGGCTGCGAATGCGGCCGCGTTGGCACGGAACTGATGTGCTCGGGCGGTTCCGACGACGACGGAGCGGGTGGCCGCATGCTGCATTCCGAACTGCAGCGCCGCTGCCGCGAGCCCGATCCCGTACCGCCCGCACAGCGCCGCCAGCTCCAGGTGACGCTGTCGCA
>JBBJML010000030.1:0-58493 GCA_037720195.1 Nakamurella sp. | reverse complement strand
AACGCACCGGGCGCTCCCGGGGTCAGCGCCGGCACCCTGCGCCGGGTGGAGTGGGCATCGGCCGGTCTGGCCACCCGCGCCGTCGCGCTGATGGACGAACGCCTCTCCTGGTTCCGGATCCTGCCCGCCGACCAACGATCGTGGGTGACACTCGTTGCCCAGGCGGGCATCTCGGGCTACGTCAGCTGGGCGACCGGGGCGTCGACCAGTTCGCGACTGACCGAGCAGGTGTTCGGCACCGCCCCGCGTGACCTGATGCGCTTGGTGTCGTTCCGGCGCACCGTCGAACTGGTCCGACTGGCAATCTCGGTGGCGGACGAACACCTTCCTGGACTGGGCGAGACCGACGACGAACAGGCGGCGCTGGCCGATTCGTTGTTGCGCTACAGCAGGGAGATCGCCTTCGCCGCCGCCGGCGTCTATGCCGCGGCTGCCGAGACCAGGGGTTCCTGGGATGCCCGGGTCGAGTCGGCGGTCGTCGACGGCGTACTGCGCGGCCAGCAACTCGGGCAACTCACCTCGCGGGCCGCCACCCTGAACTGGGACGCGAACGCGTCGACCCTGGTACTGGTCGGCACCGCACCGGCCGGCGATGCCCAGTCCGCGGTGGCAGCCGTCGCCGACTGGTCGCGGCGCCGTCGGATGGCGGCGATGGCCGGTACTCAGGGCACCCGGCTGGTGATCCTGCTGGCCGGCGTCGAGCCGGTCGAGAAGTCGATCGTCGAGCTGTTCGGCGACGGTCCGGTGGTCAGCGGTCCGCTCGCCGCTGGTCTTGGCGGTGCGGTCGAGTCGGCCGCCGAAGCGCTCGCCGGACTGGATGCAGCCGCCGCCTGGCCGTCCGCCCGCGTCCGGTGGCGGCAGCAGAGTTGCTCGCCGAGCGCGTGATCCGCGGCGATGCCAGGGCGGCGGATCGATTGCGCCGCACCGTGTTTGTGCCGTTGGACCGGCCCGGCTCGCCGCTGTTGCTGACGCTGGAGACCTATCTCGCACACTCCGGCGCCCTGGAACCGGCGGCCCGTTCGTTGTTCGTGCACCCGAACACGATGCGGTACCGGCTGCGCCGGATCGCCGAACTCACCGGTCGCGACCCCTGGGACGCCCGCGACCAGTTCGCTCTTCGGGTGGCCTTGGTGCTCGGCCGGCTCGGTCCGCCCGCCCGATAGTTACTGTCCTGCTGGTGATCATGATGTGCTGCACGGCAAACCGGACGAAAAGCAGGCGAAAAGCGGGCAGCGCGCCATGATCATCAAGCCGCGGGATTAGCGTGACGCCCGTGACCACCGTCGAGCTCGGGCCCCGCCTGGCGATCGCGTTGGTGGTGCTCACCATCGGGGCCGCGCTGGTCGTTCAACTCGGCGGCCTCGGCGACGGCCGGTCGACCTTGATCGCCGCTGTCCGCGCCACTGTGCAGCTGGCGGCGGTCAGCGCCGTCATCCTGTTCGTGTTGCGCTCGCTGTGGTGGACCTTCGGCTTCCTGTTGCTGATGATCGTGGTCGCCGCCGGCACCGCGGCCCACCGCATTGCTGGTTCGGTGCGCGGGCCCGGCTGGTGGGCAGCGGTGCCGATCGTCACCGGGGTGGTTCCGGTGGTGACGTTGATCCTGCTCAGCGGGGCTGTCCCTCTGCATCCGGTCGCGGTGCTCCCGATGGCCGGCATCCTGATCGGCAACTCGATGGTCGCCACCTCGCTGGCCGGCCGCCGACTCGGTGAAGAACTGCTCAGCAGGCGCGGCGAGTACGAAGCGGCGTTGTCCATCGGGCTGACCCGCCGTCAGGCGGTGCACCTGGTCGGCCGGCCGGCCGCCGCCATCGCCCTGGTCCCGGGGATGGATCAGACCCGCACGGTCGGTCTGGTGACGCTGCCTGGCGCCTTCATCGGGGTGCTGTTGGCGGGAGCCTCGGCCTGGCAGGCCGGCGCCACTCAACTGCTGGTGCTGATCGGTCTGCTGTTGGTGCAGTCGCTGGCGGTGCTGGTGACGGTCGAACTGGTCGCCGCCGGGTTGCTCCCCGCCGGGCACGAACTGCTGCCTCTGTAGCAACCGAGCAGCCGTCGCCCAGTTGGCCGAATCATCCGAGTGACTTGGAGGATGTCGACAGACTACGACGGAGGTCTTGGTGCCACCCGTCAGCGCCGCCGGACCGCCCAACTGTTTGACTGACCCGGTGCTGGCCATCGTTGCTCCCGGACAGGAGCCCAGAAGCCCGGAATGCTCGCCGATTGGCTCGAGCTCGACGGACTGGACGCCACTCTCGCCGGCTGGTCGACGGCGGCCGAGCTCGATCTGCGCCGACTGGGCACCGAGGCCGACGCCGACGAGATCAAGGACACCGCCGTCACCCAGCCGTTGGTGGTCGCCGCTGCACTGCTCGCCGCCGGCCAACTCGAGGTTCCGACCAGTGCGGTGGCGGCCGGGCACTCGGTCGGCGAGCTCGCCGCCGCCGCCATCGCCGGAGTGCTCGATGCCGAGCAGGCGACGGTGCTGGCCGGCGTCCGCGGCCGAGCGATGCAGGCGGCCTGCGCACTGGCCCCCTCCTTGATGGCCGCCTGCATGAACCCGGACATCTCGCTGGTGCTGGCCGCCTTGGAGGCGCGGAATCTGGTGGGCGCCAACGTGAACGGCGGCGGCCAGGTGGTCGCGGCCGGTTCGGCCGCCGACATCGCCGAATTGGCGGCGAGCCCGCCCGACGGCATCAGGGTCATTCCGCTGCAGGTGGCCGGCGCATTCCATACCGACTACATGTCTTCGGCCCAGCTCACCCTGGCGCCGCGGATCGCCGAACTGGATCCGGCCGATCCCGATCGCCCGTTGCTGACCAACTCCGACGGATCCGTGGTCGACTCCGGCCGCCGATACCTGGAACTGCTGCTGGGCCAACTCACCTCGCCGGTTCGCTGGGACCGGTGCATGGCCACGTTCGCCGCACTCGGCGTCACCGGTGTGCTCGAGTTGCCGCCGTCCGGCACACTGGTCGGTCTGGCGAAACGCGAACTCAAGGGAGTGACGACGATGGCTCTGAAGTCCCCGGACGACCTGGCTGCCGCACAGGCGTTCATCGACGAACACAGTGCGACAGGACAACCCGGATGACCGGCACCATCAGCCAGCGATCGGGTGCGATCGGCAGCACGATCATCGGTCTCGGGCACTACCGACCGCAGCGGGTGGTCAGCAACGACGATCTCGCTCAAACGATTGACACCAACGACGAGTGGATCCGCTCCCGGGTCGGCATCGCCGAACGCCACTTCGCCGGCGACCACGAATCGGTGGCGATGATGGGCGCCGAAGCGGGACGTGTCGCCATCGCGGACGCCGGTCTGCAGCCGTCGGACATCGACACCGTGCTGGTGGCGACGTGCACGCTGCCGTCACAGATGCCGCACGCCTCCACCCAGGTCGCCGCCCGACTCGGCATCGTCGCGCCCGGATCCTTCGACATCAACGCTGCCTGCGCGGGCTTCTGCTACGGCCTGGCGGTCGCGTCGTCGCTGATCAGGGCAGGCGACGCGCAGCACGTGCTGCTGGTCGGCGCCGAGAAGCTCACCGACTGGATCGATCCGACGGACCGGGCCAACGCAATCATCTTCGGCGACGGGGCAGGCGCGGTCGTCGTGAGCGGATCGGAGACCCCGGAGATCGGTCCGGTCTCCTGGGGCTGTTCGATCGAGAACACCGAGACGATCCACATCAAGGACCGCAATTCCTTCGTCTACCAGGAGGGCCAGACGGTCTTCCGCTGGGCGACCAGCGCCATCGCTCCGGTCGCCATCGACGCCGCCGCGAAGGCCGGTGTCGCGCTCGCCGACATCGACGTGTTGGCGCCGCACCAGGCGAACCTGCGGATCGTGGAAGCGATCGCCAAGAAGGTGATCGCCGCCGGGGCGCGCCCGGACCTCGCCGTCATCCGGGACATCGTCACCACCGGCAACACGTCTTCGGGGTCCATCCCGATCGGACTCGACCGGGCCAGGGCCGCCGGGGACGTGAAGTCCGGCGATCTGGTGCTGGCTGTCGGCTACGGAGCCGGGCTGACCTACGGCTCGCAGGTCTTCCGCCTGCCCTGATCGCGGACGGGGCCAGCCGTTCCACCGCAGCGCACCACCGTCGGGCAGAATCGCGCCCGACACCCGTACCGGATCCACCGGTGCGGGACCACCCCGAGAGGACAAGCAACGTGAGCAGCTCCGAAGAGATCCTGGCCGGCCTGGGCGAGATCGTCGAAGAGGTCGCCGGCGTTCCGGCCGCCGATGTCAGTGCCGACAAGTCCTTCACCGACGACCTGGACATCGACTCGCTGTCGATGGTCGAGATCGCCGTGCAGGCCGAGGACAAGTTCGGCGTCAAGATTCCCGACGACGAGCTGGCCAACCTCAAGACCGTCCAGGACGCCGTCAGCTACATCGAGCGCAACCAGGCCTGATCGGCCGGGGCTCCCTGTGAGTCCCGCACCCGCTCCCGGGTGCATCCACCGCAGCAGATCCACACCCGCCGCCGGGTCGTCGTGAATCCCACGCACGACCCGGTGGATCCGGGTGAACCCCGAAGGAGCACAGCGCATGGCCGACACAGACGTCGTCGTCACCGGTATCGGGGCGACCACCCCGCTCGGCGGCACGGCACCCGAGACCTGGCAGGCCCTGCTCGACGGGGACATCGGGGTCACGGCCAACGACGCCGACTGGGTCGACGAGTACGAGCTCCCCTCACGCATCAAGGCCGCGCTGAAGGTCGAGCCGACCGAGGTGCTGTCCCGGGTGGAGGCCCGGCGGCTCGACCGCTGCCAGCAGGTGGCGCTCGTCGCCGCGCGTGAGGCCTGGGCCGACGCCGGCTCCCCCGAGGTCGATCTGGAGCGCTTGGGCGCCTTCGTCGGCACCGGTATCGGCGGTGCGATGACGCTGCTCGACCAGGACGATCTGCTGGAGACCGAGGGCCTGCGCAAGGTCGCGGTGCTGACCATCCCGATGTTGATGCCGAACGGTCCGGCCGCTGCGGTCGGCCTGTGGGCGAAGGCCCGGGGCGGCGTCCACGCACCTGTTTCCGCCTGTGCCGCAGGCGCCGAGGGCATCGCCTGGGCACACCGGATGATCGTGGACGGCGACGTCGACATCGCGATCGCCGGTGGCGCCGAGGCCTGCATCACGGCCATCCCGGTCGCCGGGTTCTGCCAGATGCGCGCGATGAGCACCCGCAACGACGATCCGCGCACCGCGTCCCGCCCGTTCGACCTCAACCGTGAGGGCTTCGTTCTCGGTGAGGGCGCCGGGATGATGGTGCTGGAGCGGCGCGACCACGCGGTCGCCCGCGGCGCCAAGATCTACGGTCGGCTGGCCGGCGTCGGGATGTCCAACGACGCCTACCACATCACCGCACCCGAGCCCGACGGCGAAGGCTCCAGCCGGGCCATCGCCAAGGCCCTGCGGACCGCAGGACTGACCCGTCAGGACGTCGTGCACGTCAATGCGCACGCGACGTCCACTCCCGTCGGCGACCTGGCCGAATCCAAGACGATTCTGCGGTCGATCGGCGAGCATGCCGTCGTCACGGCCAACAAGTCCATGACGGGCCACCTGCTCGGTGCCTCCGGCGCCGTCGAGGGCATCGCGACCCTGCTGGCCGTCAAGAACGACATCGTGCCAGGGACCCGCAACGTCTTCGACCTCGATCCGGCCATCGGCGTCGACGTGGCGACCGAGAACCGCTCGATGAAGGTCGACGCCGCCATCAACGATTCGTTCGGCTTCGGCGGTCACAACGTCGCCCTGCTGTTCACGAAGGACTGATCGTGACCGCCACCGAATCCCCCGCGTCCACAGCTGCTCTCGGTCCGCGTCAACTCGACCCACGGGAGCCGGAGGTCCGGCTGGTCAAGCTGCTCGACCCCGACACCCTGATCGGCCTGCACCCGACCGACACCTCCGGCGTGTGGGCCGTCCGCGGCCGGATCGACGGGGCCAAGGTGATCGCCTACTGCACCGACGGCACCCGGATGGGCGGAGCCATGGGCTTCGAGGGCTGCAAGCACATCGTGGACGCCATCGACATGGCCGTCCGTGAACGCATCCCCGTCATCGGGCTGTGGCACTCCGGCGGGGCCCGCCTACCCGAGGGAGTGGCCTCGCTGGACGGTGTCGGCAGCGTGTTCGCCGCCATGGTCCGCGCCTCCGGCCGGGTCCCACAGATCTCGGTCGTGCTCGGCGCTGCTGCCGGCGGCGCCGCCTACGGGCCGGCCCTGACGGACATCGTGATCATGGCCCCGGAGGGCCGGGTGTTCGTCACCGGCCCGGACGTGGTCAAGTCCGTGACCGGCGAGCAGGTCGACATGGAGGCGCTCGGCGGACCGTCTGCCCACGGCCGCAAGTCGGGTGTGGTGCACATCGTCGCCACCTCCGAGGACGACGCCTTCGCCCGCGCCCGCAAGGTCACCTCGCTGTTCTCCCGGCCCGGGATCTCCGGCGTCGCCGGCATCGCCGACGACCCCGACCTGGAGGCGGTGCTGCCCGAGCAGCGCAACCGCGCGTATGCCGTGCGGCCGTTGGTCGACAAGATCCTGGACGAGCCGATCGAGGAACTGCAGCCCAAGTGGGCGCCGAACATCCTGATCGGTCTCGGCCGGCTGGGTGGCCGCACGGTCGGGGTGGTCGCCAACAACCCGTTGCGACTCGGCGGATGTCTCGACTCGATGTCGGCCGAGAAGGCGTCGAGGTTCGTCCGGATGTGCGATGCGTTCGGCATCCCACTGCTGGTGATCGTCGACGTCCCCGGCTACCTGCCGGGAGTGGGCCAGGAGTGGGACGGTGTGGTGCGCCGCGGCGCAAAGCTGTTGCACGCCTTCGCCGAGGCTGTGGTACCACGGGTGACGCTGGTGACCCGCAAGGCTTTCGGCGGTGCGTACATCGCGATGAACTCGAAGTCGTTGGGTGCCACCGCGGTCTTCGCCTGGCCCGGTGCCGAGATCGCCGTCATGGGGTCGAAGGCCGCCGTCGGCATCCTGCACCGCCGCAAGATCGCCGCCGCTCCGGAGGACGAGCGGGACGCGGTGATCGCGCAGCTCGCCGAGGAACACGACCGGCTCTCCGGTGGCGTCCAGCGCGCCATCGACATCGGCGTGGTCGACGAGGTCATCCAGCCGTCGGAGACCCGCCGCAGGGTGGCCGAGGCGCTGGCGTCCGCTCCCGCCGGTCGGGGCGCGCACGGAAACATCCCGCTGTAGGGGTGCGCAGTCCCGGGCTTGACGAACATTCTGCGGCGCCGCACATTGTGCGGTATGGTCGGAGCATGTCCCGCGAAGACCGGTCCCCCTGGGACGCGATCCGATCCGATCTGGATGCCGCCCAGCAGCTCGAGCCGCTGGTGGCACTGCCACATCTGCGCTCGGCCGCACAACAGTTGGCCGGTCTGATCGACGACACGATGGCGGCCGCCGTGCTGTCCGAGGGAGCCACTCTGCGATCTGCGGGGGCCTCCGCCGGACTTTCGGAGAACGCCGTCGGACCCCGACTGGCACGCACGCGCACACTCGGGGCGTATGCGAACGACGCCGGCCGGGTGACCGCCGACGGAGTCCGCCGCGCCCAGTACGACCGCGAGGCCGGCCGGGTCGAACCCGCTGCGACGCAACGAGAACCACTACGGTTCAAGGCGCGCCGCCCCACCTGAGGAGACCGGCATGCCCGATGCGACCCTGACCCACCTGTACTTCCTGCTCGACCGCAGCGGCTCGATGCAGAGCATCAAGACCGACACCGAGGGCGGGTTCGACGCCTTCATCGGAGAGCAGCGCGCCGCCGCGGGCGAGTGTCGGGTGACGCTGGCGCAGTTCGACAACACCTACGAGGTCCTCTACCGGGACGTGCCGATCGCCGACGTTCCGCCGCTGGAGCTGGCACCCCGAGGTTCGACGGCGCTGCTGGACTCGATGGGCACGCTCATCACGACGGCCGGGGAGGCCCTGACTGCGTTGGCCGAGGACGATCGTCCCGGCACGGTGATCGTCGCGATCATGACGGACGGCCACGAGAACGCCAGCCACGAGTGGACACACCCGGCGATCAAGAAGCTCGTGGAGCAGCAGACGAGTCAGTACGAGTGGCAGTTCCTCTACCTCGGTGCCGACCAGGATGCGATCGAGGTCGGCACGTCGCTGGGAGTTGCTGCTGGACAGTCGCTCTCCTACAGCAGGGGTCGGGTGGCGGAGACCCTGTCGGCCGCGTCGGCGAACGTCAGGGACTACCGCTCAGCCAGGGTCCGGGATGGTGCGGCGCCGATGCCCGCGTTCAGCCAGGAGCAGCGGAACCGGTCTCGCTGATCTGCTCCGTGGACGGTGCCAGCGGGAGGGTCAGGACGAACTCGCTGCCACTCATCGTCGACGATGGCAGCTCCACTGTCACCTCACCGCCCAGGCGCCGACTGATCCGCCGGACCAGGGCCAGGCCGATGCCGCGCTCGCGCCCGCCCGGCTCGATCCTGGTCGAGAAACCGAACTCGAAGAGCTCGTGAGCAAGGTCGGGGGGCACGCCGGTTCCTGAATCACGCACCCGGACCTCCAGCAGACTCCCGAGAACGTCCAGGTCGACGTGCACCGTCCGGACGGCGGCGGGCCCGGCCAGGGATGCTTCGACGGCGTTGTCGACGAGATTGCCCACGAGCGAGACCAGGTCGTCGGGAGCGAACGGCAGCAGGTCGGAGCCCAGCGCAGCAAGTCGGTCGGTCACCGTCAGGTGCACGCCGACCTCGTCGGCCTGGGCCGCCTTGTCGGCCAACAGAGCAGCCAGGACGGGATCCCGCACCTCGGCAGCGATCCGCTCCTCCGGGCCGCGGGTCCGGTGCAGGGCAGCCTGCCCGGTCCGGATGGCCTCTGCCGAGTCGCCGAGGTGCACCAGCGAGAGCACGGTCTGCATCCGGTTGCCGAACTCGTGCGTCCGGGTAGCCAGCGTCCGCGCCCGATCGACGGCATCGTCCCGGTCGCGGATCGCGCCGGTGAGTTCGGTGCGATCGCGGAAGGAGTAGATCCGCACACCGTCTCCTGCCCCGCTCTCAGCTGCCCTCACGGTCACCAGCAGCACCCGCTCCCCCGATGGCACGGGTTCGTCCAGCAGGTCGTCGGCCCTGCCCCGCTCCAGCACGGCCCGCACGGCGGGGTCGAGGCCGGGAAGCTCCCCCAGCGCCGGATCGAAGGCGCGCGCACCCTGGGCGCGGAACAGCCGACGTCCCTGCGGGACAGGCTCCGGTGAGATGCCGGGGAGTCCCAGCAACCGACGGGCCTCCTCGTTCACCACGACAGCCCGCCCCGCTGCATCGAGCACCAGCAGACCCTCTCCGACGTAGTGCAGGACAGCGTCGTGGTGCAGATACGCTCCGGCGATCTCGCTGGGCTCCAGACCCAGGGTCTGTCGACGCAGCCAGCGAGCGAGTCCCAGCGCGACCAGTACGCCCAAGACCAGGCCCAGGCCGGCCGCAGCCAGAATGAATGGCAGGTACCTCCCCGCGAGGTCGGTGATCGTCGTCTGCAGCACCCCGACCGAGACAAGTCCGAGGACGACGCCATCACTCGTCACCGGGGTCACGGTGCGAACGGACGGACCGAGGGTGCCGACGAACTGCTCGGTCAGGGTGCCGCCGGCTGCGGCAGCGGCGATCGAGCCCTGGTACTGCTGACCGATCCTGTCGACCTCCGGATGGCTGTACCGGGTGCCTGTCGGCGACATCACCACGATGTACGAGGCGCCGGTGGCGATCCTGGTGCGCTCGGCGAGTGGTTGCAGGCGCGCCGAACGGGACCGCACGTCCCCGGCCTCGACCAACACCGCGATCACCTGTGGATCGACGGCCACGGACGCTGCGATCGAGGCCGTGAGCCGTCCGGCGGCCGCGAGCTCGAGACGCGCCGCACCCCATCCGCCGAGAGCAGCCAACCCGCCGACGGTCACCAGCACGGACAGCACCTGCACCAGCAGCAGGTGCCGCACCAGCGTGGACCGTCGACGGGTCGGTGGCCCGCTGTGGTCGAACCCCGTCGTCATGTGGTGACTGTCCCACCCCGGGCCGGCCGACCGTGGACGCGAGGCAGCGTCAGACCAGTGCGCGATCGGCCGGGCGGGTGTCCTTGTCCAGGTCGACCCGCTGCGTCGGGAGCGCATCGGGCAGCGCAGCATCTTCCTGCTGTGCGCCGTGCTCGCGCTCCATCGCCTCGTCGACCAACGACGGATCGTCCAGTACGGCCGCCAGTCGTGCCCGGTCGAGTTCGCCGTTCCAGCGTGCGATGGCCAGGGTGGCGACGACGTTGCCGATGCAGTTGGTCAGCGCCCGACCCTCGCTCATCACCCGGTCGATGCCGATGATCAGCGCGATCCCGACCGCAATCGCCTCGGCGCTGAAGAACTCGCCACCGAAAGCCTGCAACGAGGCGGCCAGGGTGACCAGGCCGGCTCCCGTGACGCCTGCGGCGCCCTTGGAGGTCAGCAGCATCAGCAGAGCCAGCCCTATCTGGGCGCCGACCGGCAGGTTCTCGTTGCCGGCCTGGATGATGAACAGCGCACCCAGCGTCAGGTAGATGCAGGTGCCGTCGAGATTGAAGGAGTACCCGGTGGGAATGACGAGTCCCACCGTCTGGCGGGAGGCGCCGGCCGCACGCAGCTTGGTCAGCAGCCGAGGCAGCACCGACTCCGACGAGCTGGTGCCCACGATGATGAGCAGCTCGTCCTTGATGAGGCGGATGACCTTCAGGATGTTGAAGCCGGACAGGGCGCTGACGATCCCGAGCACCACGAT
Organism: Nakamurella sp.; assembly: GCA_037720195.1. Taxonomy (GTDB): domain Bacteria; phylum Actinomycetota; class Actinomycetes; order Mycobacteriales; family Nakamurellaceae; genus Nakamurella. Next base: position 47,725 of record JBBJML010000030.1, on the reverse strand, counting down.
GACGAACACCAGGCAGGTGCCCCAGAACACGGCCATCAGCAGGCCGAGGTTCTTCAGCGACGCGGAGCCGAACTGGGCGACGGTGTAGGCCATCCCGCCGAACGCCGCGACCGGAGCTAACCACATGATCAGCTTGATGATCCCGAAGATCACCTTGGCGATGGCCTCGATGCCGCCGACCAACTTGGTGCGCACAGGCGCGGCCAGCGCACTGATGGCGCAGGCGGTGAGGATCGCCAGCACCAGGATCTGCAGAACCGAGTTGTCGACGAACGGACCCAGGAAGCTCTTGGGCAGCAGGCTGTTCTGGATGAAGCCGATGAAACCACCGGTGTCCGCCGTGGTCGCCGTCCCGATCGACTTCTCCGCGGACGCCATCGCTGCGGCCGAGGGTGTGCCCTCGAACCCGCTGCCGGGCTTGAAGAGGTTGGCGGCGAGCAGCCCCAGGCCGAGCGCGATCACCGTCATCAACAGGAAGTAGCTCAACGCCCGCAGGGCGAGACCACCTGCCCTGGCCAGGTTGCCGAGCGAGGCGATGCCGATGATCACCGTGCAGAAGATGACGGGGCCGACGATCACCTTGATCATCTGCACGAACGAGTCCGCGATCCACTTGGATCCCAGGCCGACGCCCGGAGCCAGCAGACCGACCAGGATGCCTGCGCCGATCCCTACCAGCACCCAGAACCACAGTTGGGTGAAGAAGCGGCGCCTGCGCGGTGCCGTGCCGCTGCCCGCGGGGATGCTCATCGTGGCCATGTCGTCCTCCTTGACGGTCACGGTCCGAGCGGACTGTGACCTCGGTGACAGTAGGGACGAGGCCCGGAGTCCGACAGCCCTGCGGATGGCTCCTTGAGCAAACCTTGAGCATCGGCGTCTACGTTGAGCGGATGCGGGTGCTGCTGGTCGAGGATGACGCGTCGCTCGGCGATGCGCTGCGTCGGGTGCTGGTCCGGGAGAACCACGTGGTCGTCTGGGTCCGCACCGGGACCGCCGCTCTGCAGGCACTGGGGCTCGAGGGCGCGGTGGGGACCTCGGGCGACGGCCGGGCGGCGGTGGACATCGTGCTGCTGGACATGGGGTTGCCGGACCGCGATGGGCTGGCCGTCTGCGCGGCGATCCGCGCACACTCCAGTGTTCCGGTGGTCGCGGTGACCGGACGTGGGGCGGTCGCTTCCCGGGTCCAGGGTCTGCGCAGCGGGGCCGACGACTATCTCGTCAAACCCATCGACCCGGAGGAGCTGCTCGCGCGCATCGACGCCGTGGTGCGGCGCAGTCAGGGGACGTCGCTGGCCCCCACGCTTGAGGTCGGCGGTGTCCGCATCGATCTGCGGACCCGGACGGTCACCGCCGACGGCGACCCGATCCCGTTGACGCGCAAGGAGTTCGATCTGCTGGCAGCCGTCGCGCGGCGGGACGGCGCGGTCGTTCCCCGCGCCGATCTGTTGTTCGAGGTGTGGGGCGTCAGCGATGCGGCGGCGGCCAGGACACTGGAGGCGCACATGGCGTCCCTGCGCGGCAAGTTCGGCGACCGGGACGTGGTCACCACCGTCCGCGGGATCGGCTACCGCTCGACGCGGTGAGCGAGCGGGCGGCGGTGCCGCATCAGCCCCTCGCCGCTGCCGCGAGCGCCCGGTGCTCAGCCGAGTTGACCACCGACAGCGGGGGCACCACGACGTTGTCCGTCGCGGCCTGCAGCGTCAGGATCCGGGTGGCAGCGTCGCGCAGCCGGCCGGCCGGGAGCTGACCGGAGTCGACGGCGTCGACGATCCCGGACAACGCCTTGCCCGGAGATGCCGGCAGCAGGATCAGATCCTGACCCGCGGCCAGGGCACGCCAGGCAGCCTCGCCCGGCGAGAACGCGTCCGCCACCGGTGCCATCTGGAACGAGTCGCTGACCGAGATCCCGGCGAATCCGAGTCCGCTGCATCCGCTGGATCCCTTGCCGCGCAATACGTCATCGACCGCAGTGGGCGACAGACTGGCGGGCTCCGCCGATACACCGGCGGCGGGGAACAGGACGTGACCCGTCATCACCAGGGCAGCACCCGCGTCGATGCCCGCGGCGAACGGCACCCGCGACGAGCGGTTCCAGCTCGCGCACGGCTGCTCGACCGTCGGGAGCACCTCATGGGTGTCCGAGGACAACCCGCCGATGCCCGGGAAGTGCTTCAGGGTGGCCGCCACTCCCCCGCTCTGGTAACCGCGAACCGCTGCCGCGACGAAGGAGCCGACCGTCGCCGGGTCGGTGCCGTAGGAGCGGTCACCGATCGCCGATCGCCCGTCGGTCGGCAACACATCCGCATCGGGCGCGAAATCGATGGTGACGCCGACGGCGCGCATCTCCTGAGCGGCGGCCGTTGCGGCCCGTTCGGTGAGCTGCACGGCATCGTCCCGGCCGCCGGCCGCAAGCACCGACGCACCCGGGAACTCGGTGAAGCCGTTCACCAGGCGGGCGACGTCCCCGTACTCCTGATCGACAGCGACCAGCATCGGTCCCCACGCTGCCGGCCGCTGCGCCTGCAGAGCGCTGACGTAGTCCCGCACCTCGGCGGGGGTACCGCGACCGGTGCCGTCGACCACCCCGTCGGATCCCATCAGGATGACGCCGCCGTACCGCACCGACGACACCGTCGCGCCGACCTCCGACGCCGCCGGCATCAGCACCAGAGCAGCCTGCTCCCGCACCGACAGTGCGGCGACCTGCTGCTCGGCCCTTCGCTCGTCGGCCGCGGTGATCCTGAGCCCGGTCGTGGCCGGGCGCGCGGTGGCCACGGTGGCCGACCGATCCGCGGCGGCGCTCGACGGGGTCGTCCGCGGGCTCGACGGAGGGCGGGAGGGGCTCTGCGTTGCTGTAGTCGTGGCCGGAACGGACGACGCGGACGAGGACCGACGGGTCGGCGACTCGGAGGTGGACACAGGGCTCGTGGCCGCAGCGGACGAGGCTGACGTGGCGGCGACACCCACCGCCGTCGGGGAACTAGTCGGTCCCGAGCAGCCAGAGAGCACGAGCATCCCGACCGCCCACGGGAGAGCACGACGCCACGGCTGCCGGCCGGGGTGCCGCGACCGTACCGGGCCGATCACTCGCAACCGCGGTAGCTGGACAGGCCCTCGACCGATTTCGCCAGCCGCAGCTTGCCGTTGACGGTCACGACGGGTTGCACCACCTTCCAGTTGAGACAGGTACTGGGCTCGTCCGGGGGGGCCTTGTCGATGGCTTGGCTGGAATTGAACGTGATGGTGATCCACCTGGTGTCGGGTTCGATGGCCACGATCTCGATGTCGCGGTCTTTGGAGGTCCGGTAGGCGTTGAGCCAGTCCTCCGGACCGAAGGCAGCGGACTGCTCAGGGGTCACCGTGTCGGCCCACAACTGGTAGTCGAGGGTGTTGATCGACCGGAAGTTGAGGGAGACCAGCTTCTGGATCGCGGTGGCATCCGGATGCTTGGCGGCCTGTGCCGAGAGGTCGACCGGCGGGTCCAACACTGTGCCGGTCGGCTTCGCGGTCGTCGGTGCAGTGCTGGGAACCGACGCAGGGTCGCTGGCGCTGGTGGGCGTCAGTTCCGACGGCGACGCCGGGGTCACCGAGGTCGGCTCGGGCTCGTCCGTCCCCGACACCGCTGGAGTCGGGTCGGACTGACTGATGCGGGTGGCGGTGGGTTGTGGACGTGCGGTCGAGGGTGCAGGTCGGGCGGTGGAGGGCGCCGAGACGGAGGGAGTGACCGGCTCGGACACCCGGGCAGCGACAGCCGCCTGCCGACCCAGCAGCACGGCCGTGGCTGCGGCTGCGACCAGGCAGACGATCAGCAACGCCACCAGTGCTCCGGTCAGACGACGCTCGGTGATGCTCACCAACTCCTGTCAGGATCCGTCGGTCGGGGTATCAGAAATCCACCCTACTGACGTGCCGACCGCGGGTCAGGTTGCTCGACGGAGTTCGGTACCCGCTCCGGAGCGGGGGGATCAGCCGACCTGGTGCAGCCAGGTGATCGGAGATCCGTCGCCGGCGCGGCGGTACGGTTCCAGCTCTGCATCCACGTCGGCACCGAGCAGTTGGTTCAGTTCGTGCGCCAGCTTCTCGGCGCCGTAACCATGGCCGAGCAGGCTGCGCAGGCGGTCCTCGGGAACGACGACGTCGCCCGAGGCGCCGGTGGTCGCACGCCAGATGCCTCGACCGGGCAGATGGCAGATCCGTTCACCGTCGCACCCGTCGCTCGGATCTTCGGTGACCTCGAACCGCAGCATCGGCCAGGTCTTGAGCGCTGCGGCTATGCGGCTACCGGTTCCGGGTTCACCCGTCCACGACAGGTCCGCCCGCAGCTGACCGGGAGCGGCCGGCTGCGGGGTCCACTGCAGACTCGCCCGTCCACCCAGGACGGACGAGATGGCCCATTCGGCATGGGGGCAGATGGCTGCCGGCGCCGCATGGACGAACACCACACCACGTGTTGCACGTGTCACCAGGCACCTCCGCTGATCGGCTCCGACGTCTTCCCCAACGGGGAGCCTCATGCTGGGTGCGCTGGACCGGCTTGGTCACTGCGCGTGTGGTACGAGTGAAGTTGTGTTCACATTGTGCACCCTGTGACCTCTGGGCGCCACCAACTCGGACAAACAGCTGCGGCTCGAGTCAGGAAGCCTTGTGTCCAGGAAGCAGTTCGGTGACACCTTGGCCTGGACGAAGCCGGCCGCTCCCTGCACGGGGGGGTGGTCGGCAGTGCGCACTGCCGCCCGCTTGATCTGCTCGTATCGTTCCCGGCCCGCCCGGGACCCCAGGACGTATCCGAGCGCAGCGCCCAGCAACAGTCGGAACATGGCTTCTCCTCGCCGGATCGGAGTCGTCCGGAATTGTTGTCGAGCGGGGTCCGAGCTGGACGAACGGGCACGCTGGTGACCTGTGATCAGTATCGAGCCGCCGGTCGCCGGTTGCCAAGCCGGGACACCCGACGACCGCCCTTCTCCCTCGCGCTCTGCTGTGGGGCGAGTGGGGCTCGAACCCACGACCTGACGGATTATGAGTCCGCTGCTCTGACCGACTGAGCTACCGCCCCGACGGGGACGATACCGAACCCAGGCTGTGGGCCGGGTCGGGCATCGGTTCGTGAGTACTCCCGGTGGTGGGCTATTCTTTCCAGCGCAGGTACTGATCCTCCCGGGGTCAGTCCGGCAGCCAGCATTCCCCTGTAGCTCAATTGGCAGAGCAGCCGACTGTTAATCGGCAGGTTATTGGTTCGAGTCCAATCGGGGGAGCGCAGCTCGAGGCCCTCGACCGCACTGCGGTCGGGGGCCTTGCTCGTACCCCCGCTGGATCGTGTCCGGGAGGGTCTCGACTCCTTCGTCGCTCGACCACCGGAAGTGTGCTGGTGCGGTCAGGGGCCTTGCTCGCTCACGGAGATCAACTACTCGTCGACCCCGGTCGTGCCGGAGCCTGCTCCCCCGGCGCGCAGCTCGATCACCACGCGTTCGGCAGCGGCGAGGAAACCCGGCGCTTCCGGATCGGCGCCGGCGTCCAGCCGGAGTTGGGGCAGCACGCCGTCGACCCCGGCCACCCGGCGGATCGTCACCCAGCCACCCGCATCGGGCCACGGCAGGTGCCGGGACGCGATCACCGAGGATCGCACCCGCTGATGGATCTGATCGGTGAGGCGGTTCGCCCGGCCGATCCGCAACGACAGCGTGGGCGCGTCGACCACCATGTCCCCCGCGCCGTCGGCGAACGGCGCCACCCAGCGCAGTGGCACGATCTCCAGCACTCCGTCGTCCAGCCGCACCCTGGCGATCTCGAACCAGCTCAGCGAGGTCGGCAATGCTTCGCCTCGCGCGAGGAGCAGCCGCCGGCGGGTCACGGCCAGCTCGGCGCCCGCATCGTCCCGCGCCAGGCCCAGCACCACTTCGTCGCTCTCCAACACCTGGGCGATCGGCGGCGGGGGGACGACCGTCCGACGGAACACACTCATGCCGCACCGCCGCGCGCGAGTTCCATCAACGCCCGCCGGTACCGGATCACCGCACCCAGATCGGCCTGCAGCGCGTTCGCCCGCGCGCGATCGCCGGCCGACTCCGCGCGCAGCAACGCCGACCGCAGCTTCTTCTCGTCCGCCGCGGCAGCGCGTTCACCCATCGCGGCGATCACCGCACCCGCATAGCTGGAATCCGGCTCACCGGAGCCGTGCCGTGGTGGCTCCACCGCCAACTCGTGCACCAGCGACCGCAGACCTCCGGCCGGCATCTGCTCGGCAACCCGCGAGGTCCACACCACCCCGCTGGACGTGCCGATCCCGGAGGTCGCAGAGATGGCTTCGTGGACCGCCCGGTAGGACGGGTGGGTGAAGCTCTCGGAGACCACCTGCTCGGCGTAGTCGGCGGCCACCATCGCCGGGTATTGCAGGGCCATCTTGAGCACTTCGCGTTCGACGGAGCTGGTGCGGTCCTGAGGGTCGGGTCGACGGAACGTGGCGGCGTCGGCGCGCGCGCCGGTCGACGGCTGATCACCCGCGGCACCTGCTCCTGGCCGACCGGGCGTGCCCCGCTCGGTGCTCCCCCGGTCGGTGCTCCCCCGCTCAGCGCTGCCCCGTTCTGTACTGCCCCGTTCGGAAGTGGTGCGCTGGGCAGCGGCCTGCCGGGCGATCTCCCGCCGCACCAGTCCCTGGATGTCGGTGGTCTCGGCGCCGAGCCGGCCGGCCAACTCGCGGGTGTAGTCGGCTCGCAACCGTTCCTGCTTGATCCCGGCGACCAGCGGCACGGTGGCGGCGGTCGCGGCGACCCGGCCTTCCGGAGTCTCCAGGTCGTAGTCGGCCAGCACGGTCTGGATGGCGAAGGCGAACAGGTTGGTCCGACCGTCCACCAGCGCGCGTACTGCGGCGTCACCGCCCTGCATCCGCAGCTCGCAGGGGTCCATCCCGTCCGGGGCGATCGCCACATAGGTGTTGGCAGCGAACCGCTGGTCGGAGTCGAACGCCTTGAGCGCTGCCTTCTGGCCGGCGGCGTCACCGTCGAAGGTGTAGATCACCTCTCCGCGGATCACGTCGTTGTCGAGCAGGTAGCGGCGCAGCACGCTGATGTGCTCGTCGCCGAACGCGGTACCGCACGAGGCGACGGCCGTCGTCACCCCCGCGAGGTGCATGGCCATCACGTCGGAGTACCCCTCGACGATCACCGCCTGGCGCTGCTTGGCGATCTCCCGCTTCGCCAGGTCGAGCCCGTAGAGCACCTGCGACTTCTTGTAGAGCGGAGTGTCCGAGGTGTTGACGTACTTGGCCTGGATCCGGTCGTCGTCGAAGAGCCGTCGGGCGCCGAACCCGACGACGTCGCCCGCGGCGTCCCGGATCGTCCACAGCAGCCGTCGGTGGAACTGGTCGATCGGGCCGCGCTGCCCCTCCCGCGCCAGGCCGGCCTTGTAGAGCTCCTGCAACGAGAAGCCCTGTTTCACCAGCGCTTTCGTCAACCGGTCCCAGCCCGACGGCGCGTATCCGCAGCCGAAGGATCTGGCCGCCTCCATGTCGAAGGCCCGCTCGGTGAGGAACTGCCGGGCCGGCGCAGCCTCCTCGGTCTCCAGCTGGCCCGAGTAGAACTCGGCTGCGGCCTTGTTCGCGGCGATCAACCGCGCGCGGGTGCCGGGTTCGGACCGGGTCGAGGTGCCGCCCTCGACCCTGATCAGGGTGATGCCGACCCGGTCGGCCAGCCGCTCGACAGCCTCCAGGAAACTCAGATGTTCCAGCTGCGCGATGAAGGAGAACACGTCACCGCCCTCACCGCAGCCGAAGCAGTAGTACGAACTCTGGGCCGGGCGGACGTTGAACGACGGGGTCTTCTCGTCGTGGAAGGGGCACAGCCCCTTCAGGTTTCCGCCACCGCTGGGACGCAACGCCACGTACTCGCCGATCACCGACTCGATGCGATTGGCGTCGCGGACCCGCTCCTTGTCCTCATCGGTGATCCGTCCTGCCACCACCCGAGTCTATGTCGCCACCCGGACAGCCCGACCAGCCGCGGATCGGTCGGTTCAGGATCCTGTCAGCCGCTCGTGCCAGCGATGCGCCTGGCTGTCGGTGAGCGAGGCGACCTGGTCCAGTACCGCGCGCAGCCGACCGGCATCGTCGGCAGCGGCGTCGAAGCGTGGTCCGTGCTGAGCGTCCATGGCTTCGCTCCCCCGTTCGGTCAGCGCCACCACCAGCGCCTGCAGGATCTGCTGCTGACGATCCTGCAGCGCACGCCTGGCCGGGTCGTCCATGACGTAGTGCACCGCGATCGCCTTCAGCATGGCGACCTCGGCACGCAGCTGCGGCGAGACGACCAGATCCGCCGCGTACCGGGTGAGCGGCGCGTCGCCGTACTCCGCTCGGGTGGCCGCCACCGCACCGGTCACCAAGCGACCGGTCAACTCACTGGTCGTGCTCTTGAGCGCGACGGCGCCCCGCACCCCCGGGCGGTAGCCGACGGCCGGCACGATCTCGGGTCGTTGCAGCAGCTCGCCCAGCACGTCGGCCAGGTCTGCTTCGGACTCCCCGGAGTAACCGCGCCGGGCGGCGACGGCGACCACCTGTCGTTCCTCGGGTGATCGGAGGCGGGCCAGGTCGATCCGGCCGGCGATGATCCCGTCCTCGACGTCGTGCACGGAGTACGCCACGTCGTCGGCCCAGTCCATCACCTGCGCTTCGAGACACAGCCGGCTGCCCTGGTCTGGACGGACCCACTCCAGTACGTCCCGGTCCTCGGCGTAGCAGCCGAACTTTCCGCGGGTGTCCGGTGTGGACCACGGGTACTTGATCACCGCGTCGAGGGAGGCCCGGCACAGGTTGAGACCCGCCGACTCCCCGCTGGCGGTGAGCACCTTCGGTTCCAGCCGCGCGAGCAGGCGCAGGTTCTGGGCGTTCGCCTCGAACCCGCCCACAGCCGCACCGATCCGGTCGAGCGCATCCTCACCGTTGTGGCCGAACGGCGGATGGCCGATGTCGTGCGCGAGCCCGGCCAGGTCCACCACATCGGCGTCGCACCCGAGCTGACTCCCGATCCCCCGCGCGATCTGGGCCACTTCGAGGGAATGGGTGAGCCGGGTCCGCGGGACGTCGTCCTCGTCCGGTGCCACCACCTGCGTCTTGCCCGCCAACCGGCGCAGCGATCCCGAGTGCAGCACCCTTGCCCGGTCCCGTGCGAAGGGAGTGCGACCGGAATCCGGCCGGGGTCCGGCTCCGGAGAAGGCGGCCGTCTTGGCCGGTTCCGGTACCCGCCGGGCGACGTCGTCGCCGGTGTACCCCGGTGGAATCCGGTTCACAGCACCGAATCCGTGGAGCCGGAGGAGCCCCCGAGCACCAGGTAGTACAGCAGCCCAGCGGTCTCGCGCAGGTGGTAGCGCCACTGCACGTCCGGTTCGACGGCTGGACCGTCGGTCACCGACGACACCCCGGCCGTCAGGCCGAGATCTTCGGCGATGCGCTGCGCCCGGTAGGCGTGGGCCGGATCGGTGACGAGCACGACGCGGGTCCATCCTCGGCCGTCCAGGACTTTCGCGGCGGCCCGCAGACTGGTGAGCGTGTCGTTGCCGGTGGGCACCGCGGTGAGCACGTCGCGAGTCTCCGCGAGCCCCAGCTGCTCGGCGAGGTAGGCGGCCCCCGCGGCTCCCTCGGTGGTGCGGTCGCCGACCTTGTTGCCGCCGATCGTGACGATCCGCGGCGCCACCCCCGCTTCGTACAACTGCTGGGCATGATCCAGCCGGGCCTGCAGCACCGGCGACGGACGGCCGTTGTACTGCGCGGCACCGAGCACGACGATCGCGTCGACCCGGCCCCGATCGTCGTGCCCGGCCACCTGGTAGCCCCCGACGAACACCCCACCGACGATCAGCACGGCGAGCAGCGCAGCGCCGGCGACCCAGCGCCCCGCCGCCCGCAGCACTGCTGTGGTGCTCACTCGTCGCCTCCCGGTGTCTGCTTCCGCACCGGCCCGGATCCGTGTCGACGACAGCGGGCCGGCGCGATGCCTTCGCACGCGATCATGCCAGTCGGGCGTCGGAGTCCCGTGTCGCAGTGCCGTGATGGGATGGCGCGATGGGGAGCATCGACCGGGTGCCGGAGCGCCACCTGCTGCGGGTGGATCGTCGACCGGACTCCCGGGTGGCCATGCCCGCGTGGCTCACGGACATCCCCGCGGTGCGTCAGGTGTTGGACGACGGCTGGGAGATCCCGGCGGGCGTCACGGTGTTGATCGGGGAGAACGGCGCCGGCAAGTCGACCCTGGTGGAGGCCCTGGCCCAGCGGTATCCGCGGCTGGGCAACGACCGGGTCGGTCCGGCGGACTCCGGTGACGAGTCTCCGCTGAGTGGGCACCTGATGCTTTCGTGCGCGCCGATGGCTTCGCGGGCCGGCTTCTTCCTGCGCGCCGAGACGATGCACTCCTACCTCCGCGACCGGGATCGGGCGGCGGGGCGCACCGAACCGGCGTGGTCGCAGACACCGTTACTGGCGCGCAGCCACGGGGAGGGATTCCTGTGGCTGTTCGAGGAGGCGTTCTGGCAGCCGGGGATGTACTTCCTCGACGAGCCGGAGGCCGCGCTCTCCTTCTCCTCCGCCCTCGCCCTGGTCAGCCTGCTGGCCCGGATGCCGCAGGAGGGCTCGCAGGTGATCGTGGCCACCCATTCTCCACTCATCGCCGCTACGCCCGGCGCGACGGTGATCGAGGTCGGCGATGACGGGCTCGTCGAAACCCCCTGGCAGGACACCGATCTCGTCCGGAACTGGAGTTCGTTCCTGCAGGCCCCGGAGCGGTACCTGCGGCACCTGCGCTGACGGACATCACGCCGGTGGACACCGGATCCGGATCGCTCAGAGCCACCCGCGCTCGTCGGCCAGTCGCACCGCTTCCGCTCGGGTCGAAGCGCCGGTCTTGCCGATCGCCGCCGACAGATGGTTGCGCACGGTGCCTTCGGACAGGAACAGTCGCCGGGCGAGCTGCGCGACCGTTCCGCCGCCGACAGCCGCGACCAACACGTCCCGCTCGCGGCCGCTCAGCGGGGAGGTTCCCAGCGTCAGCGATTCCGTCGCCAGTTCGGGGTCGACCACCCGCAGGCCGGCGTGCACCCGCCGGATGGCATCGGCCAGCGCCTCCGGGGCGGCGTCCTTGATCAGGAATCCGGTCGCTCCGGCCTCCATCGCGCGACGGAGATAGCCGGGCCGGCCGAAGGTCGTCACGATGATCACCCGGCAACTCGGCATCCGCTCCCGCAATGCCGCCGCTGCTGCCAGGCCGTCCATTCCTGGCATCTGGACGTCGAGCAGGGCCACGTCCGGACGATGCTCGAGGGCGGCCGGCACCACGGCGTCGCCCGAGCCGACGGCCGCCACCACCTCGAGGTCGTCGTTGAGATCCAGCAGAGCCTGTAGGGCACCGCGGATCAGGGCCTGGTCGTCAGCCACCAGCACGCGGATCGTCTCCATCGTCACACCGGCGCAAGGTCGGCGCGCACCGAGAACTCCTGCGGCGCAGCTGATCCGATGGTCAAGGTGCCACCGTGCGCAGCGACCCGCTCCGACAGACCGGCGAGTCCGCTGCTCCCGGATTCCGCTGATCTGCCCTCGACGAACCCCTTACCGTCGTCCACGATCTCGACCCAGCGCGAGCCCAGGGTGACCGAACATCGCGAGGCTCCGGAGTGCCGCACCACGTTGGTGACCGCCTCCCGCACGACGAAGCCGAACAACCGGTGCCCCTGTTCGGTGACCTCGTCCACCGCGCCCGGGAGATCGGCGGCGATGCCCGCGGCCGCCAGGATCGACCGCGCCACCGCGAGTTCACCGGCCAGCGATGCCTCCCGCATCCCCGACGCGGTGGCCCGGACGTCGGCCAGCGCGCCACGGGCGATCTGGCCCACCTCGTTCGATTCCTGCGCGGCCCGGATCGGGTCGATGCTCGACAATCGTTCCGCCAGTGCAGCTTTCACCGAGATAGCGGTCAACGAGTGGCCCAGGATGTCGTGCAGGTCGCGAGCGATGCGGCGGCGCTCCTGCGCCACGGCCGCCACCGCCAGCTCGTCCTGCGCGGCCCGCAGCTGGATCGTGAGCCGGATGTTGGAGAAGAACGCGTGCATCCACAGCGCCATGGCCACCTCGGTGGCTGCGAGTTGCCAGTCGTCCCCGCCGCTCACCAGCAGGATGGCCGCGCCGATGAGGCCTGCTGTCACGACCGTCTGCCGGGTGGGTAGCAACGCTCCGGCGAGGATGCCGGGGAACATCAGGACGCCGGCGAATTCGGGTCCGACGATCGACACCTGGGCGGCGGCGAGCGCCAGGATGACGCCGAGAGTGACCCATCTCGTCCGCAACGGCGCGGACATCGTGCCGGCCGGCAGCACCGCGTAGCCGACCATCATCGCGATCAGCAGCGCCACCGCGCTCCAGCGGGTCAGCGGTGGGGCGTCGGTGGTGAACAGGCCGACCAGGAACACCATCGCGTAGGCGATCGCGACGATGGAACCGAAGACCCACTTGACGGACCCCGGCTCCCACCGCCAGCCCCATCGGCGCAGCATCGCGTTCTGCATGTCGGCATTGTGCCCCGACCCCGGGCCCACCGCGTCGGAAGTGGCGGGCCCTGGGATCCAGGGGCGGGTCGAGCTGCTCACACCCGGTCGCCGCTGCGCCGGTAGGCGATGACCCCGATCGCACCGAGGACGATCGTCCAGCCCAGCAGTACCGCGATGCCCACCAGTTGGAGTCCCGAGCCGTCCACCGCGTCCCGCCCGATGTCGGCGATCCAGTAGGTGGGGACGAACCTGGCGACGTGCTGCAGGAAGGAGGAGAACTGGTCGATCGGCACCCACAGCCCGCCGAGGATCGAGGTGCCCAGGTAGATCAGCATCGAGATCGGTTGGGTCGAGTCGGGCGTCGCGAGCGAGCCGATCGCCAGGCCCAACAGTGCGAACGGGATCGTGCACAGCCAGATGGCGACTGCGGCGATCACCCAGGTGGTGGCACCCAGGTGGACCTTGCCCACGGTCGCCCCGAGGGCGAAGACCAGCACGATCGGCGGGATCGCCACCAGCAGTGAAACGAAGGCCTTGCCGATCAGGTACCCGGAACCGGGTAGGGCCGAGAGTCGCAGCTGACGATTCCAGCCGGTCTGCCGCTCGATCGCGATCCTCGCTCCGGAGTTGAGCGCCCCGCCGATCGCTCCGTAGCAGGCCATCGAGATCATCAGGTACGAGCCGGCGGTGAGGGATGACCCGTCACCCGCGTCCTGCTGCCCGTACAGCCCGTTGAACAGCAGGTACATCGCGACCGGCAGGGCAGCGGTGAACACCAGGAACCGGCCGTTGCGGATCGTGCTGACCGCAGACAGCAGGGCGTAGCGGACCGTCATGGCCGCCGGGGACCGCGGTGCGGCTGCCCGTGGATTGAGGACGGCTGCGGTGGGGCTGCTCACGACGCTGCTCCTTCGGTGGCGACGAGACGCAGGAACGCCTCTTCGAGGTTGGCCTGGTGGATCTCGATCTCGTGGGTCTGTGGGAACTGCGTCAGCACTGCCCGCAGGGCGGTGTCGGAATCGCTGCACTGCAACGACATCCGGCCGCCGATGTGTTCGACGGTGATGACACACGGCAGCGCCCGCAGCTGGTCTGGGCCGGCGTCGGGGATGACGGCGGTCAGCCGCCGGCCGCTGACGCGTTCCTTGATCGACGCGCCCGTTCCGTCTGCGACGACCGACCCTCGGGCCATGACGACGATGCGGTCGGCGAAATCGTCCGCCTCCTGCAGGTAGTGGGTGGCGAACAGCACCGTCCGTCCGGACGCCGCGAACGTTCGGATCGAGGCCCAGAAGGCCTGGCGCACCTCGACATCCATCGCGACGGTCGGTTCGTCGAGCACCAACAGGTCGGGGTCGGCGACGATCGCCAGGGCGAAGCGCACGCGTTGCGACTGACCGCCGGACAGGTTCTGGGTGCGCTGACCGGCAATGTCAGCGATGCCGGCCCGCTCCAGTGCCTCCTCCACTGCCAGCGGGTGCGGCTGCAGCGAGGCGAACAGGCTCACCAGCTCGCGTACCGACAGGTCTGGCAGCAGCGCGCCTGACTGCAGCATCGCGCCGACCCGACCGGTGCGGACAGCCTGGGACGGGTCGGCTCCGAACAGCGTCACCGAGCCGCGGTCCGGCTTGGTCAGGCCGAGCAGCATGTCGATGGTCGTGGACTTGCCCGCGCCGTTCGGGCCCAGGAAAGCCACCACCTCCCCGGGGGCGATGCGCAGGTCGACCCCTCGAACGGCCCGCACCTCCCCGAAGGAGCGATGCACATCCGTGATGTCGACAGCGGCCCCGGTGCGCGCGTCCAGCGCGCTGCACGAGGCAGGTGTGGTGGGACTGGTTCTGGTCATGACGCCAGCGTTGCGCGGGCTCGTCCGGCGCGCCCGGATCGGGTGTCACGATCCGGGCATGACATCTGTCAGGGTCGCCGATTGCGGGCGCCGGGCGAGGACGGATTGCTACCGTGCCAGGCATGCCCCGACGCCTTGGACGCCGCCGTCCCGATCGTCTGATCGGGCCGCCGGCTGCGCTGCTGGCCGCGCTGCTGCTGATCACCGGGTGCACGGTCGTCGCCGGTGTCGCAGCCCCCACCGGCACCGCGCCGGCCAGGACCGGGGCCTCGTCGGGCCCGACCGCCTCGGATCCGGGCGCTGCGGAGTCCACCCCACCGAGCACGCCCGGTCCGACCACCGACCCGACCTCGGTGACCCCGGTGGAGCCAACGGCCCCGGCGACGAGCGACGGCGACACGCCCGCCGAACCCGCGAACGACGACGTGGTGCCGGCACCCGCTGACGAACAGGCTCCCGACGGCATCGGCGCGGTCGGGATCGGTGACGACTACTACCCCGAGTCCGGCAACGGCGGCTACCAGGTCGAGGACTACCACCTCGGAATCTCCTACGTCCCGGAGACGAACCAGTTGCGCGGCACGGCGGACATCGCCCTGACCGTCACCGCCTCGAATGACCTGCGGCGCTTCAACTTCGACCTGCAGTCGCCGATGAAGGTGTCTGCCGTGTCGGTCGGCGGCACCGCGGCACGGTTCCGTCAGCAGGACGCTGAGCTCGAGATCACCCCGGCCGTGCCGTTGGGCGCCGGCGCGGGGACGAAGGTGCGGGTCGTCTACGCGGGGAAGCCCACCGCGGTGAACGGCGGTACCTCGGGCCTGGGCGACGGCGGCTGGTACCGGACCCGCAGCGGCGGCGCACTCGCGGTCGGCGAGCCGTTGTCCGCGTCGTCCTGGTTCCCGGTCAACGAGCATCCTGCCGACCCGGCGAGTTACTCGCTCACCGTGACGGTGCCGTCGAAGTGGAAGGTGATGGGTCCCGGGGTGCCGGTGACGAACGACCTCCCGAAAGTCCCGTCGGGATCCAGCGTGTTCGGGTGGTACCAGCAGCAGCCGGTCGCCTCCTATCTGGTGCCGCTGTACATCGACACCTTCACGGCCGTCACCGACACCAGCGGCCCGATCCCGATCTACTCGGCGATCGCCGCCGGCGACGCCACGGACACCCGGCTGGACTCCGGGACCGGCCGCTACCTGCAGGTGCTGCAGAAGTACTTCGGCGACTATCCCTTCGACTCGGCAGGCGGCATCTACACCGACGAGAGCATCCCGTTCGCGCTGGAGACGGCATCCCGACCGGTCTACGCGGACTGGGTCGACGAGGAGACCGTCATCCACGAGCTCGCGCACCAGTGGTACGGCGATCACGTGCTGGTGCAGCGCTGGCAGGACATCTGCCTCAACGAGTGCTTTGCCTCCTACGCTCCGTGGCTGTACCAGGAGGACGTGGACGGCGCCGATCTGGACGCCGAGTGGCGCGATCAGATGGCCTCGTCCGGTGACGAGGTGTGGGGCATCCCGCTGATCGACATGGGGCCGGGAAGCGAGTTCACCACCGTCTACACCCGCGGACCGTTGGCCATCCATGCACTGCGGGCAGAAATGGGCGAGACGGCGTTCCTCTCGCTGCTCAAGCGCTGGCCGGCAGAACATGCCGGCAACGCGACCTTCGGCGAGCTGCAGGAGTTCGCCGAGGAGCTGTCGGGCAAGGACCTCGAGCAGTTCTTCCAGGTCTGGTTCCGCGCCACCACGGCACCTTCGGTGTCGGACTACCCGGCCTCGCTGCGCTGAGCTCCGGCGATCGAGCAACGAAGGAGTCGAGATCCCGCCTGATCGATGACCTGACGGGGTCTCGACACGCTCGTTCCTCGCTGCTCGACCACCTCGGGTGGCGGCGATCGAGCGACGAAGGAGTCGAGATCCCGCCTGATCGATGACCTGACGGGGTCTCGACACGCTCGTTCCTCGCTGCTCGACCACCTCGGGTGGCGGCGATCGAGCGACGAAGGAGTCGAGATCCCGTCGAAGCATCGGCGGGTTCGGTACTCAGGGCACCGTGACGGCGCCGATCTCCACGCCTGAGCTGTCGTAGGCGGTCACCGTGGCGGGACCGGAGCTGATGGGAATGACGAACACCTGGACCGCCTCCGCCCCCGCCGGGAGGGACGCAGGGCCGGTCCCGTTGCCCAGGCTCAGGAGTTCGACCTCGAGACCCTGCGGTCGTGCCGGATCCCTGACCGTCACCGTCGCAGTCCCGGCGGACACGATCCCCCTCACTCCTGCACTCCGCGTCAGCTCGATGCGTTCTGCGTTGATGATCGCGTTGTCGTTGTGCACCACCAGGATTGCTGTGTTGCCGTTCGTCATCTGAACTGATTGGTCCGCGAACTCGGTGAAGCACATCGAGCCACCACGCTCTCCTCCCCAACGGCCGAAGCCGCCGAGGATGTGGGGGTGGGACACCGTGGACGGCTCCACCGGACGGGTGGTACCGCTCTCGACGACGGCCGTCACCTGGACGGGGCATCCCGGACTGCCGCCGGTGAACTGGCAGGTGTCCGGGGCAGGGATCGCATCCGGCTCTCCCGGGGTGATGGCCGGCTCTTCGTATCCGCACGGCGGGACGGGTCCCCCGGCGTCTGACACTTCGGAGGGCGCCAACGGATCGGCCGGGCGGGGTTTCGACGGATATGTCGAGGATGCCGTCGTCCCGATGGTGGGCGGGACGGCAGTCGGACGCGTTTTCGGCGGTCCGCTGGGCGCGCTGGTAGTGACCGAGGGCGGCGCAGTGGTCGGAACCGTAGGGACGGTCTGCCCGGCCGAAGATCCGGCGGTGGCCGCAGACGATTCGACTGTCGACCCGACTGCACTCGAACCGGAAGGAGACGCGGTCCTTGCTGGGGCGCAGCCGCCGATCACCAGCACAGTGGACGTCAGGGCGGCGAGAAGGAACTGTGGACGATGCATGGTCACCCCTGTCTGAAGTCACCCTGAAGACGCATCCAGGGCATGACGTGGTTGCCTACTGCTCACGATCTCCCAGCGTGCGGCCTCGTACGTGACCGATCTTGCACTCTCTCCACTCGTTTGATCAGCGTTCGTGGTGCGCTCTGAAGTCGGATTTCTCCGACTGTTCAGGGCCGCCGATGAGGGCGATGCGCAGCCCTCTGCAGCGTTGGACGCGCCGGTGAGCCTGCGAACCGGCGCGTGCGAGCGAAGCCTGCGGAGCAGCGCCCTCGTCCGCGGCCCTGGGATAACGATGGGTCCGGATGTCTCGACTCACTCCGTTCGCTCGATCAGCGTCAGGCTTGCAGGGCGGCCCAGTCGACGACACCGTCGGCGAACTCGTTGAGCGTCGCGAGCAGTCCTTGGCGCGCCGCGCGCAGGGCCGGGTCGTCTGCGTTGACCATGACGTTCTCGAAGAACTGATCGACCGGTGTTGCCAGCGGTGCCGCGGCGGCAGCGAACTCCGCCACCGACCCACCGTGCCAGTGGTCGCGAACTCGGGTCAGCACCTCGTGCAGCCGGCGCTCGGCATCCTCGACCAGCACCGCCGGGTCGTAGGCCGGCGCGGTGTCCGGACCGACGATCCGCCGTGAGCGCTGCAGCGCGGCCCCCAGGGCCAGGAAACCTGCGTCCCCGGCGAGCTGCTGCAGGTCCCGCACCGCCGCGTCGGCGACGGCCGGCGCATCGGCCAGCGGCAGCGCCGCCTGGACGAGCGGGTACGCCACGTCGGCATCCAGCACAGCCTGCTCGTAGCGCTTGACGATGAACTCGTGGGCCTCGGACAGCGCACCGTCCTGCACCTGGACGCCTTGTGCCACCAGCGAATCGGCGGCAGTTCGCAGACCGACGGACAGGGTGATCGCCGACAGGGACGGCTGGTCGCGCAGGATGGCCACCACGCCGAGCGCGGCGCGGCGCAGGCCGAACGGATCGGAGCTTCCGGTGGCCCGGGCACCGGTGGCGAAGAGGCCGGCGAGCAGATCGAACCGGTCTGCCAGCGCCAACAGCGAACCCGGGCTACTGCTGGGCAGCGTCGCCCCGGCCGATCGCGGCTGCTCCATCTCGGCGAGAGCTGTTGCAACTGCGGGTGTCTCACCGGCGAGCGACGCATACTCGCGGGCCATCGTCCCGGCCAGACTCGACAGCTCGATGACCATGTGCGTGGCCAGGTCGAACTTCGCCAGCTCGCCGGCCCGCTCGAGGGTGACGTGGTCGTTCCCGTCGACACCGATCACCACGCCCAGAGCGGAGGCGGTGACGGCGATCCGCCGCGCTCGATCGGCCATCGAGCCCAGGCCGTCGGCGAAGGTCAGCTTCTCCAGTCCCGCACGATGATCCAGCAGCGCGATCTCCTGATCGGCGCGCCAGAAGAACGCCGCATCCTCGTACCGGGCCCGCAGCACACCCTCGTTGCCGGAGCGGACCAGATCGGCGTCGACGGTGCCGTTGGCGACCGCCACGAAGTGCGGCAGCAGCGCCCCGTCGGCCGCGGAGCGCACCGGCAGGTACCGCTGGTGCTTGCGCATGACGGTCGTCAGGATCGCTTCGGGCAGCTCGAGGTAGCGCGGTTCGAACGAGCCGAGCAGCGGGGTCGGGTATTCGACGAGCGCCGAGATCTGGTCCAGCAGAACAGCTTCGCCGTCCGCATCGACGATGCCGGAGACCGTTGCCGCCAGCTCGGTGGCGCCGGCGACCACGGCGGCGCGACGATCGGCGTCCGCCAGCACGATGCCGTGACCGGCCAGGAACGCCGGATAGCCGTCCGCGGAGGTGACGGTCGGTTCGGGATCGGGCGCGCCGCGGTGCACCCGGGTCGTCGTGCCGGAGCTGATCGCCGAGGCGACCACCGGGATGGGCTGGTCACCGAACAGTGCCAGCAGCCAGCGGACGGGGCGGGCGTAGGACAGCTGCGGGTCCCGCCAGCGCATGTTCTTCTCGGCGCGCAGTTCGCTGACCACCGCGCCGAAGACGTCCGCCAGCAGTGCGGCCGCTCCCCTGCCGGTGTCGGTGACGACGACCCCGACGTGCTCGGCGCCGTCGATCACCACCGTCTGCAGAGCGGACGGGTCGATCTTCTGACCGCGGGCGAAGCCTTGCGCCGCCTTGGTCGGCGCGCCGTCGGCGTCGTAGGCGGCGGCGAGTTTGGGGCCCTTCACCGTGCGCTCAGCGTCCGGTTCGCGGGGGGCGACGGTGTCGATCAGCACGACGATCCGGCGCGGGGTCGCCTCGACGGTGATGGCGCCGTGGTCGAGTCGGGAGGCGTCGAGCTTGGCCGTGACGGCCGCCAGCACCAGGTCGCGGCTCCGGGTGACCTCCGTCCACGGCAATTCTTCGAGACCGATCTCGAACAGCACGGTCGCGGATTCGGTGAACTGCGGGAGGCTCGCGGGGAGCTCTGCCGCGGGAAGCGGCTCGACCACTCCGAGCGGATGACCGAGCTCGGCGCGTCGCTCCGCCCACAGCTGGGCCGACCCGCGGGTCAGGTTCCGCATCCGGGCGAAGGCCTTGGCGCGCTCGGTGGTGCTGATCGCGCCGCGGGCGTCGAGCACGTTGAAGGCGTGGCTGCACTTGAGCACCATGACGTAGGCGGGGACCGGCAGGCGGAGCTCGATCATCCTCGCCGCCTCGGTGGCGAACTGGTCGAACAATGCAGTGGTGACGTCGATGTCGGCATCGTCGAGGTAGTAGCGGCTCATCTCGTACTCGGACTGGCCGTACACCTCGCCGTAGGTGATGCCGGGGGCGTAGGCGATGTCCTTGAAGTGCGCGACACCCTGCAGCGCCATCACGATGCGTTCGACGCCGTAGGTGATCTCGACGCTGACCGGGTCGAGGGTGAGCCCGCCGGCCTGCTGGAAGTAGGTGAACTGGGTGATCTCCAGGCCGTCCAACCACACTTCCCAGCCCAGTCCCCAGGAGCCCAGCGGCGGCGCGGCCCAGTTGTCCTCGACGAAGCGGATGTCGTGCGCGTCGGTGTCGACCCCGATCGCCCGCAGGCTCTCCAGGTAGATCTCCTGCGGGTTGCCCGGATCCGGCTTGAGGATCACCTGGAACTGGGTGTGCGTCTGCAGTCGGTTCGGGTTCTCGCCGTAGCGGGCGTCGTCGGGGCGGACGCTCGGCTCGACGTAGCCGACCCGCCACGGTTCCGGTCCCAGCACCCGGAGCATCGTCGCCGGGTTACCCGTACCGGCACCGACCTCGGTGTTGAACGGCTGCACGACCATGGCGCCCCGTTCGGTCCAGAACCGCTGCAGGGTGAGCAGGACGCCCTGCAGCGTCAGCGCGGCCGGGTCGGCAGTGGGACGGGTGGCAGAAGTCGAGGAGGACACGCAGCAAGGTTAGTGCGCACGCCTGTACCCCGGGCACCACGGGCCGCTCGTGCTCGTGCGGCTCTCCGGTCAGTGCTCGACCGTCGGCCGATGACCGGTGACGACCCCCGTGTCGGCGGACAGCAGCGCCTCCCCCACCCCGGAACCAGCGATCGCCGTCGACAGCCACGGGATCACCGTCGTCCGCACGTCGAACGGCGACAGCGCAGCTCGATAGGCGGCCGCGCCGGCGAACTCGGCGATCAACGTCCAGCTGTCGGCGACGTCGGTGGCGCGGACGTACCGCAACCGTCGGCAGGTCGGCTGGGCTGCGAGCAACTCCACCGTTCCCGGCGGCGCAGCAGCATCGAACCGGGCCACCAGCACGAACAGCTGCTCGTCGCTGTCGGTCGGCAGCGCGGGCCCGGTCACCCGCCCACCAGGTGCGGGCGCGGGCCGTCGGCGCCGCGGCGGATGTGCAACCTGGTCGGGATCCGGGTCTGCAGATCGTCCACGTGTGACACCAGCCCGACGATCCGGCCGCCGTCGCGGAGTTCGTCGAGTGTGTTCATCACCAGCTCCAGTGCATCGGCGTCGAGCGTGCCGAAGCCCTCGTCGATGAAGATCGTGTCGAGGACCCGGCCGCCGGACTCTGCAGCGACCACGTCGGCGAGGCCGAGCGCGAGGGCCAGCGACGCCAGGAAGGATTCCCCGCCGGAGAGCGTCTTGGCCGGCCGAGCGATTCCGGTGTGCGCATCCAGGATGTCCAGTCCGAGTCCGCCGCTGCGACCGCGGCCTTCCTTGTCCGACGACCGGACGAAGGAGTACCGACCGGACGACATCTGCAGCAGGCGGGCGCCGGCCACGTCGGCGACCTGCTGCAGCCGGGTGGCGAGCACGAAGGTGCGCAGCGAGATCCCCCGATGGTTCTGGCCGCGACCGGCCACTGTGTCGGCCAGCGCCGAGATCAACGCATCGTGGGCCAACACCGGCGCGAGGGAGCGATGCATCGCGGTCAGTGCCGCAGCGGCCGCGATCGCGTGCCGCAGCACGGTGGCTGCCGCGCTCTCGCGGGCGGTGGCTGCGTCTGCAGCGACCGCCGCTGTCGCCGTCCGCTGCTGTTGACCGCCCAGGTCGAGCTGCTCGTCCGGATCGATCTGCTGAAGTTCAGGTTCCGCCATCCGACTCCGGACCGACAGCAGCTGGTCCTCGTGCACCCGGATCGAGTGCTGGACGGCGTCCAGGTCGATCTCGGCGGCGTGCGTCGCCGCTTCGATGCTGCTGAATCCGGCCGCCTGGACTGCCTGGTCGAGGCGACCGGTGAGCTGACGAACGCGCATTTCGGCGTCGTCGAGTCGATGGATCGCATCCGCCCAGGTCTCCCGGGCTTCGGCGAGGCGCAGCAGCCGGTCGCGGTGTTGCTCGATCGAGTCGAACCCGGCGCGGGCGACGCGCAGCCGATCGGCGCGGTGGTCCAGCTGCGTGCGCAACACCTCCATCTCGCCGACGACGGCCGAGCGGCGAGCCACGAGCTCCCGCTGGCGCAGGCCCGCCTGCGAGACCCACTTCTCGAGCGTCCGGATCTCGTCGCGCAGCCGTCGTTCCTGTCGGTGTGCGGCGAGCGAGCTGGTGTGCCGGTCGCGCAGCAGCCGGACCTGCATCCGGAGGTCGTCGGGATCGGCGTGGCCGACGAGGGCGAGGATGCGCTCGTGGTTCTGGTCCGCGAGCTGCAGCGCCTGTTCCGCTTGTCGCCGCCGGGTGTCCGCCTGCAGCTCCGCGTTCTCCGCAGCCGCCAGGTCGAGCGCGGGATCGCCGGCGTCGCCTGCGGTGGCGGGCACCGGATGCTCGACAGATCCGCACACCGGGCACGCGCAGCCGGGTACCAGAGTGGCGGCGAGTTCGGCGGCCATGCCGGCGATGCGTCGCTCCCACAGCGCCAGCCGCACCTCGCGGCTGTGCTGGTGGTCGTCGATCGACCGCCGAGCGACGGCTCGTGCTCGGGTGAGCTGCTGGGCAGCGGGCGGCAGCGCGTCCACCTGGTCGAGCACTGCACGGACCGCCGCGAGCTCTGCGGCCAGCGGTCCGACCGTCGCAGCGGCAGTGACCGCCTCGTGCAGCTCCTCCCTGGCTCGTTCCAGGCGCCGCTCGTGACGTGCGCTCTCGGTCTCGACTGCCGTCAGCTCGTCGAGCGCCGCGTCGCGCTCGGTGGTCAGGGCGGCATGTCGCTGCTCATCGCGGGACTGGGTCCGCGCCTCCGCGACGAGCGCGGTCAACGACCCGGCCCTGTCCCGGTCGCCGGCGGCGATCATCGTGAGATCAGCTGCCGTAGGCAGCACCGCAGGTTCGTGCACCGCGGGATCCGCCGTCGGATCGTCAGCAGCCCCCGTCGATCCGCTGCCGAGCTTCTTCTCGAGGTGCGCACGCTGTTGTTCGGCGGCCTGCCCGACGTGCCGCTCGAGCTCTGCGCCGGCGATGAGGTCGGCGCTGACCTCGCGCAGGCGCGTGCTCACGGACAGCACCGGGGCGGCCCGGTGCGCGTCGGCCACCCCGCGGCGGGCCAGCTCGATCTCCGCCTCACGGCCGATCAGCATGTGTTGTTCGATGCGGAGTCTGCGGCAGCGCTCCACCAGCTCGGCCCGATGACGCAGGCGCTCCCAGGTCGCGATCTCGACTGCACGGACCTGCCGGAGCTGGTCTGCCTCGCTCGCCGACCGTTCGGCCGTGTCCCGGAGCTCGTCCAGAACGGGTTGCAGGGCCAGCGGTTCGGCGGGATCGATCGCCTCTTCGTCGTCCGGACGTGACGCTGCCTGGGTCCACCGGGCCACCGCGGCCCGGTGGTCGGCCAACCGCTCCGTCAGCAAGCGGTGCGAATCCCGTCGCATGTCGGCGAACAGCGCCTCGACCCTGGCAAAACGACGTGTGTCGAACAGCCGCTCCAGCAGTCGTTCCCGCTCCGCGGTGTCGGACCGCAAGAATTGCGCGAATTCGCCCTGCGGGAGCAACACGACCTGGAAGAACTGGTCGGCGGACATGCCGACCAACTCGCCCACCACGTCGCCCACCTCTCGGTGACTGCTGAGCCCGGGCAGCTCGGGGGTGTCGAGGAAAACGAGCGACACGCGCGCCTTCTCCGTCGTCGTCCCTGACCCGCGAGCCTTGGGTCGCTGGTATTCCGGACTGCGGGTGATGCGCAGCCGGCGTCCGCCGACCGTCAGCTCCAGCGTCACCCAGGTCGGCGTGACCGGGTCGGCAGCATCGCAGCGGAGCCGCTTCACCTGGCCGCGCGCCCCGGGCACCGTTCCGAAGAGGGCGAACGCGACGGCGTCCAGCAACGAGGTCTTACCGACCCCGGTGTCGCCGTGGAGCAGGAACAGGCCGCCGTCGGCCAGGGCGTCGAAGTCGACGTCCACCTGGTCCCGGTACGGACCGAAGGCACAGAGCTCGAGCCGGTGCAGCCTCACCGATCTGCGTCCTGCAGCGCTGCGGCCAGCGCCCGGTCGATGATCGCCGACTCCACCGGGTCGGCGCCTGCACCACGACACACCTGGAGGAACTCCTCCAGCAGTTCGTGATCACTCGCGCCGGGACGGGTCGGCGCGGCGTCGTCGTCGACGGATCCGGCAGGTGGCTGCCAGCTCAAGGTCACCGCGTAGGGGAAGCGGCTCCGGACCCGTCGCATCGATTCCAGCGGGCGGACCGGATCGGTCAGGGTGACGGCGAGGTAGTGCTCGGTCAGTTCGTCGTGGCCTGCCAGCAGCTGCTCGAGGGTCCCGCTGATCTCGGCGAGCGGCCGGGGAACCGGCAGGTCGACCGGGGTGACGGCGATGGAGCCTGCTGCGTCGATGTCGACGATCAGCACTCCCTTGTGGTGCGCGGCCTCGCCGAAGGAGAACGGGAGCGGCGATCCGGAGTACCGGATGTGGTCGGCGATCCGTTGCCGGCCGTGCAGGTGGCCGAGCGCGACGTAGCCGATCCCGTCGAAGATCTCAGCCGACACCGATTCGACACCGCCGACGGCGATCGATCGTTCCGAGCCGCCCGCGACTGCTCCGATGACGAAGGCGTGCGCGAGCACCACGGATCGACATCCCGGCCTGGCGTCGAGGTCGGCGCGGATCCGCTGCATCGCAGCGGTCAGGATCTCCTCGTGCCGCAGCCGCCCGGTGAGCTCCCACGGTCCTCTGACCATCTCCGGGTCGAGGTACGGGATGGAGTGGAAGACGACCGGGCCGTGCTCGTCGTGCAGCACGATCGGCGTCCCCACCGCACGCACATCCGTACGCAGGTGCAGTCCACCGGCGTCCAGGAACTCCCGGAACGCTCCCAACCGGGGAGCGGAATCGTGATTGCCCGACGACGCGACGATGACGGCTCCCGCGGCCCGGATCGCGGCGAAAGCCCCGGTCAGGACGGAGATCGCCTCAGCCGAGGGGACCGCCCGGTCGTAGAGGTCGCCGGCGATGACGACGACGTCGACCCGGTGCTCCTGCACCTGAGCCGCGATGGCCCGCAGCACCGTCCGCTGATCGGACAACAGATCGACACCGTGGAACGTTCGTCCCACGTGCCAGTCGGAGGTGTGCAGCACTCGCATCCCACAGACGCTAGGGGCGGGCACCGACAGTGCAGGGACCTGCGGTGCTGGCGTGTCGGCAGGGCAGGCTCACGCTCGTTCGACGGACCGGATGCGGTAGCCGTCCGCCGACCGGACGAGCTCGATGATCGAGGTCGCCGTGGCTCGCGGCGGAGTCCGACCCACGGCGCCACCGCCGACATCGGTGACCGGGTAGGACGGCAGTTCGTCCACCACCCTGACCCGCACGGTCTGCGCGCCGGAACCCGGCATCAACTGCACCTCGCGCACCCGGTGGCGCGCGTCGCCCACCCGCCATCCCCGGTCCTGCAGACGGCGAATGGTGGCCCGATCGGCGGCCAGGGCCGATGAGTTCCCCGCATAGACCGTGCCGAGCAGCGCCGCATCCCTGGTGATCAGTGCCCGCGCACGGCGACTGTCGAGGGCCGTGACGACCTCAGCCCAGGTCTCCCGCAGTGCGATCGAGGGGTGCGGTCCGGTCGAGGGGTGCGGCGTGCTCGTCGGACGAGCCGTGCCGGGTGCTGTCGCGGGACCGCGATCGGTCGGCACCGCTCTCGTCGGTACCGCAGTCGTCGGCGCCGCAGTCGTCGGTACCGCGGTCGTCGGCGCCGCACCTGCAGGCGGCTCCACGGCCGGCGCGCCGGAGCTCGACGGCGCTGAGGGTGACGGCGCCGTGGTCGACGGCACGGATGCTGACGGCGCGGTCGAGGGCCCCGAGCTGATCATCGACCCGGTGGCCGTCGATGCCGGCTGCTCGGACGCCGGCTCGGCCGCTGAAGAGCGCCCCCAGGACAGCCCGCCGTAGATCGCGACGGCACAGATCAGGGCCGCGGCCGCCACTCCCGCCGCGGCCCGCCACCAGCGCGACCTGGACGAAGCGGGCAGGGGGTCGCCGTCCGACCGGACGACGATCCTTTCCGCGGCCGGGCCGCCGGCCGCCAGTAGCCGCCGGATCCGTTGCAGTGCAACGGGAGCGTCCACGACGTCGGAACCTTCGGACCCCGCCGGCGGGATCTCGACGCGGCGCCGCACCGTCGCAGCGATGGGCGCCCTGTGCACCCCGGTCTCCTCACTGCCGTCGACCGATGGACCCGGAACGACGCCGACGACCGCCCCGCCCAGGGCGAAGATCGGCAACGGCTCCGGCTCGCCCGAGCGGGCCAGCTCGATCCGCAGTGCTGCCGCGCCTGGCCGATGGGTCGGCAGGTCGGACAGCGCCGAGCGCAGTGCAGCGAGGAACCGAGGTGGTCCGGCCACGTCGCCGGGATCGGGCCACTGACCGACCGTCGACTGGACCACCACGTCCCGCAGGTCGATGGCGTTCCAGGCGGGGCGTCCGGTCACGCACCACAAACCGATCGCCGCAAGGGCGAATACATCGGACGACGGTTGCGCGATCCCGCCCTTGGCCACTTCCGGTGCGACGCAGCCGGGCGTCCCGACGATCGGCCGGTCACCGTCCAGAGCCAGACGTCCCGCGCCGAGGTCGGCCACCAGTGGACGCCCGTCGGCGGTCAGCAGGATGTTCGCCGGCGACAGGTCGCCGTGGACGACACCTCGCTCGTGGGCGACGGCGAGGACGTCTGCGACCGGGATGAGCACGGTGAGGGTCTCTGCAACGGTGAGCGTCGCCCTCCGCGCCAGGAGATCGGCCAACGAGCCGCCCGCGGCCCACGGCAGGACCAGGGCGACGCGATCGCCCTCGCAGACCACCGATCGCGCGCCCAGCAGATGGGGGTGATCGATCCGGGCCGCCAACGCCAACTCGCGGCGCGCGGCATCCATCGCCTTGTCCGGAGGCAGAGCGAGAATCTTCAGCGCGACCCTGGCGCCATCGGGTGCGGCCGCCAACCACACCTCAGCGTCGGCTCCGCCACCGAGCCGACGGATACCGCGGAACGCTCCCATGTCCATGCCCGCGACGGTAGGACGAGCCGGGAACAGCCGTCCGGAGTTGTCCACAACACACCCACGGGCGTCCGGTCATCCACACTGCGGTCGATCCCGCTTGCGGGTGGGGCCCTGATCAGGCAGTGACGGCGCGCGGGAACGGCAGGTGCGCTCGCGGCGGCAGATCGGCGCGCAACGACGCAGCGGTCCGATGACCGACGAGCGAGAGGAACAGGTCCCACGTCGAGCCTGCTGCGCCCGCAGCCAGCGTCGCCGCGCCGGTGCCGCTACCCCGCTGCGATTCACCGCGATCGGTGAACTCGGAGACACAATCGTGTCCGATCCGCAGATCCATCTCGATCTGGGACTCGTCGAGAACCTCGGCCCTCGCCTGACGGAAGCGTCGCGTTTCCGCCTCGATTCCCTTGTCCCACATCAGGGCGATGGCGAGAGCGACCAGCGGACCGTCCCAGGAGCCCATGTCCGGGAGGTTGGCCTCAGCCCGTCGGAGCGTCCACATCCGGATCGCCTGTCGTCCCCGTCCGTCGATCACGGCTGCGGGCGCGGAATCGGCCGACGGGGCAGATACGGGTACGGGTTGGTCCGGCGTCACTCGATTTCCTTCCCTGTAGACCTCGGGCGTCTGTTGTCCGACAACTGCGCCGTTCGAACAACTCCGTCGGCGCACGATCTCGCTTTGGTAACTTTTTACGTCACTTGATTGCTGCCCGCAACAGGTTCACACCAACGAGGCCACTTCTTTCACCCGTTGGAGTGGCAGAACCGGGCCGACGCCCGCAACGCGCTGTTGTCGAGGAGGAGGGCATCGGAGGCGTACGAGATAGAGTGTGGCGACCGATTCACCCGGTCGGCCGCTCCAGACCACGGTGGGACAGATCGGTGGCCACCTCGTCCAGGCTCAGACCGAGCGCTCGGGTGACGGCGGCGACCGCCGCGAACGACGGGGTGGCGATCCGGCCCGTCTCGATCTTGCGCAGGGTCTCCGGCGAGATGCCCGCGGCCACTGCGACCTCCGCCAGTGCTCGGGCACCGCGGGCCTCGCGGAGCCTCGAACCCAGCCGTCGGCCGTACTCGCGCTGTTCGGGAGTGAGGGGTTCGCGGACCATCCTGGTATTGTAATACCATCGGCGCTGCCCACTACCGACCTGCGCACTCCAGTCCGCCGAGCGTCGCGCGATCGCCGGACGAACGTCCAGCAGAACCCCGAGGAGAGAAGTCCATGCTGATGCGAGAACGCGTCGAACTACGTACCCCGTCGGAGATCGATGCGATGGCGGAGGCGGGTTCCGTGGTGGCCGAATGCCTGCGGCGCTGCCGGGAGGTCGCCACCGCCGAGCTCGCCGGCGGTATCACCCCGCAGCTGCTGGATGACGTTGCTGCGCAGGCGATCTCGGACCGCGGGGCCGAATCCTGCTACATCGGATATCACCCGCAGTGGGCCCCCTCCCCCTACCCTGCAGTCACCTGCATCAGCGTCAACGACGTGGTCGTGCATGCGATCCCGAACGAGGTCCGGCTGGTCCCGGGAGACCTGGTTTCGGTGGACATCGCGGTGCTGGTCGACGGGTGGGCTGCCGACGCCGCGATCTCCTTCCACGTCGGTGACGGTGATCCGGCGGAGATCGAGATGATCGCCGCGGCCGGCCGGTCGCTCGACGCCGGCATCGAGAACATGCGCAGGGGTCTCAAGCTCGGCGATGTCTCGCACGCGATCGGCACCACCGCGAAGGCCGGTGGCTACGGGCTGCTGGCCGACCACGGCGGCCACGGCATCGGCCGCTCCATGCATGCAGCTCCCCACGTCGCCAACGAAGGTCGCCCGCACCGCGGGCTCCCGCTGAAGACCGGCCTGGTGCTGGCCCTGGAGCCGATGCTGCAGCTCGGTGGCCGCGACGGCTACCGGCACCTGGAGGACGGCTGGGGCATCGCCACCGCCGACGGCAGCCGCGCCTGCCACGTGGAGCACACGGTGGCCGTCACCGATGACGGTCCGCGGATCCTGACCGTCGAGTAGGGCGCAGTCGCCGCTGTCCGCGACGACAGGCCCCGCCCGGTGAGCGGTCACCGGGCGGGGCCTTTTGTCGTTGCGCGGCAGGTGATCTGCGATCAGCCGGTGACCGTGAACGCCAGGTCGTCGAGCAGGAACGAGGTCGCGGCGCTGCTGTCCTCGGTGCCGGTGAACTTCACCGTCGTCGAGCCCGACAACCCGGTCAGGGAGAGGCTGCGCTGGACGTAGCCGGTCCCCTTGTTGACGTTGGACCAGGTGGCCTTCGTGGTGCCGTTGACGGCGACGGTCAGCTTGTCGTACGCGGTGCCGGTGCCCTCGTCGGAGTCGATCCACAGGTAGTACGTCAGCGTGGCCTTGCTGCAGCCGGCCGGGATGGTGACGGTCTGCGAGAGGGTGTCGGTGTGGCTGCTGCCGTAACCGTCCAGCCAGGCCTTCCAGCTGCCGCCGTGCGCAGCGGCGCTGCTGTCGTTGGTGATCGCGCCGGTGCTGGCCGCCCAGGTGACGTTGCCCGACTCGAAGCCGGCGTTGCCCAGCTTCTGCCCGGAGCAGCTGCCGCCACCACCCGAGGTCGACACCGTCCAGGAGAAGGTCGTCGTACCGGCGGTACCGCCGGCGTCCGTCGCCTTGGCCGTCACCGAAGAGGTGCCGGCCGTCGTCGGCGACCCGGTGATCTTGCCCGCCGCGGAGATGCTCAGGCCGGCCGGCAGCCCGGTGGCCGACCAGGTGTACGGGCTGGTGCCACCGCTGGCGGCCAGCTGTACCGACACCGCAGCGCCCACAGTGCTGCTCTGGCTGCCGGGCGAGGTCACCGTCACGGTGGTACTGGAGCCGCACGTCGGCTCACCACTCTGCGCCGGAACGCTGACCGCGGTCCAGGCCGCCTTGACGGCGTTGAACTCGGTGCAGCTGCCCGGGTACAGGTTCTTGGCCGCCGTCAGCGTCCAGGTGCGGTACTTGAGATAGCTGGCCGACGAGGTCTTGGCCAGCATGGCGTTGTACATGATGGTGATGGCCTTCTGGATCCCGATGCCGCTCACCGTGCTGCCGTTGCAGGTGGGTGAAGTGGGCTGTCCGTCCGTCGGGTTGGTGCCCTCGGCGAGCAGGTAGAACCAGTGGTTGCCGGGGCCGGCAGCGGCGTGCACCTCGTCCGTCGGGGTCGAGCTCGAGTAGCAGTCGTCGTCACCGACGGTCGACGGCTTGTACATCACCCGGATCGGACCCTGGCCGACCAGGTTGACCTCCTCACCGACCGTGTAGTCGGGGGTGTCGTTGGGGGCCGCCTCGTTCGCATACCACTCGGTCGCGGCGCCGAACGTGTCGGCGACGAACTCCTGGGTGCCGCTTCCGGAGATGCCGCCCGGGGTGTTGTCGTCGATGGAGTGGCCGAACTCGTGCGCGACGACGTCGATCGAGCCGATCCAGTTGCCGGACTGGCTGTGACCGATCTGGACCTGGGTGCCGTCGTAATAGGCGTTGATGTCGTTGAGCCCGACGCGGATCGGGTACCCGCCACCGCTTCCGGTGAACCCGTTGCGTCCCAACCACGATCCGAGCATCTTCCACTCGGTCTGGGCGGCGAACAGCGCGTCGACGCAGCCCGTCTCACGGTTGCTGGCGACGCCGTTGCCCCATGCATCGTCGGGGCCGGAGAACACCGTGTTGTTCGCGGCGTCCTGGCACGAGAGGTTGGTCCGCGAGGGGTCCTTCATCGTGTAGGTCGTTCCGGGCTTGGTGGTGTCGATCTGGACGGGGCCGTTGTAAGCACTGGATCCGCTGCCGTGCAACACCTTCTCGTGTTGGTGCAGCACCGCGCCGGTGGCCGCGTCGACGTAGACCGCGAGCTTGGACGGGCCCTCGGAGGTGGTCCCGACGACCTCGGACTCCCAGGCGAGCTTCGCCGTCGACCCGGCGAGCACCACCAGCCGTGCGGTGGACGCCTCGGCCGGCCGCGTTGCCGACTCGACCTTCATCCGGCCCTGTGACACGACTGAAGCCCGCGCAGCGGTGATCCGCGGCGACAGCGAGAGCGTGCCGATCGGCGCACTCTGCGCGACCTGCAGTCCGAGGACAACGCCGGCGGCATCGGTGGTGACGACGAAGTCGCCGCCGACGACCGGCAGACCGCTGTGGGTACGCTGGTACGGGAAGTAGTGCAACCCGTTGCCGCCGATGACGACCGCCTGCGGCACGAGCGCATCGCCGGCGCTGCGGTGGTAGGCCGTCGGATGCGCTGCCAGGTAGGCCTCCACCGCGGCACTCGACGCCGCAGACAGCGAACCGGACGTCGCGGCAGGTGCGGTGACACTCGGGGTACCGCCGGCGATCGCCGACGGCGCTCCCACCAGCGCACTGCCGAGGGCGAGCGCGGAGACGGCCGCGACGGCGATCACGGTCCTGGGGATGCATCTCTTCATGCAGGTTTCCTTTCCGTCCGCCCGCCGCCTGGTGGGCGTGAGCAGAGGTCGCGATGCCGCTGTTCGGCCGCGGTCGACGGGGCGAAGCGTCGCGCCCGGAAGTTGCCCGTGTCAACAAAATGACCGAGGTCGGACAATATTCGTGACTTAGTGCCAGGTGACCAGGGTCGACCTGCAACAACAGTCGCCAAGACAGCGCCTCGATCACCCAGGGCAACCGTTCCTGGCTGCCGAGTCACCCCCTGGAGTCACGTTCGGTGACCAAATGGGTGGAGCATTCCGCCCGGCCGCCGGGAGAGATCGATACCTCTGGAAGGCGGACGTGGCAGACGGGTGGCAGCAGACCCGCTCCACGAGCAGCAGGTCTGTGCGGCACCTGCCGGAGATCGGACGACCGGCAACCTCGGCCTACGCTGGTGGCATGCGTCTGAACACCCTGCTGCCACCGGAGTCCGCGGCTCCCGGGTCCGCTGCGATCGCCTCTGTCGGAGACGATCGGCAGCTCCGCATCATCGAGGCCGGAACGGTCGACTACGAACAGGCCTGGGCGTGGCAGCAGCGGCTGTCCGCCGCGCGGCTGGACGGTACCGGAGGAGACACCGTGCTGCTGCTGCAGCACCCCCCCGTCTACACCGCCGGCAAACGGACCCGGCCCGCCGACCGTCCGACGGACGGCAGCCCGGTGATCGACGTCGACCGCGGGGGGCGGATCACCTGGCACGGGCCGGGCCAGCTCGTCGGCTACCCGATCGTGGCGCTGGCCCAGCCGATCGACGTGGTCGCCTACGTCCGCATCCTCGAGGAAGTACTGATCGCAACCTGTGAAGCGCTCGGCCTGACCACCGGACGGGTCGACGGACGCAGCGGGGTCTGGGTCGCGTCCGACCCGCAGACCGGCCGACCCGAGCGCAAGATCGCCGCGATCGGCGTCCGGATCGCCCGGGGCATCACCCAGCACGGTTTCGCCCTCAACTGCAATCCCGACCTGACCGCCTACGACCGGATCGTCCCGTGCGGCATCGAGGATGCCGGCGTGACGTCGTTGACGGCGGAACTGGGCCGCCAGGTGACGGTCGAGGAGATGACGCCGATCCTGACGCCGGTCCTGCGTGCCGCGCTGGACGGTGAGCTCCCGGTGCAGGAGCACCACCTGCCGACGCCGACTCCTGCGAGCGGTGTGCAGTGGGACCTGCATCCCGCGTTGGGCTGAGCGCGCTCCCCCTCCACCGGCCCCGGCGGTTCAGCCGGACGCCAACCGATCGTCGTCGGCATCCTGCAGCGCCCGGATCTGCTGGACGCACCACGGGCTGAAGGCGAACGACGCTCCCGTGACCGCGGTGACGAGGTGCCGCCACGGCAGCCACGCCCATTCCATCACCTCGCTGTCGTCCGGCTCGGGCACCGGTCCCGCGACGGTGCCGACGAAGACCGGGCAGATCTCGTTCTCGACGATGCCCCCGGCGTCCCGAGCCCGATAGGCGAAGTCCGGCAGCACGCACCGTAGATCGGTGATCTGCAGCCCGAGCTCTGCGCGGGTCCGCCGGCGCACGCCCTCGGCCGGTGGCTCGTCCAGCCGCTGGTGGCCGCAACAGCTGTTGGTCCAGACTCCGGGCCAGGTCAGCTTGGACAGGGCTCTCCGTGTCATGAGCACGTTGCCTGCACCGTCGAACAGGTATACCGAGAACGCCAGGTGCAGCGGGGTGTCTGTGGTGTGCACGCGCGACTTGCGTTCGCTGCCGATCGGCGTACCCGCCGGGTCGACGAGCACCACCAGGTCATCGGTCGGGCCCTCGTGCACGTGTGCTCCTCTGCCGCCGTCGGGCGCCCGACGGCGGGGGCCTCTGCTGACCACGGTAACCACGGCGGTGCTGCCGGAAACGGTGTCGCGCTGCCCACATCGTCGTCCCGGACCGGCAGCCGGAGGTTCGAGGTCTCCCCGATGGGTATGTCCCGAGCATGAGAACCGTTCCGGGACGCACCGACTCCGTAGTGATCGTCGGCGCCGGCCTCGGCGGGCTCTCGGCCGCACTGCGGCTGGTCGGCAGCGGTCGCTCCGTCACCGTCGTCGAGAAGGCCCTCGTGCCGGGCGGCCGCGCCGGGCGGCTCGACCTGGACGGCTTCCAGTTCGACACCGGTCCCACTGTGCTGACCATGCCCGAGCTGATCGAGGATGCGCTGGCCTGTGTCGGCGAGAAGCTCAGCGATCGGGTCGAGCTGATCAAGGTCGATCCCGGATACCGCGCCCGATTCGCCGATGGATCGGTGCTCGACGTCCACACGGATCCAGCTGCCATGGCGGCCGAGATCGAAACCCACTGTGCGCCCGAGGATGTCGACGGCTATCGCCGGTTCGTCGCGTACCTGACGAAGATGTACGAGCTCGAGATGCCGACCTTCATCGACGCGAACCTCGACGGGGTGGCCGGGCTGATCGGTGCCCCCGCGGTGAAGTTGCTGACGATGGGCGGACTCCGCAAGCTCGCCCCCGTTGTCGGCTCGTTCCTGAAGGACGAGCGGCTGCGCCGGATCTTCTCCTTCCAGGCCATGTATGCCGGGCTCGCACCACAGGACGCCCTCGCGATCTACTCGGTCATCTCCTACATGGACTGTGTGCGCGGCGTGTTCTTCCCGAAGGGCGGGATGCACGCGATCCCGGTAGCACTGGCCGCGGCCGCCGCCGATGCCGGGGTGCACTTCCGCTACGGCACCGAGGTCTCGCACATCGAGGTGAGCGGGGGCCGGGCGAACGCGGTGATCACCAGCGACGGCGAACGGGTCGCGGCCGACGTGGTCGTCGTCAACGCGGACCTGCCGATGGCCTACCGCGAGCTGCTGGATCCGCAGTACACGCCGCGGGCCGTCCGTCGACTGGACTACTCCCCGTCCTGCGTACTGCTGCACGTCGGCAGCTCCGTACGGTACGACGACCTGCTGCACCACACCATCGACTTCGGAACTGCCTGGGAATCGACGTTCGACCAGATCATCCGCAAGGGTGAGTTGATGAGCGATCCGTCGTTCCTGATCAGCAACCCCACCGCGACGGACCCGTCACTCGCGCCCGACGGCAAACAGACCTACTACGCGCTGTTCCCCTGCCCCAACACCGTGTCCGGCTCCCACCTCGACTGGTCGGAGCTGGGTCCCCGCTACCGCGACGAGATGGTCCAGACCATGCAGGAGCGCGGGCTCCCGGGCTTCGGCGCGGGAATCGAGGTCGAACGGCTGGTGACGCCGGCCGACTGGCGGGACATGGGCATCGCTGCCGGAGCACCGTTCTCGGCCAGCCACAGCCTGCTCCAGACCGGTCCCCTGCGGCGTCCGACGCTCGACCGGTCGATCGAGAACCTGGTGTTCTGTGGAGCGAACACCCAGCCGGGGGTCGGCGTCCCGATGGTGCTGCTGTCGGGGCGGTTGGCCGCCGAGCGGATCACCGGGATCGCTTCATGAGCCAGCGGGTCGAGGCCGAGCTTGATGCCGCCGGCATCACCGATCCCCTGCTGCGCAACGACTACCGGCTGAGCCGGGAGCTCGCCCGCGAACACGGCCGCACCTACTTCCTGGCCACCCGCTTCCTGCCGGCCGACCGCCGGTCGGCCGTGCATGCGCTGTACGGCTTCGCCCGCACCGCGGACGACATCGTCGACGATCCCTCGCCGTCCGCCACCACAGCGCTGAAAACCGCACGGCTGCAGGAGTTCTCGGACAGCATGGCCGCCCCCGACCGCGCCCACCCGACGGTCCGGGCGGCCTTGCACGCTGCCCGCCGGTTCGACCTCGACCCCGAGCTGTTCACCGCGTTCCTGGAATCGATGCGGATGGACCTGACCGTCCACGAGTACGCGACCCACGACGAGCTCGACCGCTACGTCTGGGGCAGCGCGGCGGTGATCGGCCTGATGGTGACGCCGGTGATGGGCACCGTCAGCACCGTCGAGGAGGCAGCCCCCTACGCCGCGGATCTCGGGATCGCCTTCCAGCTGAGCAACTTCATCCGCGACGTCGGTGAGGACCTGCGGCTCGGGCGGATCTACCTGCCGATGGAGTCGCTGCGCCGGTTCGGGCTCGATCGGGAACGGTTGCAGCGCAAGGTCGTCGACGACGACGTCCGGGGCTTGCTGGCAGCTGAGATCGACCGCACCAGGGCGATCTACCGACGGGCCGAGCCGGGGATCGCCATGCTGGCGCCCGGTGCCCGCGGCTGCGTCAGGGTGGCGTTCCAGCTCTACGGGGACATCCTCGGTGCTGTCGAACGGGCCGACTACCAGGTCTTCGGGCCTCGTATCAGGGTTTCCCGGCGCCGCCGCGCGGCGATCGCCGGACGGGTGATCAGGGGCGCTGCACGCTCGAAGCTGAGCGGCGGGAGCGGCGGCCCCACCACACCCACGACGACATCGTCAGCGTGACCATCCCGAATCCGAAGCCGATGTCCTCGACGGGCGCGAAGAAGACCCGCAGTCCGAGGATCACCCGCGGGTCGTACTGCACGATGTCCAGCCCGGTGAGGATGCCGTTCACGATGAACTGGAAGAACAGCACGATCGCGTAGCTGGCCCAGAACAGCCTGGTGGTGAGCAGCCGGGTCCTGAGCACCCGCAGGTCGACCAGCACGGCCACCAGGATCGAGGCGACCGCGGCGTAGCTGTAGACGTGGTCGACGATCATTCCCCGGACCTCGCATCGTCCCGGGTCGCCGGTTCCGCGTGCTGCCGGTGGGCCTCGTCGTCGGAGTGCAGAGGCAGGTCGGCGGCAGTTCCCCAGTGCGGCTTCACGTGCCGGACGCCCTCCAGCGTGAGGATCCCGCAGACCGGGATCACCAGGAAGAACACCAGCTCCTCGATCGGCAGCCCACCGACCCACCATCCGGTGAGGAACGTCGGGTCGAAGTGCCACCAGCCGGCTGCCGCGGCGAGGTAGTCCCAGGTCACGAAGACGGCCGCGACCGGCAGCACCGACAGCGCAGTCCGACGGAAGCGGCGCCACACCCTGGCGCGGTAGAAGTACTCCAGCGGCAGCGTTCCCAGCACACAGGCGAGCATCACGCCGAGGTAGGTCAGGTGCGTCATCCCAGCTCCCGTCGCAGGTGCAGCGGCCCGGCCGGTGCCAGGGTCAGCCCACCACGGACGGCCCCGTCACCGGACACCCGGCTGAGTCGGGACCCCGCGAAGGCGGACACTGCGGTCCGCAGCATCAGCGTCGCGAGGCCCGCACCGAGGCAGGTGCGCTCCCCCACCGCGAACGGCAGATACCCCCAGGCGGGCCGGGGGTCGGCGAAACGTTCGGGCCGGAACTCGGCAGCCGCCGTCCACAGCGCAGGACTGCGATGGGTGAGGTACGGGCTGTAGAGCACCATCCGGCCGGCCGGCACCGGCACCCCGTCGACCACGGTGTCGGCTGTGCAGATCCGGCTGCCGATCCAGCCGGAGGGATACAGCCGCAGCGTCTCCTCGACCACCTGCGGGGTCATCTCCGCATCGTTGAGGTCCGGGCGGGCGGCGAGCTCCCACAGCGCGAAGGCCAGGGTGTGGGCAGTGGTGTCGTACGCCGCGGCGATCACCACCCGCGCCTCCTCGATCCCGCCGTCGAGGCCGGCGAACAACTCCGCCAGGGTGCCCGGCTGCGGGTGATGGAACACGGACTCCAGGGCCGCGTTCATCTTCCGGATACGGAAGGGCCTGCGCAGCAGCGGTCCCGGCATCGGACTGTCCAGCGGTGCGACGAACGACTCCAGCGCTCCGGCCGGGAAGGCGGACCCGAAGAACGCCCTGGTCAGCATGCTGAGCACCACCCGCGACGCCCAGGACCCGACCTCGAACTCGCCCTGCGGCAGCAGGCCGGGCATCAGGTCGTTGAAGTCGGCGGCGAAGGCGGTGGTGACGGCCCGGCGGTGGAAGGTGGGGTTGAGTTCCGCGCGCCGCCGCCGGTGTCCCGGATTGTCCTGGGAGACGACGCCGGCCGACAGGTACGGCGACAGCTGACTCAGGCTGCCCTTGCTGCGGAAGGTGTCGAGGTCGCCGAGTACAGCGCGGTTCCAGTCCGGGGTGTGACCGACCGTGACCTCACGCCACAACCGGATGTCGAACACCGGACCGAGCGCCGCGCCCTCCTCCAGCAACCGCAGGGGATCGGACGTCCACCGCGGCAGGTGCCCGATGCCGCGCACACCGCGCGGACGAGGAAGGGCCTCCCGTACCGGAGCAGTCGTCACGAGTACCGACGCCCCTTCCAGAACTGGTCGCGGCGCACCGCCTGACGGACCACCGGGATCGCCGTCACCGGTGCCACACACACCAACGCCGCCGCCGTCCAGTCCCGGCCGCCGGTCTTGCTCTCCACCAGCAGGCGTTCCAAGATGCCTGCACCCGCCGCCAGCCGCCAGCGCGGCGAGCGGACCAGCAGCACCGGCACGGTGTAGGCGAGCAGGTGCAGCAGCCATCCGAGCAGCACGGCGCTGCGGCTTCCGCCGGCGGCCGGCACCAGCCCGCGACCCAGTCCCTGCACCACCTCGTCGGTGCCGGTGTACATCCGGACCCGCACGTCGTCGCCACCGAGCGCCAGCCCCAGTTTCAGACCCAGTCGGCGGGTGCGCCGCGCGATCGCGACGTCCTCCACCACCTCGTCCCGCACCGCGTCGAAACCGCCGGTACGCCGATATGCGTCGCGGGTGAAGGCGAGCAGCGCACCATGTGCGGTGGCGGCCGACCGGGCAGCACGCCCCGGCACCGACAACAGCGGGAACGGCAACAGACACAGCACGACGTCGACGATCAGCGGCAGCAGCATCCGCTCGGTCCAGCCGCCGACGAGTTGCCGCGGGAAGACCGAGAACACCTCGGCGTGCTGACGGCGCATCTCGAGCACGACGGCCGCGAGCGCTCCAGGAGCGAGTCGCACATCGGCATCGCAGAACACCAGGATCTCGGCGTCGGTCGCGTCGGCGAGTTGGGCGCAGGCCCACGTCTTGCCTGCCCAGCCCCCCGGCCGCTCGGTACCGGTCAGTACCCGGACCGCAGTGGCGGTGGGCAGATCACCGTTCGCGCGCAGCCGCGCGACCGTCCGCTCGATCAGCTCGGCGGTGCCGTCGACCGAATCGTCGTCGAGGACGACGATCTCCGTCGCACCGGCGGTCAGCATCCCCGGCAGCGTGTCCGGCAGCCGATCGACCTCATCCCTGACCGGCACCAGCAGTGCCACCCGCTCGGTGGTGACCTTGGCCGGGTCGGACCCGGACGAGCGGTGCCGGCCGCGGATGGTCGGGAACAACACCAGGTTGCCCAGCAGCACCGCCAGCTTGGTGCCCAGGAACGCCAGCACCACCGAGGACAGCAGCCGGTACCGCGGCGGCCCGGTCACCGGCCGCCCCGCAGCACGCCGAACCGCTCCTGCCAGCTCCGCACACCCGTGACGACGCTGCGGAAGCCGGGTAGTGGCTGCATCGGGTCGGCGGTGGCCAACGATCGGTCGAGGGCGCGGAGGTCGGCGTCGAGAACGATGGCGACGTCGTCCGCCGACGCAAGCGCTCCGGACAGCCGCAGGTACGCCTCGGGCGCCTGCTGACCACGCAGCACGACCCTGGTCGCGACCGTGCGCAGGTCGGCACCCGAGCGGTCGGCCAGCCAGCGTGCTCCCGGCCGGATGTCACCGAGCGGGCCGGGCGCTCGCAGCTCGCCCTCCGGGAACACCACCAGCACCCAGCCGTCGCCAAGCATCTCGGCCGCCGTCCGCAAACGATCCGTCCCGACCACTCCCACCTGTCGGAACAGCGATTGCCGCCCGACGTTCTCCGCGTCCATCAGAACGCCGACGTCGTGGCGACCGGCGGCGCGGAGTGCCGCAGCAGCGGCGAAGAAGTCCCACCAGCTGTGGTGGTTCGCGGCCCAGACGCAGCTCCCGGCCGGCAGCTCCCCGTCGAGGAAGACCCCGCGGAGATTGCGCCTGACCAGCTGGTCGATCCCGCCGCGCAGGACCGTCCCGGCGCCGGCGTTGACCGGCCCGGCGATCCGGCCACGGAGCTCCCCCAGCGACCCGGGTGTCACCTTCACCCGGCCACCGAACCCGGAGCGTCGGGCGTGCTCAGGAGCGCAAGGTCATCGCTCTCGGCCCACGTGCCCGCCGGATCGAGTTCGGTGACGGACTTCCGCAATTGCCCGATGACGTAGTTCATCGGCTCCTCGCCGAGCGCGTGCGCGAGCGCGACCGCCGGTGCTGAGCCTGCCACCGGCGCTGCTGCCGCCACGGTGGTCATCGCTCGACCGGCACGTCGGGCGAACGAGCGGGCCAGGGCGGCTGTCCGCCCGGCACTGCCGGAGGCGAGCACCAGCGCGCGGGCCCGGTCGGCGTCGGCGTCGTCCAGACCCGGACGGAACAGCCCGAGCAGCTCGGCGGACCGAGCGTCGTCGGCCAGCGCGAAGATCGTCGGCATCGTCATCGTCCCCGCACGGAAGTCCGCGCCGCAGGGCTTTCCGAGCACGGCAGGCTCCGAGGTGACGTCCAGTAGATCGTCGACCAACTGCAGGGCGATCCCGAAGTCGGAACCGAACAATCCGAGTGCAACGACCTGCGCGTCGGCGAGCCCGCCGCGGCGGGCCCCGATCCGGCAGGCCGCGCGGAACAGGGAACCGGTCTTGAGTTGCGCGACCCGCAGCACGTCCAGCGGTCTGGCGGCAGGGTCGAAGGCGAGGGCCGCCTCGAGCTCCTGGCCGCTGCACATGTCGGCCAGGGCGTCTGCGAGGTCCTCCACGTCGGCGGGCCCGCACCGGGCGATCGCGCGCCAGCTCTGCGCGATCAGCGCATCCCCGGCAATGATCGCAGTCGGGATGCCCTCCGCCCGGTGGACGGCCGGCACCCCCCGTCGGACGGCGGAGCCGTCGATCAGGTCGTCATGCAGCAGGGTCGCGCTGTGCAGCAACTCGACAGCGGTCGCGGCGCCCAGGGTCGCTGTCCACGCCGGGTCCGTCGGGTCGGCCGACACGCCTGCGGCGCCGCCGCCCAGCGCAGCGCAGCGCAGCAGCAGCTCGGGACGGATGCGTTTGCCACCGGCGGCCACGATCCGGCGACTACCCGTACGGCCGGGTTCGCTCATCCGGCCCAGGGCGGCCGCCAGCAGTTCCTCGATCACGGGCGTTCGCTCCGCCGATCGGTCATCGTCGGCTCCCTTCGTGGTCGTGGCACACGAGGTCGCACGGGGGCTGGGTGCTCTCGACAGATTTCATTGCCATCGGGTCACCTACCCCGTGACCGATCGAGCAAACCGCCCGCCGCCGGGGGGCTGGGGTGTGGACGCGCCGTCCGCTGTCCTGTGCGCCCGCCGCTCCCTCCTCGCTCGCGGCGTGGAATGCTGGACGGAGCACATGGGCACTGCGCCGTTCGGGTAGGGAACGACGGACAGCCCGGGTGGCCGACGACCACAACGGCATGATTGACCCATGACCCCGGACCGGGGACCGAGAACGCAAGGAGTGGCCATGAGCAACGCGACCTGGACCCAGGATCTGAAGGACAAGGCCGAGGAGGCCGCGGAGAAGGTCGGGCAGACGGCCAGTGCCGCAGCGTCCACGGCCGCCGAGAAGGTCAGCGAGCTCGCCGGAAGCGCCGTCTCCGCCGCCACTCCGTTGGTGGGGCGGATCTCGGAGACCCTGGGTGAGAAGGCCGAGAAGGTCGGCGGCGCACTCAGCGAACGCGCCGAGGTGCTCGGGCGCAGGGCCCGCAAGGCCGCCGCCAAGGCACGCAAGCGCGCGGAGAAGAAGGCCCGTGCAACGGGTAAGACCGTCCGCAAGACGGCGGTCGCCCGATCGCACGAGCTCGAGAAGCGCGCCCACACCCTGGCCGGAGAGGTCGGCGCGAAGGCCACGGGCGTTGCCGCCGACGTCCGCGAGCGGGCCGGCCGTCAGGCCGCGAAACGGGCAGCGGCGCTGGCCGCGCAGGCCGCCGTCGCAGTCCGCCAGGCCGAGAAGTCCGGTTCCAAGGACCTGTCCAAGGCTGCGGCACGGGCGGAGGGGGCCGCCAAGAAGGCCCAGAAGAAGGCGGAGAAGGCTGCCGGGGTGGAGCGTCACCCGGTGCGCAAGCTCTTCCTGTTCGGTCTGCTCGCCGCGGTGGGAGTCGCGATCGTCAAGTTCGTCCGCTCCCCCGGACAGGCGACCCCGCCGGCCACCACCGCAGCCCCCACGTCGCCGGCGCCGAAGGCACAGCAGGCGGCGAAGCACGGTGCGGACGAGGCCGAGGGGTTCGCCGACAAGGCCGATGATCTCAAGGACAAGCTCGCCGACGCCGCGGACGACCTCAAGGACAAGGCCGGTGACGCGTTCGACGACCTCAAGGACAAGGCGGAGGACTTCCGGGACGATGCTGGCGACAAGGCCGCTGACCTGAAGGACAAGGCTGCCGAGGTCGGCGAGGAGTCCGCGACCGGCGGCGACACCTTGGCCCAGAACGCCATCAAGTCCAACATCGCCGAAGTCGCGGGCAAGGACGACACGGCTGAAAGCGACTCCGGTCCGAAGGACACCACGGAGGACTATTTCTCCAGCGGCGCACCGGTGCGGGACTACGGATCGGACAGCCGACGCGCGATCGAGGGCCAGGACGCTCCTGAGGGGTTCCCGGTGAAGGGCAACGTGGACTCGAAGCTCTACCACGTGCCGGGATCGGCTTTCTACACCCGCACGGTCGCCGAGGTGTGGTTCGCCAGCGCCGAAGCCGCCGAGGACGCCGGCTTCCAGCTGCCCCCGAGCCAGCGCAAGGGCGGCGCCAAGTGAGCTGTGGTACCCCGGTTTCGTCCGGAGGGGCCGACGTCCTCGGTCCCTCCGGACGCAAGCTGCTGCGACTGGAGGTCCGCAACGCTTCGGTGCCGATCGAGAAGAAGCCCGAGTGGATCAAGACCAAGATGCGCACCGGACCCGAGTTCGTCGGTCTGCAGGCGCTGGTCAAGCGCGAGGGCCTGCACACCGTCTGCCAGGAAGCCGGCTGCCCCAACATCTACGAGTGCTGGGAAGACCGTGAGGCCACCTTCCTCATCGGTGGCGACCAGTGCACCCGGCGCTGCGACTTCTGCCTGATCGACACCGGCAAACCCGGCGAGCTCGACCGCGACGAGCCGCGACGCGTCGCGGAGTCGATCGCGACGATGGATCTGCGGTACGCCACGATCACCGGCGTCACCCGCGATGATCTGGACGACGAGGGCGCCTGGCTGTACGCCGAGACCGTGCGCAAG
The DNA here is from genome assembly GCA_037720195.1 of Nakamurella sp. GTDB lineage: Bacteria > Actinomycetota > Actinomycetes > Mycobacteriales > Nakamurellaceae > Nakamurella. The sequence goes on along the minus strand of JBBJML010000030.1, from coordinate 4,911 downwards.
GTGCATGAGCTCGCCGGTGGTACCGGAGTGGAGATCCTGACCCCGGACTTCTCCGGGAAACCCGAACTGCTGCAACAGGTTTTCGACGCGCAGCCCGAGGTTTTCGCGCACAACCTGGAGACCGTGCCGCGGATCTTCAAGCGGATCAGGCCGGCGTTCGCCTACGACCGCAGCCTCGACGTGCTGAGCCAGTCGCGGGCAGCCGGGATGATCACCAAGTCCAACCTGATCCTCGGCATGGGTGAGACCCGCGAGGAGATCAGCCAGGCGCTGCGCGACATGCACGACGCCGGCTGCGACCTGGTGACCATCACCCAGTACCTCCGTCCGACGCCGCGGCACCACCCCATCGAGCGGTGGGTCAAGCCGCAGGAGTTCGTCGAGCTGCACACCGAGGCCACCGAGATCGGCTTCGCCGGCGTCATGTCAGGTCCCTTGGTGCGCTCCTCGTACCGCGCAGGCACGCTCTACCGCCAGGGCATGGCTGCCCAGGGCCGCACGGTGCCGGAGACCCTGCACGTGTCGGACGCCCGCCAGGAGCAGTCCGTCGAGCAGGCCACTGCCTGAGGTGGACAGAGCAGCATTGATCGCCGAGTTCGAGGGCGATCCGTTCATCGAGTGTGAGATCCAGCCGGACGCGATCGTCCACAGCTCGGGACGATGGCGGCTGGCCCAACGGTTCGGACATCTGCGCGGAGCCGGCTGGGTGCTGCTGGACGTCGAGGGCGCCCCCTTCGGCCCCACCACGGCTGATCCCGTCGAGCTGGACGCGGCCGAGGAGCTGATCCGACACCCCGAGGTGCTCGGCGGTCCGGTGACCACCGACCGCGGGGTCTGGCAGGCCCTGGCGCCGCGCTTCCCCGACACCCAGCGGGGCGGTGAATGGGACTGGATGTGGACCAGGGACGCACCTGCCGTCCACCCGCAGGAGTCCGGCCTCCAGGAGCTCGACGATGCTGCTGACGCCGCCGAACTGGAGGCGTTGAACCGCGCCGACAGTCCGACCGCCGAGAGCCAGCCGGGGACCGGTCTGACCGAGCTGTGGATCGGCGCCAGGGTGCCCGGACCGTCAGGGCCGCGCATCGTCGCGGCCGGAGCGCTGCACCGAACACCCTGCGGTGCACCACATCTCGCCGGGATCGTCACCGCCGGCGATGCGCGCGGTCAGGGCTGGGGGACGGCCGTCGTGCGGATGCTGACCCGGCGTGCACTGGACTTCCCCGGCCCCGTCACCGGCATCTGCACGCTCGGGATGTACGCCGACAACGACAGTGCCCGCCGGCTCTACCACGGCCTCGGCTTCACCACGTCCCGGACGTTCGCCAGTCACCGGCCCGCCTGACGCGGCTCGCTCTCGGCGGCGTTGCCGTCCGGCGCATTGCTGATCGTCCGGCGCATTCCCGATCGTCCGGCGCATCCTTGATCGTCCGGCGCATCCTTGATCGTCGGCCGGCACCCGTTGAAGCCTCTCGGACGACCAACCAGTATGCGCCCCGACGGGACAGCATGCGCCGACGTTGCGAACGCTCCTCTGCTTGCCTGGACCGACGGTCCTGCGGCTAGCGTCGACCACATGCGCAGCATCTTCGAACCCCTGCGAACGAGTTGGGACTCGCTCACCGGCAGCGTGCACGTCTATGCGCTGCCCGGCTGGGATGCCGCAGTCGTGCAGCCGTGGCACGACGCGATCAGCCGGACCGGGGTCTGCGTCGTCCAGCCCGTTCCGTTCCTGCACGCCACCGTCCAACGGACCCCGCTGTTCCTGCCGACATCGCGGCCGGGTGCGCTCGATCGCTTCGCCACCGCATTGACCTCGATCGCCCGGGGACGTGCTGCCTTCGCCGTGCCGTTGCGACGACCCGCGGTGACGAGCGCCGCCGTCTGCACCACCGGCGACCCGACCCCGGAGTGGGACGCCCTGGTCGGCGAGGTCAGGGCAGCGAGCGCTGCGGCGTTCCTGGGCCGCCCTACGCCGGCCGGCCCGCACGCACCGCACGTCTCGCTCGGGTACGCCCGGCAGCAGGCCGACGATGCTCCGTTGACCGCAGCGTTCGCGGCGCTCGACGCGATGCCGTGGACCGGGACCCTGCAGGTCGACGCCCTGCATCTTCTCTCGGTGGATGCGAATGAGGACGCGGGCACCTTCACCTGGTCGACGTTGTCCGAGCATCCGCTGCGCTGAGCGCACCCGCCCGCCGTCACTTCCCGTGGTGACGGCGCCCGCTGCACGAACGGCGGCAGGTAACTGTCGTGCGGGGCACTATCCTGATCGGTATGGCGAAGTCTGCTCCCGATGGCCCGGTGACCAAGGACGAGAAGAAGGCACTGAAGGCTGCCCAGAAGGCGGCGAAGAAGGACCGTCGCAGTCAGATGTGGCAGGCCTTCAACATGCAGCGCAAGGAGGACAAGCGCCTCATCCCGTACATGCTGCTGGCCCTGCTGGGTACCGCCGCGGTCATCGTCGGGCTGGGGCTGCTCGTGAGCATTCCCTGGTACTTCGCGCTCCCCTTCGGCCTGATCCTCGGCGTGATGATCGCCATGCTGCTGTTCGCGCGGCGGGTCCAGTCGAACGTGTACACCAAGGCCGAAGGACAGCCGGGTGCTGCTGCCTGGTCGCTGCAGAACAATCTGCGTGGCAAGTGGCGGATCACTCCGGCGGTGGCCGGGACGGCGCAGCTCGACGCCGTGCACCGGGTGATCGGTCGGCCGGGCGTCGTGCTGATCGCCGAAGGCGCCCCGCACCGCGTCAAACCGCTGCTGGCGCAGGAGAAGAAGCGGATCGCCCGCATCATCGGCGACACGCCGATCTACGACTTCATCGTCGGCACCGAGGACGGTCAGCTGCCGTTGCGCAAGCTCAACTCGTCGCTGCTCAAGTTGCCCCGCAACATCTCCCCCAAGGCAGTCGAGGAACTCGACACCCGGCTCACGGCGCTCAAGGGCCGGTCCCCGCAGGCCGGGCTGCCGAAGGGCCCGCTGCCGGCCGGCGCGAAGATGCGCAACGTCCAACGCGCCACCCGCAAGCGCGGCTGACCCAGCGGAGTCAGCCGCCGGGGCGAGTGCTCAGCGCGACAGGATGACAATCGTGCGGCAGAGCCGATCGTGCAGGCCCCGACCGTCGGCATCGACGATCACAGTGGGGACGAGCACGAACGTCAGTGCAGCCCGCGGGATCGCCCACAGCCCGACCAGCGCCCTGCCGTCAACCCTCGCCACTCGGACACCGACGATCGCGTGACCGGGCGTCGAGCCGATCAGCCCGACGAACACGACCGTCATGATCGCCCAGACCAGCAGCGACAGGTTGCGCGGTAGTTCCGGCCGGGTGAACAGCAGCGCGATGAGGAATGCCACCAGTAGATCGAGCAGAAATCCGCCGACCCGGCGACCGGTGGATGCGACGCTGCCCACCCCCGACTCCGGTAGCGCGAACCGCTCACCCGGGTAGCCGTCGGATTCAGCAGCTCCATGCGCGCGGGTGCTCACCTGGCCAGTCTACGAACGGGGCGCCCTGCCGATCGACGACTGCTCATCCTGCGCCGCTCGTCGCAACGCTGCGCCCCGCGAACGGACGCGGGCGAGCAGTGACGTCAAGGAAGCATCCGGTGGCGTCGAGCGTGACCGCACCGTGCCCGGGGTCACCCTGACGGGGCGGCGCGTAACCCTGCTGAAACACTGACGACGTCCATGGGCAACACCTCCTTCCTACCGTCGGTGGGGTCGGAGTCGCGCCCGCGATCTCCGCTCGACCGGCACGCACGCTGTGCCCGAGCGCTTACTTTCGATAGGAGCGATGCACTCGTGTTCTCCACGAACGAAGAAGTCGTGAAGTACATCGCAGACAACGATGTCGAAGTTTTCGACATCCGATTCTGCGATCTTCCCGGCGTCATGCAGCACCTGACGGTCCCCGCCAAGACCGTCAGCGTCGAGTCCCTCGAGGCCGGGATGGCCTTCGACGGCTCCTCGGTCCGCGGCTTCCAGGCGATCAACGAGTCGGACATGCTGCTCCTGCCGGATGCCGCAACCGCCCGGATCGACCCGTTCCGTCGCCGCAAGACCCTGACGATGAACTTCTTCGTCCACGACCCGCTGACCCTGCAGCCGTACTCGCGGGATCCGCGGAACATCGCCCGCAAGGCGGAGCAGTACCTGGCCACCACCGGCATCGCCGACACGTGCTTCTTCGGACCCGAGGCGGAGTTCTACGTCTTCGACGACGTCAAGTTCACCTCGTCGATGAACGAGACCAGCTACTCGGTCGACTCGGTCTCCGGATGGTGGAACACCGGTCGCACCGAGGAGGGCGGCAACCTCGGCTACAAGGTCCGGCCCAAGGGCGGCTACTTCCCGGTCCCGCCGTACGACCACTACGCGGATCTCCGCGAGGACATGACGGCGAACCTGCTCGGCGCGGGCTTCGAGGTCGAGCGTGGCCATCACGAGGTGGGCACCGGCGGCCAGCAGGAGATCAACTACAAGTTCAACACCCTGCTGCACGCGGCCGACGACCTGATGTTGTTCAAGTACATCATCAAGAACACCGCGTACGAGGCGGGCAAGTCGGCGACGTTCATGCCCAAGCCGCTGTTCGGTGACAACGGTTCCGGCATGCACGCCCACCAGTCGCTGTGGAAGGACGGCCAGCCCCTGTTCCACGACGAGGCCGGCTACGGCGGGCTCTCGGACATGGCGCGGCACTACATCGGCGGCATCCTGCACCACGCGCCGTCGCTGCTGGCCTTCACCAACCCGACGGTGAACTCCTACCACCGACTGGTCCCTGGCTACGAGGCGCCGGTCAACCTGGTGTACTCCTCGCGCAACCGCTCGGCCTGCATCCGGATCCCGATCTCGGGTTCCAACCCCAAGGCCAAGCGGATCGAGTTCCGCTGCCCCGATGCATCAGCG
>JBBJML010000029.1:0-58809 GCA_037720195.1 Nakamurella sp. | reverse complement strand
CGTCGGCTTGTTCCTCTGACCCCCCACGACCCGTCGGCTTGTTCCTCTGCCCCCCACGACCCGTCGGCTTGTTCCTCTGACACCGACCACCCGTCGACTTGTTCCGCTGAACCCCCTGACATCTGGAGCCCACATGAGCACCACAGCAGGACCCCTCGACATCACCTTCACCGCCATTCTCGGCAAGGTCAGGGAGGGCGACACCTGGACCTGCGCTCAGCTGCCGGACTCGGCGGAGATCTTCGGAACCCGAGGGTTGGTGAAGGTGATGGGCACCATGGACGGCGTTCCGTTCACCTCGTCGTTCATGGCACTCGGCGACGGCACCCACAAGCTGCCGGTCGCCGCCGCGATCCGGCGCCGGACCGGCAAGACCGACGGCGACGAGGTCACCATCCATCTCACTGAGCGCCTCAGCTGAGCGTTGTCGCACCAGCGCCCCCGCGCACCGTCCCGGCTGGTCAGGAAAGCACGGCGACGGAGAGGGTCTCAGCGTCCTGGAAGTCCCGCACTTGAGCGGATCTCGGCGACCAGGGCCTCCATCGGCCGAGCTCCGTCCAGCACCAGATCCACATGGCGCCCCGGAGCCGACGCGACAGATTCGACCGGGGTCCCAGTGAGGGCACGGTCGCGCGCGAGCCCCCGCAGCATCCTGCGCCGCAGCGATTCCGCTGGATCTATGGTCACCGCAACCAGCACCACCCGGTCTAACGTCACCGAGAACCGTTGCCAAGCAACGAGATCCAGGAGTTCTGCGGTGAAGGGCGCAACCACCACCACCGGGCAACCCAGCGCGGAGATCTCCGCAGCAGTGTCGCGCAGGCACGCGTACCGGGCCGTTCGCACTTCGCCGCGCAGGCTCAGGTGGTCCAGATCGTCACCCGCTCCGGTGAGCGCAGCGATCTGCGCGATCAACGGATTCGTGACGGTGTCCTGGTCCAGCAGCGCGGCTCCGGTCGAGCGAGCGAGCAGTTTTCCGATGCTGCTCTTCCCCGAGCCCGGTGCACCGCCGATGACGACGACGGGCGCGGCCTGCACCGCGTCGGGGGTCATCGGGGGCGCATCCATGCGGCCCATCCTGCACTGCTGGGCCTCGTTGCCCATCGGTGACCCGGGTCACAGGGACATCACGATTCCGGACATCCGGAGAGATCCTCCGAACGGCTGTTGACAACGCTGTCATCCAGCATGCACAGTGGCGACACCACCAGATGACAACGCTGTCAGAACCTCAGGGTCGTCGGCATCGAAACGATGCGTACCAACCCAGGAACGACATCCGCGTCATCCGGCAGCCATTGCACCCGCAACCGGAAGGCCCCGATCCCGTGCTGGTCGTCACCCCCAACCTCTGCTTCGACGTCACCGTGCGGCTCCCCGCGCTGGTGCCGGGAGCCGTGCTGCGGGCGAGCCACACCACCACGTCCGCCGGCGGCAAGGGCGTCAACGTCGTCCGCTCCTCCCGCGCCACCGGGACCACCGGCACCCGCCTGATCGGATTCCGGCCGCAGAACGACGGTGCGCGCTTGACCGAGCTGCTGCGCCGAGAGGGCACCGAGCTCCTGGGAGTCGACGCCGACGGCGACGTCCGGGTCGCCACGATCTTCCTCGAACAATCCGGCCGCACCACCGTCGTCAACGGCCGCGGCCCCGAGATCACGGCCGAGCAGTGGCAGTCGCTGCTCGACGCCGTCGCGGCAACGCTCCGGCCCGGCGAGACGCTTGTCTGCAGCGGGTCACTCCCACCAGGTGTCGCCGCCGACGGCTATGCCCAGCTGGTCGCGTTGGCCCACGAGCGCGGCTGCCCCGCCGTGGTCGATGCAGCACCGGCACCGTTGCTGGCAGCCCTGGCACAACGTCCGGACCTGATCTCTCCCAATCTGTCCGAGGCCGAAGGTCTGCTCGACGGCAGCACGTCCGAGCAGGTCGACGAGACCGGCGACGACATCGCCGAGCGCGCAGTCCGTGCCGCCACAGAACTGCACCGCCGCGGCGCCGTGCGCGCCGTCGTCACCGCCGGTTCGTCCGGCGCTGCCCTGTCCACCGACGAGGGCACCTGGTGGTTCACCGCGCCGCGCGCCGTGGTCGTATCGCCGATCGGAGCCGGGGACTCCTTCGTCGGCGGCGCGGCTCCGCTGCTGGAGAACTCCGGCAGCGCAGACGATGTCGCACTCGTGATCCGTGGGGTGGCCACGGCCTCCGCCTCCTGCGAACAGGAGCTGGCCGGCGGCGTCGATCCGGTCCGGGTCACCGAGCTTGCCGCGCAGATCACGGTCACCGCCCATCAGCCGAGCGGGGCTCTCCGGTGACGGGCCGCGCGACGGTCTACGACGTCGCCGAGCGTGCGGGCGTCTCGATCAAGACCGTCTCCCGCGTGGTGAACGGCTCCGAAGAGGTGAAGGCTGCCACCCGCGACCGCGTGCTCTCCGCGGTGCGTGAGCTCAAGTACGTGCCGAACTCGCACGCCCTCTCGCTCAGGAGCGGGAAGACCCGCACCGTCGGGGTCGTCGTCGACTCGTTGAGCGACCCGTTCTTCGCCGCCATCGTCGCGTTCGTCGAACAGAAACTGGCCGCGGCGGGCTACACCGTGCTGGTTGCCGCCACCAACCGCAACGGCGAACGGGAGCGCGAACAGGTGGTCGCACTGGCCGGGCATCACATCGCTGGACTCGTGTTGGCCCCCACCAACTCCGATCACAGCTACCTCGCCGATGTGCTGCACGGCATCCCGTTGGTGATCGTCGACCGCACCTGTGACGTGACCGGCACGGACGTCGTCAAGGTCGACGACTTCGGCGCGACCCGACAGGCCGTGCTCGACCTGATCGCATCGGGACATCGCAGGATCGCCTTCATCGGCGACTCCAGCGCGTTACCGACGAACCACGACCGACACGAGGGATATCTGTCCGCCCATCGCGACGCCGGGGTCGAGGTCGACCCAGCCCTGGAGCGCTGGGATTCCAACGAGACCGACGAGGCCGCGGAGGCGACCGCGTCGCTCCTGACGTTGGACGATGCCCCTACGGCCTTCTTCGCCTGTCATCCCCGTGGCGCCGCGGGCACGGTGCAGGCCCTGCACCGCCATCGGCAGACGCACCGCGCGGTCATCAGCTTCGGTGAAGTCCTGCTGGGCGACCTGCTCCAGCCGGCGCTCACCGTGATCGACCATCTACCCGAGCGGATCGCCGAGGCGACCGCAGACGTCCTGCTGCGCAGGCTCATCGAGGCGGAGGACGGCCGCGAGCCCAGCCCGCCGGCGGAGACCCTCGTCCCGCTGACCCTGATCCGCCGCGGTTCCGGAGAATTGACACCATGATCCCGATCGTTCTGCCTCCCAACGTCATCGAGCACTTCTACCGCGGTGGCTCCCGACTCGCGCAGCTGCGCGGCTTCGAGCCCCACTCGGCATTCCTGCCCGAGGAGTGGCTCGCCGCCACCGTGCACCGCGCCGGCCACCCGGACAGCGGCCCCAGCCACCTCGCGGACGGCAGCCTGTTCTCCGACCTCGTCGCCGCCGATCCGCTCGGCTGGTTCGGTGACTCGGAGGGTGGCCCGGCCGGCAAGACCGACACCGGCATCCTGGTCAAGCTGCTCGACGCCGATCAGCGGCTGCCCGTGCACGTTCACCCTGATCGGCCGTTCGCCGCCCAGCACCTGCACAGTTGCTACGGCAAGACCGAGGCCTGGTTCGTGCTGGCCGCGGACGGCCCCGATGCCGTTGTTTGGCTGGGCTTCTCGCAGGACGTCGATCCCGTCGAGCTCGCCGCCGCCGTCGACGCCCAGGACTCCGACTGGATGCTCGCTCGGCTCAACCGCATCGAGGTCCGCGCCGGCGACGGGATCTTCGTGCCGGCCGGAACTGCGCACGCCATCGGCGCCGGCGTCTTCGTCGTCGAGGTCCAGGAGCCGACCGACCTCTCGATCGTGCTCGAGTGGTCGGTGACGACCTCCGGTCGGGACGACTCGCACCTCGGACTCGGCCTGCCGCAGGCCCTGCAGGCCGTCAACCATCACGCGACCACCCAGGAGATACTGCGCGATCTGGTGCTGCGCGGTGACGACAGGACGGACGGCGCCGTGTCCGACACTGCGCTGCCGCTGCTCACCAGCAGCGCCGATGCGTTCTTCCGGATGGACGAGCTGGCGCCCCAGGACGGCATCGTCGGTGCTGCAGGCGGTTTCAGCGTTCTGATCGTCACCGACGGTGCCGGCACGGTGTCTTCACCGCAGGGCACGATCGAGGTCGAGCGCGGCCAGGTGTTGGCGGTACCGGCAGGGTTCGGCGACTGGTCCGCGCAGGGTCGGGTCCGGATCGTGCGCGTACGTCCCGGCACCGAAGCCCCGACGGCGGTGACGTCATGAGCCTGACCGTCCTGCTCGGCATCGACGTCGGCACCACCGAGTCCAAGGTGCTCGCCACCACCCTCCACGGCCACGAGCTGCTGGTGCACAGCCGACGGACCCACTGGGACCACCACGGCGGCGGGCTCGTCGACACCGACGGCATTGCGCTGGCCGATGCTGTCATCGCCCTCGCGGCCGAGGTCGTCCACGCGTTGAGCGCCGACTCCGGACCCGTCGAGGTCGCCGGGATCGCCGTCACCGGGATGGCGGAGGCCGGTGTGCTGCTCCGACCGGACGGCACGGCAGCCGCCCCGACGATTGCCTGGTTCGATCCTCGCGGCCAAGCTCAGCTGGCAGACATTCCGGCCCCGATCGCAGATCGCTTCCCGGGTGTCACCGGCCTGCCGCTGGGATCGCAGGTCACCGCGGCGAAGCTGTTGTGGCTCATCGCCTCCGGGGTCGACCTCACCGGGTGCACGTGGCTGCACCTGCCGGAGCTGATCATCCACCGGCTCGGCGGACGGGCAGCAGCGGAAACCTCGCTGCTGGCCCGGACCGGCCTGCTCGACCAGGGTACCGGCGACCTGTGGCCGGAGATGCTGGCGCACCTCGGGATCGATGCGTCCCTGATCCCCGGTCAGGTCCCGGCCGGCGCCCCGCTCGGTGTCGCCGGTGGTGCCCACTGCCCCGATGTCCTGCGGGGAGCGGCACTCACCGTCGCCGGCCACGACCATCCGGTTGCAGCCGTCGGCTGCGGCGCCATAGGGCCCGGCGAGGTCTTCGACTCCTTCGGCACCGCCCAGGTCTACCTGCGCACCCTGACCGAGCCGGTCGACGAGGAGCAGCGCGCCCGGCTCGTCGCGGGCGGCGTCAACGCCGTCCGGCACGCCGTTCCCGGGTACTGGCACCTGCTGGGCGGCACCAAGGCAGGACTGGTGATGCGCCGCACGCTGGCGCTGCTCGGTGTCACCGACGACGAGCGGCGCCGCCAGCTCGACAGCGAGGCAGTCACGTTGGTGGACAGGGACATCGACGAGATCGTCCACGTGCGCGGAGCCGCCAACGACGACGGGATCCTGTCGATCACCACGATCTCGGACGAGGTGTCGCCGGCCGTCGTCTGGCTGGCGACGGTCCGGCACGGGATCGCCGAGGGAGCCCGCCTGCTGCACACCATGACCACTGAGTTCGGCACCGTTCCGTCCGTCGTCGTCGCCGGCGGCTGGACCCGGATGTCCTCGGTTCGCAGGGAGAAGCAGCAGGCCCTGCCGCACGTCCGCTTCACCCACCGGGCACAGGCAGGCGCTTTCGGCGCCACCGCTTTCGCCGCCTTCGCCCACCACAGCATCACCACCGCCGGTTGGACCCCGACCGGTGATCACGAGTCGATCCCGCTCTCAGCGGCGCCCACCGCGGCGGATCTCGATCGACACACCGCCACCGCCGACCGTTCACTCGAGGAGACCACCGCATGACGAACAGCACCGACACCCAGGCCCGTCAGGACCTCAGCGCCATCGCGAACGACGAGGGCCTGCTGGCCATCGTCGCGATGGACCAGCGCAACACCCTCAAGCGCATGTTCGCCGCCGTCGGCATCGCCGATCCGTCCGTGCAGGAACTGCAGGACATCAAGGCCGACACCGTCGAGGCCCTGCGCGGGTCCGCCTCGGCGTTCCTGCTGGATCCTGACTACGGAGTGCCTGCGCTGCAACAGCTTCCGTTCGACGGACCGGCCTACGGCGTGCTGGTCGCAGCCGAGCCCTCCGTTCGCGGCAAGATCGGCGACGAGCCCCGCACCCACCGCGATCCGGCGCTGTCGGCGCAGTGGGTCAAGGACCAGGGCGGCCACGCCGTCAAGTTCCTCATCCAGCTGCGTGCCGACCGCTCCGCCAAGGACGGTGAACCGGACGGCACCGCCGAGGTGCTGCAGGTGGTCCGCGAGGTCGTCGCCGACTGCCACGCGGTCGGGATCCCATCCGTCGTGGAGAACCTGATCTTCCCGCTCAACGGCGAGGACGCACCGAGCCCGCAGCAGCGCGCCGACCAGATCATCGAGGCCGCCGTCATGCTCGACGATCTCGGCTGCGACCTGATCAAGCTCGAGTACCCCGGTGACGCGGCATCCTGCCGCAAGCTTGCCGACTCGATCAGCACCCCCTGGGCGGTGCTGTCGGCCGGTGTCGCCTTCGACCAGTTCTCCGACGCGCTGCGCATCTCCTGCGACGAGGGTGGCGTCAGTGGGTTCATCGCCGGCCGTTCCATCTGGAAGGAAGCCGTCGGCATGGATCGCCCGTCCCGCAAGGAGTTCCTGGGTTCCGAGGGACGCCGTCGACTGGACGCGCTGGTCGAGGTCATCCACGGGCGGGCCACCCCGCTGCCGCTCGGCGGTGTCTCGTGACGCCGATCCTGGAGGCCCGTGGGGTCTCCCGCTCCTTCGGTGGCGTCCGGGCACTCGACGAGGCCGACTTCGACATCGAGGCGGGCGAGGTCGTCGCGCTGATCGGCGACAACGGCGCCGGCAAGTCGACCCTGGTGAAGGCCCTGTCCGGCAACCTGGAGATCGACAGTGGAGAGGTGTTCTTCAACGGCAACCCGGTCAAGCTCACCCATCCCACCGACGCCACCAAGCTCGGGATCGAGGTCGTCTACCAGGATCTGGCCCTGGCACCGCACCTGGACCCGACGCAGAACATGTTCCTGGGCCGGGAGATCCCCGCCCCGGGCCTGCTCGGCAAACTCGGGTTCATGAACAACCGGGAGATGCGCCGCAAGGCGAAAGCGTCGTTCGCCGAACTCGGCGGCACCGTCCGCTCGCTGACCTCTCCGGTGGCGAACATGTCCGGCGGCCAGCGTCAGCAGATCGCGATCGCCCGGGCCATCGCCTGGGCGAACCAGATCGTCTTCCTGGACGAACCGACCGCCGCGCTGGGTGTCGTGCAGACCCAGAACGTGCTCGACGCGATCAAGCGGGTGCGGGACAAGGGCATCGCCGTGGTACTCATCTCGCATTCGATGCCCGAGGTCCTGGAGGTCGCTGACCGGATCCAGGTGATGCGGCTCGGACGCCGGGCCGCAACGTTCAAGGGCAAGGACACCACGATGGATCAGCTCGTCGGAGCCATGACCGGTTCGATCGAGCAGGAGAGGAAGTCGGCATGAGCGCCACGCCGTCGCTGTCCAAGCCCACAGGTGCCTCCCCTGACGCCACCGGCGGTTCGCCGCAGAGCAACGCCGGCGACGGGGACCCCTCGGGCAGCATTGTCTCGAGCCTGTTCAAGAGGCAGACCACCTGGATCTTCCTGGTGCTCGTCGTACTGGTGGTGTTCTTCGGCGTCCAGAGCGACGGACGATTCGCGACCGGCTCCAATTTCCTGCTGATCAGCCAGAACGTCGCCGTGTTGGCCGTGATCGCCGTTGGGATGACGTTCGTCATCATCACCTCGGGGATCGATCTGTCGGTCGGATCCGTGTTGGTCTTCGCCTCGGTCGTGTCGGCGAAGGTGATGTCGGCGATGGCCGACAGCAACGGGCCGGGAACCGTGGTCTTGGTCGGTGTGCTGGTGGCGATCGTCACCGGGGCTGCTTGGGGTTTCATCAACGGCTTCCTCGTCGCAAAAGCCAAGGTTCCACCGCTGATCGTCACCCTCGGCACCCTGTCGGCGGCGCTCGGCCTCGCCCAGGTGATCTCCAAGGGCGTCGACATCCCCATCGGGAAGGTCCCGGCGCTGACCGATTTCGGCATCTACCAGCGAATCCTCGGCGTTCCGGCCCTGGTCATCGTGGCCCTGTTGATCCTGGTGATCGGCGGAGTCGTGTTGCACAAGACGAAGTTCGGCCGGTACACCTATGCGATCGGCTCCAACGAGGAGTCGGCACGCAGGGTCGGTATCAAGGTCGACCGCCATCTGATCCTGATCTACACCTACACCGGCGCGCTGGCCGGCGTCGGCGCCGTGATGTTCCTTGCCCAGTTCACCACCACCAGCATCGCCGGCGGCACCCAGACGAACCTCAACGTGATCACCGCTGTGGTAATCGGCGGGGTGTCCATCTTCGGTGGTCTCGGCACCATGTTCGGCACCGTCGTGGGGTTGTTCATCCCCGCGGTGCTGCAGTCCGGTCTGGTCATCATCGGCGTGCAGCCGTTCTGGCAGCTCGTCGCGGTCGGCGCCGTCCTGGTGGCCGCCGTGTATGTCGACCAGACCCGCCGCAAGGCCGCGCTCCGCGGAGCACGGTCGTCCACTCCGTTCGGCAAGAAAGCCGCTCGGAAAACAACCCCGGAAGGAACGGCAGCACAATGAAGCGCTCCACTCTGCTCAAGGGCACAGGGGTACTCCTCCTGGCCATGGTGACGACAGTCGCCTGCTCCAGCACGAAGCCGGCGGACCCCACCAGCGCGGCCGCCGGTGCCGGCACGACTGCGGCGGCAACGTCGGAGTCAGCCATGACGTCCGAGTCCGCCATGACCTCCGGATCGGAAATGACCTCCGCGTCCGAAATGACCTCGGCGTCCGAAATGACGTCGGCGTCGGAAATGACCTCGGCGTCGGAGACGGCGTCCGGCTCGAGCTCGGCGGCGGCTCCTGGCAAGGCGTCCAAGGACTACAAGCTCGCCTTCATCCAGGGCGTGACCGGTGACAACTTCTACATCACCATGCAGTGCGGCATCGAGGCCGAGGCCAAGAAGCTCGGCGTCAGCGTCACCACCCAGGGCCCGACCAAGTTCGACCCGACCCTGCAGAAGCCGATCCTGGACTCCGTGGTGCAGACCAAGCCGGACGCCATCCTGATCGCCCCGACCAGCGTCGACGCCATGCAGGCGCCGCTCGCCCAGGCCGCGGCAGCCGGGATCAAGATCATCCTGGTCGACACCACGACCAGTGATCCGTCCTACGCGTCGTCGGCAATCGCCTCCGACAATCTCGGTGGCGGCAAGGCTGCCTTCGACGCCGTCAAGCAGCTGGCTCCGGGCGGTGGCAAGGTGCTGGTGGTGTCAGTCGATCCCGGCATCTCCACCACGGATGCCCGCGCCAAGGGCTTCAACGATGCCGCCAAGGCTGACGGGAAGTACACCCCGCTCGACGTGCAGTACTCGCACAACGATCCGGCAACCGCTGCCCAGATCGTGACCGCCGCACTGCAGAAGGATCCCGACATCGTCGGTATCTTCGCCACCAACCTGTTCGCCGCCCAGGGCAGCGCCACGGGTATCCAGCAGGCTGGCAAGGCCGGCAAGGTCAAGATCGTCGGCTTCGACGCCGGTCCGGCCCAGATCGACGCACTGAAGGCCGGGACCGTGCAGGCGCTCGTCGCCCAGCAGCCCGGCACCATCGGCACCGACGGTGTCGACCAGGCCATCGCCGCGCTCGACGGTGGGGATGTCACCAAGGACATCCAGACCGGGTTCTCGGTCATCACCGCCGACAACGTCAACGACACGAAGGACGCTTACGTCGCCGACTGCTCCTGACGTTCCACAGCTGACGGTCTTCCGTCAGTGTTTGCCCCCAGTACCCCGCAGCGGCGGCCGGTTTCTCCGGGGCCGCCGCTGTGGCCTTTCCAGGACCGACCGGTACGACGCGCGCTGCCGGCGCTCACCGGGTTCGGACCCTTCTCCTATGGCGGCGCGCTTAGGCTTGCTGGAGTCATGCCGAAACTCCCCCGCCCCCTGTTCTCCGGCGCGCGCCTGTCGCGCGATCCGGCGCCGGATGCCCCGCGCCCATTGAGCCGTCGGGCGATGTGGTGGGAGATCGCGCTGGTCTTCACCATCACCCTCGGCATGAGCGGCCTGCGCTCGCTGCTGTCGCTGCTCGATTCGTTGACCTCCACGGTGCCGCTGGCGGCTCAGTCGGTGACGATCGTGGCTCCGCAGGCGAAGGCCGACGTCCTGGATCTGCTGCGACAGCTGTGCAGCATCGCGCTCGGGATCGCTTGGGGCGCACTGGGTGTGTACCTGCTGTGGCGCAGCGGGGTGAACCTGGCCGACCGACTCGGCCTGCGGGGCGGCTGGCGCGACGTCCCGCCGGGTCTCGGCCTGGCAGCGCTGATCGGCATCCCCGGCCTCGGGCTGTACATGCTGTCGTACGCGCTGGGTTTCAGCCTGCAGGTGCAGGCAGCAGCACTGAACGACGTGTGGTGGCGGATCCCGGTCCTCATCCTGGCCGCGTTGCAGAACGGCGTCGCCGAGGAGTTCCTGGTGATCGGGTACCTGCTCACCCGGCTGGAACAGCTGCGGGTCCCGGTGGTCGCGATGGTCGCCCTCAGCGCCGTCCTCCGCGGGAGCTACCACCTGTACCAGGGCTTCGGCGGCTTCGTGGGCAACCTCGCGATGGGCATCGTGTTCGCGCTGGTGTTCCTGCACTGGCGGCGGATCTGGCCGTTGGTGATCGCCCACACCCTGCTCGACACCGTGACGTTCATCGGCTACCCGCTCGCCAAGAGCTGGGGGTGGGTGCCCTGATCCGCCTGCCGATGCCGCAGCCGCTCACGTACGCGTCAGCCGCTCACGATCGAACATGAGCGGCTGACCCGAACGTGAGCGAACCGGCAACAGGGCGCCCGACGACAAAGCGGATGACGGCGCCGGACGTCCCCCGACACACTGCACGGATGGATCAGGTCGAGGTCGTCGTCGCCCATCACGAGCGTGCCACCCTGCGCGTCGGTGACACCTTCCTGAAGATCGACGGCGACCGGAGGTCCGCCGACATCGAGGTGGCGGCGATGGCACTCGCCCCCGTCCCCACCTCGCAGATCCTCTGGCGCACACCGCCCGTGCTCGCGTTGGCCGCCGTCCCAGGGACACCGCTCGGCCACCTGGGCGACCCATCGACCGCATCTCCGGCGGCCTGGACTGCAGCGGGTGCCGTCATCCGCACCTTGCACGATGCGCCGCTCCCGCCCTGGCCCGGTCGCGGTCCCGAGGACCTGGCAGCCGCACTGGACCGCGAATGCAGCTGGATCACCGCCCACGAGGTGCTGCCGACGGAGCTGGTGGAGCGCAACCGACACATTGCAGGGCAGGTCGTCCGTCCGTGGCGGCCGGCGTTCATCCACGGTGACCTGCAGGTCGACCACGTGTTCGTGGCGGATGACCAGGTCACCGGGATCATCGACTGGTCGGAAGCCGCCCGCGGCGATGCGCTGTACGACCTCGCCGTGTTGACCATCGGGCACCCGGAGCACCTCGACCACGTCATCGCGGGCTACGGCGGCGACGTCGATGTCGAGCTGATCCGTGCCTGGTGGTCGGTGCGGGGACTGCTCGGGATCCGCTGGCTGGTCGAGCACGGCTACGACCCGAACGCGCTCGGCGCCGAGGGCGACGTCCTCCGCGCCCGGATGTGAGAAGCGGAGGATCTCGACTCGCAGGCTCGCTCGATCATCGGGACAGGATCGCGACTCGCAGGCTCGCTTGATCAGTTGGACAGAATCTGCGATTCGCAGGCTCGCTCGATCATCGGGACAGAATCGCACGATCAGCAGCGACCGGTCAGGTGGCGCTGATCACGTTGAGCGACAACAGCAACAGCACGACGGCGCCCAGAATGATCCGGTAAAGGATGAAGACCGAATAGGTGTGGCGGGCGATGAACTTCAGCAGCCAGTCGACGGTGAAGTAGGCGACCACGAACGACACGACAGTGGCGACGATTGTCGCCGTCCAGCCGACCCCGCCGCTGATCTCGTCGTACTTGCTGGCCACCTGCAGGATGGTCGCGGCCGTCAGCGCCGGGATCGACAGGAAGAACGACAACCGCGTGACGGCCACCCGGTCCAGTCCACGGAGCAGTCCGGCCGACATCGTCGCACCGGAGCGTGAAACGCCCGGGATCAGCGAAAGGCACTGCACCACACCGATGACCAGGGTGTCGCGCCAAGTGATGTCCTTCTCGTGCCGGGTCTGGGTGGCCCGGCTGTCGGCGAACCACATCACGAACGAGAAACCGAGCAACATGCCGCCGACCCACCACAGGCTGCGCAGGGTGGTCTCGATCTGGTCCTTGAACGCCAACCCGATGACGGCGATCGGTATGCAGCCCAGGATCACCGCCCAGCCGAACCGGTAGTCATTGCCGCGCTTGTCCTTGTTCGCGAGCCCCCGGAACCAGGCACCGAGCACCCGGACGATGTCCTTCCGTAGATAGATCAGCGTCGCGAGCACCGCGCCGACCTGGATGATCGCGGTGAAGGCCGTGACTCCCGGATCGTCGATCTGGTACCCGAGCACCTTCTCCGCGATCGTCAGATGACCGGTCGAGGAGATAGGTAGGAACTCGGTGAACCCCTCCAGGATGCCGAGCAGGATCGCGTGCCACAGGGGCATGTCGGTGGTCATTGCGCCGTCCAGGTCAGTCGGGGTGCGCGGAGAAGGTCCGCGGTTGGTCTCCGGTCAGCGCAGGGTGAACTGGCGACCCAGGATCCCGTCCCGGGCCCGCCGTTCGGCGTCGGTGAGGGGTGCCGGATCGCTCACTGCCGCCTCGTAGCGGGTCGCGAACTCGGCGGCCGGCCCGTTCCATTCGGTCGGGTGCGCATCGTGGTCGAGATCCCAGACAGGTACCAGCCGGCCGTGCGCCCGGAACGAACCGACGTAGCGCGAGCCCTCGCCGAGGTCCAGGTCGCCGGCGACGGCGAGGCGCGCCAGCGCGGCCATCACCTGCGGCTCCTCCTCCGGTCGCACCCAGCGCAGATGGGCCTTCTCGCCGGCGTCCACCCAGTACGCACCGGGCAGGCCGACCAGCGCCGCCGTCGGCAGGATCGCCTTGTTGGCCTGCTTGAGCGACATCGCGACCTCGCTGCCCTCCTCCGCCTTGGTCTCCAGCCACCAGGCGAAGTCGTCGTGCACGCTGACCTCGAGCTCGGTGTCCTCGATCAGGTCGTGCAGGCGGGGATCAGTCGCGCGGCCCGCCGATACCGGCAGCACCGCAGAGGGTCCGGCCTCGAGCGCCCACTGCAGCGCCGCCCCGAGGTCGCGGGACAGGTCGCCCGAATGCAGCTGGGTCTGGACGCCGATCAGGATCGATCCGTCGGAGCGGGTCAGCGCGGCGGCCGCGCCCGGAAGGACGGTGCACAGCGTGACGCTCGGCGAGTTCTCGTCGGCCTGCGCCAAGGTCAACGGCGCTGTGGCGGAGGGGACGAACTCGCGCAGGGCGATCAGCTCGACCTCCGCCTTCAGACCTTCGAACGGTCGGGTGACGATCAGCTCGCCGGCATCGGAGCTGCCGTGGCAGTTCTTCCACCGGCGACCGCTTCCGCAGTCGCAGGGGCGCCGCGGGTTGCCACCGGCGGAATCAGGGACGGTCTGGGGGGACGACTTCTTGGCCACCCGGTCACGGTACGCGACCGCCGGTGCCCGCCAGGACCCGTGGCCACCCCACTCCGCGTGGCCGATGGGCGCTCGGTCAGCGCTGCGCGGCGAGCGCTTCGGGGGCCTCGTCCACCGGTTGCGCCGGTAGCTCCTGCAGCCCGGGCAGGGTGACCGGTCCGATCGGCGGAAGGATGCCGGACCGGCGGCGGGCCGCGGCCGGATCAGCGACAGAGGTGCGGGTCGGCTCCGGATACCCGAAGGTCCAGCCCGGTGGCAGCTCCGGTCGGGGCCGGACCCGTCGCCGGATTCCCAGGAAGAGCACTGCGGTGACGACGGCGAGCAGCGCCGCCACCAGGTCGAGCGCGATGCGCAGCTCGATCGCGTCGGCGAGAGCCTGGTCGGAGCGACCCAGGGACCGCAGCACCGTTGCCACCACCATCATTTCGGAGAGCGCGAAACTCGCCCACCACCACCGACTCACGGCAGCACTGCGCGGCCGTCCGTCAGCAGACAGCCGGCCCGACACCATCGCCACGGTCTCGACGACGATGCGGCCGGCACCCCAGACGTTCCAGCCGGGAACGACGAGCGGCAACCACAGTCCGACCGGTCGGTGCGGCGCAGTTGCGCCGGCGAACTGGTGCGCTGCCGGATGGGCGCTGACCAACGTGGCCGCGACAATCACCGAGGTGGCCAGACCCACCAGCAGCAGGGCCCACCCGGCGATCACCACCAGCAGATCGGAGGCGCGGACCACACCGGCGTCCAGCACCTCGGTACGTCCACGCAGCACCAGCAGGAACCGCCACAGCTCCGCGCCGGCGGCGACAAGGGCCAGCACCGCGGTGATCAGACAGGCGAGGGCCCCGGCCCGGAGACCCGTGAGCGGCATCGGTCGGACGTCGCTCGTGCGAGCCCGGTCGCGCACCCAGATCGAGGCCGGGAAGCCCCAGCGCGGGATCGCCGGGTAGCGAGGGGTGGCGCCCGCCGGCGGGTACACCCGGCGCCGCGGGCCCGGCGCGGCCGGCGGCGGATGGGCGGTCCATCTGCGGACGGTGAGCGCGGTGCCGCAGTGCAGACAGTGCCGCACTCCCGAGGGCAGGGGCGGCTGGACCCGGCCGCAGCGCCGACACGTCAGTCTGGGGCCGACGGGTACTGCACGCCGATCTGCACCCCAGCCAACGCCGACAGCCGGCACAGCGGGGATCGGCCCGGTGCGCGGGTCGCTGGCGTCGTCCACGTGGCTCAGATGATCTCGGGGGTACCGCTCGCGGACTCGATCGGCTTGCCGGCGGCCGCCCACTGCGACATCCCACCCGCGACGTTCACGGCGTCCCACCCGTTGGCGTTCAGGAACTCGGTGGCGCGGGCGGAGCGTCCGCCGCTGCGACACACGACGTAGACCGGGTCGCCCTCAGGCACCTCGGCGAGCCGCTCCGCCAGCTGCGGCAGCGGGACGTGCGTCGCGCCCGCGGCGTGCCCGGCGGCCCACTCGTCGTCCTCCCGGACGTCCAGCAGCACGGCATCGGCGGGAACCTCGGTGACAGCGACCTCGGGAGTTTCACTCATCAGCCCAGTGTTCCACCCGTGCGCGCGCCGCCGCTGCGGAACCCGGTGGCAGGCACACATCGGGCCCGCCCGCCGGGTCACACGCCACCGGCCTTGTCGCTGGCCTTGCGTGCTGTTGCTGGCGTCACGGACACCACCCGCCTTGTCGCTGGTCTTGAGTGCTATCGCTGGCGAGAAGGGTGTCCTTGTTGCCAGCGGATGCCCGTGACACCAGCGGGAACCGTGGTGGAAGTACGTCAGCGCAGCAGGCGCGACATCCGCCGGTCGGCCAATTTCTTGCCACCGGTCTGGCAGGTCGGGCAGTACTGGAACGAGCGATCGGCGAAGCTCACCTCGGCGACGGTGTCGCCGCAGACCGGACAGGGCAGGCCGGTCCGGGCGTGCACGCGCAGCCCGCTGCGCTTCTCGCCCTTGAGTCGGGCCGCCTCGCCACCGACCGAGCGGACCATCGCATCGGTGAGGATCTCGGCGATCGCCTCGTACAGCGCGTCGAGCTGGTCTGCGTTCAGCTTGCCGGCCGTCGCGAACGGCGAAAGCCTTGCAGCATGCAAGATCTCGTCGGAGTAGGCGTTGCCGATCCCGGCGATGATCTTCTGGTCGACGATCACGTTCTTGAGGCGACCGGTCTGGCCGGCGAGCACCTCCTCCAGCGACCTGCGATCCAGACTCATCGCATCGGGGCCCAGCCGGGCGACACCCGGCACCTCCCGCGGATCGTGCACCAACGCGGCGGTGACGGACTTCTTCGTCCCTGCCTCGGTGATGTCGAATCCGCCGTTCGTGAACACCACCCGCAGGTGGATCGGGCCGCCCATCCGCGGCGGTTTGGCGCTGGGCGCATCGGTCCAGCGCAACCAGCCCGCCCGCGCGAGATGCAGGACCAGGTGCAGATCGCCGAAGGTCAGATCGAGGAACTTGCCGTGCCGGGTCGCGTCGTCCAGGGTCCGTCCGACCAACGTCGAGAACGGCGGGTCGTAGGTGGTCAGCACGTTGAGCGAGGTGATGACGGCGCTGGTGACCTGCTGACCGCCGGCATGTTCGCGCAGGAACGCGGCGAGCGCGGTCACCTCCGGCAGTTCGGGCACGGGCCCAGTCAATCCGGTCGGGGGCAGGTGCGCCAGAGCTGGAGCCACAAGTCGCTGGCACGGCGCCGCTGGATCTGCTCTGCTGGGCGCCATGACGCGCACCGATCCGCCGCTGAGCGGGACCGAGTTCGAGATCCTGGCCGGCTTCGCCGACTTCCTCCGGGAGACCGTGCACCTCAAGGCGGAGGGCCTGGATGCCGTCGGCCTCGCCGCGACTCTGCCACCGTCCGACATGACACTCGGCGGCATGCTCAAACACCTCGCGTACGTCGAGGACTACTGGGTGAGCCACATGCTGCTGGGGCGCGAACCTGGCCTGCCCTGGGACACGGCCCCTTGGGACGACGACGCCGACTGGGACTGGCACTCCGCCGCCGCCGACTCCCCCGAGCAGATCCGCAGCCTCTGGCGGGACACCGTCGAAACGTCCCGGACGGACTTCCCCACCGACCTCGGCCGGATCAGCGCCCGCGCCAACAGCCGGGGTGAGCACTTCTCCGCCCGCTGGGTCCTCACCCATCTCATCGAGGAGTACGGCCGTCACGCGGGGCACGCCGACCTGATCCGGCAGTCGATCGACGGGGTCACCGGCGAGTGAGAGCCGAGCGCGCTGCTCTCAACGAACCGCCGGACCGGCAACCTCAGCTCCGCGGGACGCCGTCCGCCGTCGTACGTACGCGACGGTGACGGCCGCCAGCAGTGGAGACCAGGCGATCGCCGGCAGGTAACACAGCAGCATCAGCACCGACCAGAACGAGATGGGCCGGTCGGTGAAACCGCTCACCGACGACCAGTGGGCGATGCTCTGGACGACGATCGCCGCGACCGCCACCGCTCCCAGGGACGCCATGACGACCACCGGGACGATCGGTAGCCGGCGTCCACCGAAGCGGGGGACGCCACGCGGGATCCGCTCGCCCCACGGACGGACGAGACCGATGGTGAGCCACGCCGCGGCGATCGACAGCACGCTCAGCGCGATCACGTAGACGGTGCCGAAGCCCGGGATCCGTTCGCGGTCCAGGTGTTCCTCGGTCCAACCGAGGGGGATGCCGACGCCCACGGCCGTTCGCCAGATCGCCGACGGCACCACGCTCCAGGCCACCGCGTGCGCCGCAATCACGGCCCAGCGGGGTGTCCCTCGCACGACTGCGTCGTTTCTGCCTTCGACCCGTTCCTCGCTGGTCGTCCCCACCGGACCAGTGTGCGTCCGTCCGGTAGGGACGGCATCCCGGCCTCGAGCCGACCGGCAGCGGGAGCACTAGATTCGCGACCATGGACGAGCAGCTGACCTTGACCTCCGAACGGGCCGCGCTGACCAGCTTCCTGGACCAGCAGCGCGAGGGACTGATCAAGAAGATCCTCGGCCTGGACGACGCGCAGGCGCGATCGGCCCCCTCCGCCAGTGCACTGTCGCTACTGGGCCTGATCAAGCACGCAGCGACGTGGGAGGAACGCTGGTGCCACGTCGCGATGGCCGGCGGCGAGGCGTCCGACGGGTGGCCCGAGGTGCGTCCCGACCCGCGGGATGCCGACTGCTTCGCCGACGAGAGCGACACGGTCGAGCACTGGGTCGCCCGCTACCGGGAGGAGATCGAGCGTTCTCGTGCCGTCATCGCCGGCCTCGAGCTCGATAGTCGTTGCGCGCGAGTGGACATCATCGAGTGCAACGTGCGGTACGTGCTGTTCCACCTGATCGAGGAGACGGCCCGGCACGCCGGTCATGCGGACATCATCCGCGAGAGCATCGACGGCTCACGCGGGTTCTGAACCCCGGCGCGGGAACGCGCGGATCTACTGTGGTCGTCATGACAGCTGAGCTCTCCGGACGGACCGCCCTCGTCACCGGCGCTGCGAGCGGGATAGGCGCCGCAGTGGCCCACACCCTGGCCGAGCAAGGGGCCGCGGTGATCGTCGTCGACCTGGACACCGACCGCCTGCAACCGCTGGTCGAGGAACTCGGTGTGCGCGCGTTGGGCATCGACCTGTCGGACATCGCCGGGCTGCCGGACGCGGTCGCCGACGTGGCCGGCGGCATCGACATCCTGGTCAACAACGCCGGCATCCAGCACGTCGCGCCGATCCAGGACTTCCCGATCGAGACGTTCGAGCTCATCCGCGGTTGATGCTCACCGCGCCGTTCGTGCTGACCCGGGCGGTGCTGCCCGGGATGTACGAGCGCGGCTGGGGACGGCTGGTGCACATCTCCTCCGCCCACGGTCGTCGCGCCAGTCCGTTCAAGTCCGCCTACGTCACGGCGAAGCACGGCCTGGAAGGGCTCTCCAAGGTGATCGCCCTCGAGGGTGCCGACAAGGGGGTGACGAGCAACTGCGTCAACCCCGGGTACGTCCGCACACCGCTGGTGCAGAAGCAGATCGTCGACCAGGCCAAGGCGCACGGGATGCCGGAGGATGAGGTGCTGGAGAAGGTGATCCTCGCGTCCTCACCGGTGAAGCGCCTGATGGAGCCCGCCGAGATCGCCGCGGCAGTCGCCTTCCTCTGCGGCCCGGCCAGTGCGTCGATCACCGGATCCGACCTCGTGATGGACGGCGGCTGGGGCGCGCGCTGAGGCCGTGTCCTCCGGGTCGCGTTCGGCGATCGAGCGAGGAACGAGTCGAGATCCTGATCCATGACGACAGGTCCATGATCCGACGGGGTCTCGACGCGCTCGTTCCTCGCTTGCTCATTGTCCTGAGCGACGAAGGAGTCGAAGGGGACCAGCGGAGACAGAGGTGCCGGGTGAGGAAGTGTCCACCTGGGTGGACATTCGATCGGGCACTCCGAGGGATGTCCCGACGGCACCGGGCTCCCTAACGTGATGGCCATGAACACGGCAGAATTCGCGCACTCCGCTCCGGTCGACGGGTGGGGTCCGATCGACCCGCGCACACTGAGCAGCGTGACCGTCCATCCGCAGGCAGAACACGAGAGCCTCGACACCCAGCGGCGGCCACTGCCCGGTCTCGTCCGGCGCACCCTGCGGGACACCGGCTATGTCATCGCGGTGTTCCCGCTCGCGCTCGTCGCGGTACCGGTCATCTGGGCCTTCTTCGGTGTCGGGCTCGGCCTATCCTTCATCGTCGTCGGCCTGCCGCTGCTCGGCCTCTGCGCGCACCTCGGCAGGGCGTTCGCCGTCACCCGCCGCCGGCTGATCCGAGCGACCCTCGACCAGGCAGCGCCGTCGCCGGTCTACCGTCGCAGCGAACGCGGACCGCTCAAGCGGGCGCTCACCACTCTGGTGGACCCACAGTCCTGGCTCGACATCGTGCACGCGATGTTCGGCTTCATCACCGCAACGATCTCATTCTCCGTGCTGGCGGCCTGGTGGACAGCAGCACTGAGTGGGATCACCTGGATCCTGTGGAGCTGGTCGCTGCCGGACGGCGATGGCAACGTATCGCTGCCGGAACTGATGGGACTGTCCGGCGACTACCTGAACCAGCTCGCTTTCTACACATCGCTCGGCGTCCTGTTCCTGCTGACGCTGCCGTTCGTCGCCCGGGCCACGGTCTGGCTGGACGCCGGTCCGGCACTACTGATGCTCTCCGGACGTGCGGCGCTGCAACAAGAAATCCAGTACCAGGTGCAGGGTAAGGAAGCGGCCCGGACGGCCGAATCCGGTTCGCTGCGTCGCCTCGAGCGCGACATCCATGACGGGCCGCAGCAGCGACTGGTGCGGCTGGGGATGGATCTGGGTCGGGCGAAGCGACAGCTGGGCACCGACCCGGAACAAGCACGACAGACGATCGAGGAGGCCATCGCCCAGACCCGCGACACCCTCGACGAGTTGCGCAGCCTGAGCCGGGGAATCGCCCCGCCGGTGCTCGCCGATCGCGGCCTGCAGGCTGCCCTCGAGGAGGTCATCGCCCGCAGCGCCGTGCCTGTCCACCTGACCATCGACGCACCCCCGAAGCTCCCCGACCACGTCGAGACCGCCGTCTACTTCGTCATGTCGGAGGCGCTCACCAATATCGCCAAGCACGCCAGGGCCGACTACGTCGTGGTGGCCATCGAGGTGACGGGGCGCACGCTCCGGATGACCATCAGCGACAACGGCATCGGTGGGGCCACCCTGGCGAAGGGGCACGGCCTGGTCGGCCTGTCGGACCGGATCCGCGGGGTGGACGGCATCATGAACCTCAGCTCGCCGATCGGCGGGCCCACCGAGCTGGTGGCGGAGATCCCATGCCTGTCGTGAACCAGGATCTCGACTCCTCGGTCGCTCGATCACCGCAGTACCTCGCTCGATCACCGAGAACGGAGACTTCATGCGCATCGTGATGGCAGACGACTCCCTGCTGCTGCGGGAGGGTCTGGAGCGGCTGCTCGTCGAGAGCGGTCACGAGGTCGTCGAAGCGGTCGGTGACGGGTTGTCGTTCGTCAGCGCCGTGCTGCGGCACCGTCCGGACGTCGCTCTGGTCGATGTGCGGATGCCACCGTCACACACCGACGAAGGCATGCGAGCGGCCGTCGAGGTGCGCCGGAGTTGGTCTGCTGCACCCATTCTCGTGCTCTCGCAGTACGTGGAGATCTCCTATGCGGACGAGCTGTTGGCCACCGGTTCCGGCAGCATCGGCTACCTGCTGAAGGATCGGGTGTCGGACATCGATGAATTCCTGGACTCCGTGGAGCGGGTCGCCGCAGGCGGCACCGTTCTCGATCCCCAGGTGGTGGCGCAGGTGATGGCCGCTCGTCGGCACTCGTCACCGGTCGAGCAGCTCACCCCCCGCGAGCGTGAGGTGATTTCCCTGATGGCCCAGGGGAAGTCCAACCTGTCCATCGCGGAGGCCATGGTCGTGACCGAAGGTGCCGTGACCAAACACATCCAGCGGATCTTCGGCAAGCTCGGTCTGCACCAGGACGACTCGGCCAACCGCAGGGTGCTGGCGGTCCTGGAGTTCCTGCGTTCCTGACCACCCGCCGCTGACCGGCCGCGACACCTGCGGTGGAAGAGTGGGGACGTGCAGATCCCCGGGCGGCAGATGGTGCGGGAGCAGCTCGCCCGCACCCCGCTGAGCCGAGCGCGATGGGGGATCCGTCGCCGCGACCTCGTCGACCGGGTGATCGCCTCCGACCCTGGTCTGACGCATCTGCGCCTCGGGATCAAGGTCGCCACCTGCATCGCCAGCACGTTGCTGCTGCAGTGGTTGCTCGCGACCGCGCTCGGCCGGCCGCCGGTCCTGGCCATGCTGCTGGGCGCTGTCGTGGCCATGCTGCTGTCCTCCGGTGTCCGCGAGAACACCAGGCGCAGAACGATTGTCACAACCCTGCCCGGGCTGCCTGCGGCCCTGGTCGGAGCCTCGCTGGCCACCCTCACCGCCCCGTGGCACACCGCCGAGCTGGTGTTGTTCGTCGGCGTCTCGTTCCTGGCGGTCTGGGTCCGACGCTTCGGCGGCGCCTGGGTGTCGTACGGGATGCTGTGCTGGCAATCCTTCTTCTTCATCCTGTTCCTGGACCCGCCGGTGAGCGAGCTGCCGGACATCCTGCTGGTGGTCACCGCCTCGGTCGCCTGGGTGTCGCTGCTGCTGTGCACCGTGCTCTACGAGGACCCGGCGAGCCGGCTGCTCAGTACGGTCAACGCCTTCCGGGCCCGGTGCCGTTCGGTCATCGCCGAACTGATCTCCGTGCTCGACGCCGCCGACGACGAGCATCCCAGCGATCCGGCGAGACGACTGCGCAGCCAGCTCGTCCAGCTGGGTGAGATCGCGCTGCTGATCGACGGCCAGCTCTCGGAGGCCAGGGCGCTCCCCGCGGGCGTGGCCCCCACCCGGGTGCGGCACTGGGTGATCGACCTGGAGATCGCCACCGACGATCTGCTCCGCGGCGTCACCGCCCCGGCGGTCGAGGGTCTCCAAGAGTCCGAAGCGCAGGAACTCCGCCGGATGCTGGAATCGTTGGGCTGGGCCGAGTACGACCTGGCCGCTTCCGAGGTGGCCGCGCTGTTGGACAGCGAGCGTCCGGCCGCACTGCAGCGCGTCGGGCGGGCCGCCGACCGGTTGCTGCGACTGTCACAGGAATGGCGTTCGGGCGAGGTACTGACCGCCGGAACCGACGACGCGGCAGAGGATTCCGAGGACTACGAGTCGGTGGTGACGTTACGTGCCGGCCGTCTGCCGGGAACCGCACAGCTGGCCGAGGAAGCACTGGCGGACCGGCTGGCCGAGCGTGCCGGCGGACCCCGCTCGTTGCGCAGACGCGCGTCCGACGCGATCCTGGCCCTGCCGCTGACCACCCGACAGGCCATCCAGGCCGCCCTGGCTGCGGCCCTGGCGATCCTGGTCGGGCACCTCATCTCCCCGCAGCGCTACTACTGGGCGGTGATCGCCGCGTTCATCTCCTTCACGAATGCGGCCACCGCCAGCGAGACGCTGCGCCGCAGCATCGCACGGGTGCTCGGCACCACCGCCGGCCTGGTGATCGCCGTCGCGCTGGCCAACGTGACCGCCGGCAACGTCCCGCTCGCGTTCACCGTGCTGCTCGGCGCGCTCGGACTGGCCTGGTACTTCTTCTCCTTCAGCTACGCCGGCATGGTCCTGATGATCACCGTCGCCCTCGGACAGCTCTACGGTCTGCTGCGAACGTTCTCCGACGAAGTCCTCGTGCTGCGCCTGGAGGAGACGATCGCCGGCGCGCTGATCGGCGCGGTGGTGGGCCTGGCCGTGCTGCCCACCAGCACCCTCGACACGGTGCGCACCGCGCGCCGTACCCTGTTGGACACCGCGGCCGACCTGTTGGACAGTGCCGCCGGTGTGCTGCGCACAGGCCGTGACGACCCGGGGCTCCTGACGTCCGCCATCCGACTGGACGACGCGGCCCGGCAGCTGGAGGCGTTGGCCGAATCACTGGTCCATGCCCGGTTCTTCGGCTCCCGCCGTCAGGGGCTGCGCCATCGTGTCGCGGTGATCGGCAGCATCGCGGCCACCTGTCGGAAGATCGCCGTGACGGCGGCCCACGAGCCGGCAGACACCGGTGACGACGCCAGATCGACCGGGGCCCACGAACAGCTGGCCCAGATCTGCGAACTGCTGGCGACGGACTGCCGCCGGTTGGCCGGGGCCGAGAACCTGATCAACACCGAGGACGGCGGCAGCGACCTGGGTGACCGGGTGGGCGATCTGCTGGAACAGGTGCACTACCCCGAGCAGGCGCGGCCCGCCGGGCCGGTGTCGCCCATCGGCCTGCAGCTGGGTCGACTGGCCGACGCGCTCTCGCTGCTCTCACCGCGCGGGCGCTGAGTCCTCGTGCTTCTCCGGCCATCGCCGGCAGGAATCTGCTGGTGCCCGACGGCGGTGTGCAGCAGGCTGGGACACACACCGCCGTGAGGAGTCAGATCCATGACCGAGGACGACCGGGCGACGGAGCCCATCATCCAGGTGACGGAGAACGGTCCGTACCTGGTGCACGGATCCGTCGAGGTACGGCAGACCGATGGCACCGTGCTGACCGAATCGGGTCCCTGCTATCTGTGCCGGTGCGGCGGTTCGAAGAACAAACCGTTCTGCGATGCCACGCACGGACTCAAGGGCTTCGTCGGTACCGAGACCGCACGCCGAGACGGTTCCTCCGACGACGCGGGTTCTTCTGAAAACACCGGGCGCCCGGATGGCACCGGTCCTCCAGCTGACACCGGTTCTTCAGCTGACACCGGTCCTCCAGCTGACACCGGTTCTTCAGCTGACCCGATCGAAGCCCGCACGTCCCCGTCCGTCTCCCCGATCGTCGACGGCCCGTACCGGGTCCGCGGAGTCACGGTGGTCGGCGCTGACGGCAGCGCGTACGAGCAGCGCGAGAGTCACA
The DNA here is from genome assembly GCA_037720195.1 of Nakamurella sp. GTDB lineage: Bacteria > Actinomycetota > Actinomycetes > Mycobacteriales > Nakamurellaceae > Nakamurella. The sequence continues at coordinate 34,701 of JBBJML010000029.1, read as the reverse complement.
CCCTGTGTCGCTGTGGACAATGAGGGAACAAGCCGTTCTGCGACGGGTCGCACCGCTATGCCGAGTTCCGCGATCCGCTGCCGCCGGAGCTCGTGCCGGTGTACCCGTCCCTGTTCGAGTACGCGGGCGGGATGACGGCGTTCGAGCGGCTCACCGCGCGCTTCTACGACGACATCCTGACCGAGCCGGATCCCGTGCTGGAGCCGGTGTTCCGGCACATGGACGCCGCCCACGCCCAGCACGTCGCGGCTTGGCTCGCCGAGACGTTCGGCGGTCCCGCCACGTACACCAGAGACCACGGCGGGTATCACCACATGGTCAACAAGCACCGGAACCTCGATCTGACCGAGAGACAACGTCGCCGCTGGATCGATCGGATGGTCACCACGGCCGACCTGGTGGGCCTGCCCGGCGACCCGGACTTCCGTGCCGCTTTCGTCTCCTACCTGGAGTGGGGCACCAGGATCGCTGTCTTCAACAGCCGGCCCGGCGTCGAGCTGATCCAGCACGCTCCGGTTCCGCGGTGGACGTGGGGCGCCGCTCCACCGTTCGTCCCGTTCCCCTGGGACGACCCGCAGGCGGCTGACCGTGGCCGCCAGCGGCACGCCGCCGAGCACGCCCCGCCGGACTGACACTTCCGGTCGACGGATCAGTCGACCTGCAGCTCGCCCATCTCACCCCAGCCGTCACCCTCGACCTGACGGGAGACGATCTTCGGGGTCTCGGCGACGAGCGGCTTCATGTCGACCATCGCCTTCTTGAAGTGGTCGGAGTTCACGTGCGGACCGGCGCCGTCGTCGTTGAAAGCCTCCACGAGGACGAAGGTGTCCGGCTCCTCGACGCTGCGGGACCATTCGAACCACAGGTTTCCCGGCTCCTGACGGGTGGCCCGGGTGAACTCGTCGACACTGTCCAGGAAGGTGTCGGTGTGCTCGGGCCTGGCCTTGAACTTCACGACGATGAAATACACGGTGCCTCCTGGGCGGCGCTGCCGATGGGTGACCCGGCCACGGGGCGACCGGAGCTCCATGGTCGCCAGCGTCCCTTTCCCCGTCAAGGAGGCAAGGGCAGGATGGAGGGATGTCCACCCCGGCAGCGGTCGGCCCGGTGGCCCGATCGCTGGCGATCCTGGAGGTCGTCGCCGAACGCGGCGGAGCCGGCGCCAAGGAGATCGCCGACGCGCTCGATCTCGCGCTGCCGACCGTCTATCGACTGGCCAGGGATCTCGTCGAGAGCGACTACCTGGTGCACATCCGGCACGAGCGTCGCTACGAACTCGGCCACAAGCTGCACCAATTGGGACTGTCGCTGCATCGGCAGCTCGGCCTGTCGAGGCCGGTGACGGCGGAGATCGCCCGGCTGCACTCCTCCACCGGTTTTGCCGCCTACCTGGCGGTCCTGCGTGGCGCCGAACTGGTGCTCGTGCATGTGGTCGACTCACCGGGTTGTCCCAGGTTGCAGCCATTGCGGTTCGGTTTCCACGAGGTCCCGCACGCCACCGCGTTCGGCAAGATCCTGCTCGCCGAGTGGGGTCCGGACTCGCGTGACGAATACTTGTCCCGGCACGGCCTGCGGGCCCTGACGGCCCGCACCACCACCGAGCGCGGCCGTCTCGCCGCCGAGCTGCAGGACGTCGGCCGCCGCGGGATCGCATGGGAGCACGAGGAGTTCCTGGCCGGTTGGGCGTGCGCCGCCGCCCCGGTCCGCGGTGCCGACGCCGCACTCATCGGGGCGGTCGCGGTATCTGCACGGACGGCGAGCTTCGACGCCCGCGAGGTGGTCACCGAGAACCGCCTCCGGCAGGTCGCGTCCCGGCTGGGAGCACTGATCCGCGGTTCTCTCACCTGATGAGAACGACCCTGTCGCCGCTCTGATCGGACTCGTACCGTGTGATCCAGGTCGCAACGGTGCGACCGTGGGCTCGAGGAGACATCACGTGACCGCCACCCCACCCCAGGACGAGGTCGAACTGCAACGGGACACCGCGCCGGGCTCTGCGCAGAAGGACGCCGTCGGAGACGGCGCCGAGGGCGAGCTCTCCGACCACCACTCAGCGGTCCTGCACCGATTGCTGCGGGTCGCCTATCCCCATCCCTCCTTCCCCGACGGGCCCTACGCCCGCACGGCGGCCGCCATCCTGGCGACCGACGGTTCGGCCGACCTGGTTGCGGCTGGCCTGGCCGACCTCGACGGGCGGGCCGGCGGCGATTTCGGTTCTCTGGAGGACGACGCGGCCACTCAGGTGGTCGAGCAGATCGCCGACACCCCGTTCTTCGCGCTGGTGCACTCGACGACCGTCGTGGCCCTGTACGACGACCACGAGGTGTGGGATCTGCTGGGCTACGAGGGCAGCTCGTTCGACAAGGGCGGCTACCTGCACCGCGGGTTCGACGACCTCGACTGGCTACCCACGCCGCGGATCGAGGAGTACTCCGGCGAACCGCGCGTCGAGCTCGTCGCTGCGCCGGGCAACGCCCCGACCGCCACTTCTGCTGCCGCACAGGGAGACTGAGATGACCACGATCGACGAGAAGGACCCAGTTGTCGTCATCGTCGGCTCCGGGGCCGGTGGCGGCACGATGGCGCACGAGCTGTGCACCCAGGGGGTGAAGTGCGTCGTGCTGGAAGCCGGACCGCACCTGACGGGTGAGGACTACGAGAACGACGAGTGGCGTGCGTTCAACCAGATGGCCTGGTTGGACATGCGCACCACCAGCGGAAGCTGGCGGGTGGCAACGGATTTCCCGAATCTCCCGGCCTGGATCGTCAAGGCCGTCGGGGGTTCGACCACCCACTGGTCGGGCGCAACCCCCCGGTTCATGGAGCACGAGTTCAAGGCCCGCACCACCTACGGCGACGTCGACGGAGCCAACCTGCTGGACTGGCCGATCGACCTGACGGAGTTGGCGCCCTGGTACGACAGAGCCGAGATCGCCATGGGCTCCAGCCACCGACACGGCAGGCCGCCGCTGCCGGCGAACAACAACTACATGGTGTTCGCGAACGGCGCCGACAAGATCGGCTACCGGTACTACGCCACCGGCCCCTACGCGACCAACGCGGAGCCGTACGACGGACGACCGGCATCCATCCAGGACGGCTTCAACTTCCAGGGCGACAAGCAGGGTGCCAAGTGGTCGACGCTGGTCCGTGAGATCCCGCGCGCCCTGGCCACCGGGAATCTCGACCTGCGACCCGAGTGCCAGGCCACCAGGGTGACGGTCGGCGCGGACGGCAAGGTCGACGGAGTGGAGTACCTCGACTCGGCCGGCAACCTGCACCACCAGGCGGCCCGGATCGTCTGCGTCGCAGGCAATTCCATCGAGACCCCCCGGCTGCTGCTGATGAGTGCGACCAAGGGTCATGCAGATGGTCTGGCGAATTCCTCCGGCCAGGTCGGCAGGAACTACCTGCGTCACCTCACCGGTTCTGTGTACGCCCGTTTCGAGGATCCGGTACGGATGTATCGCGGCGAGACGATGGCCGGGATCATCGCCGACGAGGCCAAGCACGATCCGAGCCGCGGTTTCGTCGGCGGTTACTACATGGAGACGCTCTCGTTGGGGCCGGCCTTCCTGGCCAGCTTCGTCGAGCCCGGCGAGTGGGGACGGTCGTTCACCGAGAAGATGGAGGCGTACTCCCACACTGCCGGGATGTGGATCGTCGGCGAGGACATGCCGCAGGAGTCCAACCGGATCACCTTGAACACCGACGTGAAGGACCAGCACGGGCTGCCCGTCGCCAACGTGAACTTCGACGATCATGCCAACGACGTCGCCATGCGCACCTACGGCTACAGCAAGGCCGACGAGCTCTACACGGCCGTCGGGGCGATCGGCACGCACCACACCCCGCCGTATCCGTCGACCCACAACCTGGGCACCAGCCGGATGAGCGAGAAGGCGGAGGACGGCGTCACCGACCGGTGGGGTCGCACCCACGACGTGGCCAACCTGTTCGTCAGCGACGGTTCGCTGATGACGACCGGCGGCAGCGCGAACCCGACCCTGACGATCGTCGCGCTGGCGATGCGGCAGGCCGACCACATCGTGAAGGAGCTGGCCGCCGGTACCCTCTGAGGGTTCCCTGCGGACATGACGGGGTCTCGACGCGCTCCTTCGTCGCTTGCTCGACCATCGGAGTTCGAGGATGATCGAGCGTCAGACCCGACGGGCCGACCCGCCACGGGGCCGGTCGGCCTCTGCGTCACTGGTGCGGCAGAGAGGCGATGATGCCGTTGATGTCGTTGCTGAAGTACTGGCGCCAGAAATCCCAGGTGTGCTGTCCACCCGGAGTGAACCGGTAGGCGACACCGATGCCGCGAGCCCGCAGGTCGCCGAACAGGCCGTCATTCGTCCTGCGAACCGTCGACTCCTGGATGAAGGACCCCGGATCGCCACCACCGCCATCTCCGCTCTGTACGAACAGCCGGATTCTCCGCAGGTTGTCCACCAGGTCGCGCGGGTTCCACTGGGTCATCATCGTGGCGTCGGCCTGGAAGATCGATCCGGGGAACTGCCCGTCGGCGACCGGCGCGCGGTCATCACCGCGACCTGGTTGATGTCGAACACGTCGGTCGGACCGGAGTACGCGCTGTCCGAGGTGAACAGCGCGGCGACAAAAGATTCCAGACCTCGTCCCGGACGATAACCCGATCGGCGCAACGCACCGGAGGAATCGATCACGGTGTGATGCCGTACTGGAAGCCGGAACGACGATGCCCACCCGGGTCACGGCCCGGGTGGGCATCGAGTCGGAGCAGACCCGGGAGCCGGGTCGAAAAGATCAGGTCGCGGGGAGCACGTCCTGCTGGGCGGGGAGCTGATCCTGCCGGACGATGCCGACCGGGCAGCTCATGCCATTGGGCCCGTGGTTGCAGTAGCCGCCGGGGTTCTTGTCCAGGTACTGCTGGTGGTAGTCCTCGGCGTAGTAGAACGGCCCGGCATCCTCGGCCGAGCGGATCTCGGTCGCAGGTGCGCCGTATCCGTTGTCGCGCAGCACCTTCGAGAAGGCGTCGCGGGTGGCTGCAGCCGCCTGCGCCTGCTCGGGGGTGGTCGTGTAGATCGCCGACCGGTACTGCGTGCCGACGTCGTTGCCCTGGCGGTTGACCTGGGTCGGGTCGTGGTTCTCCCAGAAAGCCTTCAGCAACTGCTCGGGTGAGGTCTTCGAGGGGTCGTAGGCGACCAGCACGGCCTCGGCGTGGCCGGTGCGACCGGAGCACACCTCTTCGTATGTCGGGTTCGGGGTGAACCCGCCCTGGTAACCCACCGCGGTGGAGACCACACCGGGCAGCTTCCACATGATGCGCTCGGCGCCCCAGAAGCATCCGAACGCGACGTACAGCACCTCGGCGGTGCCGGTCGGTTCGAACGGAGCAACGGTCGGGGTGTGCAGCACGGTGTGCCTGCTGGCGACCGGGATCGGGGTGTCACGACCGGGGAGCGCTGACTCCTGGTCGACCATCTGCGTCTTTCGGGAGAAGAGGTTCATCATCACGACTGTACGAGCGTTTCCTCGCGCGTGTTTGTTCCCGAATCGCAGCAGGTGGGACCCCCTCGGGCGGGTGTCCGGAACGCCGGGAAACGCCGTCTCGGGACACGCCGGGGGCCAACACTCCGTCGGCCCGGATGAACAGTGGGTGAACCAGCCCGTTGATGGCTTCAGGCACTCATCAAGGAGCCGCACACTGATCTCGTGAACGCAGAGTTCTTGATCCTGATGTTGGTGGTCGTCACGGCCCTGGCCTTCGACTTCACCAACGGATTCCACGACACCGGCAATGCGATGGCCACGTCCATCGCGACCGGCGCACTGAAGCCGAAGGTGGCAGTCACACTTTCCGCAGTGCTCAACCTGGTCGGAGCATTCCTGTCCGTCGAGGTCGCCCTCACCGTCACCAATGCGGTGATCAAGATCCAGGACAAGTCGGGGGCACCGAAACCCGAGTTCCTGGCCGATGGCGGCTACTCGCTGCTGATGATCGTGCTCGCCGGCCTCGTCGGCGGCATCATCTGGAACCTCGCCACCTGGCTGCTGGGGCTCCCGTCCAGCTCGTCCCACGCGCTGTTCGGTGGCCTGGTCGGCGCCGGCATCGCCGCGGTCGGCTTCGGGGGCGTCAACTGGGTCGGGGACGGTACGAAGTTGGACGGCGTGGTCGGCAAGGTGATCCTCCCTGCGCTGTTCTCTCCCGTCCTCGCAGCCGCGATCGCTGCGGCGGGCACCTACCTGATCCACCGCATCACCCGCACGGTGACCGACCGTTACCGCGAAGCAGGCTTCCGCTGGGGACAGATCGGCTCCGCGTCGATGGTCTCGCTCGCCCACGGCACCAACGACGCACAGAAGACGATGGGCGTCATCACCCTGGCGCTGTTGGCCTCCGGTCACTGGTCGTCCACCACCGACGTGCCGTTCTGGGTGAAGATCAGCTGCGCGCTCGCCATCGCCGCCGGCACCTACATCGGCGGGTGGCGGGTGATCCGCACCCTGGGCAAGGGTCTGGTCGAGATCAGCTCGCCGCAGGGCATGGCCGCCGAGAGCTCGTCCGCGGCCGTCATCCTGGTGTCCAGCCATCTGGGATTCGCGCTCTCCACCACCCATGTGGCCACCGGTTCCATCCTGGGCAGCGGCATCGGCAAGAAGGGCGCAGAGGTCCGCTGGAAGGTCGCCGGCCGGATGGCCCTGGCCTGGCTGATCACGCTGCCGGCCGCTGCGCTCGTCGGTGCACTGACCTGGTTCATCGGCCACACCATCGGCGGCCTCGGTGGCGCGCTGCTCATCTTCGCCCTGCTCGTCGCTGCCGCGACCTTCATGTACCTACGGTCGCGGAAGACCGCCGTGCACGCCGGCAACGTCAACGACGACTGGGCCGATGCGCAGCGGGATACGTCCGCACCCACCCTCACCAGCACCCACTGAGAGGCACCGTGCACAACATCTCACTCGCCCTGGGTGGCGCCTGGAAGGTGCTGCTCTACGGGCTGCTGCTCGGCGCCGGCCTGCCGGCCGTCTTCGCCCTCGGGATGAGGTCACTTTCCTGGGGAACAGCCCACGGTGGCACCGAGTCCGGCGCGGCGCCGGCACCGCATCCCGTCGGCCGGGTCGTCGCCATCCTGTGCTTCGCGTTGGTGATCGCTGTCGCGCTCACCGGGGTCGCGTTCATCATCGCCTCGGGGATGGGCAAGACGATCAGCTTCCAGTACGTCTTCCCGACGTTCGTGGACAAGTAGGTCGAAGATGGCAACCATGACCGGATTCTTGAACCGGGTCGTCGACTGGCTGCGTGAGGGGTACCCGGCGGGGATCCCGGCGCAGGACACGGTCCCCGTGCTGGCGCTGCTCCGCCGACGCCTGACGGACAGCGAAGTGGCGGAGATCGCGACCGAACTACGAGCCTCCGGACTGCTGCCGGCCGACCCGGACGCGACGGTCGGCTCCACCCACATCGGAGCCGAAATCACCAAGGTGACCGACGAGCTCCCGCTGCCGGAGGACATCCAGCGGGTCGCCGAGCATCTGCTGTTCCGCGGCTTCCCGGCGCACGACTGAGCCTGCCGGCCCGCCGACAGCCGTAGATTGGCGTAGTGAGTCAGCCCATCTCGGAATCCGTCCTCGCCACCTTGCCGGCACACGGCGGGGTCCCAGACCCCGCACTCCTGGAACGCATTCGCGGCCGCGCCGAGCGCTACGACCGGGAGAACAGCTTCTTCACCGAGGATCTCGACGAGCTGCGCGCCGCCGGCTACCTGCGTCCGCGACCGTTGCTGCATGTGGTGCGCGACCAACGCCTGCTGGCCGCCCACGCACCGGCGACCGCACTGGGCCTCAACATGCACCTCGTCTGGGTCGGCGTCGCGCGCGTGCTCGCTTCCCGCGGTGATCAGTCGTTGCAGTGGGTGTCGGACGAGGCCGAGGCGGGAGAACTGTTCGCATTCGGAAACAGCGAACCCGGTAACGACCTGGTGCTCTGGGACTCGCTGACCACTGCCACTGCGGCGGATCACGGCGGGTTCGCCTTCACCGGCACCAAGATCTTCACCTCGCTCTCCCCCGCCTGGACTCGGCTGGGAATTTTCGGCAAGCAGCAGGACGGACCGGACGGGCCGCGCCTGGTGCACGGGTTCCTCACCAGGGACGCTCCCGGCTGGCGGTCCCTGGACGATTGGGACACCCTCGGCATGCGCGCCACCCAGAGCCACACGACCGTGCTGGACGACGCTGTCGTCGCCGCGGACCGGGTCACGCGGTTCCTCCCGGTCGGGCCGAACGCCGACCCGTTCGTGTTCGGGATCTTCGCGAACTTCCTGCTGTCGATCGCCGCGGTGTACGCCGGGATCGCCGACCGGGCGCTGGAGCTGGCCGTCGAGGCGGCGCATCGGCGGACGAGCCTGCGCACCGGGGCGGCCTACGCCGCCGATCCGGACATCCGTTGGCAGGTCGCCGACATCGTTCTGTCGGTGGACGCGCTGCGTCCGGAGTTGGAGACGCTGGCCGCCGACGTCGACTCCGTGCACGATCACGGCGCGCACTGGTTCCGCTACCTGACAGGTGCGAAACACCGCGCCACGGAGACGGCCCGTCGCGCGGTGGACCGGGCTGCCCGGGTCAGCGGCGGGGGCGGCTACCGCAACTCCGCCGAGCTCGCCCGACTGCAGCGGGACGTGTTGGCCGGGACCTTCCACCCCTCCGACACCGAGTCGATCCACTCGACCGTCGCGGCGAACCTGCTCGGGCCCGCCTGAGACCTGTCGGGGTCTCGACTCCCTCCTTCGTCGGTCGCTCGACCGGCGTCGATTTTTCGGTGATCGGGCTCGCGAGGAACGAGCGCTAGGAGATCCCGATGTGCTGCAGCAGGTGTTGGATCTGACGGGGTCTCGACTCCTTCGTCGCTCGACCACCTTGGACTTCGGTGATCGAGCAAGCAAGTAACGAGCGCGACGAGATCCCGCTGTGCCGCAACCGGTCTCGAATCTGACAGGGCCTCGACTCCTTCGTCGCTCGACCAGCGTCGAAGTGTAGTTCGACCAGCGTCGAGTTTTCGGTGATCCAGCGAGGGAGGAACGACCGAGTCGAGATCCCGATGTGCCGCACCCGATCTCGAATCTGATAGGGCCTCGACTCCTTCGTCGCTCGACCGGCGTCGAAGTGTAGTTCGACCAGCGTCCAGTTTCCGGTGATCGAGCGAGGGAGGAACGACCGGGTCGAGATCCCGTTGTGCCGCAACCGGTCTCGAATCTGACAGGCCTCGACTTCTTCGTCGCTCGACCGGCGAAAGGGGCAGCCCCCCGTCCATGGCCCCAGAACTGGCAGCGTCAGGAAGACGTGGAGCTGGGCGCCGCGGCGGGGCGCGACATGTTGCCACCGTTCTCGGGGCGACGCTGCACCTTCAGGCGGCGGGCCCACAGCAGGATCCCCCGCCAGCGGATCAGGGCCGGCACCCGCCAGCTGCGGCCGGGTACCCGACGCAGCGCGCGGCGCATCGTCGCGGTCGTCAACGCCTGCAGCGGGCCGCCCACCGTGGCCGCCAGCACCAGTGCGCCATCGCGGTGCAGGTTGACGGTGACTCGCAGCGTGTCCTCGTCGAGGCTCCAGCGCACCCGGTACTCACCACTGAGGTCGTTGAACGGGGAGACATAGAAGTCCTTGTCGACGCGGTGCCGTTGTTGCGCACCGGGAAGCACGTACACGTGGCGTTCGCCGTAGGTGTTGTGCACCTCCAGGACCATCACTCGGACGTCACCCAGCGCGTCGTACACCCAGAGCACCGACAGCGGATCGAACACCTTGCCGGCCACCCGCGGCTGGGCGAACAGCAGTACCCGGTCGTCCCCGAGCGCGGGTTGCCCGGCCTCGATCAGCACCTCGTCGAGGTCGTGCCGGAAGCCGTTGCCGCGCAGGTGGTCGACAGGATCGAGGTCGTACCGGGTACGTCCGATCCGCACTCTCGGCAGGTCGTCGACGTCCACCAGCCAGTGCAGGCTGGCATAGCTGAAGTGGTCCCCCCGCTCGACCCGGCGACGGTGCATCACCTCACCGGGGATGATCGCCGGCACCGCCGGAATGCTCACCAGTCGGCTCCCAGAGCCGCAGCAGCGTCCACGCCCGACCGGCACCCGTCTTCGTGGAAGCCCCACCCGTGGTAGGCCCCGGCGAACGCCGTGACAGCTGTGTTCAGTTGCGGCAGTTGGACTCTGGCCCGACCGGATGCCAGGTCGTAGACCGGATGCCGGTACTCCATCTCCGCGATGATCGTTTTCGGGTCGATCCGGTCGGCGGCGTTCAGCGTGACCAGGAACGGCCGCGGCGCGTCCAGGCTCTGCAACTTGTTCATCCAGTACGTCACGATCGGCCCGTCGTCCGCCACCGGCTCCTCGGGAACCAGGTAGTTCCAGGACGCCCGGGCACCGCGCGCTCTGGGCAGCAGCGAGGTGTCGCTGTGCAGCACGGTGTGATTGTGGGTGTACTGGAACGCGGCCAGGATGCGCTGTTCGTCCGCCGTCGGGTCGCCCAACAGCGAAAGCGCCTGGTCGGCGTGGGTGGCCACGACCACCTTGTCGAAGGAGTCGGTGGCGCCGGCGTCGTCGGTGATGCTGACGCCGGCCGCGGTGCGCATCACCTGGGTGACCTTGCGCCCGGCGTGCACGATGTGCCCGTCCCGCGTCAGTACCTGACGGATCGCCTCGACGTAGGTCGCCGAGCCGCCGGGAATGGTGAACCACTGCGGCGAACCGGTGACGCTCAGGAGCCCGTGGTGCTCCAGGAACCTGAACAGGAACCGCGCCGGGTACTCCAGCGCCAGGCCGGAACCACACGACCACACACACGCAACGACGGGTACCGCATAGAGCTCGATGAAGCTCTCCGAGAACCTGTTGGCGCGCAGGAACTCCCCGTAGCTGGTCTCGTCGTCGTCGGTGGACGAGCCGAGGAAGGCCGAGGCGGTCCGATGGAACCGACGCACCTGGGCGATCAGGCCGAGGAACTTCGGTGACAGCAGCTGGCGCGGCTGGGCCAGCACACCCGACAGGCCACGGCCACCGGCATACTCCAGACCGCTGATCTCGTGCCGGATGCTCATGCTCATCTCGGCTTCCCGAGCGTCGATCCCGAGTTCGCCGAAGAGCTTGCGCAGCAACGGGTACGTCCGGTCGTTGTGCACGATGAACCCGGAGTCGACACCGATCATCCGGCCCTGGCCGTCGTCCACCTGATGGGTGTGCGCGTGGCCACCGAGGCGGGACTCCACCTCGAACAGTGTGACGTCGTGGGTCTTGCGGAGCACGTAGGCAGCGGTCAGACCGGAGACACCGGCGCCGATCACTGCGGCGGTCGGACGGGTACTCATGACGTTCTCTTCTCGATCTGCTGCAGGGGCCCCTTCTTCGGGGGCAGTGGGACGAAGCCGGAGGTGGCTTCGACGTACTCGGCGTAGCCGGGCTTGCTCTTGCCCATCCTCTTCTCGGTGAGGGCCTTGCCGGTCTTGTTGACGAGCAGGTAGGTCATCGCCACCGGTGACAGCACCGTGAGCCACCCGACCCAGGTCCAGGCAACGGTCAGGAAGATGCCCGTCCACACCGCGGCGTCACCGAAGTAGTTGGGGTGCCTGGTGTAGCGCCACAGGCCGAAGCGCATGACCTTTCCCTTGTTGGCAACGTCCTTCTTGAACGCGGCCAGCTGGGCGTCGCCCACCGATTCGAAGAACAACCCGATGGCCCACACGACGATCCCGATGACGACGACCCACCACGCCGGCCGTTCGAGCACCATCGCCAGTTGCACCGGGATCGAGACGAACCACATCGCCGGGCCCTGCGGCAGTTGGACCTTCCGGACGATGGCGCTCGGACCGGAGTCCTGCAGCATCTCCGTGTAGCGCTCGTCCTCGGGCAGTCCGTGGTTGCGCACCAGGATGTAGATCCCCAGTCGCAGACCCCAGATCGTGACCATCGCCACCACGATCCAGCGCAGCGTCGGTGTTCCGTCGCCCAGAGTCACCAGGAACGACACCCAGGCGACCACCGCGAAGCCGGGTCCCCAGACGGCGTCGATGATCGAGTACTTCCCGGTGATCCGGCCGACGACGAAGCTCGCGGCCATGATCAGCAGGACGGCCCCGAGAGCCGACAGCAGCACTGCCCAGAACGGGGTCACGACCGCTCCCAGACGGCGCGGCCGGCCGGCAGTTCGGCGCTGCCGTCGGGATGGGGGCGGGTCAGCAGGATCTGGTCGACACCCATCCGGCCGGAGGTGAAGGCCAGTGACGCGCCGACCAGGTAGAGGCGCCAGATCCGCGCGCCGGTCTCACCGAGCATCGCCACGGCACGCTCCCAGTGAGACTCGAGGATCTCCGTCCAGTCGTCACAGGTCCAGGCGTAGTGCTCACGCAGGGCGTGCACGTCGCGGACCTCGAGCCCGGCCCTACCGAAGTGTCCGAGAGTCACCGAGAGCGGCTTCATGTGCATGTCGGGGGCGATGTACGTCTCGATGAAAGCACCGCCGCCAGGGGCGTTCTCACCGCGGGACATCTGCTGGACGAGGATCCGACCGCCGGGGCGGACGCGGTCGCGGAGCAGCTCGGCGAACGCCGGGTACTCCTGTTCGCCGACGTGCTCGCCCATCTCGATGGTGGTGACGACGTCGAAGCTGCTCCCGCCGATGCGATCGAGGATCTCCGGCTTGTCGAGGTCGCGGTAGTCCGCGTGCACGACGGTCACCAGATCGGCCAGCCCGGCATCGGCGACACGTTTGGTGACGTACTCGTACTGCTGACGCGACAGCGTGACGCCGACCGAACGGGTGCCGTAGTGGGCTGCCGCATGGCAGATCAGCGATCCCCAGCCGCAGCCGACATCGAGGTGGCGTTGTCCTTCCTTGAGTCCGAGCTTGCGACAGATCAGGTCAAGCTTGGCCTGTTGGGCATCGACCAGTGAGCCGGCGGGTCCTTGGGTGTAGTAGCCGCAGGAGTAGGCCATGGAGTCGTCGAGCAACAGCTCGTAGAACTCGTTGCCGACGTCGTAGTGATGGGCGATGGCGGCCCGGTCCCGGTCCTGCGTGTGGCGGCGTCCGCGGAGTTTCGCAGCTTGTCCGGGACGCGGAGGCCTGGTGCCGATGGCGCGCAACCGGACTGCGTCCCCGAGCAGTGGCAAGAGGTTCCGGACGGACCGCTTGGCCGGCGTGTCGGTGCTGGGAGCCCAGATGGCGCCGAGCGCCGTCAACAGGTCGCCCTCGACGTCGAGATCACCACTGATGTAGGCCTCGGCGAGACCGAGCTCGCCCGGAGCCCACACCAGCCGGCGTAGGGCGCGCTGGGAGCGGAACACCAATCGCGGTGCATCGGGGCCCTCCAGGGGCGAACCGATCGGCGCAGGCACCTCCGACCCGTCCCAGGAACGGACGGCGATGGGGAGCGGTGAACCGAGCAGTTCCGCGGCGGCGGACGTGATGCGTCGAGCGGTACTGGTCATGCCGGTGTTTCGCGACAGCAGACATATCGGATTGCCGACACGGATTCTCCCGGGGTCGTGGATTGCCCGCACAGTATCCAGCGCACGCGGTACCGAGTCGTCGCTGACCCGCGACGACAGAGATCCCGGGTCACGACGTGCGACCCGGGATCTCCGGTCGATAAAGAGCCGTGGAACGGTGGATCAGACGCGCTTGCGTCCGCCCATGAAGCCGAGCACCGCTCCGATGAGCGCGACGGCGCCGCCGGCGATGACGAGCCAGATGCCGATGCCGACCGAGCCGGTAGCGCCCTCACCCAGAGCTTCGAACTGGCTGATGGCGTCGTTGACCTGGGTCATCTCGTAGATGCCCAGGGCGAGGGCGCCGAGGCCGCCGATCAGGCCGATGGTGCTGAGCGCGCCCTTCTTGACCGCGATCAGCAGGACGCCACCGAGAATCGCCAGCACTCCGGCAGCGATCACGAGCGTGCCGTCGCCGATGCCGGTGTCCGGTGTGGGGGTTCCGGCCGGCAGACCACTGATGGTGCCCATGCCGTTGACGGTGATCGAGATCCCGTTGGCGCTCAACGCCGCCCAGCTGAGGAACGCCGCGATGACTGCGACCACGCCACCGATGATCTGCAGCGCGGCGGCCGGCACGTTGGCGCTGGCCGCAACGGGAACGGTTCCAGGAGCCGGATAGCCAGGCTGTTGTCCGTAGGGGGCATTCATGCCCGGGTTCTGAGACATCTCGTGCACTCCACTCTGTCCTGGTGCGGTGTGGTCACCGCGCAGTCCTTCACGGCCGCTCCCGATGAGCAGCCGGATAGAGCGTAGCCACGCGAAACCCTGTGGCGTGGTGGATCCGGCGCATTCGGGTGGTCGAAATCAGCAACCGGTGTCGTCACCACGGGATCTCGACTCCTCCGCCGCTGCATCAACGGAGAATTCGGTGGTCCCCTTTGTCTCTTCGTCGCTCAGGACAGGGAGCAAGCGAGGAACGAGCGCGTCGAGACCCCGTCACAGCACCGATGGGTGTGGTCCGACGGAAGGTGGCGCTCAGTCGATCTTGGCCGGTCGGGTGGACCCGACCACGAGACCCGGGGCGTCGGCTGCCACCAGCTCGTCGTGCCCACCGCTGCGCCCCCGGTCGATGTCGACCGTCACCGTGTCGCCGTCCAGGATCGCACCGGCCAGCAGCGATCGCGCGAGCTGATCGCCGATGGCCGACTGTACGAGCCGACGCAGCGGACGCGCGCCATACATCGGATCGAAACCGCTGAGCGACAACCACTCCCGGGCAGCATCCGAGACCTCCAGCAGCAGTCGGCGGGCAGCGAGCCGCTTCGCCAGCTGGTCGATCTGGATGTCGACGATGGCACCCAACTCCTCGGGGCCGAGCGCGTCGAAGACGACGACCTCGTCCAGCCGATTCAGGAACTCCGGCTTGAACGCGCTGCGTACCACTGCCATCACCGCGTCGTGCCGTTGACCCGCGTCCAGCATCGGATCCATCAACGCCGCGGACCCCAGGTTGGAGGTCAGGATCAGCAAGGTGTTGCGGAAGTCGACGGTGCGCCCCTGACCGTCGGTCAGCCGGCCGTCGTCCAGCACCTGGAGCAGGATGTTGAAGACGTCCGGATGCGCCTTCTCCACCTCGTCCAGCAGCACGACGGTGTACGGCCGACGGCGTACTGCTTCGGTGAGCTGGCCGCCCTCCTCGTACCCGACGTACCCGGGCGGAGCACCGACCAGCCTGGCGACAGCGTGCTTCTCGGAGTACTCGCTCATGTCGACCCGCACCATGGCGCGGGCATCGTCGAACAGGAAGTCCGCCAACGCCTTCGCCAGCTCCGTCTTGCCGACCCCGGTCGGGCCGAGGAAGACGAACGAGCCGATCGGCCGGTCCGGGTCGGAGATCCCGGCGCGGGCGCGGCGGACGGCGTCGGAGACCGCACTGATCGCCCGGCGCTGGCCGATGACGCGCTTGCCCAGCTCCGTCTCCATCCGCAGCAGCTTGCTGGTCTCACCCTCGAGCAGACGGCCGGCCGGGATCCCGGTCCAGGCGGCGATCACGGTGGCGATGTCGTCGGGGGTCACTTCTTCCGAGACCATGGACTTCTGGCCGGCCTGACCGGGCAGCGTCTGCTCCGCCGCCTGCGAGGCCTCCACCAGCTCACGCTCAAGCTGCGGGATCTGGCCGTACAGCAGCGCCGAGGCCTGGGCCAGATCGCCGTCCCGTTGGAAACGCTCGGCCTGGATGCGCAGCTCGTCGATCTGCTTCTTCAGCTCACCGACGCGGTTCAGGCCCGACTTCTCCTGTTCCCAGCGACCCTTGAGCGAGGCCAGCAACTCGTTGCGGTCGGCCAGGTCGATCTTCAGCCTGGCCAGCCGATCGACCGAGGCCGCGTCGGATTCCTTGGCCAGCGCCAACTCCTCCATCTTGAGTCGGTCGACCTGCCGCTGCAGCTCGTCGATCTCCACCGGCGACGAGTCGATCTCCATCCGCAACCGGGACGCCGACTCGTCGATCAGGTCGATCGCCTTGTCCGGCAGGAACCTGCTGGTGATGTAGCGGTCGGACAGCGTCACCGCTGCCACGATCGCGGAGTCGGAGATCCGCACCCCGTGGTGCGCCTCGTAGCGCTCCTTGATCCCGCGCAGGATGCCGATGGAATCCTCGACGCTGGGCTCGCCCACCAGCACCTGCTGGAACCGGCGCTCGAGCGCAGCGTCCTTCTCGATGTGTTCGCGGTACTCGTCCAGGGTCGTTGCCCCGACCATCCGCAGTTCGCCGCGGGCGAGCATCGGCTTGAGCATGTTGCCGGCATCGAGCGCACCCTCACCGGAGGCTCCAGCGCCGACGACGGTGTGCAACTCGTCGATGAAGGTGACAACCTGGCCACCGGAGCCCTTGATCTCCTCGAGGACGGCCTTGAGTCGCTCCTCGAACTCCCCGCGGTACTTGGCACCGGCGACCATGGCACCGAGGTCGAGCGACATCAACCGCTTGCCCCGCAACGACTCCGGGACGTCGCCTGCGACGATGCGCTGGGCCAACCCCTCGACGACGGCGGTCTTGCCGACACCGGGCTCGCCGATCAGCACCGGGTTGTTCTTGGTCCGACGGGAGAGCACCTGGATGACCCTTCGGATCTCCGCGTCGCGGCCGATGACCGGATCGATGGCCCCTTCACGGGCCCGCTCGGTGAGGTCGACGGCGTACTTCTCCAGCGCCTTGTAGGTGCCCTCGGGATCGGCGGAGGTGACCTTGCGATCGCCGCCACGCACGATCGGGAACGCCTCGACGAGGGCGTCGGTGGTGGCACCGTGCTGGATCAGCAGGTCGCCGATCGGGCTGCCCTTACGGGCCAGGGCGGCCAACAGGTGCTCGGTGGAGATGAACTCGTCGCCCGCGGCGGACATCAGCTGCTCGGCCCTGGTGATCACGTTCGCGACTTCACGGGACAACTGCGGGTCGGCAATGGTCGTCCCACTGACGCTGGGCAGCTGGTTGAGCTGACCCTTGAGAGCGTTGCTGACGGCGATCGGATCGGCGCCCACCGCGCGCAACAGCGCAGGCGCGGTGGAGCCGTCGGTGGCCAGCAGGGCCAGGAGCAGGTGGGCCGGCTCGACGGTCGCGTTGCCGGCTGATCGGGCGGCCTGGATGGCAGCGGCCAGTACTTCGCGGCTGCGGG
The DNA here is from genome assembly GCA_037720195.1 of Nakamurella sp. Lineage (GTDB taxonomy): Bacteria > Actinomycetota > Actinomycetes > Mycobacteriales > Nakamurellaceae > Nakamurella. The sequence continues at coordinate 17,561 of JBBJML010000029.1, read as the reverse complement.
TGGTGAGTCGCTCGGTGTTCATGGGTGAAGTGTTCTCCTGCGGGTTGTCGATCGGGGGCGGATCAGTGCGCCGGACACGGGTGAATTGCCGACGGCGACGCTTCCAGTGGTGTCAACGTCCACAGAGTTGAGTGTGTTCCGCTCAACTTGATCGGAGATCGAGCGACGCTGGGACATCCCCTCGACCATCAAGGCTTCGCCGGTCGAGCGAGGAACGAGTCGAGACCCTGCCAGATCAGAGACTGCACCTCGTGCGTGTCGGGATCCCGACCCGCTCGTTCCTCGCTCGCTCGCGGGCGGCCCAGTTCCTGGCCTCGCTCGATCGGCGATTTCTGGTCGGTCGTATGCCGATGGGGGGTGCGTGAGCGCGCGACGAGGCGGGTACCGGCGGAGCGACCCACCCACACACCACGACCGGCCCACCGGGCCCGTGAGGATCGACCATGACCGTCACCACCCGTACCTTCACCGTCGCTCCCAAGCCCGCGGAGGTGCTCGAGTACCTGGCCGATTTCGGCAACGCAGAGGAGTGGGATCCCGGCACCATCAGCTGCACCCGTCCGGACAGCGGGCCGGTCGAGATCGGCACGTCGTGGAAGAACGTCTCCAAGTTCGTCGGCCGCGAGGTTGAGCTCACGTACACGCTGCAGGAGCGGACCGACTCCCGAGTGGTGTTCGTCGGGACGAACGACAGCGCCACCTCCACCGACACCATCGAGGTCGTCCCGAACGGTGCCGGCAGCAGGATCACCTACACCGCGGACCTCGAGATGCACGGAGTGGCGAAGCTGGCCACCCCGATCGTCAAGGTGATGTTCGAGAAGCTCGGCAACGAGACCGAGGACCAGATGTCGGACGTCCTCAACGGATTGGGTACCCGCCGGTCCACCTGAGCCCGACGGACGGGGTGGCGAGCATCGCAGGGAACATCCACCTCTGATCTACGCTCGTGCCGGGTCCATCGATCCGTCCACTGCCAGCTCCCAGGGGGAAACGTGTCCGGCTCGGAACCAACAGCGTCGGGAGCCACCCCGCCGGAGAAGCGCGCGGACAGCCCCGCTCCCGCACGGGACGCGTCGAAGGCCGATACGGCGAGCACCTCCCGCTCGAACCGCCGACGCCCGTCCCGTAGCGATCCGGATCCGGACCATCTGCCGTACCCGCTGGTGCTGGCCGCCGGCTGGGCGTGGCGGATCATCGTCGTGCTGGCCGCGGTGGCGCTGCTGATCCTCGGCCTGCAGTCGCTGAGCATGGTCGTGGTCCCCCTCGCGATCGCCCTGCTGCTCACGGCGCTGCTGTCCCCGGTGGTGTCGTTCCTGCACGGCAGGTGGCGGTTCCCGAACGCAGCCGCGACCGCCGCCACGCTGGTGCTGTTCCTCGCCGTGGTCGGCGGGCTGCTCACCTTCGCCGGCTCGCAGATCGCCAGCGGCATGTCCGGCATGCTCGCCAGCGCCAAGGGCGGACTCGACCAGATCGTCAACTGGCTCAAGGTCGGCCCGCTGCACCTGAGCCAGCAGCAGATCGACGACTACTACCTGAAGGCCAAGGACGCGTTCTCCGGGAGCGGCAGCGGCAGCTGGGTCAGCCGGGGAACCGAATGGGCCGGCACCGCCGGGCACTTCTTCGCCGGCATCATCATCGCCCTGTTCGCCACGTTCTTCTTCCTGGCGCAGGGTGAGCGGATCGCGGTCTTCGTGATCTCCCTGCTGCCGCACCATGCCCGGCAGCCCACGTACCAGGCGGGTCGCCGCGGCTGGGTCAGCCTCACCTCCTACATCCGCGTGCAGGTGCTCGTCGCCGCCGTCGATGCGGTGGGGATCGGCATCGGCGCGCTCGTCCTGCAGCTGCCGTTCGTGATCGCGATCGCGCTGTTGGTGTTCCTGGCATCCTTCATCCCGATCGTCGGCGCCATCGCCTCCGGCGCGATCGCCGTGCTCGTCGCGCTGGTGACGCACGGACCGGTGTCAGCGCTGGTGATGATCGGTGTCGTGCTGGCCGTCCAACAGCTGGAATCCCATGTCCTGCAACCGGTGCTGATGGGCAGGGCGGTGTCACTGCACCCGTTGGTGGTGATCCTGGGCGTGGTGATCGGGTCGTCGCTGCTCGGCATCGTCGGCGCACTGTTCGCCGTTCCTTTGCTGGCGGTGATCAACAGCGTGGTGCGCTACTACCACGGCTACGATCCCTTCCCGGCCCTGGGAGACGGTCCGCTGCCGAAGGCGGGTAGACCGGAGAGACCGGTCGGCCCGCAGGAGCGGAGCGGTGCCGCCGGCGGGGACGGGACCACCGTGCCGGACTCACCGTGAGCACACCACTGATCGGGCACCGCGAGATCGAGACCAAGCTCGAGGTCCCTGACGGCCCCGACTGGGCGGAGATCCCGGACCCCACCGAGGATCCGGCCGTGACCGCCGTCGGCATCGCCGCCAGACGTCCGACCGAGACCCATCAACTCGATGCCCAGTACTACGACACCGAGTCCCTGGATCTGCTGTCGTCCCGGGTGACGCTCCGGCGCCGCACCGGGGGACACGATGCCGGCTGGCACCTGAAACTGCCGGCGCGCCAGGAGGATCCCCGCCCTTCGGATCATCCGAGATTGCCCCAACAGGCGGAAGAGCGCCGGGAATGGCACATCCCGTTCACCGCCGACCAGCCCGCTCCTGCGGGCAGTGACACAGCCGGGGAGAGAGGGAGCGCGCGCAGCGGCGACCGCTCGGCGAGATCGGTGCCGGCACCGCTGCTCCGCGCTGTGATCGGCACCGCACGTGGACGCTGGATCGGTCCGGTCGCCAGACTGCACACCGAACGGACCCTGACCGTGCTGGAGGGTACCGACGGCACACCGTTGCTGGAGATCGCCGACGACCGGGTGAGCGGCCAGCGATACGGGGACGAGAGCACCGTCACCTGGCGCGAGGTGGAGGTGGAACTCCTCGAGGGCACGATCGATCAGCTCCGCACGGTGGTCGACCACCTGACCTCCCGCGGGGCGACCGTGTCCCGCCGACCCTCCAAGGTCGGCACCGTGCTCACCCCGCCCACCCTCCCTGAAGCGGCACACACTCTGGCCGGACGCCTGCTCCGGCGGTCCAGGGACAGCCTCGTGACCGCCGACCGATCTCTGCGGATGGACGTGGGAAACGCTGCCCCGCTGGCGTTCTCGGCCATCCGCTCGGCACGAGCGGTCTCGGAACTGCTCGGAGCCGCCGATCGGCCGGCCGCGGCGGCACTGCACCAGTGGGAGCGCGTGGTCTCCGGCGAGCGCGACGTGCAGGTGGGCCGGGCCCTGCTGCTCGGAGAACTCACCGACACCCACGTCAGACATGCGGATCAGGCGCACGGCATCGTCGAACTCGAGCTGAACCGTCGGGAACGACGACTGGCGGAAGCGATCACCTCGCAGCTCGACTCCGAGGAGCATTTCGCGCTGTTGAAGGACTGGGACGAGCTCGCCGACGGCGGCGCCACACCGTTGATCGAAGCCGATCGGATCGAAGAGCGCATCGACGCGATCTGGCACGACCTGCAGGACGCGGTCGACGCTGCGCTGTCGGATCCGGATTTCTCCTCGGCAGTGGCCGATGCGCACGGCGCTGCGGTCCTGGCGAGGGACTGTGTGCTGGCCCTGATGCCCGAGTTCGTGCCCGACGCGCAGATGGACGCGGAGGACGCGGTGGGCGCACTCGACACGGTGATCGCCGCGTTGGCCGTGCACCGGGATGCCCGCAAGGCCGCGACGTTGGTGGAGACGCTCGCTGATGATCCGATGACGGACGGCCCGGTGGGCTTCGTGCTCGGCCGGCTCTACGCCCTGATGATCAGCACCCAGCACGGCGCCCTGGAGGACTTCGGCGACGTCTGGGACGAGCTCGGCGAGACCCGCCTGTCGATCAGCGTCTCCGGCTGATCGCCTTACCCGAGCGGGCCGGTCAGTAGCCGGCGCGTCGCGCCCGACCCTCGATTTCACGCAGCGCGTCGTCCGCGACCTCCGGACTCACCTGCCCCTGGCGCCGCGCGTCGATGACGAAGGTCCGCTCGGCGTCACTGGCCCGGCGCATCCACATCGTGAGCACCCCGGCCGCATCCACGTCGTGGCCGAGATCGGCCGCCCGCAGGTCCTGCAGGGCTTGCTGCGAGGCGATCAGGCCTTCGTACTGCTCCAGCACTGCCTGCCGCACGGTCGTCGGCACACCCTCCGCGTCGTCATCGATCGAGCGCCGGATGAACTGCAGCGCCGCCTCCGCGGCCCGTCGACGCAACACCACCAGCTCCTGCTCGGCATCCATGGACGACCCGCCGACGCCGAGCTGCGACGCCAGCGGTCCGAGAGTGAGTCCCTGCAGCACCAAGGTCAACAGCACACAGGTCAGCGACACCACGACGATCTGGGAGCGGTCCGGGAAGAGTCCACCCATATCGGTCAGCAGCGGAATCGACAGCGCCCCGGCGACGGTGACCACTCCGCGCATTCCGGCCCAGGACACCACAATTGACTCCCGCCAGTCCGCCGGGAGCTGCGCATCACGCCGTCGGGCGCGGAAGTTGACCAGCGCAACAGCAGGGAAGATCCACACGAACCTGAAGAAGATCAACGTGATCGCCACGACGAGGGCCAGCACAACGGTGTGCCCGTCGACGGAAGTCTGGCCGATCACCTTCACGAGCTCGAATCCGAGCAGCGCGAAGACGAGGCTGGTGAGCAGGAAGTCGACGTAGGACCAGACGGAGCGTCCGAGCAGCCAGCCCTCGGACGTCGTGCTGCCATGGCTGAACGTCGTCAGGTAGAGGCCGAGCACGAGGACGGCCAGGACACCGGAGCCGCCGAATTGCTCCGCTCCGACGTACCCGAGGTAGGGCACCAACAGGGTGATCGTGGTCTCGGCGGCGCTGTCGTGGATACGGCCGAGCGCACGGGTGGCGATCCAGCCGAGCGCGAGACCGACGACCCCGCCCACACCGACCGCGAGTGCCAACTCCAGCAGCGTGCCACCCCACGACAGTCCGCCCCCGACGGCCGCCGCCAACGTCACCTTGAAGGCGACGAGCGCGGTGGCGTCGTTGAACATCCCCTCCCCTTCGAGGATCGTCACCAACCGCCCCGGGAGATGCAGCCGCCGCGCCACCGCAGTTGCCGCCACCGGATCGGGCGGTGACACGATCGCGCCGAGCACCCAGGCTGCGATCCACGGGACGCCGAGGGCGTGGGCGACGACGGCCACCACCGCGACGGTCGCCAGCGTCAGACCGACCGCGAGGGTGAGCACAGCTGTCGCGTGGTTGCGGAACTCGCGCGCGGAGGTGCGTTGGGTCGCCGCGAACAGCAGCGGCGGCAACACGACCGGCAGCACGAGCTCGGGCTCGATCGCCAGTTCCGGGGTGAACGGCAACAACGCGAGCAACAACCCGAACACCGTGAGCAGCACGGGCTGGGGGATGCGGATGGCATCGGCCAACGGGGTGAGCACCACCACGCCGATGACGAGAGCGACGACCAGAGCCAGTACGTCCATGTCGTAGTCCTCTCGTGATGCTGAAGGCAGCGTGCCGGAGGACATCCTCACAGATCGCCCTGGGGGTCGGCCGGGTAACACCGACGTTCCTGGGCGGAACTGGCTCCGAGCAGCTGTATCCGACGGCGACGACGACCACTCCCACTCCCAGGTACCCATCGTGGGTCCCACGACAAGGAGTTGCCATGAAGTCATTGCGTTCGTTCGGTCTCGGAGTGCTGCTCACCGCCACGATGGCATTCGGGGGGGTCGCCCTCGCCTCGTCCGGCGGTCCGGCGTCGCCCAACGCCGACCCGAGCGGTGACGGGCCGGCGGTGGTCGCACCGTCCGCTGTCACCCCTGTCTCGAAGCAGCAGATGCTGTACTCACCCGTCGCACCGTGCCGGATCGTCGACACCCGCAACACCACTCCGCTGGCGTCCGGCTCCACCCGGAGCTTCTACGTGGCGGGCACTTTCGGCTTCGCTCCACAGGGGGGCAAGACGGGCGGCTGCGGCGTTCCACTGGGCGCGACCTCGGTCAGCGTGTCGGTCACCGCCATCGATCCGAGCAACCCCGGCTTCCTGCAGGCGTGGCCGTCGGACAATGTCAACGCCAAGGTCACGGTGCTGAACTACGGCACCCAGGGCATCACGTCGGGCGCAACCATCGGTCTGGCGCTCGGCGCCGCTGCGCAGCTGAAGGTCAAGAACTCGGGTGGTCCCACCGATCTCGCCATCGACGTCACCGGGTACTACCGGCCGCAGATCCACGCCGTGCTGAACTCGACCGGCGGGATCTACTCCGGCTCTCCCCGGGTGCTGTCCAGCACCAACCTCGCGACCGGCAGCTACCGCGTGCAGCTCGACATCGATCCAACTGACTGCACACCCATCGCGTCGATCTTCGGGTCTGCCTACTTCGCCAGCGCCTACGTCAGCGGCGGGTACATCTACGCCAACACCTACGCCCCGGGTGGCGCGCTGACGAACCTCTACTGGACGCTCGACGTGATGTGTTGAGTCACAGGGGTTCCCGAGGCCGGCGCCGGGTGACCCGCGCCCGCGAGGACGCCATCTGACCACCGCGGTGGTCGGGGTGTACGGCACGAGATCGCGCCGCATCCCGGCCACCGCAGCGGCCGCTGCACCGGCAGCGTCGATCCGTGCCGACGCCAGTTCCGCGGTCAACGCGAGGTTGTCGCTCTGCAGTTCTTCCAGTCGGGCCCTGAGAGCATCGACCTGGGCCTCGAGCTCGATGATGCGACGGATCCCGGCGCGGTTGACGCCGTCGTCCTGCGACAGTCGCTGGACCTCGCGGAGCAGTTCGATGTCGCGGCTGGAGTACCGACGTCCGCCACCGGAGGTCCGCTCGGGCGAGACCAGTCCTTCACGGTCGTAGGACCGCAACGTCTGCGCGTGCATCCCGGCCAACTGTGCCGCGACCGAGATCACGTACGTCGCGGCGTCCTCACCCATTCCGTCGTGACCGGGCAACTGCGGTCGGGGAATCATGCGTCGTCCCGGGCGGCGTGCCGGCCGGACCGGCCGACCATCCGGCTGATCTGCGGTCGCGGGTCCTCGTCGACGGCGTCGGCGAAGGCTGCGAGAGCCTCGGCAGCCTGCGCCGAGATCCGTTGCGGGACGGACACTTCGACCGTCACGATGAGATCGCCCGCGTGGCCGCTGCGGGCCACGCCCGCGCCCTTGACCCGCAGCTTCCGACCACTGGCCGTGCCGGGGGTGACCCGCAACGACACCGCCCCGGTGAGGGTGGGAACGGTGATCGTGGTGCCGCCCACCAGCTCCGGGAAGGTGACGGGCACCGTCAATGTCAGGTTGTCGCCGGTGCGGCCGAACAGCTCGTGCGTGCCGACGTGGACCACGACGTAGAGATCTCCGGCCGGTCCGCCACCCAGACCGGCTTCGCCCTTGCCCGCCAGCTTGATCCGTTGGCCGTCCGAGACGCCTGCCGGAATCCTGGTGCGTAGGGTGCGCGTCCGCAGTACGGTCCGGTCGCCGTGACAGGTCGGACACTTCTGGTCGATGACGCTGCCGGTGCCGCCGCAGTTCGTGCACGGCTCGGAGAAGGCGAACGATCCCTGGTTGCGGGTGGTCAGCCCGGATCCGCCGCACACCCCACAGGTGTGCGGGCTGGTGCCCGGTTTCGCCCCGGTGCCGCGACAGGTGTCGCAGGTCATCCGTTCCGTCAACTGCAGCGGGACGGTCTCGCCGTGCACCGCCTGGTCGAAGCTCAGCGCAACCTCGGTCTCGACATCCGCACCCCGCCGCGCGCGCGGTCGCTGCTGTCCGGCGCCGCCGCGGTTGAACAGACCTCCGAAGAGATCGCCCAATCCACCCTCGCCGCCACCGCCGGTGCGAGCATTGCGGAGCAGGTCGCCGAGATCGAAACCGCCTGCGCCGCCGCCGTTCCCACCGGAGAAGCCACGGAAGGCACCGGAGGCAGCCAGCTCCCTGGCCTCGTCGTACTCCTTGCGTTTGGTGTCGTCGGAAAGCACGTCGTGGGCCTCGGAGACGGCCTTGAACCGCTCCTCCGCCTGCGTGTTGCCGGGGTTCTTGTCGGGGTGCAGATCCCTGGCCAGCTTGCGGTAGGTCTTCTTGATCTCGGCTGCGGTGGCCGTCTTCGGCACCCCGAGCTCTGCGTAGTAGTCCTTCTCGTAGTAGTCCTGGGCGGCCACCTCAGCCTCCTTCCTGGCTCTCGATCGTGGTGCGGTGCACCCGGGTGCGTGCTGTTGCTCTGATTGTCGTGCACACCAGCGCTGCCGGTGCCGGAACGGCCGCATCGATCGCGGCCGTTCCGCACCCGGTCATCGTGTCGACGACGACCTGTGTCAAGCCGGGTCGACCTGATCGACGGTGACGCTGTCGATGTCAGTGGTGCCGTCCGGCTCGTGCTCCGGCCCGGTGACGACCACGACCGCCGGACGCACCAGGCGTCCCGAGATCGAGTAGCCCACGCGCAGCACGCCGGTGACGGTCTGCTCGGTCACCTCGTCGGAGGTGGCGAACTGGACCGCCTCGTGCAGCGCCGGATCGAACTTGTCACCCGTGGTGCCGACCCGCTCGACGCCGAGCTTGCCCAGGACGCCGCCGAGCTTGTCGGCGACCGTCTTGAACGCACCGGTGAGATCGCCGTGCGCCTCGGCCCGATCGACGTCGTCGAGCACGGCCAGGAACTCGGTGACCACCGCCGACTTCGCGGCCAGCACCACCTGCTCGCGATCACGGTCGACCCGCTTGCGGTAGTTCGCGTACTCAGCGCTCACCCGTTGCAGATCGCCCTTGAGTTCGGCCGCCTCCAACTGCGCGAGGGTCAGCCGATCGTCGTCCTGGGAGATGTCCAGCGGCTGGGCGGCCTGTGCCGGGTCGGAGGGGTCGCCCGCTCCGGGGAACGGCCCCGCCGGCCCTGCCGCAGCCGAAGCTGCAGCAGGGTCACGGACGGCACCGGTCTGCGGGTCGATCCGACGGCGATCCCGGAACTGGAACGGCTTGTCCGGTCCGCTCTCGTTGCCTGGTTCGGAGCCCGTCACGATCAGCTGTCCTTCTTCTCGTCGTCGACGATCTCGGCATCGACGATGTCCTCGTCGGCGGAACCGGTCGAGCCGTCGGCTGCGGCTTCACCGGGCGCGTCCGTCTGGGCCTGCGCGTACAGCGCTGCACCCAGCTGCTGGGACTCGTTGGCCAGCTCCTCGACCGCGGTCTTCAACACCGCGATGTCGGTGCCCTGGAGCGCCTCGTTCACCTTGGCGATCGACTCGGTGACGCGCTGCTTGGGCTCCTCCGGCAGCTTCTCGTCGTTGTCCTTGACGAACTTCTCCGTCTGGAAGACGAGCTGCTCGGCGGAGTTGCGGACCTCGGCCTCCTCACGGCGGGCCTTGTCCTCGTCAGCGTGCGCCTCTGCCTCCTTGACCATCCGCTCGATGTCGTCCTTCGGCAGCGCGGAGCCACCGGTGATCGTCATCGACTGCTCCTTGCCGGTGCCCTTGTCGGTCGCGGTCACGTGCACGATGCCGTTGGCGTCGATGTCGAAGGTGACCTCGATCTGCGGCACGTTGCGCGGGGCCGGCGGCAGCCCGGTCAGCTCGAACATGCCGAGCTTCTTGTTGTAGGCAGCGATCTCGCGCTCACCCTGGAACACCTGGATCTGCACGGACGGCTGATTGTCCTCGGCGGTGGTGAAGATCTCCGAGCGCTTGGTCGGGATGGTGGTGTTGCGCTCGATGAGCTTGGTCATGATGCCGCCCTTGGTCTCGATGCCCAGCGACAGCGGGGTGACGTCGAGCAGCAGGACGTCCTTCACCTCACCGCGCAGCACGCCGGCCTGCAGCGCAGCGCCGACGGCCACGACCTCGTCGGGGTTGACACCCTTGTTGGGCTCGCGACCACCGGTCAGCTCCTTCACCAGATCGGTGACGGCGGGCATCCGGGTGGAGCCACCGACGAGCACGACGTGGTCGATGTCGGCCACCTTCACGCCGGCGTCCTTGATCACCTGCTGGAACGGCGCCCGGGTGCGGTCGAGCAGATCGGAGGTGATCCGCTGGAACTCGCTGCGGGACAGGTTCTCGTCCAGGAACAGCGGGTTCTTGTCGCCGTCCACGGTGATGTACGGCAGGTTGATCGAGGTCTGCTGTCCGGCGGACAGTTCGATCTTGGCCTTCTCCGATGCCTCGCGGATGCGCTGCATGGCCATCTTGTCCTTGGTCAGGTCGATGCCGTGCGCGGCCTTGAACTTGTCGACCAGCCAGGTCACGACCCGCTCGTCCCAGTCGTCGCCGCCGAGACGGTTGTCACCGGCGGTGGAGCGGACCTCGACGACGCCGTCGCCGATCTCGAGCAGCGAGACGTCGAAGGTGCCGCCGCCGAGGTCGAACACCAGGATGGTCTGCTCCTTCTCACCCTTGTCCAGGCCGTAGGCCAGCGCAGCAGCGGTCGGCTCGTTGACGATGCGGAGCACGTTGAGGCCGGCGATCTCGCCGGCGTCCTTGGTGGCCTGCCGCTCGCTGTCGTTGAAGTACGCCGGCACGGTGATGACCGCGTCGGTGACCGGCTCGCCCAGGTACGACTCGGCGTCGCGCTTCAGCTTGCCCAGCACGCGGGCGCTGATCTCCTGCGGCGAGTACTTCTTGCCGTCGATGTCGACGGACCAGGTGGTGCCCATGTGGCGCTTGACCGACCGGATGGTGCGGTCGACGTTGGTGACGGCCTGCCGCTTGGCGACCTCACCGGTGAGCACCTCACCGTTCTTGGCGAACGCGACGATCGACGGCGTGGTGCGCGACCCCTCCGCGTTGGCGATGACGGTGGGTTCGCCGCCCTCCAGCACCGAGACCACCGAGTTGGTGGTACCCAGATCGATTCCGACAGCTCGTGACATGTGAATCCTTTCCTCCGGCACTCGCTCGTGCCGTTCTCTCCACCGGCTCGCGCTGTCTGCGCGGATCGCCGTACCGCTGAATGGTCTGTCCGGCCCTGAGCCTCATCGACTCAAGTACTGACTCCATAGTGCCAAACTGCCCTGCGCCTGGCAACGAGACCTGAGCGCAAGTGACTCAACTTACTGTCCGGGTGAACGTGGCAGCCCGGCGTTCTGTTCCCGGATCGGGCTCGGGCTCGTCCGGCAGGCTGCCGAGCGGATCAACAGGACCGGCCCGTCGAGCGCGCGGCAGTGAGCGGGCAGGATGACGGGATGGATGCCTCGCGTACTCGCATGCTGGTGACCCGGGTCGCGGCCACGCTGGCGGCGCTGCTGGCCGGCCAGGGTGTCGCCGGGGCCGCGCCGTCCACCGGATCGTCGGCGCCGAGCTCGGTCGCCGACCTCACGGGAGACGCCGTCGCCCCGTCACCGTTCCAGGGCGTTCCGTCCTGGTTGCTGATCGTGGTGGGGATCGTCGTCATCGCGTTCGCGATCCGGGTGGTCGCGCGGCGCGACGAGGGCAATCCGGGGCGCGGAGGTGGACGCGATCGGGGCAGCTCCGACCCGCCGAGACGGCCGTTCCGGCCGGACTGATGCCAACTGCCGGGCGGGCGCCCTGGGGTCCGGCGGGATCAGGAGGACAGCGCGGGTCGGGGCGGCTTGGGCTGCTGGTCGAGCGAACGCACCGCGGCGATTCTCGGCGCCGGTGGGCGGGTCCCCCCGGGAAGCCAGAAACAATCGGGACCGGCGTTGCCACTGCCGTCGGCCGGCGCATCGTCTGGGTGGAGCAGCTGCCCGGTGGCAGAGTCGTCGCCGGTGCCGCTGACGGGAGTGGGATGTGAAGCCATGATCTCGCTGACCTCCGATTCAGCACCTCGGCGGTGAGGTGACTCCGGCCCGATACCCCGCGCCGGGTCGGCAGAAACCTGCAGATCCGATGCGGGACACCGGGTACGGAGCCGTCAGCCCGGGTGCTTGTCCAGGGCCGCCCTCCACCACCGGCCGCTGCGCGACAAGGGTGGAGTCACCTCATCCGGTGGACGCGGCCGGTCTCGCGGCGGCGGCCTTGCGGGCAGCGCCCTTCTCGGTGGTCGCACCCTCATCGGCCAACGCCCCACCCGAGTTCTCCAGGTGTGCCCGGATGAACCAGTGGAACAGCTCGAGAGAGCGCAGGTGGCCGATCAACATGTCCTCGGACACCGGATCGGGATCGGCGACGTCGTCCGCCGCCTCGCGATGGTCGGCGATGACGCCCCGGTACACCTGATCGAGCGCCGCGAGGTGCGAGATGGTGTCGGCGCGGCCGAGCGAGTAGTCGTCCCACGGCCGGTCGCGCACGATGCTGCCCGGGGTGCCCAGCACGTCCGCGCCCAACGTCGCGATCCGCTCGGCGGTCTCGTCGGCAAATCCGCGGACCTCCTCGATCTGCGGGTCGAGCATCTCGTGGACACCGATGAAGTTCGGACCGACCACGTTCCAGTGCACGTGCTTGAGGGTGAGCTGGAGGTCGTTCAGCGCATGCAGGCGCAGCTGCAGGATCTTGGCGACGGCCCCACCTTCCTTGATGGACATTCCGGGAACGGTGAACTTCGGCGTGCGAGGCATGGGGATCCTTTCCTTCGCGGAGAACGCTTCGACGGCGTTCATTCAGGTCATCGGACCGGTACCCGTCATCGGCGATCGCATGCACGGCAGCCGGGTGCATGATCCGCCCCGGGGGTGGGTACGAACGGAGTGTCGCCCACAGCCAACCGGGCCCGAGGGAGATGGGGCGCACAGCCCCTCCGTCGCATGTCAGTCACACGCGATCCAAGGGCCGAACGGGCCGTCCGGTGGGAGCAGCCATGTCAGCCGACGCAGTGGACACTGCGACCGCAGTTGCCGTCACCCCCGACGGCTTGCCGGCCGCTGTCTGGGCGGAGGCATTGACCGGCGCACCCGTCTGGGATCCGGCTTCGGTCGGGAACGGCCCGCTGCTGGTGCTCTCGGCCCACCCGGACGACGAGACGATCGGCTTCGGCAGGTCGATCGCGCGGTGGGCCCGGACATCCGGACCGGTCGACCTGATCACCCTCACTGCCGGCGAGGCCTGTCTGGACGCGATCACCCGGAGCTCGGAGTTCCCGCCGCCCGCGGACACCCGTGCAGCGATCGGCAATCTCCGCCGCGACGAGTTCACCCGCGCGGGTGCAGCGTTGGGCGCCAGGTCGACCCGGTGTCGGGATCTCCCCGACTCGGCGCTGGCGGACTTCCCTGACCGGGTCGTCGTGGAACTCGACCGCGCGGTGTCCAGGTCCCGGCCGGTGCTGCTCGCAGCTCCCTGGGCATCGGACCCCCACCCGGACCACGCAGCGCTGGGTACCGCCGCAGCCGAGGTCGCCGCACGGCACTCGATCCCGCTCGTCGAGTACCCCGTCTGGGCATCGTTCTGGACGCACCCACCCCAGGACGAAGCGACGTCCGCCCGGTTGTCCCTGCTGCCGGCGGACCCGGTGGACGACGACCGGCGCGAGGCGGCGATCCGCTGCTATCCCAGCCAGTACTCGTCCTTCTTCGCAGGCCTCGGCCCGGTGGTCCCTGACGCGATGCTGCAGCACCACCGACGAGCGTTCGCGTTCCGACCCGATGACCGATCTCGACCCCATGACAGTTCCCGACCCCATGACACTGGAGAGCTCCTGTGACCGCCGTGCACACGTCCCGTCCCGATTTCGATGCCGCCTATCGGGCCGATGACGATCCGTTCGACGTCGGCACCAGCTGGTACGAGCAACGAAAGATCGCTGTCACGCTGGCCGCCCTGACCCAGCAACGATATCGTCGGATCTGGGACACCGCTTGCGGCACAGGACATCTGACCCGCTCACTGGCGGACCGCTGCGACTCCCTCGTCGCCTCGGATCTCTCGCCCCGCGCCGTCGAGCTGACCGCGGCGCGCCTGGCCGACGACCCCACCGACGGCCGCGCAGAGGTGACGACGCAGGTACACGGGTTGCCGGAAGCATTGGGACACCACGAGTTCGACCTGATCGTCCTGTCAGAGGTCGTGTACTACCTCCCGACGCTCGATCTGCTCGCCCTGCCGTCAACCCTGCTCGGGTCGGCGACCCCGGACCGCAGCGAGGTCGTCCTGGTGAACTGGCGTCATCATCCGCATGATGCTCCGCGGTCCGGTGAGCATGCCGCCGGACTGCTCGACGCGGCACTCACCGAGGACGGGTGGGCGCTCCACGTCCGTCACGACGACGCCGATTTCGTGCTGCGTTCCTGGGTGCGTGCGCAGTGATCGCTCCGCCCCGCGCCGACGACACCATCGGTATCGCCGACCTGGTCCGGCAGTTGGTCGGCACGATCGACTGGGTGGAGTTGAGCTGGACCGACCTGTTCGTCGAGCTGCGGAAGCTGGGACGACGCAGCGTTCCCGGCGGGCGACTTGCCGAGGGCCACGTCGACGCACTGCGGATCCTGCAGCAGGCCGGACGGGTGCCGGAACCTGGTGCGCTGTACGGCGTCTGGGCCTCCCGCTCCCGCGGCGCCGCGGTGACAGCGAGCCACGCGGGCGAGAACGGCGGCGCGCTGGTGCTGTCCGGATCCATGCCGTTCGCGTCCGGGTGCGGGGTGATCGACCGGTCGCTGATCACCGTCGTCACCGACACGGAACCTGCACAGAACCTGCTCGTGGACGCGCCGGTCGAGCACTGGCAGTACGACCAGGACTCGTGGTGCAGCGACGCCATGTCGATCAGTCGTTCCTTCACCCTGCACCTGAACGCGGAGCCGGTCCCGGCCGACGCCGTGGTCGGTGAACCCGGCTTCTACCTGGAGCGGCCGGCTTTCCTCCCCGGCGGTGTCGGCGTCGCCGCAGTGTGGACCGGCGGCGCGCAGGCCGTACTGGACCTGCTCGTCGGCTGGCTGTCCGCCGGCACGCTCGATCAGGCCCAGTCGCTGCGGATCGGCGGTATCGCCCTGGAGATCGACACCTGCTGTGCGCTGCTGGACCGTGCCGCCGCCGTTCTCGACGGTCCGGCAGAGCTGACGCCCGACGAGACCGCCGCCTTGTGCACCTTGACCCGGGCCGGTATCGGCGCTGCGGTGAGGCGCGCGCTGCAGACTGCCAGGGACTGCGCCGGCCCAGCCGGCGCCGCGCACGTTCCCGAGCTCTCCGGGGCCATCGCAGATCTCGATCTTTATGTGCGCCAACAACATGCCGATCGCGACCTGTTCGCCCTGGCCCGACAGGCCGTGGCGGGGTGACCGCGCCACCCGCGATCCTGGTGGCCGTGCCGGCGCACGACGAGCAGAGCAGCGTCGTGACGTGTGTCCGCGCGGTGCTGGCCGCTGTCCGGGTCGCGCTCGACGCGGGGCAGATCCGCTCCGCGACGATCGGCGTGGCGGCACATCGGTGCACGGACCGGACCGCGGCGCGGGCATCCGCCGTGCTGGAGTTCTCGACACTGCCGGACCACGTCACCGGGGTGGTCGTGCGTGACGAGATCCCGTCCCGGGTGGGCGCTGTCCGCGCCCGGTTGATAGACCACCTCGCGGCACTGCCCGGCCCGGCGACGGACTGGGTACTGAGCACCGACGCCGATTCGATCGTCCCGGAGAACTGGGTGAGCGACCTGATGCGGATCGGCACGCGTCGCGGAGCGGATGCGCTCGCCGGACCCGTCGAGCTGGTCGGCTGGCAGGGCAGTCAGGAGGCGCTGCAGCGCTACCGGGCCATCATCGCCGCCGGCATGACGAATGACGGGCATCGTCACGTCTATGCGGCCAACCTCGCCGTCCGGATGGCCGCCTACCGCGCCGTCGGCGGATTCCGTGAGGTCGAGCACGGCGAGGAGCACGCGCTGCTGCACGACCTGCGTGCCGCATCGTTCCGGGTGATTCCCGTGCTCCGCCCCGTTGTCCAGACCTCGTCCCGGCTGCGCGGCCGCGCCCCGGGCGGGTTGGCCGACCTGCTCCGTTCGCTGCACGAGGACCAACGGCTGGGGGCGGCCAGCAGCACGGCGTCCTGAGCCTCTGCCGCCCTCAGCTGTTGGACAGCAGGCCGGCGAAGACGTCGGTGGCACCCGGCGGCGGGACGGAACCGGCTGCGAGGGTGAACGATTCTGCCGCGAAGGCCGGCACGGCGCCCTCCTCGTGCTCCCCCCAGAAGAAGAAGCTGTCGGCCGGGATCTGGGTGCGGTGGGCGCGCAGTGCGGCGAAGCGCTGCTTGCGGTACGCACTGCCGTCCACCTGGACAGCGATGTACTCGTCCGCCACGCACATCGGCGGGATCGCGTCCGACTCCAGGTCGAAGCTCGCGAAGAACTCCTCGCCGGCCGCGCGAGCGCCCGCGATCATCGTCCGCATCGCGCTGGCGGGGATCGCCGTCCACAGCACTCGCGGGATCGTCCAGGCAGCTCCGAGATCTGCCCGGAACGTCGGCACGCCGGCCAGTGCGGTCGCGTACATGGCGACCCGGTGTGCCTGGACGTGGTCGGGATGGCCGTAGCCGCCCTTCTCGTCATAGGTGATCAGTACCTGCGGGCGGCGGTCCCGAATCAGTGTGACCAGCTCGGTGGCGGCCTCGAGGAGATCGGCGTTCCAGAAGGCGTTCTCCGGGACGTCGTCGCCGACCGTCGCCAGACCCTCATCGGTGTCGACCATGCCGGAATCGCTCCAGCGACCGTCGCCACCCAGCCGGACGAAGTCGGTCACCCCGAGGGCGCCCATCGCGGCCGCCAGCTCACCGAGCCGGTACGGCCCCAACCCGTCGTCGTGCTCGTGGTGCAGGTGCAGCAACTCGGGCAGCACCACCGAGCCACGCTCACCGAGGGTGCAGGTCACCAGCGTGACCTGGCCCCCGGTGGCCATCACATCGGCCATCGTCGCGGCCGTGCTGGAGGTCTCGTCGTCCGGGTGGGCATGCACGAGCATCAATCGCCGATCGGTCATCCCTGAGACGTTAGGCGATCCTGGCTGCCTTCCCCCAGCTCCCCCGTCCCCTTCATCGCTCGGCGGAACACGAGACTGCGCACGGTTGGAGTGTCGGTCGAAGGGATACCGTGCAGCTATGGCTCTGGTACGCGCGATCGCTCGCCCCCTGCTCGCATCCACGCTGATCTACGGCGGCTTCGACGCCTTCCGCAATCCGGCGTCCAAGACACCCGCGGCGGAGAAGTTGCTCGGCGACCTCCCGGCGAAGCTGCCGGTGGTCTCGAACACCCAGCAGCTCGTCCAGCTGGACGGTGCGGTCAAGGTGATCGCCGGCACGATGCTCGCCCTCGGCAAGTTCCCGCGGCTCTCCGCGCTGGCCCTGGTCGCCAGCCTGGTGCCGACCACGCTGGCCGGGCACCGCCCGTGGGAGACCGAGGATCCTGCAGCGAAGAAGGCGCACACCCTGCACCTGCTGAAGAATGCGTCGATGACCGGCGGGCTGCTGCTTGCCGCGGTCGACACCGCCGGCAAGCCCTCCGTCGGTTGGCGCGCCCGGCGAGCGCTGCGGCACGCCGGCGAGACCATCGGCGACACTGCGGCACAGCTCACCAGCTGACTCCTGCAGTTCCCCGGCGCCGGTGACGCGTCATCCATCGGCGCGGTGCACAATCGGCGGATGCCCGAGAACGCTGCCTCCCCCGCGATGTCCTT
>JBBJML010000061.1:0-20339 GCA_037720195.1 Nakamurella sp. | reverse complement strand
TTGGGTGTGGTGGGGGGGCGGGGCCGGGGGGGGGGCCGACCGGCCCCGGCCCCCGGCCTCCCTGGTGTGAGGTGTGTCAGCTCGCGTACGAGCGCAGCACCTCGGAACGATCCCCGACCCGCAGCTTCGCCATCGACTCGCGTTCGATCTGCCGGACCCGCTCGCGCGAGATCCCGAAGACCCGACCGATCTCGTCGAGGGTGTGCGGGCGTCCGTCGGCGAGGCCGTAGCGCATCCGGACCACGGTGCGCTCGCGCTCGTCGAGGGTGTCGAGCACCCGCTCGATGTCGGAGTGCATGAACCCGGCGACGACTACGGCCTCGGCCGAGGTCGACTCCGAGTCCTCGATGAAGTCGCCCAACGGGGCTTCCTCGTCGGCACCGACCGGCATGTCCAGCGAAACCGGGTCACGTGCATGGTCCATCAGGTCGTTGATCTTCTCGACCGGGATGCCGGACTCCTCGGCGAGCTCCTCGAGCGTCGCGTCCCGCCCGTACTGCTGGTGCAGCTCGCGCTTGAGTCGGGAGAGCTTGTTGACCTGCTCGACGAGGTGCACGGGCAGCCGGATCGTGCGGCCCTGGTCGGCCATGCCGCGGGAGATCGCCTGCCGGATCCACCAGGTCGCATAGGTCGAGAACTTGAAACCCTTGGTGTAGTCGAACTTCTCGACGGCCCGGATCAGGCCGAGGTTGCCCTCCTGGATCAGGTCGAGCAACGGCATGCCGCGCCCGGTGTACCGCTTGGCCAGCGAGACGACGAGGCGCAGGTTGGCCACCAGCAGGTGCTGCCGGGCCCGCTCACCCTGGCGCACGATGGTGCGCAGGTCGCCCTTGGACTTGGCGCCGAGCCGGGGATGGATCTTCAGCTTGTGCTGTGCGTAGAGGCCGGCCTCGATCGACTTGGCGAGGACGACCTCGTCCTCGGCGCTGAGCAGCGCGGTCTTGCCGATGCCGTTCAGGTAGACGCGGACCAGGTCCGCTGCCGGGCTCTGGGCGTCCAGGTCCTCGGAGATGTCGACTGCCTCGAGTGCCTCGGCGAATGATGCGGTCATGTCGTCCCCCTCCTTCTCTGCTGCTGTGGTTGCCGACGGTGCGGCAACGGGTTCCGTATCGGGTTCCGCCGGAGTGTCCGCGATCGGCTTGGTGACCACCCTCGGGGTGGCGCCCGCGGTGGAGGGTCGTGACCGCTGAGCTGTCCTGACCATCTGCGTCCTCCTGCTGTTCCTGCGTGTAGTTGACAACGCTTCTCGACGGTGATTCGTTCCCGGACCGATGGCGGATGACCTTCGGTCGACACCCGTCCGGGTGGATCTCCACTCTCATGGACGCGACGAGTGGCGATCAGGTTGTTCCTGCAGTGGTACCCGGTCCTGGTGATTTCACTCGGTGCCTCCACCCGAGGGTGGTGGTCCTTGTTGATCATCAGAACCCGGTAGCCGGTACACCTCCTGTGCCGCCCATGAGAACGGCATGGGAATGGCCGCGCACGGGGCGGCGACAACGGTCGAATCGCCCATCTCTGCAGGTGAGGAGCACATACGGGCGGTCGGGAGTCCTACGTCACGTTCCACACCGGTCGCGCGGCTCGATCAACCACCGACCCGCCGGTGATCGGGCAGGACAGGAACGAACACGTCTCTGGCTCGCTCGACCTCCCACCCTCCGGTGGTCGAGCAAGAGAGGCACGAACACGTCTCTGGCTTGCTCGACCTCCCACCCTCCGGTGGTCGAGCAAGAGAGGCACGAACGCGTCTCTGGCTTGCTCGACCTCCCACCCTCCGGTGGTCGAGCAAGAGAGGAACGAAGACGTCTCTGGCTTGCTCGACCTCCCACCCTCCGGTGGTCGAGCAAGAGAGGAACGAAGACGTCTCTGGCTTGCTCGACCTCCCACCCTCCGGTGATCGAGCAAGAGAGGAACGAACACGTCGAGATCCCGTCCGGACACGACTCGGTCCGCCAGGACTCAGTCGACGTCCAGGATCACGGTGAACGGCCCGTCGTTGGTGCTGGAGACGGCCATGTCCGCTCCGAAGATCCCGCAGGCGACCTCGGTTCCTGCGGTGCGCAAGGCGTCGACCACCGCGTCGATCAACGGCGCGGCGACGTCGCCGGGAGCCGCCCTGGTCCAGCTCGGTCGCCGCCCACGTTCGGTGCTGCCGTACAGGGTGAACTGGCTGATCACCAGGATCCCGTCGCCGGTGTCGACGCAGGAGCGCTCACCGGCCAGGATGCGCAGCCCGCGCAGCTTCGCGGCCATCCGGGTGGCGATCGCCGGGGTGTCCGTGTGGGTGACCCCGACCAGGGCGAGCAGGCCGGGTCCGGTCAGGGCGCCGACGACGACGCCGTCGACCACGACGGAGGCCTCGCGGACCCGGGAGACGACGGCGCGCACCTCAGCCCTCCACCGGCAGCAGGATCCCGCGGCTGACGGCGACCATGATGCTCGGCAGTACCGCGGCGGTCAGCGCCTGCTCGTCGACGTCGTGGGCGGCAGCGAGGATCTCGACGACGAGCCGCAGCGGCGCCAGGCCGGTGCAGCCGGACAGCAGCGCGCGACCCCAGTCGTCCACCTGCAGGGTGGCGCCGGGGCCCTGGCTGCGCACCAGCATCCGCAGCACCGGGACGAAGCCCTCGTCGCCGGGCAGCGACCGCTCGTGCAGCACGACTCCGGGATCGAGCCGGAACGCGGTCGCCAGCAGTTGTTCCTGCGAGGTGCTGTTCAACCAACGGCGTCGGGTGAGGAACGCCTCCGCCTCGATGCCGGTGACCTCCTCGCCGGCCCCGGTGATCTCGTCGAGCACCACGTCGACCGGGCCGTCGTCGCCGGAGTCCTTGCGGCGCAGGGTGATCGAGCCCATTCCGATGCCGACGACGCGCTGCTCGGTGAACCAGTCGAGCCAGCTGTTCCCGCGCAGCGCGGTGGCGTGGGCGTCCTCGCCGGCGTCCTGCAGCCACAGCGAGACGTACTCGGTGGGGTCCGCGAGCTCGCGTTGCACCAACCACGCGTCCAGTCCGGAATCCGCGAGCCAACCGGAAACCCTGTCCCGCCAGTCGGGTCCGTCGATCACCATCCAGTTCGCCAGCAGCTGCATGACGCCACCGGGGCGCAGGTGTGCGGCCGCGCCGCGCACCAGTTCGGCGCAGATCGCATCGCCGACCATCCCGGAGTCGCGGTAGATGTACTGCTGCTCACCGGATCCGATGACGAACGGCGGGTTGGAGACGATCAGGTCGAACTGCTCGCCGGCAACGGGTTCGAACAGGCTGCCCTGTCGGAGATCCCACTCCATGCCGTTGATCCGGGCAGTGGCCGCGGCCAGCGCGAGGGCCCGCGGGTTGGTGTCGGTGGCGACGATCGCCGTCGAGTGGTGGTCCAGGTGCAGTGCCTGGATGCCGCAGCCGGTGCCGATGTCCAGCACCCGCTCGACGGGTCGGCGGATGATCGCCCGCGCCAGGGACAACGATGCCTGCCCGATCCCCAGCACGTGCTGGTGACGGACGGGCCCCGGCCTGGTGTCGGAGTCCGGGTCGGAGATCACCAGATAGCCCAGATGATCGGTCCTGGTGCCCGAATCGTCGGAGTGCGGTCGGATGTCCAGCGCGGCTCGCACCCCCGCGCCGTCCTGCTCCAGGACACCCGCGGCCGACGCCCGCTCGACCCCGGTACGCGGGAGGGCGGATGCGGCATCCGAGAGGGATTCGGTCGTCCCCAACAGGAACAGCCGCACCAGCACCGCGAGCGGCGAGTGGGCCGCGGTGGTGGCGCGCAGAGCCGGCCAGAACTCGCCGCGACCCAGCGCACGCTCGGCGGCGTCCCCCAGCAGGGCGGGGACCCCGGTCGCATCGAAACCTGCCGCTCGCAGGTCGTCCCCGAGCGCATCCACGACGGCCAGATCGGTCAGCGGGAGTACGTCCGTTCCGGTGGTGTTGGGCATCCGCTCAGGCTAGTGCGCGGTCCTCGGGACAGCCGTCCCGCTCGGATCGAGGGTGCTCGCAGGTGGCGACAGACGCGGACGGCGGCTGCTGGGAGGCCGCGGACGTGGGACGCTGTGGAGATGACTGTTGCATCGCTCCGGCTGACCGGCCATCCAGACGCCGACGAACTGCTCACCCGTGACCCCAATGCATTGCTGCTGGGAATGGTGCTCGACCAGCAGATCCCGATGGAGAAGGCGTTCTTCGGTCCGTGGGCGATCGCCGAGCGGATGGGCGGTTCGCTGGACATCGCGGCGATCGCCGCGGCGCACCCGGACACCTTCTCCAAGCTGTTCGCCGTTCCGCCTGCGGTGCACCGGTTCCCCGGCTCCATGGCGTGGCGGGTCCAGGCCGTCTGCAGGGTGCTCGTCGAGCAGTACGGCGGCAGCGCGGCGAACATCTGGGACGGCGTCGAGGACGGCGCGGAGCTGCGCCGCCGGGTCGCGGCGATCCCCGGGTTCGGCGATCAGAAGTCGGCGATCTTCGTCGCCCTGCTGGGCAAGCAGTACGACGTGACTCCGCGTGGCTGGCGGGAAGCGGCCGGCAGCTACGGCGAGGACGGCAGCCGACTGTCGGTGGCCGACGTGGTCGACGAGGATTCACTCGTCCTGGTGCGGGCCGCCAAGAAGGCTGCGAAGGCCGCCGCTGCCGCGAAGTAGTACCGGCGGCGGAGGGGTATCGGCCGCACCAGTACCCGGCCGCGCTCGTTCAGGACCGGTGGTGCTCGCTGGTCGGGCTCTCGTCGGCTTGGTCGACCACCTCATCGATGTCCTGGTCGATCACCAGCGGGGTCCGCGACGGCAGGGCACGCTCGTGGTTGATGGTGCCTCGCGGGACCATCCGCGTCTTGCGGGCGGGCCGGTCGTTGGCGATGAGGACGGCGATCCAGGGCAACGGGATCGAGGCGGCGATGAAGATCAGTGCCAG
Organism: Nakamurella sp.; assembly: GCA_037720195.1. GTDB lineage: Bacteria > Actinomycetota > Actinomycetes > Mycobacteriales > Nakamurellaceae > Nakamurella. The sequence continues at coordinate 15,438 of JBBJML010000061.1, read as the reverse complement.
CCAGGGGATGCGGTACACCAGCACAGCGGCGATGAGGAACGGGATCCTCATGCTCATCATGATCAGGTAGCGGCGCCGACGCAGTCGGAACTGCTCGTCGTAGGACATCTCGGCCTGGGTGATGACGGCCGGTCGATCGTGGTTCGGCACGTTTCCGACGCTACTCCTGCGCGCGGATGTGCTTGTCGCACCTGGACATCGATGTCCGGTTCGGGGGCGCCACTCGCTGTGACAGTCCTCTCGCAGGTCAGCGGGTTTGGAACGGCTTCAGCCGCGCCGCCACCAGCGCCTGGGCGTCTTCGGCTCCGGCGGCGGCGTCAGCAGCTCCGCGCGTTCGGCTGCCAGCCGGGTACGTTCGGCAGCCCAGGCAGCGACCACCTCGTCGGCATCCAGCAGCCGCATCGCCAGCGGAGGCTGCCCGGTGGGGACGAAGATCTCGGCGCTGATGCGTGTGTTCAGATCCTTGACCAACGCGCGGACCTTGTCCTCGGAGCGGACGGTGCGCACCCTCGCCGGCAGGTCGTGCGCCTCCTTGCGCAGCTGCAGCGACCGGGGCAGGAACGACCCGCCGGCGTCCTCCGCCTCGGCGAACCGCCTGAGGAAATCGTCTCCGCCCGTGCGGTTCGGCAGTGGCTTGCCCTGTCCGCCGAGGTTGTCGAAGGCGCCCGCCTCGGCGGCTTCCCTGATCGCGGCATCGACGGGGCGCTCGTGCTGGGCCATGGGCCCACCGTAACCCGACGGGTCAGCGCTGCGGCCGCGCTCCCAGCCGCCCGGCGGCTGCGGTACCGGCGTGCACGCCTGAGGTCAGCGCGGCGATCGGAGCCGCGCCGGACAGCCAGGCGCCGAGCAACCCGGCGTTGAAGGCATCCCCGGCGCCGGTGGAATCGGTCTCGTGCTCACCGGGCACCGGGACGGTCAGCCGTTCGTCGGCGGAGTACCAGCTCGCTCCGTGCCGGCCGTGGGTGACCACGACGATGCCGACACTGCGCAGTGCTGTGTCGACCCCGCCGAGGGCGGCGATCTCGCTCTCGTTGGGCAGCAGCACGTCGACACCGTCGACCCAGTCGAGGAAGGTGTCCGCGCCCACAGCGGAGATGTGTTGTGCTGCTTGGGGATCCACCGAGGTCGTCCAACCCTGGGAACGGGCAGCAGCCAGGGCTGCCAGACCGGCCGGACGCGAGCTGTCGTCCAGGATCACGTAGCCGGACAGATGCAGGTGCCCGCGGACACCCGCGTCCAGGGCCGGCAGCTGCACGTCGTCGGGGGAGAAGGCCTTGTTGGCGCCGCGGTCGGCGAGCATGGTCCGGTCGCCGTCCTGGCCCACCAGTACGACGACGCAGCAGGTGGCCAGCTGCGGGTCGATGGCGAACAGACACTGCACGCCCGCCTCGGTGAGCTCGGCGGCGGCCGAGCGACCTGCTTCGTCGTCGCCCACTCTGGCGATCAGCGAGACGTCGAGGTCCTGCCCCGCGAGCCAGGCCGCGGTGTTGCCGCCGGCCCCACCGGGGCTGACCCGCACCCCGGCCCTGGTGTCCTGGCCGAAGACCACCGGACCGGCCAGCTTCGCCAGCACATCCAGGCCGACGTCCCCGACCACACACACGTGCGGACGGGGGCCCGCCGGCGCGCTCACGGGGTGGCCGGCTCGGGAGCGGCCGGACCGGGGGTGGTGGCCGGATCCGCACGCAGGGCCGCCAGGGCGACGGCCAACTCGCCGGCCAGGGTGGCGTTCGACAACACCAGATCGACGTTCACCCGCAGGCTCTCGCCGTGTGTGCGGGTGTGGAAGTGCTCCAGCAGGGCGGGGGTGATGTCCTTGCCGGTGATGCGCCGCTCGGCGAGCAGCTGCAGGCCGGAGGCGAGGGTCTCGTCGTGCAGCGCGGGATCGAGCTGATCGGCGACCGACACGGGGTTGGCCAGCACCACGCCGGCCTGTTCGCCGAGCTGCCGACGCGCCTCGATGATCGAGGCCACCTCGTGCGCTGACTCCACCCGCCACGGCACGCCGAGGCCGGAGTCCGCGAGGTAGAAGCCGGGGAAGGCGTCGGTGCGGTAGCCGAGCACAGGCACCGACAGCGTTTCCAGGTGCTCGAGGGTGGCGGCGACATCCAGGATCGACTTGACCCCTGCGCAGACCACCGCGACCGGTGTCCGGCCGATCACGCCCAGATCGGCGGAGATGTCGAAGCTGTCCGAGGCGCCGCGGTGGACGCCCCCGAGGCCACCGGTGGCGAAGACCGAGATACCCGCCCGGTGGGCCAGCGCCGCGGTGGAAGCGACGGTGGTGGCTCCGTCCACGCCGGAGGCGAGGGCGGGACCGACGTCCCGGATCGAGAGCTTGGCGATCTCGTCGGAGCTGCAGAGCAGGTCGAGGTCGGTCGGCTCCAGGCCGATCCGCACCGACCCGCGCAGCACGGCGATGGTCGCCGGAACGGCCCCGGCATCGCGGACGGTCCGTTCGATGGTGTCGGCGATCGTCCTGTTGTCGCCACGCGGCAGGCCGTGGGCCAGGATGGTGGATTCGAGGGCGACGACCGGTCGGCCGGCGGACAGGGCGGCGTGTACTTCGGGGCTGATGGTCAACACGCCGTCGATCATCCGTGATGCACCGTCGACGCCGAGCGTCAGGGTCGATCGGATTCCGCGCAGTATCCTCGTCGGTAGTGATTCGCCACCCGCTCCGCTCGAGCGCGGTGTAGCCGTGAGACCGCACGTCGCCTGGAGGACTGGATGACCACCACCGAGCTGTTGCCGCAGCCGACCGAGACCACCACCGACGACACGCCGGAGATGTTCCACTACGTCCGCAAGGCGAAGATCGCCGAGTCGGCGGTGATGGGCAACTTCGTCGTCGCCCTCTGCGGCGAGACCTTTCCGGTGACCAAGTCGGCCAAGCCCGGATCCCCGGTGTGCCCGGACTGCGAGAAGATCTACAAGTCGCTGCGGCCCGGCAAGGGCTGAGCCCGGCCGGACGGTGCCGTGCCCCAGGCCCGCTCGTTGCCGTCCTCCGGAGCGTGACCGGCCTCCAGAGCTTGCCGGTGGGCCTCCTCCTTGGCCTCGAACTTCTCCGCATCCAGCCGTCGCCATGCCCGTAGTTGCCGCTTCGACCGTTTCGGCGGGTAGTACTCGAGCGTCGCGTTGTTGAACTGGGCGCCGATGATGATCGACATCGCCAGGAAGTAGTAGAAGAGCAGGAACACGATCGGGGTGGCCAGCGCGCCGTAGCTGAGGCCGTGGCCGGTGACGTAGCTGACGTAGATCCGCAGGCCGTGGCTGCCGATCAGGAAGAAGACGGTGGCCAACACGGCTCCCGGGATCCCCCGCTTCCAGGGATGTCGGTGCTTCGGGGCGACCTTGTACAGCGTCGTCAGCAGCACGATGCACAGGATCCCGACCACCGGGAAGTAGGCGATGTCGACGATCGTCGAGACGGTGTTGCGCCAGTCCGGCGGGAACAGGTTGACCAGCGTGGTGGGTCCGATGGCCGCCAGCGGCAGCAGGAAGATCCCGCAGACCAGCGCGACCAGATACAGGCCGAGCGCGAAGAACCGCTCGGCGACGGGGTGCCGGACCTCGTGCTGGCCGTAGGCGATGGTGATCGCCTCGACGAATGCCGAGATGGCCGACGAACCGGCCCAGAGGCTGATCACGAAGCCAACGGAGACCACGTCGGCCTGCCCCTGGGTGAGCAGGTTGTGCACGCTCGGCTTGAGCAGGTCGTCGACGATGCCCGAGGAGAAGATGGTGTTCAGGAAGGTGATGACCTGTTCCTCGACCTGCTGGATGGTGTCCGGGCCGTACCACCCGGCCACGAAGCCGACCATGCCGAGCAGGGCCAGCAGCAGCGGCGCGGTCGACAGCGCGCACCAGAACGCCGCCTGCGAGCTCCAGCCGAACAGCGAGTCGTTCCACGTCTTGGACGCCGCCCGCTTGGCGATCTTGCGCCAGCGGTGCGATGCCTTGACCCCGGGTACCACCGGGATCGGTCCGGTACCGGGCCGGTGCCAGGTGGTCTTCGTGCGATGGCCGGCGCGATCCGCGTCCTCGGCCGCCGGGTGCTGCGCATCGACGGCCGGTTGCGGATCGGCCGGTTGCGTGCCGGTGCGCGACTGGTCGGTGCTCGGGAGGGGGGTGCTCGGCAGATCGGCGGCCGGCCTGGGGATCACGGTCGTCGGGTTCTCTGCAGGGGAGCCCACCGGCGTCCCGGTCCCGGGGACCGAGGACACCCGGAGCGGGACACCGGTGGTCGAGGCGTCGGCGTCGGCGGCTCCGGGGCCGGGTACGGGGGCATGCGAGGTCACTCCGCAAGGATGCCAAGGATCTCGGCGATCGCACGTCAACTTCACCCGGCCGTGAGCGAGTTGTGAGATTCGCCGTGCCCGAGCCGGCGGCGATCCGGGCGGTGCCGTCGGACCGCGTGGGTACTGTTCTCAGGGCTGGCGGGTGCTGGACGGCACGACGTGGACTGTGTGGGAAGTGGTGGTGCGAGGTGCCGATCGGAGCTCCGATCTCCGCCCACCCGTCCCGTTCCCCCGATCCTTCGCTGCCCGCCGACCCATCCTCGCCCGCCGAGCCTTCGCTGCCCGCTCACCCACCCCCGCCCGCCCGACCTGCCCGTCCCGGGCACGAATCCCGACTGCGTGCCTGGCAGCGGGATGCGTTGGCCGCGTACGAGGAGTCCGGCTCGACGGACTTCCTCGTGACCGCCACCCCGGGCGCCGGCAAGACGACGTTCGCACTGGCGTTGGCAATGCGATTGCTGGCCGCCCGGGTGGTCGACCGGATCATCGTGGTGTGTCCGACCGATCACCTGCGGACCCAGTGGGCCGACGCCGCAGCCGGGTTCGGCCTCCGACTGGAGCCCACTCTGACCAATGCGCAGGGTCAGGTCCCGGACGGGGCGCACGGCTACGTCACGACCTACGCGCAGGTGGCCGGCAAGCCTGCGGTGCACCGCGCTCGCTCGCACAAGCTGCGCTCGCTGGTGATCATGGACGAGGTCCACCACGCCGGCGACGGCCTCTCCTGGGGCGATGCGATCGCGGAGGCCTTCGACGACGTCAGCCGCCGGTTGAGCCTGACCGGGACGCCGTTCCGTACCCGGGCCGAGGAACGGATCCCGTTCGTGCAGTACGAGGTGGACGGAGATCTGCTGCGCTCCCGGGCCGACTACACCTACGGCTACCGGCAGGCGTTGGCCGATCGGGTGGTGCGGCCGGTGGTCTTCGCCGCGTACACCGGGGTCTCCCGGTGGCGCAACAGCGCCGGTGAGGTGATCGCCGCTTCGCTCACCGATGCCGGCACGAAATCGGTGGAGACCGCCGCCTGGCGGACGGCGCTCGACCCGCAGGGCGGGTGGGTGCCGCACGTCATCGCCGCGATGGACGAGCGCATCACCCATCTGCGGGAAGCCGGGATCCCGGACGCGGCCGGCATCGTCCTGGCCAGCGACCAGGACGACGCCAGGGCGTACGCGGACGTCGTCCGGTCGATCACCGGGAAGGCGCCGGTGCTGATCCTGTCGGACGACCCGAAGGCCAGCAAGAAGATCGAACGGTTCCGGGAGTCGACGGACCGGATCGCGGTCTGCGTGCGGATGATCTCCGAGGGCGTCGACATCCCCCGGGCTGCCTGCCTGGCGTGGATGACGAGCTACCGCACGCCGTTGTTCTTCGCCCAGGCCGTCGGGCGGGTGGTCCGGGCCAGGAATCCGCAGGAGGCCGCGACGGTCTTCCTGCCGGCCGTGCGCCCGCTGCTGGCGCTCGCTGCGGAACTCGAGGAGGACCGCAACTACGTCATGCAGCCGCCGCCGAAAGCCGACGACGGTGAGGGCGAGCTGCTGGACCCGCTCGATCTGGAGATCCAGCTGGGCGACGAGGCCGATTCCGTCCCGGACCGTGAGTCGCTCGACTCGGAGGCGAGTTTCGCGCACGTGCTGCACTCCGGTCAGGCAGTGACCGCCGAACCGCTCGAGCTCACCGACGACGACGAGGACTTCCTGGGACTGCCGGGGTTGTTGTCGCCCGAGCAGATGGCCTCGCTGCTGGCCCACCGCGATGCCGGTCTGCGCAAGCGGGTCGATGAGGCGGCCAGGCAGCGTGGACTGTTCGGCGACGACCCCGATCCGGATCCCGATCCTGATTCCCGCGACGAGAGCCCCCCGGTCGGTGGATCAGTGACGTCGGCCGCAGGGTGGCGGGCCGCCGCAGGCCTGCGCAAGGAGGTCCACCAGTTGGTGTCCAGGGTGTCGGCCCGCACCGGATCCCCGCACGCCGCGGTCCATGCCCAGCTGCGGCGGGCAGTGCCGGGTCCGCCGTCCGCGTCGGCCGATGTCGACGTGCTGAGCCGTCGCCGCGATCATCTGCTCGGCCAGATCTGATCCCGGGCCTTTGCCGTCGTCAGGTCGTCGCCGCGATCCGGCCGTGCCGCAGGGGAGTGCGGTCAATCGCTGCGGGACAGCGCGCGGATCGCCCCGATGAGGATCAGCGGACCGGCGGCGGCCGCGACGAACCAGCCGGGTCCGAGCTGCTCGAACAGGGCGCCGAAGCCACCGGCCGAAAGTTGGTTCTCCTGCGACCACCAGAGCACGGCTCCGATCACCGCGAGCCCGAGCATCAAGGAGATGGCACCCAGCGGTTGGTGGGTGACCGGCAGCAGGGTGGACAGGCCTAGCAGGATGCAGGCGCCGCCGGCCACCGCTATGCCCAGCACCCCGTAGGCGGAGACCGTCTGCCCGGTGTCGCCGCCGGCGCCGGAGGAGAGGCCGAGGGTCACGTAGGTCCAGCCGGACATCGAGGAGGCGATCTCGCGCCGCGTCATCCACGGCAGCAGCACGCTGATCAGGCCGGCGCCGCCGCCGAGCACCAGCATCATCGCGGCGAGGAAGTCGGGCCGCACGGTCACCCGGCGGGCGGTGAGCAGCGTCATGACGCGACTTCCACTCCGAAGGCGGGGGTGGGGGTGCGGTGCGCTGTCACCCCGCCATCATCGCAAATCTGCGCCCGGTACGACGAAGGGCGACCCACGACATGCGTGGATCGCCCTCCGTCGGACGGGAGATGTACCGGTCGAACCAGGAGGTCAGTTCTCCCGGGAGTCGTGCAGCTGGGCGTCGAGCTCGGTGAGCTTGGCCGAGTACTCCTGGGCGTGGTGGCCGCAGAAGAGCAGCTCGCCACCCGAGTTCAGGACGGCGCGGACAGCGGCGGCTGCTCCGCAGCGATCACAACGATCGTTGGCGGAGAGAGCTGTCGCGGCGGTGAGGGTTGCGGTCATGACGTCCTCCCATCATCCGTGGCCACCACACTGGTGGTCACGCACTTCGTTTTCCAACTGCTGGTCACTACATCTCGCGGTGACTGCTTCGGTTCCGCGGCGGTCTCGGACACTTCCGTGCCGACCGTTCCGCCTCACCATTCGGTCCTGCTGATCCCACAGTGCCCGAGATCTGGTCCTGCGACGCACTACGCGCCCGGAGTGTTCCCGATCCGTGATCCGACAGCTGCAGGTCGACTGGTCCTGGTGGAGCTTCGATACCGAGTGGTGACCCGATTGCTCCATCCTGCCAGCTACAACCACGTCGACCTCGGGATGCTCCCCGTCTTCGCGCTGGGCGAACACGCGATCCCGCTTTCTTCTACGGTTGGTAGAATCTCCAGCAGTCGGACGAAAGGTGCACCATGACGCGACGCGGTGAGCTCGAGCGTGCGGTGATCGACGTGCTCTGGGACGCCCGCAGCGATGTCACTGCTCGTGCCGTTGCCGACGCACTCGCCGATCGTGGTCTGGCGCTCACGACCGTGTTGACCGTGTTGACCCGGCTCGAGGACAAGGGTCTGGTGACGAGGTCGCGCGACGGTCGGGCCCACACCTACCGCGCCACGGCCACTCGCGCCGAGCACTCCGCCCAGCTGATGCACCAGGTCCTCCAAGATGCCGGTGATCGCCAGGATGCGCTGGTGCATTTCGTCGGGACCGTCTCCGATGCCGACCTGGCGGCGCTGCGCCGCGCGCTCGACGAGCGCTGAATCGGCCGGTCGGTGGTCGCGCCGGCGGGGTCCGTCGGGCTCGTCAGGCGTGCATCTCCTCGACCGCAGGTGAAGATGAGCGGATGAGTTCGCTGCCCGCACCCGTGCTCGCGACCGCGCTGGCGGTTGCGGGCGTGGCGGCGGCGGCTCCGGGCAGCATCCTGCTCGCCCGCGCAGGCTGGGTGAGTCGGGCGCCGACGGCGGCGCTGCTGCTGTGGCAGGCGGTGTGTCTGTGCGCCGGTCTGTCACTCACCGGTGCCGCACTGGTGATGGCAACCGAACCGCTGGGCCGGCAGCTGCCGGCAGCGTTCGCCGCCGGGGCGCGGAACCTGTTGACAGGTAACGGTTTTCGCGGCCTGGACGGCGCTCGCATCGTGCTGTTCGTGATGGCTGTGGCGTTCGCCGGCCACCTGCTCGTGGTGCTGTTCGTGACGATCGTGCGCGCGCAACGCCGACGCCGGCACCATCGCGCAGTGCTGGATCTGATCTCCGGTCCGAGTCACGCGCAGGACGCCGCCGTCCGGGTACTGGACGAGCAGGCACCGCTGGCCTGGACGGTGCCGGGGCGACGCAGTCGGCTGGTGCTCACCGCCGGCCTGATGGATCTGCTGACGGATCGGCAGCTGCTGGCCGTCCTGGCGCACGAGCGAGCCCACCTGAGCGTGCGGCACGACCTGCTGCTGGTTCCGTTCCAGGCCTGGGCGACGGCTCTGCCGGTACCGGGAATGCGTGCTGCCAGGGTCGCTGTGCGGGCGTTGGTGGAGATGCAGGCCGACGACCTGGCGGCCAGGACGGTCGGACCGCAGACCGTGGCGTCGGCCATCGCCGCCGTGGTGCTGGCCGATTCCGGGGACCCGACGAAGAATGTCCAGCTCGGCGATCCGGGCTCGGGTGCCGCCTGGACGGCGGGTGCCGACTCGACCGTCGCGGCGCGGGTGCGTCGACTGCAACCCCCGCGCCCACTGCCGCGGTGGGGATCGATGCTCGTCGTCCTCACAGCGATCCTGTTGCTCGCAGTTCCCACCCTCGCGCTGTTCGTCGGGTGGCGCTGACGCCGATCACCGCGGCGGTAGGGTGAGTGTGCTGGAGGTCCGCCACGTGTGGCGGGACAACAGGGAACCCGGTGCGAATCCGGGACTGCCCCGCAGCGGTGACCGGGAACGAATCCGTCTTCAAAGCACTGGGCTGCACGGCCTGGGAAGCGACGGCAGTAGGACAGCGACGGCATGTCGTCGCCCGCCCGGGAGTCCGAAGACCTGCCTTCGGTGCGGTGCCACCGGCACCGCTCGTTCGGGGTCGCGAGGGACGACCGTGGGCGTCCGGTCGTGTGCCCGCGCCTGCTGGATCCGAGCCCGCCGGAGCGCAGCCCCAGGAGTCCTACCCGTGACGAGTAGCCCCCTCGACCGCGCCTCGCACGCGCATCCACTCGTTCCGTCCCGTCGCCGCCGACGCCTCGTCGTGCCCGGCCTCGCGCTGGTGTCCGCGGCGCTGGTGCTCACCGGGTGCAGCGGTTCTCCCGCGGCCGCTCCCAGCAGCAGCGCGGCCTCGAGCGCCGTCTCGGCCGCACCGAGCAGCAGTGCGGCCTCGAGTGCCGTCCCGTCCGCGCCGAGCAGCAGCGTGGCCTCGAGTGCCGTCTCGTCGAGCGCGGTCTCGTCCGCGCCGAGCAGCAGCGCAGCGTCGAGCCCGGTTTCGTCGGGCACGGTTTCGTCGAGCACCAGCCCATCCAGCACCGGCTCGGCTGTGCCGGGTCTCGATGCGAAGGGCTGCATCGAGCACTACGACGCAGCGACCGACTACTTCCCGACCAAGCTCAGCATCGACCACTCCAGCGCCCTGCAGATCAGCTACCGCAAGTCGTTCCAGGTACTGACCGTCACGCCGCCCGGTGGCACGGCCGAGACGTATGTCCTGGTGCGCTGCGGAGCTCCGAAGCCTGCGCTGAGCGGTGATCTCGCCGACGCACAGCTCGTCACCACCCCGGTGACGAAGCTCTACTCGGCCTCCACCACCCACTTGCCCAGCCTCGTCGCGCTCGACCGGCTGAACACCGTTGCCGGCGTCTCGTCGGCGGCATTCGTCTCCGAACCCGTTGTGCTGCAGTACTTCTCCAAGAACAAGCCGGTCGAGTTCGCGCCCACCGGAACCATCGACGCCGAGACCGTCATCACCGGCAAGCCGCAGGTGCTGATCGGTGGCGGCTTCGCCGACGCGGCCGACGGCAAGCTGGAGGCGGCCGGCATCCCGGTGCTGCAGGACCTGGATGCGCAGGAACCCACCCCGCTGGGCCAGGCCGAGTGGATCAAGTTCTTCGGCGCTCTGACCGGCACCGAATCGGCTGCCACTGCCGAGTTCGACGCCATTGCCACCGAGTACCAGCGGCTGGTCGCGCTGACGAAGTCCGCGGACAAGGTGCTCGTCGTTCCGAACCAGCCCTACCAGGGTGAGTGGTACGTGCCGGGCGGCAAGTCCAACAAGCAGCAACTGTTGGCCGACGCGGGCGCCCGCACCGCCAACTCCCAGGACGGCGTCACCGGCAGTGTCAAGACGTCGTTCGAGAAGGTGTTCGCGACCTCCGCGAAGGCCCCGGTGTGGATCGCGTCGACCACCTGGACCAGCGAGAGCGATGCGCTGAAGGAGGATCCCAGGTTCGCCCGGTTCGCGGCCTTCAGCACCCACCAGGTGTGGAATCCGATCAAGGGCGTGACCGCGGCCGGCGGCAATCCGTACTACGAGCTCGGCGGGTTGCGGGTCGACCTCGCGCTGGCCGATCTGATCGCGATCGTGCATCCGGATCTGCTGCCGGAGCACACCTTGACCTTCTACCAGCGGCTGAGCTGACGCCTGTCATGACGACCGTGGGCGCGGTGGAGGGGATCGCGAGCGAGGTGAGCCCGGTGGCCGTCCACCGACGCCGCCGGACGGTGATCGCCTTCGCCGCGGTGACCGTCCTGCTGGTCCTGGTGCTGGGGGCGGCGCTGGTGGTCGGTTCCGAGACTGTCCCGGTGCGCGACGTCCTGCGCTGGCTGACCGGATCGCTGCCCGCCGACGAGCCGTCGCGGGGTCTGATCGAGCAGTTCCACCTGCCGCGCGCTCTCACCGGGGTGCTGGCGGGAGCCGGACTCGCGGTGGTCGGCCTCGTCATGCAGACGTTGTTCGCCAACCCGCTGGCCGACCCGTACATCCTGGGCGTCTCCTCGGGGGCCGGCCTCGGAGTGGCGGTGTCGGTGCTCGGCACCGGCAATGCCGCGGTCGCCTTCGTCTCCACGTTCGGCGTATTCGGGCGCTGGGGGACCACCGCCGCCGCGATGACCGGCGCCCTGGTGGTGATGGGTGTGGTGCTGCTCGCCGGCCGATGGATCTCCTCGGTGGTCTCGCTGCTCGTCGTCGGGGTGATGATCGGCGCAGCCGTCGGCGCGGCGGTCTCTCTGCTGCTGGCCTTCGCGGATCCGGTGCGGCTGCAGAAGTACGTGCTGTGGTCGCTGGGTTCGCTGGACGGCACGTATCTGGGTGATCTGGTGGTGCTCGGTCCCGTCGTGGGGATCGGGGTGGTGCTCGCGGTGCTGGTGTCCCCATCGCTGAACGCCCTGGTGCTGGGGGAGCGGTACGCCAGGACCATGGGCGTGCGGGTCCGCGGGGTGCGGGTGGTGGCGATCGTGGCGACCTCTGTGGTGTGCGGCGGCGTCACCGCGTTCTGCGGTCCGATCGCCTTTCTCGGTCTCGCGGTTCCGCAGCTGGCGAGAATGCTGCTGCGACAGGCAGATCACCGGATCATGGTGCCGTTCTGCGCGCTGCTCGGCGCGGCTGTCTGCGTGCTCTGCGGGATCGTCGCCGCGCTGCCGGGTACGGCGGGCACGATCCCGTTGAACGTCGTGACCGCGGTGCTCGGGGCGCCGGTTGTCATCGCACTGCTGATCCGCAACCGCACCCTAGGGGCCGGCGGATGAGCGGCGCGGGTTTGGTCCTGCAGGAGCTGGTGATCGGCTATCGGCGGGTTCCGCTACTACCGCCGATCTCCGCAACCGCGCAGCCCGGCAGGGTGACGGTGCTGTTGGGGCCCAACGGTTCCGGAAAGTCCACTCTGCTGCGCACGGTCGCCGCTCTGCAACCGGCACTGGGTGGATCGGCAACCCTGGACGGTGCCCCGCTGGCCGCCATTCCGCCGCGTAGCCGGGCCCGTTCGCTGGCCGTGGTGCTAACCGACCGGTTCGACCCGGGACTGCTCCGCGGCGGCGAGGTGGTGGCGCTGGGCCGTCGGCCGTACACCGGTGCGGCCGGCATCCTGCGCGCGGACGACCGCGCGGCCGTCGAGCGCGCACTGTCGGCGCTGCACGCGGAATCGCTCGCCGACGTTCCGCTGGCGGAGATGAGCGACGGCCAACGACAGCGCATCCTGATCGCCAGGGCGCTCGCCCAGGATCCGGCACTACTGGTGCTCGACGAGCCCAGCGCGTTCCTGGACGCGCCGGGCCGGATCGAACTTCTGGCAGTGCTCAGAAGGATCGCCGAAGACCGCTCGATCCCTGTCCTGGTGTCCACCCACGACGTCGAGGCGGCGCTGCGGGCGGGTCAGGACGGGTGGGTCATCGACGGCCGGGTGCTCCGCACCGGAACGGTGGATGCGTTGCGGGAGAACGTGATCGGCCCGGCCTTCGCCACGGGCGTGGTGGAGTTCGACAGCGAGCTGGGGATCTTCCGACTGCGCCGGCCCCACTCGTCACAGCCTCATTTGTAGAGGTTCGTCGCTCCGGTGTCCATCCGGACGGAGAGGTCGGGGCCGATCGTCGGACGCCGCTCGGATCCGGGCGCCGAGTAGAGCTCCAGCGAGTCGATCACCACGCCGCTGTCGGTGATGAGGATGATCCCCGGGACGCAGCTGTAGATCTGGTCGTTGGCATCGGCGTTGGTCGCGTCCACCTGCACGGTGGTCCCGCGGCCGTTGTCCAGAGACATCGAGACCTGGTACCGGCGGAAGGAGCCGGTGCCGTTGGACTGCGCCGAGTAGGCGACCGGGACGATGGCCGCGATCTGGGCATGCGGCCTGATCTCGATGCGCTCCACCGCCATCGGCGCCGGTTCGCCGGTTGCAGCGGCTTTTCCGCCGCCGAACCAGGAGCTCTTCTTGCGGCCGCCGGCAGCCCCGGAACGACCGACGTCGCCCAGGTGACGTACCGAGCCGTCGGCGGAGGCCAGGCTGAACTTCGGGCTGTCGGTGGTGCCGAAGGCCGAGACCGCCTCGGTCCGCCCGTCCCGGTAGCGGATCAGGGCGAAGACGTCGTAGTCGGTCGCCGGCGGCCAGGTGATCGAGGCGACGATCAGCTCCGAGGAGTCGATCTCGACGCGCTGGCCCTTGGTCAGGTTGATCGCGCCGGTGCGCTTGCCGAGATCGACCCGCTGCTGACCTCCGGTCGGGGCCGGACCGGTCGGCGCGGGCGTCTGGGCTGCGGCGGGGAACGATACCGGCGGCGGCGCATCGATGGCCGGTCCGGTGGGTGGCGGGAGCTGGGCGGACGGAGGCGGGAAGTTCACCGCGGTGCCGGGTGCGGGGGGCGGCGGCATCGGGGGAGCGACGGGCATCGGGGGAGCGACGGGCATCGGCGGGGCTGCTGCCGGTGGGGCTGCGGGGACTGCTGCCGCCGGTGCGGCTGCTGGGGCAGGCGCCGTGGCGGGGTTGTCGTCCAGGGTGACGCCGTGTTCGCTGACCAGCGCCGACAACCCACCCGCCCAGCCGGCGGAGACGTTGCGGACCTTCCAGCCTCCGTCCCGGCGGTACAGCTCGACCAGGACCGCTGCCCGTTCGCTGCTCAGCCCGGTGGCAGCGGCGGTCACCGGTTCGGTGTCGCCCACCGTCACCGCGAGGCCGGCAACGGCGGCCAGCGAGCCGGGAGTGCCGTCGTCCAGCGCGACGGCCACCGCGAGCACGGTCACGTCAGCGGGGACGGCTGTCAGGTCGACGGTCGCGCGGTCGCCGGCTGTGAGCTCGACGGCCCCCTCCCGGGACCGGGTCGCCCCCCAGAACACCAGGTCGTCGTCGCTGCGGACCTTGCGCGCGTCGGTCAGCTGCAGGACGAGCAGGTCGACCGTCCCGCGCTGGGCACCGGTGACCACGATCTCCGGTCGCAGGGCCGTGAGTGGACGGTTGGCACCCTTGTCGAGTTGGCTCATGTGTTCATTGTTCCTGACCCACCGCCGCGGGCGCGTCGCTCGACCGGCTTGTCGCCTCCGGCGGCAAGTCGCTCGACCTGCTCAACGCCTCGTGGGAACGGATGTCCGCCAGCTTCGACACGAGCGTCTCGGTGACGGCGTCGAAGCCCGCACGGCCGAGCACCAGTCGGGTCGGCGGGTGCTCTTCGGCCAACACCTGGAGGACGACTTCGACCCCGCGACGGGGTCACCCGGCTGGCTCCCGTGCTTCGTGCGACCGCCGCCCGTACCTGAGCTGCGTCGGTGACGTCGACCGGGAGGACGAGGACGCGATCGCCGAACGGGGCCGCCCAGTCGTGGAGTTGTGCCGCGCGTCGGGTGGTGACGGCCACGCTGTCACCGCGGGCCAGCGCCGCATCGGCGAAGGCGATCCCGAATCCTCCTGGCGTGACGCCGGTGATGAACCAGACCTGTCGCGCACCGTCGGGATCGTGGCGGGCAGTGTTGTCGGGTGCTGTGTCGCCGGGGCTGGTCATGACGTTCGGATGGTGAGCAGCCGGACCAGTTCGTCGTCGTCGAAGGCGAACCGGAACGAGAGGGTGACGGGACTGCCGGGGAAGTCGCCGCTGATGCGCGCCCTGGCTGTCGTGATGCTGTTGGCCGATACGCCGGCCGCCGGCCGGGTGGTGCCGATGACGGTGCCATCCGCACAGCTGGCTGTCACTGTGCATGCGGGAAAGCACACTGACATCGATGTGACGTACGGCCGGTTGGCGGGATGGGTTCTGGCGCAGGGATTCACGATCGGCGGGCCGGTGCGCGAAACCTACCTCGTGGGCCCGCGTGATACGCCGGATGTGGACCCTTGGCGGACCGAGATCGGTTGGCCGGTGGTGAAGAGCTGACGGTGATCGGACAACGCACGGTGGTCGAGCGACGCAGGAGTCGAGATCAGTTCTGCGCTCGATGGTCGAGCGACGAAGGAGTCGAGACCCCGGATGCGTCCGAAATCTATTGCAGCAGAGCTGATCCGATCGAGGCCGCTACCGACAGTTGGTTCACCGGGCGTCGAAGTGGTGACCGAACGCGTTGAGCCGCAGTACATTCGGGCGGATCGACAGAAGACTCCCAGTCGGCTGCTCCAGTGGAGTATCGACCACTGATCCGATCGTGGAACAGCTTCATCCATACAGTTCTAGCTACCGGATTCGAACGCTTGTACTGGGTAGCTGCTTGAGTCAAGTAGCATATGGGCATGTCAGAGCTGGTGCCT
>JBBJML010000028.1:0-62782 GCA_037720195.1 Nakamurella sp. | reverse complement strand
GGTACACCCGACCGGTCGGGGCGGCGAGCCCGGACTCGAAGGGCCGGTAGGCGGCGCGCACCGCCTCCCAGTACGGCTCGAGGTCGTTCACCGCCTGCAGAGACAGGCCGGTGGCCCGATCGGTGTGGTCGGTGGCCGCGACCAGGGCCGACATCGGGGGCTGCGAGGTGGTACCCGCCATCGGCGCCGATGCCACGTCCACCGCGTCCACCCCGGCGTCGATGGCCGCGAGGTAGGTGGCGAGCTGTCCGCCGGCGGTGTCGTGGCTGTGCAGATGCACCGGCAGGTCGAACCGTTGTCGCAGCGCGGTGATCAGGGTGCGCGCGGCCGGTGCCCGCAGCAGACCGGCCATGTCCTTGACCGCCAACACATGTGCTCCGGCCTCGACGATCTGCTCCGCGAGCCGCAGGTAGTAGTCGAGTGTGTAGAGCGTCTCCGCCGGGTTCGACAGGTCGCCGGTGTAGCACAGTGCTACCTCGGCGATCGGAGTGCCGGCGGCACGGACGGCGTCGATCGCCGGACGCATCTGCTCCACGTCGTTGAGGGCGTCGAAGATCCGGAAGATGTCGATCCCTGACCGGCTCGCTTCCGCTACGAACGCGTCGGTGACGGCGGTCGGATACGGCGTGTAGCCGACAGTGTTCCGCCCGCGCAGCAACATCTGCAGCGCGATGTTGGGGATGGCAGCCCGCATCCGGTCGAGACGTTCCCACGGATCCTCGGCCAGGAACCGCAGCGCGACGTCGTAGGTCGCGCCGCCCCACGCCTCCACCGACAGCAGCTGGGGCGTCATCCTGGCGACCGCCGGGGCGACGGCGATCAGGTCGCGGGTACGCACCCGGGTGGCCAGCAACGACTGGTGGGCATCGCGGAAGGTGGTGTCGGTGACGCCGACCGCGGGGGCCGCACGCAACTCCGCGGCGAAGGCCACCGGCCCCAGGGCCAGCAGCCGCTGCCGACTGCCGTCCGGCGCCGGGGCGTCTGCATCGAAGCGGGGCAGCTTGTCGCGTGGCTCCGAGATCTGCGTCGGCGGCTTGCCATACGGCTGGTTGACGGTGACGTCGGCCAGGAAGTTCAGCAGCCGGGTGCCACGGTCGGCAGAGGTCCGCGAGGTCAGCAGCTGGGGATGGGTCTGGATGTACGACGTGGTGACGCCGCCGCGGGCGAAGTCCGGATCGTCGAGCAGCGCCTGCAGGAACGGAATGTTGGTGGCCACGCCGCGCACCCGGAACTCGGCCAACGCGCGACGCGCTCTGGTGACCGCCGCATCCCAGGTGCGGCCACGACAGGTGAGCTTCACCAGCAGCGAGTCGAAGTGTGCGCTGACCTCTGCGCCGGCGTGCACCGTGCCACCGTCGACCCGGACTCCGGCGCCTCCCGGCGAGCGGTAGGTGGTGATGGTCCCGGTGTCGGGGCGGAAGCCGTTGGCCGGATCCTCGGTGGTGATCCGGCACTGCAGGGCAGCGCCACGGATCTGCACGGTGTCCTGCGACAGCCCGAGATCCTCCAGCGTCTCCCCCGCGGCGATCCGGATCTGCGAGGAGACCAGGTCGACGTCGGTGATCTCCTCGGTGACGGTGTGCTCCACCTGGATCCGCGGGTTCATCTCGATGAAGTGCCAGGACGTGTGTCCGTCTCGTTCTTCGAGCAGGAACTCGACCGTGCCGGCGTTGACGTACCGGATCTGCCGGGCGAAAGCGACTGCGTCGGCACAGATCCGCTGCCGGATCTCCTCGGACAGTCCGACCGCCGGGGCCACCTCGA
Source organism: Nakamurella sp. (assembly GCA_037720195.1). GTDB lineage: Bacteria > Actinomycetota > Actinomycetes > Mycobacteriales > Nakamurellaceae > Nakamurella. The sequence goes on along the minus strand of JBBJML010000028.1, from coordinate 61,018 downwards.
CGACCTTCTGATGACGGCGCTGGACCGAGCAGTCACGCTCGAAGAGATGCATGACGGTGCCGGCTCCGTCGGCAAGGATCTGCACCTCGATGTGCCGGGGTTCGATGACGGCCCGCTCGATGAACACGGTGTCGTCGCCGAAGGCCGATTCCGCCTCGCGCATCGCGGTGGCCAGCGCCTCCGGGAGCTCCTCGCGGGTGTCGACCCGCCGCATCCCCCGCCCGCCGCCGCCGGCGACCGCCTTCACGAACACCGGGTAGCCGACGTCCTCGGCCGCCACGATCAGCGCATCCACATCCGAGGACGGTGCGGTCGACTCCAGCACCGGGAGGCCCGCAGCCTTGGCGGCAGCCACCGCGCGGGCCTTGTTCCCGGCCAGCTCGAGGACCTCGGCGGGAGGGCCGATGAAGGTGATTCCCGCGGCCGCACAGGCGAGCGCGAGGTCCGGATTCTCGGACAGGAAGCCGTAGCCCGGGTAGATGGCATCGGCGCCGGCCTCGACGGCGGTGCGCACCACCTCCGCGACGTCCAGGTAGGCGCGGACCGGGTGGCCCTCCTTGCCGATCCGGTACGACTCGTCGGCCTTCTGTCGGTGCAGGGAGTTGCGGTCCTCGTTCGGATAGATCGCCACCGTCTGGACGCCCAGCTCGTACGCGGCCCGGAATGCGCGGATGGCGATCTCGCCGCGGTTGGCGACCAGGATCTTCGAGAACATCGACGCTCCGGGGTTCGGGGGTTGCGACAGTCCGGGGTACTGGGGGTCAACCTATCGCCACGCTCACCGGGTTCGACTGTCGGTGCTCCCGCCCAGCTTCAGATCCGAACCTGTCTAGCGAAGGAGCCCGGGATGCAGTCGACGCGCGCGTGGACGGTCGAAGACCATCTGGCGGACCTGCCGGACGAGCGCGTTGCACTGTTCCGGCAGTTCGAAGCGGCTGTGCGGGAGTGTGGACCGGTGACGCTGTCGCCGTCGAAGACGACGGTGACGTTCAGGGGCACACGCCGCGGATTTGCCGGCGCGCGACCCACCGTCACCGGGTTACGCGGCTATCTGGACCTGATGTGCGGCGTCACCGACGATCCGCGTCTGTTCAGCAACGCGCCGTACACCGGCCGATTGTTCGTCCGCCAGTTCCGGCTCCGCTCCGCCGACGAACTGGACGAGAGTTTCGTGGCGCTGATCCGCGAGGCCTTTCGGGTCGGGCAGGGCGACCATCTGCGCTGACGACCCAGAGCGGAAACTTCTCGACTGCTCTTGTCGCAACTCTTCGGTTGCTATAGTGTTGCAACCGTACAGTTGCTACAAACGAGGAGGACGACATGGCATTTCCTGATCAGATCGAGCGGACGATGGACATCGCACGACCGGTGTCCGATGTCTGGGCAGCGCTCACCACGGCCGACGGGCTCAGCTCCTGGTTCGGTCAGCAGGCGACCATCGACCTGCGGGTCGGCGGCGAGCTCACGATGAGCTGGGACGACGGCCCGACGATCGAGCTGCGCGTCGAGCGGGTGGACGAGCCGACCGCTTTCGGCTTCACCTGGCCCATCGACGGTCTCCCGGAGGGTGACCCGCGGCGCACCTACGTCGAGTTCACCCTCGAACCGGTGGGCAGCGGGACCCGGGTGCACCTGCGGGAGAGCGGATTCGCGCAGCTCGACGACGAGCTCTACGCGCAGGCATACGAATCCCACTCGGGCGGTTGGACGAGCGAGCTGGGCGAGCTGGTGGCGCATCTCGATGCCGCCTGAACCCGAAGCGATTGCGGTGCAGGTCTTCTCCGCTCTCGCCGACCCCACCCGCCGGGCCCTCCTCGCCGAGCTCACGACGGGCGGGCCGGCGACCGCGACCGACCTGGCGGACCGGTTGCCGATCACCCGGCAGGGCATCGCCAAGCACCTCGCACTGCTCGCCGAGGCCGGCCTGGTGGTGCCCGAACCGGGCGAGGCGCGACGGATCCGCTACCGCCTGAACACGGGGCCGATCCAGGTGGCGCAGCAGTACCTCGCGGCCATGGCCCACGACTGGGACGACCGGCTGGCCGCACTGCGTAGGCACCTCCAGGGCTGAGGAATGCTCAGCCCTGCCGGGCCGCCAACGCGTGGGCGATGTCCTTCGTGGACTCGTACAACGAGCGGTAGAGCTCGAAGCCGGATTCGTAGGTCTCACGGTGCGCCCGATCGGGTTCGACAGTGTGTGCGACCGGGTTCCAGTCGTCCATCCGGACGTCGGTGACCGCGCCTGCAGCGAGGAAGGCCATCCCGTAGCTGGCGCCCACGGAGGTCCGCCGGAGTTCCTGCGGGACACCGGTGACGTCGGAGACGATCTGCGTCCACAGCTCGCCCTGGGTGCCGCCGCCGACCGCCACCACCCGGTCGATCTGCCCACCGGCCGCCCGGAAGAACTCGATGTTGTGGCGCACCCCGTAGGCGGTCGCCTCCAGTGCCGCGCGGTACAGGTCGCCACGGGTGTGCGACACCGTCAGACCGGCGATCACCCCGCGGGCGTCGGGGTCGTTGACCGGGGTCCGCTCGCCGGCGAAGTACGGCAGCATCAGCAGACCGTCGGCTCCGGCCGCCGACTCCGCCGCCTCGGCCAGCAGAGTCGGGTAGTCGGGCGATCCGTACAGCTCGCGCAGCCACCCGGTAATCGCGCCGCTGGTCGCCATCCCGCCGGCCAGGTTGCGGGTACCGGCGAAGGCGCCGACGGTCCCCCACAGCGTTGGATGGCTGGCCGGCTCGGCGACCGTGTTGATCATGAACATGGTGGTGCCGTACATCAGCATCAGGTCGCCCACCCGATGGGCGTCGACGCTGATCGCCTCCGCCCAGGCGTCGATCGTGCCGCAGACGACCGGAATGTCTTGCGGCAGGCCGGTTTCCGCGGCGGCATCGGCCGAGATGCTGCCCACGACCTGGTCGGAGAACGCCAGCTCCGGGCGTTCGATCTGCGGGCAGATCTCGTCCCACCACCGCTCGTTCCAGGTCTCCCGGGTGGTGTCGTAGAGCGGGGTCGACTGGCTGGCAGACTGGTGATCCAGCACGTAGCGGCCGGTCAGTCTGCGGACGAGGTAGGAGCTGGGCATGTACAGCCGTCTCGCCGCCGCGAACACCTCGGGCTCTTCGTCGGCCACCCAGCGGATCTTGGGGCCGACCGCCTGCGAGGAGAGCATGGAGCCGCCGAGTCTGAAGATCTCCTCGGCGCCCAGGGCCCCATCGAGCTGCTCGATCTGGGCACCGGCCCGGCTGTCGACGCCGTACAGGATCCCCGGCCGCAGCAGCGTGTCGTGCTCATCGGCGAGCAGCAGGCACGGTCCCATCCCGGAGGCGCCGACCGCGACGACCTCGGCGCCGTCGGCCGCTGCGAGGAGTTCCCGGGTGATCGAGACGAACTCCTGCCACCAGATCGTCCCGTCCATCTCGACATGGCCGGGCCTGGGCCGGTCGACGCGGTGTTCACGGATGGCGGACGCGATGACGGCACCCGCGAGGTCGACCAGCACCCCCTTGCTGCTGGACGTTCCGATGTCGACACCGACCACGAACTGCGACGACTGCTGTTCCACGCCATCCTCCACCCGTAGCCACGGCGCGCCGATGCGCCGACGGATCGACAGTAGGCGGTGAGAAATCGTTTACACAAGCGGTGGCGGGGCGTCGACCCGCGATGGGTGTCAGCTGGCGGGCAACAGCGGGACAATCGCCCAGTGCGCGCCGTCGGTCGACGTGCGCCCGGGCGAGGTCGCGCCGGCGGAGTGCTCGAGAAAGCCCCACGGCGTTCGCTCCCGGAAGCTCCCCGCGGTGCAGCCGGCGCCGAGTCTGGTGGCGGTGCCGGCAGCATCGATCCGGTAGGACCGGTCGAGCTCGGTGCACAGCTGCAGGGAGCCCGCGCCGCCGATGGCCGCCCCGATCTGGGTGCGTGGTTCGGTGCCGGCGGCCGCGGTCCAGACTGCACGCCAGGTACGACCGCTGTCCGCCGACCGGCGGATCGCCAGCAGGCCATTCTTGACGTCGTCATCCGGGTGTTGGCCGATGACCTCCAGCCAGACGACGGACGGACCGGCGAACACCAACTGGTACCCGAACACCGCGCGGCTCGGCTTGGTGGCAACCGTGCTCAGCGACCAGGTCCGCCCCGAGTCCGACGTCGGACCCGTCACGATCGAGCTGCCGCGAGTGCCGACCAGCCACCACCGACCATCGGGTCCGGGCACCACGGCGGACGGGGTGACGCCGACGGGTGCGGCGAGCGTGGTCCAACTGCCGTCCTCCAGATCGACGACGATGCCGGGGCGCGAGCAGCCCAGATCCTCCGACACTGCCACGCACTCCACTGTCGGACGACTCCCGGTGGGGATGGACGTGACCGGTTGCCGTTGGGCGGTCTTCGACCAAGTACGACCGCCGTCGGCGGAGAACCAGGAGGGGTGCTGACGATCGCCGGTGGCGAAGCGGATCAGCACGCGCTCCGCCGAGAGCGACACGATGTCGGCACCCCAGCCCTTTTCGGTGGTGCCGTCCGGGATGGGGCTGGTCATCGCTGTCCAGGGCTGCGGCGCGGTCGCGTCGAAGCGCCACACGCCGTACCGGCACCGGGCAGCCGGCTTGCTGGGGTCGTCGCACTGCTGACTGACCGCGAACCCGTGCTGCGGGTCGCTGAAGCTCAGGCCGACCACCACCGGAATCGGCGTGACCGATGTGGGCGAGGCCGGTGGGATCGAGACCGACGACGCAGCTGCCGGAGACGGCCGGGTGCTGGGCACCGCAGTGGTGCGGATGGGGGTCTGCGGTCCGGCGGGACCTCGGTCATCGGCCCGCAACGACGTGACCAGCGGAACCACGATGATCGTGGCGCAGACAGCTGCCGCCACCGCGACCGTGGCTGCCGCCCGGCGGCGGGTCGTCCTGGCACGCACGAGGATGCTCGCGAGCGGTGGCGGCGAGACGGTCAACTCGCGGCGGGCCCGGTCCCAACGCTCGCGACCCGCCGGGTCGCCCACCTCGGGTGCAGAGTTGTCATCAGCGAGGCCGGGGCGCCGTTCTCCTGGCTCGATCATCGGGGGTCTCCGTCCTGGGATGCGCCGGCGGTGCCGCGGTCGTCGAACCGGGACCCTTCGGGAATGTCGGCGAGCACTGCGGCCAGTGCTGTGCGGCCACGGGCCAGTCGCGACTTCACCGTGCCGATGGGCACACCGAGCCGCGTTGCGATCTCGTCCATCGGCAGATCGGTGAGGTGGAACATCACCAGCACCTGCCGCTGGTCTGCCGGGACCTGTCCCAGCGCGTCGACCAGGTCCAACCGGGACGGGACGAACTCGGCAGGGTTGACCGCGGCCCGGGTGCGGCCCTGACGGCCGCGCAGCTCCTCGTCCTGATCGACCGAGGATCGACTGGTGAACAGCCGACTCCGCCGGAACCGGCGACGGGCCGCGTTGAGCGCGACGGTGGTCAGCCAGGCTTCGCGGTTGTCGACCCCGGCGAGCGTGCTCCGCTTCGCGTACCCGCGGGCGAACGCGTCCTGTACCGCTTCCTCGGCATCGCCGAGATTTCCGGTGAGGCCGAACACGATGAGCACCAGACGGCTGTAGGACGTCCGGTACAGCTCGTCGAACCAGCCGCCGTCGGACACCCCGCCCACCTTCCCGGACCAGCGTCCACCCTCGGGCCGACCGATGTCGGCGGCGTCGGAGACCATGGTCATGACAGCGCCAGAGCCGTCGCGCGTCGGGTCGTCATGCCCTCACGAGTCACGACGCCACCGAAAGGTTCCCGCATCGAGCGAACGGAGTGAGTCGGGCCGGTCATGTCCCGACGGGATCTCGACTCCCTCGTTCCTCGGTCGCTCGATCAACGCGGGGTGAGGGGATCTCGAGTCGTTGCGCTCGCTCGACCACCGCAGGGTGACGGGATCTCGTCGTGCTCCTTCGTCGCCTGCTCGATCGCCGATGATGTGGTGGTCGATCGCGTGCGTGACGGGATCTCGACTCCCCCGTCCCTCGCACGCTCGTTGCTCCTATGTCAAGCCGCGGCGGGCATCGCCGTGTTCTGCCGGTTGTGGTGATCGGTGGTGAGGTTGTTGAACACGGTGCGAATCAGGGCTCGCTTCAGGCTGCGGAGGGCTTCGCGGTTGGATTTGCCCTCGCCCTTCTTCCGGTCGTAGTAGGCCTTACCGGCCCCTCCCGGGCGGATCTGTGTGATCGCTATGCGATGCAAGGCGGCGTTGATTTCCCGGTTCCCGGACCGGGTCAGACGAACTTTGCCGGCGTTGTTCCCGGACCACACCGGGATCGGCGCGACCCCGGCATGGCGGGCGAACTTCGACGGTGTCGCGAAGCGGGTGATCCCGGCTGCCTCGCCGACGAGTTTCGCTGCGGTCAACGCGCCACACCCGGGCATCGCCAGCAGCGCGGGTGCGACCTGTTCGACGAGCCGGCTGATCCGCTGGTGCAGCTGCTTCTCGCGGCGGGTCAAGTCGATGATGTCCATCAGTTCGTCGCGGGCCAGTTCAGCGACAATCCCCGCCCTGCCTGCAAGCCAGTCCCGCAGCGCGTTCTGATGCTTGGCCAGGTTCAGCGGCCCCACCTGGTGTTCCGGATCCAGTTCATGGATCCGCCACCGCAAGGTATTGATCAGCTGGGTGCGGTGTCCGACAAGGGCTTCCCGCCGATCAACGAGCAGCTTCAACTCACGCGACACCTCATCGTGCGAAGCCACCGGCAGATCCGGGTTCTGCAGGAACGCCCGCGCCACCGCCAAAGCGTCGATCGGATCGGACTTACCGCGCTGCCTGCCCGACGACCGCAACTGGGCCGTCAACGACGGCGGCACCCGCACCACCGCCTGACCCGCACCCAAAAGGTCCCGCTCCAACCTGGCCGAAAGATGCCGGCAGTCCTCGATCGCCCACACCACCTCGCCGAACTGGCCGCCAGCCCACTTCAACGCCTTGAAATGACCCTCCGTGGTCGCCTCCACGGTGAGCTTCCCGAGTTGCTTTCCGACCGCATCGACCGCAACGAACGTGTGGGTCCGCTTGTGTACATCCGCTCCGACAACAACCATGACGGTTGCCTCCTTCACCTCGTATGTGAATGGGACGGTTGGACCGGTCAGCAGACACATCTCAGTGGGGGCGGTGCCACGCTCCTATCAAGTCATGCCGGCCGGTCCTTCACACCCGGCGTCGGCACAACGAGCGCAGGTCAGCCCAAAGGGCGACAATCACCGGAGGAGCCAGACACCAGGTGTGAAGAACCCAACCACCGCCGAAGCGGCAACACCAGACTCACACTGAGATCACCGGAGTTTCCATGGTCGAGCGAACGGAGCGGGTCGAGGCCGGTCGCATCAGGGCGGGATCTCGTCGCGCTCCTTCGTCGCTCGCTCGATCGCCGGAGTATTTGGTAGTTCCTCCTCCTCGACGACACTGACCGCGAGTGTGGTTGTGCCGGGCCCGAGTCTCGAACAGTCGGGGCCAGGGAGGAGGGTGCTGCGCAGCCCTCTGCAGCGATGGACGCGCCGGAGAGCCTGCGAACCGGCGCGCCGAGCGAAGCCAGGCAAGCAGGGCCCTCCTCCGTGGACCCGGAAGACGACCCGGGTCCGGTACACCACCACTCGCGCAAGCGAGAGGAGTCAAGCTTTGTCGAGGTACTCCTGTCCCTGCACGTCGATGACGTCCTGGGCCATGGCGAGCAGGCGGGGGAACTTCGCGAAGCCGGGGTCGCCGGCGACGAGCGCCTGGGCGTCGTCCCGCGCGTCCTCGACGACTTCGCGGTCGGTGCGCAGCGAGAGAAGCTTGAGCGATGAGGTGCGGCCGGCCTGTGAGGTGCCGAGGACGTTGCCCTCCTGGCGGAGCTCCAGGTCGCGGTCGGCGAGGGCGAAGCCGTCGCTGATCTGCGCCACTGCATCCAGCCGGACGCGGGACGGCGACGCCTCCGGGGCTTCGGTGACCAGCAGACACACTCCCGGCGCGCTCCCCCGGCCGACCCGACCGCGCAGCTGGTGCAGCTGCGAGAGCCCGAACCTCTCGGCGTCCATCACCACCATCATCGTCGAGTTGGGGACGTCGACCCCGACCTCGATGACGGTGGTCGACACCAGCACGTCGATGTCGCCGGCGGCGAACGCCTGCATGATGTCGTCCTTCTCCGCCGGTGGCAGCCGACCGTGCAGCCGAGCGAGCCGAAGGCCTTGCAGCGGACCGGATTCCAGCAACGTCGCGACCTGGTCGACCGACAGCGGCGGCCGGCGCGCGGTGGTCTCCTCGGGCTCTGCGTCCCAGTCGTCCGGCTCGCCGAGCTCCTCGTCGTCGGCGCTGCGAGCCCTGCTCCGGCCGGGTTCGTCGTCGCCGATCTTCGGGCACACCACATAGGCCTGGTGGCCGGCGGCGACCTCCTCCCGGATGCGCAGCCAGGCACGCTCCAACCAGCCTGGTCGCTCGGCCGCCGGGACGACGGTGGTGGAGATCGGCGACCGCCCGCGCGGGAGCTCCGAGAGGGTCGAGGTCTCCAGATCTCCGTAGACCGTCATCGCGACGGTGCGCGGGATCGGCGTCGCCGTCATCACCAGCACGTGCGGTGGAGAACCCTCGGGTCCCTTGCTGCGCAACGCATCCCGCTGCTCGACGCCGAACCGGTGCTGCTCGTCGATCACCACGAGTCCGAGTTCGGCGAAGAACACCCCGTCGCTCAGCAGCGCGTGGGTCCCTACGGTGATGCCGGCCTGTCCGGACGCGATGTCCAGCAACGCCGAGCGGCGCGCTGCGGTCGACATCGACCCGGTGAGCAGGGTGATCCGGGTGGCGCCCGGGGCAGACCCGAGCTCACCGCCGGCCCCGAGCGGGCCGAGTACCGACCGCAGCGAGCGGGCATGCTGCGCCGCCAGCACTTCGGTCGGCGCCAGCATCGCTGCCTGCCGACCGGAGTCGATCACCTGCAGCATCGCGCGGAGCGCCACCACGGTCTTGCCGGAGCCGACCTCGCCCTGCAGCAACCGGTTCATCGGGTGGATGGTGGCCAGGTCGGTGGCGATCTGTTCACCCACGTCGTGCTGCCCTTGCGTCAACTCGAACGGCAGCGCCCCGTCGAAGGCCGCGAGGAGTCCGTCGTCGATCCGCGGGCACGGTTCGGCCGGGAAGCTGCGCGCCTCCTCCCGTCTCCGGGCGAGGACCAACTGGATCGCCAGCGCCTCGTCGTACTTGAGTCGGTCGCGGGCGTGATCGAGCTCGGCGCGACTGCCGGGTCGGTGGATGTGCTGCAGCGCAGCGCCGAGACCGACCAGACCGCGGGTGGCGAGCAGCTCGTCGGGCACCGGGTCCTGCATCGGACCGAGCAGGTCGAGCACCACCCGGACGCTGTTCTGGATCACCGACTGGGTCAGCCCCTCCACCAGGCCGTAGATCGGGATGATGCCGCCGGCGAACTGCTCGACCACCTCGATCGCCGACTTCGCCTCGGCCGGATCGGCAATGGAATCCAAGGTGTCCGGTGTCGACACCACCGCCCACTGCGGAGACGACAGCTGCAGCTCGCCGCGGAAATTCTTGACCGTCCCGGAGAACATGGCCTCGGTCCCCGGCCGCAACACCTTCGCGACGTGGAACTGGTTGAAGAAGGCGCACGTGAGCTGTCTGCGGCCGTCGCCGATCGTCACCGTGGTGACCAGCCGGAGCCCGCCCCTCCGCCCACCACGGCCTGAGCCCGGCTGCATCGAGCGGTCCTGGACCTTGACCACCTTGGCCCAGACCGTGGCCTTCTCCCCCACCACCAGCGCGCTGAGGTCGGTGAGCTGACCCCGCTCGGAGTACTTGCGGGGGTAGTACCGCAGCAGGTCGCCGACGGTCTCGACGCCGATCTTCTCGGTGAGCACCTTGCCCGGCTTCCCGGTGATTCCGGCATCGCGCAGCGGCGAGGCGAGGGTCAGTTGGCCGGTCACGGCATCGTCCCGTCGAGGGGTGGCTCGGTGCTGTCGATCGTCAGGCCGAACGGGGTGGCGATAGCATAGATCTCGCTCACCACCACACCGGGGTGCACGGTGTGCACGTGGTAGTCGCGCACGTCCTCCACTGCGCTCGGCCTGCACTCGACCGCGGTGCCGTGGGCGGCCAGGGTGACGGCAATGCGCTGGTGCACCGCGGCCGGGCCGTCGACGGTGAAGCGGACCTCGGCGAGGAACCTGCGGGGTCGACACGCGCTGCGGTCGTCGCGGCCGGACGGCACCCTGTCCCACCCGGTGGTCGGCGCGACCACGTCGCGGAGGGCCCCGAGAATTCCCTGGAGGATGCCCCGCAACCGTCGGTCGTCGTCGGCCTCGGTGGTTCCGGCAGAACCGTGGCCGACCACCCGCTCGGGTGTCGGGTCGCTCATGACCATCGCCTGCACCGTGTCGTCGACCGCCCGGACCACCTGGTCGAGATCCGCTCCCTCGCCGGACATGTCGGCGGCGGCGAGCCCGACCCGGTCGGCGAGATCCACCGCACCGAAGCGTGCTGCGATCGGCCAGCTGAACCGCAGCTGCGCGGCCCCGGTCACCAGCCCGGCCACCAAGGAGGTCGGCTCACGATCGGCGCCGGTCGCGGCGATCCCGGCCGCGATGCCCACCAGATACCCGTACAGGGCGACCGACACCGTGTCCTGCTCCGGCTCGAGAGCGCCGTCACCGGCGTCGAGGTCCTGCTCGAACGTGGTCAGGTCCTCCCCCAGCACAGCCGCCCGCACCGCCGAGAACCCCGTCCCCACGGCGGCCCGCTGCTGCGCGGTGAGCTGACGCAGCAGAACGGTGGGGCGGTCGGGCTCCAGCACCCGGGCAGCCCACTGGGAGATCAGCTCGACATCGACAGCGCTCACGGCTCCATCCTGCCGTCCCGCACCGACGGCGCCGATGCGACCGTCCACAACCCGGCTGCCGGGTCGCCTTCCCGGGGCGTTACCCGGCCATTACGCGAGGAGGGTCTGCTGACCACAGCAGCATTCGGCGATCACCCCGCCGGACCGCCCCCGCGCCCACCCTGCAGGAGAAACCCATGAAAGCTCTCGCCCCGATCCTCCTGCTCCTGCTGACGGTCGGTGCGCTGACCGCATGCGGATCGACCGCATCCCCGCAGCCGTCCGCTGCCGGGACCCTCACCGCCGCGGGAACCGTCACCGCGGCCACCGGGCCGACCACTCCGGCTGCCGGTCCGCACGCCGCCGGTGCGGGTACTGCCGTCGACATCTGCGCGCTGATACCGGCGGACTCCGTCGCGATGACGGGTGGGGTCGCGGTCACCAGCGCGACGCCCGACGTCACCAGCGGCGAGGGTGAACACATGTGCCTCTACACCGATGAGGACGGATCGACGACGGCGTCGATCTGGCTGAACCCGACCACCGGACAGCAGGCCTACGACACGGACCTGTCCGGATCCGGCTCGAGCGCGAAGCAGGTCACCGGGGTCGGCGACCAGGCCTTCTTCTCCGTGCTGGGCCTGGAGGCCATGTTCGGCACGACGCTGATCAAGGTCGTCGGGGTCGACGACGTCGCTGCCGCCTCCGAGTTGGCGAAGACCCTTGCGTATCAGCTCTGAGCCTCGCGGTCGTCGGGGTCTGCTGCCGTGTCGTCGGTGCCTGTCCGGCTGTTGATCAGCTGCTTGTACTGCCGGAGGACCGGACGCGGCGTGGCCGTCCCGGTCTGCGGATCCACCGCGATCAGGCCGGACGGTCTCGTCATACCGTCCCCGAACTCCCAACCGTCCGTGAGATGTCCGTAGGCGAAGCTCTCGATCGGAACTCCGTGGCGCACAGCACTTTCGGTGGCCTCGAGGTGCTCACGGAGGTGACGGACGCGTCGCTCGTCCTCGCCCGGACCGGTGAAGGAAGCACCGACCTCGACGCGGATCGGCGGCACCTGCCCATGACGCCGGTGCAGCATCACCAGCGAGCGGTGCAGATCGTCGGCCCGCACCGGCCAGCCAGCTGCGGACAGCTCGACGCCGTCCGGCTCGACCATGCTGAACGGCACCGATGAGTTGTCCTGGGCAGCCGCGATCGTCCGGCCGAACTCGAAGCGCACGCCGTAGAAGTCCAGCGGAGCCGAGATCGCCGCTGCGTCCTCCGGCGCCGCCGCGTCCAGGGCCGCACCGGGGAGGTGGTCGAAGGCCGCCGGGTAGTGGCCGTCGAGCACAGCGCCGGCCACCAGCTCGTTGTGAAAGCTGTCGTACCAGGCCGCGGCGGTCCGATCCGCGTCGGAGGGTGTTGCGGGATCGGCCACCGTGTGGTCGGCCAGCAGCCCCACCCGCACTTCTCGACCGGCGGCGGCACGGATCGCGTCGACGGCGGTGCCGTGTCCGAGCAACGCATGGTGCAGGGCGGCGAAAGCGCCGCCCAGCAACACGATTCCCGGCGCATCGACCCCGAACCCGTAGCCGTGGAAGGCCGTTCCGAACGGATCGACCATCGTGACCCACCGGCTGACGCGATCACCCAGCCGCCCGGCGACGTCCTCCGCGTACTCCCCGAACAACGCCGAGGTGTCACGCTCCAACCACCCACCGCCCAACATCAACTCCAGCGGCAGGTCGCCGTGGTGCAGGGTGAGCACCGGCTCGATCCCGGCGCCCAGCAGCAGATCGACCCACCGCTCGTAGGAGTCCAGGGCAGCCTGTTCCGTGTGCACCCCGTCCGGCCGCACCCTGGCCCAGTTGACGCCGAACCGGAACTCGCGCACGCCGAGCTCCTGCACGGGCGGCAGCAGCGTCTCGATCCGTTGCGCCGGAGCGGATCGGGGACCGGTCCCGTCCGCGGTCCGTCCCGCTGCAGCAAAGGTGTCCCACACGGTGTCGGCGCGGGGAGCCTCCCCCGCCCCGTCCGCACCCTCCACCGACAGCGCTGTGGAGGCGACACCGAACGAGAGACCTGCCATCGGGTGGTACCTCCTGCAGCTCGACCCGTGATGCTTCCACGGACAGCATCCATCATGACCGTCCGCGGCCGCCGCTCACCGCACCCCCGGACCCGTCCGAGCTGACTACGCTGCGGGGGTGTCCGTTCGCCTGCAGTTGCTCGGCCGGCCCGCGTTCGACGGGCAGCCACTGCCCCCGGGACGCGGCACCGAGTTGATCGCTGCCCTGATCGACGCCGGCGACCGCGGACTGTCGGACTCCGCGCTGATCGACCTGCTGTGGGGCGACGAGCTCCCCGAGCATCCGCGCAAATCGTTGCAGATCCTGGTCTCCCGGGTGCGGTCACAGGTCGGCGACATCGTCGTCCGCAGTGGCCCCGGCTACCGCTGCGGCCTCCCCCCTGACGAGATCGACGTGCCCGCCGCGACCGCTGCAGCGCACAGTGCGACGAGTGCGTTGAGGGCCGGCGATCCGGCGACCGCGGTGACGCACGCGCGGCGGGTCCTGGAGCTCTGGCGGCAGGCCGACACCAGCGGTGCAGGCGAGGGCGTGCTGGCCGACCTCGTCACCGATCGGGTGATCGATCACCAACGGGCACAACGAGTCCTGGGCATCGCGACCGCGAGACTCGGCGACCACACTGCCGCTGCCCCGGCGCTCGCCGCAGCGGCCGCGACCGATCCGTGGGACCAGGAGGTCCGGGTGGAGATCATCCGTGGGATCGCCGCAGGGGCCGGAACGGCTGCCGCCCTCGATCACCTGGAGGAGTTCCGCAGGAAGCTGCGGGAGGAGCTCGGACTGGATCCGGACGCGGCCCTGAGCCTGCTGCAGACCACCCTGCTGCGCGCCGATCAACCCACCACCCGCACCGGTGTCCGCCACCCGACGTCCGGGCTGCTGGGCCGGGACGACGACGTCCGCGAGCTGCTCGCCCTGCTGGGGCATCGCCGGCTCGTGTCGGTGGTCGGCCCCGGCGGATTGGGCAAGACCACCCTGGCCCACCTGGTCGGATCCGCCGTGGACGCTTCCACCGTGGTGTTCGTGCCGCTGGCGGGCGTCAGTGGTCCGGCGGCGACGATCACCGAGATCAGCACCGTGCTCGGGGTGTGGGAGGCTCGACCGGCCCAGCTGTCCGGCCTCCGGGCGGGGCCGCAGGGCGCTGTCCCCCGCGCTGTCGCTGCACTGGGGCCGTCGGCAGTGCTGATCCTGGACAACTGCGAACACCTGCTCGACGACGCCGCGGCCACCGTCACCGACCTGTTGGCGGCGTCGGCCGACCTGCGGATCCTCGTCACCAGTCGGGCACCCCTGCAGCTGCCGGGTGAAACCGTGCATCTGCTGCCCGAACTGGACCGGGCGACCTCGGTCGAGCTGTTCACCCGGCGTGCGGTCGACGCCGGGCATCCTGTCCTGGACTGGACCGAGCTCGAACACGCTGCAGTGCACCGATTGTGCGCCCGGCTCGACGGATTGCCATTGGCCATCGAACTGGCCGCGGCCCGGACGCGGGTGCTGTCCGTCGAGCAGATCGACCGCCGGTTGGACGACCGTTTCACCCTGCTCCGGGGCGGATCCCGGACAGCGCCGGAGCGACATCGGACCCTCGAGGCGGTGATCGATTGGAGCTGGCAGCTGCTGGACTCCCATCAGCAGCAGGCCGTGCGCATCCTGTCCGGCTTCGCGGACGGCATCGGCCTGGAAGCCGCCGAGGCAGTGCTGCGAGATCTGTTGCCGGACAGCGACTCCCTCGATCTGATCGAGCAGCTCGTCGCACAGTCCATGGTCGTCGGGCCGGGACGGCGGGAATCCTCGCGGCTGCGCATCCTGGAGACGGTGCGGGAGTTCGCCCTGAGCCGGACCGAGACTTTGCCGCTCGTCGATGTCCGGGCCGCCATCGTGCGGTGGGCGGCCACCGGCTGCGACCGCGCAGCCCAGCTCTACGGCCCGGAGCCGTTCGTGATCATCGACTGGGTCCGCGAGGAGCAGGACAACCTGGTCGCGGCGCTGCGCTGGGCCGTCGAGGCCGACGACGTGGGAGCGGTGCAGCGGATCTTCCTGGCGCTGTCCAGCCTCTGGCTCATCGAATCCGCCTACACCCGAGCCGGATCGTTCACCGACCCGGTGTTCGAGGTGGTGCGTCGGGCGCTGCCCGATCTGCGTGACCTCGACGACGAGGACGAGCGGCGACTGCGGGCCGTCCTGATGATGGTCGCCCTGTCGTCGATGCTGTCGCCCGGCCGGACCGGGGTCCGGGCGACCGTCGCGCTGCGGCGTCGACCCGCACCCGCCGTCGCCGACCAACTGGACGCGCTGAGCATCGTGCTCGCCCGCTCCGGGGAGTTCCGCCGCTTCGAGGGAACCGAGGCGGATCTGGCGCTGGCGGGTGGCAACCCGTACGTCGTGACCGCCGCCGCTCTGCTGGCCGGTCAGTGGTGGGAGAACCTGGGCGACCTCCAGCGCACCCTGCAGGTCAGCGAGCTGGCCGTCAGGATCATGCCGCAGAACGCCAGTCCCTGGCTCGCGGCGATGGCCAGGGCCAGGCTCGGCGAGGTACTGATGCAGACCGGCCGGTTCACCGAGGCAGCTCTGCACCTGAGGCAGGCACGACCGGTGCTGGCCAGGATCGGGGCCTGGGGGGACGTCTGGCAGTCCACGTTCGGGATCGCGCTCGGTCACCTGCATGCGGGTGAGCTGGAGCTGGCCCAGGCGGTGATGTTCGACGAGACGGCCCACCTGGGCGACGAACTCGGGGTACTGCAACCGCTGGTGACGGCCACCCGCGCCGAACTGTTGCTCGCCCAGGGCGACGTCGCCGGCGGCCTCGCCCAGTGGCGGTTGTCCACCCACGAAGCGCTGGTGCGCGAGGACCAGATCGGCGAGTCAGGGCTGGAGCCGTGGACGCTGTCGATGGAGGCGCTGTGCGTCATCGCGCACCTGCGTCACGACGCCCGCTCGGACATCACGGCGCTGGCCGATGAGTTGTGCCACAAGCTGTTCCGGATCATCGACCAGCCACCGAAGGTCGGCGCAGCGCCACTCTTCGGCGGCCTGGACATCCCCGTCACCGGAGCAGTCACCCGCGCCGTCGGGTTGTGGCTGCTGCCACTGGACCCCGATCGCGCGGTGCGGCTGCTCGCGCTGGCCGAGCGGCTGTCGCCGAGCCGCACCTGGCCGCAGCTCTCGCCGGAGCGGGCGGAACAGGACGCACGGGCCACGGCCGACGCGCTCTTCGACGAGGCCAGGCGCGCCTCGGCCGACTTCTCCCCCGAGCAGGCGGTGGAAGCGGTACGCGCGATGCTCCCCGCAGACTGGGCGCCGGCGGGGAGCATCGTCACGGAGCCGGCCAACACGTCAGCCGCGCAGGACGTGCGTCAGAGCTGACGTCGGTAGCTGCGCAGCGCCAACGGCGCGAAGATCGCCACGACGACGACGCAGCCCAGCAGCGCCCAGCCGACCTGACCGGTGATCCGTCCGTCGTTGGCCAGGTCGCGGGTGGCGGAGACGATGTGCGACACCGGGTTCACGTTCACGAACGCCTTCAGCCAGCCCGGCAGCGAGTCGGCCGGCACGAAGGCATTGGACAGGAAGGTCAACGGGAACAGGATCATCATCGACACCCCGGAGAGCCCCTGGGCCGACTTCATCACGGTGCCGAGGAAGGTGAAGATCCAGGCCAGCGACCAGGCGGAGACGATGATCAGCGTGCCGGCGGCGAGTACACCCCAGAACCCGCCGCCGGGGCGGTACCCCATCGCGAAACCAGTGGCGAAGGTGAGCACCGTCGCGATGACGTAGCGCACGGAATCTGCCAGCACTGGCCCCGCGAGCGGCGCGATCCTGGACATCGGGAGCGACTTGAACCTGTCGAAGACGCCCTTGTCCATGTCGTCGCGCAGGTTCACGCCGGTGGCCATGCAGGTGGTCAGTGCCGTCTGGACGAGGATGCCGGGGATCAGCAACGGTAGGTAGGCGCTGACGCCACCCGCGATCGCGCCGCCGAAGATGAAGCCGAACATGGCGGTGAACAGCAACGGCTGGATCGCGACGTCGATGAACTGCTCGGGGTTGCGCCGCATCTTGATGAGCGACCGGCCGGCCATCAGCCAGGTCTGGCGGACGGTCTCCCGCAGGCCGACGTGACTGGGCAGGTGCTCGGGTACGCGGGTGGTCGGGGACGGCGCGGGCGTCACTGCTGCCCGGCTCTCGGTGATGGTCATCGGGACTCCTGGGGGTGCTGGGTGGGCGGTGAGGTGTCGGGAAGGTGTGGCTGGTGCGACCGGTGTCAGGCGGCGGGCTGGTCGGCGACGTCCTCGGACCTCGGCTCGCCGGTCAGTGCCAGGAAGACCTCGTCGAGAGTGGGCTCCTGGACCTTGACCTCGGAGACCTCGATGGCGTTGTCGCGCAACGCGATCAGGGCGGTGACCGTCTCGTCGGAGGTCCTCAGGGGCACGAGGAGCCTGGCTGCCTCCGGCGATCGGGTCGCTGCCCTGTCCAGCGCGATCGAAACGATGCTGACAGCCTCGTCGATGCGGGTGTCGTCGGCGATGCCGACGGCGAGCGTCGAGGCGCCGATGGATGCCTTCAACTCCGTGGAGGTGCCCTCCGCGACCTTCCGCCCGTGATCGATGACGGCGATCCGGTCGGCCAGTTGGTCGGCCTCGTCCAGGTACTGGGTGGTGAGCAGGATGGTGGAGCCCTGGCGAACGAGATCCCTGATGGTGTCCCACATCTGGCCACGGGTACGCGGGTCCAGGCCGGTGGTCGGTTCGTCCAGGAAGATCAGCGGGGGCCGGGAGATCAGGCTCGCCGCCAGGTCCAGCCGGCGACGCATGCCCCCGGAGAACTGGGACAGCGGCCGGTCGGCGGCATCCGTCAACCCGAAGCGCTCCAACAACTCGAGCGCGGTGACGGCAGCCCGTTTGCCGGACTGGCCGTGGATGCGGGCGAACAGTCGCAGGTTCTCCCGCCCGCTCAGCTTCTCGTCGACCGAGGCGTACTGCCCGGTGACCCCGATCAGCTGGCGCACGATGTGCCCCTCGGTGGCCACGTCGTGACCGAAGATCGTGGCCGAGCCGCCGTCGATCCGCAGCAGGGTGGCCAGCATCCGGATGGCCGTGGTCTTGCCGGCGCCGTTCGGGCCGAGGACGCCGAACACCTGACCGGCCGGGACCTGCAGGTCGATACCGTCGACCGCGCGGAGACCTTTGAACTGCTTGACCAGGCTGTGTGCGTCGACAGCCAGGGTGGCGTCGTGCGGTGGGTTCGTCGTGGTGTTCATCGTGCGCCTCCTGGGCAGCTGAAGTGTCTCACCGGCTGTGACCGGCCACGTCGGCGTCGTACTGCCGACCTGATCAGCGTCGTCCCGGGCAGTTTCACGGCGGTTTCGTCATGAGCGCCGCCGGTTTCACCGGCCGGTCCATCGCTCCCGGGCCGCGACGAGGAACATCCCGCCGGCCGGCTCGGTTGGCACCGTCATGAACGAAACCGACACCGCCCTGTCCGCGCGCGCGGACGCCCTGCTCGCCCTGCACCGACCTGGGGATCCCGTCGTGCTGCCGACCGTCTGGGACGCCTGGTCGGCGTCACTGGCAGCGGAGGCCGGTTTCGCCGGGCTCACCGTCGGCAGTCATCCGGTGGCCGAGTCGGTCGGACGCGCGGACAACGAGGGCATGACGTTCGAGGAGCTGCTCACCCGGCTGCGGCAGATCATCCCGGCCGTCGACATCCCGGTCTCGGTGGACATCGAATCCGGCTACGGACAGGAACCCGCCCGGCTCATCGAGGGCCTGCTGGAGGTGGGCGCCGTCGGGCTGAACCTCGAGGACACCGTCCACTCGCAGGGTGGCCGGCGCCGGGATCCGCAGGAGCACGCCGATCTAATCGGCGCCCTCCGTGCGGCCGCCGACGCGTCCGGCGTGCACGTGGTGATCAACGCCCGTACCGATGCACTGCTGCGGGTGCAGACCACCCCGGAGCGGGTCGCCGACGCGATCGACCGACTGGACCGCGCCGCCAAGGCCGGCGCGGACGTGCTCTACCCCGTCGGTGTGCACCCGGACGACATCTGGCAGCAGTTGGTCTCCGCGCTGCCCCTGCCGCTCAACGGAATCGCCCATCCCGGCGACGACGACCTGGCGCACTTCAGGGCCATCGGGGTCGGCCGGGTCAGCTTCGGACCGCGGCTGCAGGGCGCGCTCGCCGACCACGCCCGGTCCCTGCTGGGTGCCTGGCGTTGATCCGTCCCGGCCGCGGCTGATCGCGGCAGTTTGTACTGGTCGACGCGCTCCGGGTATCGTGAGGGGGTTGCCCGACATCGACCGGGTCAGCTGGCATGTCAGCTGATGTCTGCGTCGGGCGCTCCTGTTGCTCCCGATCCGGTGGAGTTGCAGGTCAGCGGTACCGAAGATCCGAACATTCAATCGACAACGCGATCGCGCGAGCAAGACCCGCGAACGCCTGGAAGTGGGAGTGAGCCGAGATGGCTGCCGTGTGTGACGTGTGTGGCAAGGGCCCGGGCTTCGGGATGAGTGTGTCGCACTCGCACCGGCGGACCCATCGCCGGTGGAACCCGAACATCCAGTCGGTGCGTGCGCTGATCGCCCCCGGCACGGTGCGCAAGGTCAACGCCTGCACCTCGTGCCTGAAGGCCGGCAAGGTCGCCCGCGGCTGATCCAGCCGCACAGCCCGCCTCTGCGGGCATTTCTTCTCCGACACCTTACGCGGCTTAGGAGAGTCGAAAGGCAGTGATCCCCTCGGGGATCACTGCCTTTTCGTGTTGCCGTGAGGTATGGGTTCAGTCGGCGAGGGTGACGCGCCAGCCGTGCGCGTCCGGAGCAGTGCCGTTCTGGATGCTCACCAGGGCATCACGCAGACGGGTGGTGACTTCGCCGGTGACGCCACCGTTGATGTCGAACTGGCCGCCGTCGTACTTGACGCCGCCCACCGGGGTGAGCACGGCGGCGGTCCCGCACCCGAACACCTCGGTCATCTCGCCGGCGTCGATCGTCTTCTCCCACTCGTCCGTGGAGATGCGGCGCTCGGTGGCGGTGAAGCCGAGGTCGCGAGCGACCTGGAGCACGGAGTCGCGGGTGATGCCGGGCAGCAGAGATCCGTTGAGCTCGGGGGTGACGATCTCGACCTGACCGTCGGGTGTACCGAAGACGAAGCACAGGTTGTTGGTGCCCATCTCCTCGATCCAGCGACGCTCGACCGCGTCCAGCCAGACCACCTGGTCACACCCCTTGGTCGCGGCATCGGCCTGGGCGATCAGTGAAGCCGCGTAGTTGCCGCCGGTCTTGACGGCACCGGTTCCACCGGGGGCCGCCCGGACGTACTCGGTCGACAACCACACCGTGACGGATTCCTTGCCGCCCTTGAAGTAGCTGCCGGCCGGCGAGGCGATCAGGCAGTAGGTGACCTTCGACGACGGCCGCACCCCGAGACCGACCTCGGAGGCGAACATGAAGGGGCGCAGGTACAACGACTGGCCGGGGGCCGAGGGCACCCACCGTTTGTCGGCGGTCACCAGCTCGCGCAGCGACTGCAGGAACAGCTCCTCGGGCAGTTCGGGCATCGCCAGCCGGGTGGCCGAGGAGTTGAGCCGAGCGGAGTTCCGCTCCGGTCGGAAGCCGGCGACCCTGCCGTCGGGCTGGCGGTACGCCTTCAGCCCTTCGAAGATCTCCTGGCCGTAGTGCAGCACCATCATGGCGGGATCGATCGTGAACGGCTGGTACGGAACCAGCCGCGCGTCATGCCAGCCCTGCGTGGCGTCCCACTCGATGAGCACCATGTGGTCGGTGAAGTGGACGCCGAAACCGGGCGCCTGGAAGATCTCCGCGAGCCGTTCGTCCGTGGCGGGTGACGGGTTCGCTTCACGACGGAACTGCACGGCCTGATCAGTCATGCACACACGATATCGCGAATAGTAGGACGTCCTAGCGTCGGGTTCCTCGCACGATGACCGTCAGCGGACGTGCGACTCCACGAAGGGCGGCGCCTGCACCTGCACGCGGAGCGGACGGCCACGGACGTCGACGATCAGCTCGTCGCCGTCCTGGATCCCTGCCGCGGTGTCGATCAGTGCCAACGCGATCCCCTTGCCGAGGGTGGGTGAGTGCGTACCGGAGGTGATCTCGCCGAGCGCGCGACCCTCTGCATTCCTGACCTGTTGGTGGGCCCGGGGAATGCCGCGGTCGAGGGCGACGAGGCCGCGCAGCGTCCGGGTCGGTCCGGCGGTCTTCTCGGCGATCAGGGCGTCCCGGCCGAAGAAGGCGTCCTTCTTCCAGCCGACCGCCCACCCGGCGCGGGCCTGGACCGGGGTGATCTCGGTCGACAGGTCCTGACCGTGCAGCGGGTAACCCATCTCGGTCCGCAGGGTGTCCCTGGCGCCGAGTCCAGCGGCGCGACCTCCCAGCGGCGCCGCCGCGACGAGCAGGGCGTCCCACAGCGGTCGGGCGACGTCCCAGGCCGGAAGCAGCTCGTAGCCCCGCTCGCCGGTGTAGCCGGTCCGGCAGACGCGTACCGGGAGACCGTCGAAGGTGGCGTCCTGCCACGACATGTAGCCCAGTTCGGTCGGCAACCCGACCGCCGTCAGCACGGCAGCGGACTGCGGGCCCTGCACGGCGATCACGCCGTACTCGCGGTGCCGGTCGACCACCTCGACCCCGTCGGGCGCGACCCCCTGCAGGGCGGCGACGACCTTCGCGGTGTTGGCGGCGTTCGGCACCAGGAAGACCTCGTCGTCCGAGACGAGGTAGGCGATGAGATCGTCGGTCACTCCCCCGTTCCCGGTGCAGCACAAGGTGTACTGAGCCTGACCCGGCCCTATCCTGCGCAGGTCGGCCGAGAGGGTCGCGTTGACGAACGCGGCGGCGCACGGCCCGGTGACGGAGGCCTTGCCCAGGTGCGAGACGTCGAAGATGCCGACCGCCTCGCGGACCGCGGTGTGCTCGGCGATGACGCCGCCGCCCTGGTACTGGATCGGCATCTCCCAGCCACCGAACGGCGCCATCGTGGCGCCGAGCGCGAGGTGGGATGCGTGCAGGGGCGAGCGCAGGAGCTCGAGCGGTTCGGACGCGGAGGACATGGCGCCCACCGTATCGTCCCTCCGCTGCGACGTGCGTCGGGAGCGGAACGCTGCCACCAGCGGTGGGCGGGACTATCGTCAGGCCGAGCCTTCCGCTCGCTCCAGAACTCGAGCAGCAGCCGACCACCACCCCAGGAGACGCACCCGTGCCGAGCAGCACCCCCACCCTCTCGTTGACCACCTCCGCCCCCGCCGGGATCAGGGCCGACGCCCTGATCGTCGGTGTGCACGCGAGCGCCGAGGGGCCGATGCTGACCCACGAGCCGACCCCCGAGTCGCCGTGGCAGGAGATCGCCGATGCTGCGGCGCTGGCCGGGCTCACCGGTCGCCCCGGGGACGTCGCGACGCTGCCGGGTGGCGGCCTGGTCGCTGCGGATCGGCTGGTCCTGGTCGGCCTCGGCGAGGTGGAGAAGCTGACCCCCGAACGGGTTCGACGAGCCGCCGGGGTGGCTGCCCGCGCGGTGGCCGGACTGCGCACGGTGGCGACCACGCTGTCTGCGGTCGACCTGACGGCCACCGCGGAGGGTCTGCTGCTGGGCTCCTACCAGTTCGAGGCCTACAAGGGTGCGAGGAAGGCCGCGGTGCGGACCGTCCGGCTCGTCGTGCCCAGCGCTGCCAAGGCAGCGAAGGACGAACTGCAGCGGGCGGTGGTCACCGCCGAAAGTGTGCTGCTGGCACGGGATCTGGTGAACACCGCACCGAACGACCTGTTCCCCGCGTCGTTCGCGGAGCGGGCTCGCACCGCCGCCGAGACGGCCGGACTGAAGGTGCAGGTGCTCGACGAGAAGGCCTTGGCCAAGGGTGGCTACGGCGGCATCCTGGCCGTCGGCGGCGGCTCGGTGCGCCCGCCGCGGTTGGTGCGCATCAGCTACGCGCCACGCGGCGCCCGGACCTCGGTCGCCCTGGTGGGCAAGGGCATCACCTTCGATTCGGGCGGCATCTCCATCAAGCCGGGCCCCGGCATGCCGGACATGACCTCCGACATGGCCGGCGCCGCCGCCGTGGTGGCCACGGTGATCGGCGCTGCCGCGCTCGGTCTGCCGATCGCGGTGACCGCCACCGTCCCGCTCGCCGAGAACCTGCCCTCCGGGAGCGCCTACCGACCGGGCGACGTCATCACCCACTACGCCCCGCGCGGCCAGCAGGCGACGACCTCGCACATCCTCAACACCGACGCCGAGGGTCGCATCGTGCTGGCCGACGCGATCGTCCGCGCCTGTGAGGACGGGCCCGACTACCTGTTGGAGACCGCCACCCTGACCGGCGCCCAGCTGGTCGCGCTCGGCGACCGCACGATGGGCGTGATGGGAACCGACGAACTCCGTGACCGCGTCGCCGAGTTGGGGCGGGACTGCGGCGAGGACGGCTGGGCGATGCCGCTGCCGGAGCACCTGCGCGAGGGCCTGGACTCCTACCTGGCTGATCTGCAGAACATCTCGAACAACCGCTACGGCGGCATGCTGGTGGCCGGTCACTATCTCGGCCACTTCGTCGCCGACGGCGTGCAGTGGGCTCACCTGGACGTGGCCGGGCCGGCGTTCAACGGCGGCACGACCTACGGCTACACCACCCAGGGTGGTACCGGGGTTCCGGTCCGCACGCTGCTCGCGACGCTGGCCGATCTCTCCGCGCGGTGAGCTGATCCCTGGGGACCACCCCGGAAACGCACGGAGCCGCCGGACTGATGTCCGGCGGCTCTGTGCTTGTCCCGAAACCCGTTATACCGGATTCGAGCGACGGCCCTGCCAGTGCGCCTCTCGGCACGTGGCTGCTCGTAGCAGCTGAAAGGGGTGGTACCCGGGGCATGTCCAGGGCCGCCGACCTGATCAACGATCGATCGACGGAAATGATTCCCGGTGCCGCGAAGTCGACCCGGTTCCGACCGCCGGGACCGCGAACCAGGCGTCATTGCGACCGCCGGGACCGCGAACCAGGCGTCATTGCGACCGCTGGGACCGCGAACCAGGCGTCATTGCGACCGCTGGGACCGCGAACCAGGCGTCATTGCGACCGCTGGGACCGCGAACGTCGCGGTCAGGTCCAGGTTTCGGGTCCGGCGCTGCCCGCCGGGTAGTCATCCATCGGGACCTCACCGGCCTGCCAGGCCCGCAGCACCGGCTCGATGATCTCCCAGCAACGGACGGCAGCGTCCTCGCGCACCGAGAACAGCGGATCGTCGCCCAGCACCCCCGCGAGCACGGCTCCGTACGGATCGAGCCGTCCGCCGGGCGGTGGACCGGACATCTCCAGCGTCGCCACCCTGACCGGATCGTCGGCAGAGGTGATCGGCAGTTCGATGCCGGCGTTTCCGTCCTTCAGCGGGATCCGCAGCACCGACGGTCCTGCCTGCTCGCCCAGCCCGTCGATGGTCTTCTCCGGCACGCTGAACTCGATCCTGATCTCCTGCCGGGGATCACCGATGGCCTTGCCCGAGCGCAGGGTGATGGGAACGCCGCGCCACCGGTCGGTGTCCACCGCGACCTCGATGACCGCCAGTGTCTCGGTGTCGTTGTCCTGCTCGACCCCGTCCTCGTCGAGGTACCCCGGCACCTGCTTGCCCTCCACCTCGCCGGCGACGTACCGACCTCGCCGGGTCGAGGTCCTCGGGTCGTCGCCCGTGATCGACGTCGCCGCCAGCACCTCGCTGATGCGGTCGCGGAACGCGGTCGGCTCCAACAGGTCGGGCCGTTCCATCGTGATCAGGGCGAGCACCTGCAGCAGGTGGCTCTGGATCATGTCGACCAGTGCACCGGCATTGTCGTAGTACTGCGCTCGACCCTCCAGAGCCAACGTCTCGTCGTAGACGACCTCGACGGAGCTCACGTGCTCGGCGTTCCAGACCGGCCCCAGCAGACCACTCGCGAAGCGGAGTCCGAGCAGGCCACGGACCTGGGATCGGGTCAGGAAGTGGTCTGTGCGGTGCACCCGCTCCTCCGGGACCAGTCCGTGCACCTTCTGGGTCAGCGCTGCTGCGGAGGCAGCATCGGTGCCGTAGGGCTTCTCGAAGGCGAGCACCGCGTCCGACGGCAGGTCCACGTCGCCGAGCGCGGTGACGATGTCGTCGACCACGGACGGCGGGAGTGCGAAGTAGAGCACCGGGGTGCGGTCGTCGGCCGCGGCCACCAGGTCCCGCAGGTGATTCGCCTCGGTGGGGTCACCCTGCAGGTAGCGGGTCGACGAGATCACCGCATCGACGGCGTCCTGACCGTCACGCCCGTCCTCGTCCTCGCTCTGCAGGGCTCCGGACACCCTGTCGCGCCACTCGTCATCGGTGACCTCGCTCCGTCCGGTGCCGATCAACAGCAGGTCCTGCGTCGAGCCGCTGCGCAGGAGGGTGCCGAGGCCGGGTACCAGTAGCCGCTCGAAGAGGTCTCCGGACGCGCCGAACACGATCAGCGCCCTCGCCCTGTCCGAGGAATCGGCCCGCGTTGCACCGTCCTGCCTGCTGCTGGTCTGCTGATGGTGCTCGGCTGCCATGTATTCACTTTCGCTGGTGTGTCTCGCGGACCCGGCGGTCCGTGCGGCATGGGCCGGACCGTCCGTCCCATGCCCAACCGGCCCGGTTGCGACACCCGATCGGCGGATCAGGACGTGGCCGGGTTGCCCGGATCGTCGGTCGAGCGCAGGCGGATCGGGCCCTTGGCCGTCGACGGGTCGACCACCTTGCCGTGCTGGGTGATCTCGATACGTCCTTGCGCGACCAGTCGACGGGCGGCCTGCCGGCTGGGCTCCATCAGGTCTCGCCAGCCGTCGCCGCCGACCGCGCGCGCCGCCTCGCTCGGGCAGATGGTGGCGTCGTGCTTCCGTTGCGCCAGCAGGTCCAGGATGGTCCGCTCGAGGTCGGCATCGACGCTCGTCGGACGGTGGATGCGGCACCCCTGCGAGCAGTACTTGACCTCGTCCCAGCTGTCGGCCCATTTCTTGCGCCAGGTGATCCGGCGACCACAGGTCGCGCACGTCTTCTCTCCTGCGGCCGGCACCGTACCGACGGTAGTCCTCGCCGCAGCGAGCACCCGGTTCAGTCGCCGTCGGCCTCGCCGCGCTCCTGACGCTGGCGCAGGATGGTCTGCTTGCGCGAGAAGTCGCGCATGCGCTGCGGGTAGCCGACCACGGTCGCGTCGTAGATCGGGATGCCGTGTTTCCGCGCGAACTGCTTGGCCGCCTCGGGCGAGGGAGTCCGGCGTCGGATGAACTCGCCGTCGTGGGCGATCAACACGACGGTGTTCTCGGTGAACGCAGTCTTCGGTTCGACGTAGGCCTCGACACCACGATGCGCGAGCAGCCACTCGGTGAGCGCGTCCGTGCTCTGCCGTCGCTCGGACGTCGACTGCGACGACTTCTTGCTGCGTGAGAACCACCCCATGACGGACATCCTGCCGTATCCACCGGTCCCATCCGGGCGGATCGGACCCGAATCGGATGAGGATCGCTCGTCCGTGGTGTCGATCGTCGGACCGACCGGTGAGAATGGCCGGCATGCAGGCATCGCTGAGCGCGACCTTCACCGCGCCGCTGTTCCGGTGGGAGGCCCGGGTCGAGGAGGTCTTCCTGGTCTCCCTGCCCCAGGACCTGTCCGACCACATCCGCGACCTGACCGCCGGCGGTCCGCCGCGCGGGTTCGGGTCGGTGAAGGTGTCGGTGCTGGTGGGGACCAGTCGGTGGCGGACCTCGATCTTCCCCGGCAAGGACGACGCGCCGTACGTGCTGCCGATCAAGCGAGCTGTGTACGTCCGCGAGGGGATCGAGCCCGGCGACCCCGTCACCGTGCACCTCGACGTGCTCGACGGATGAACGGCCGCCGCCGCCGGGTGTGCAGCGCAACCGCGGTGGGCACCTGATCAGCGCTGGGTGAACGATACGGTGCCGGGCGTGCCCCGGTCCGGCGCGAATGACAAGATGGAGGTGCTCTGGGCGCCGGGCTCACCAGGCCTTCCGCCGAGCGCCCGCCGTGACCCACGGCACCACCGCCCCACCACCGCAAGGAGCTAGCACCGACCATGACGGATACCAACGTCGACCTGATCGTCCTGGGCGGTGGAACCGCCGGATACGCGGCGGCCATCCGCGCCTCCGAGCTGGGTTCGAAGGTGGTGCTGATCGAGAAGGACAAGCTCGGTGGCACCTGTCTGCACCGCGGCTGCATCCCCACCAAGACCCTGCTGCACTCCGCCGAGGTCGCCGACGAGGCCAAGCATGCTGCCGGCGTCGGCCTGAAGGTCACCTACGAGGGCGTCGACATCGCGGGCCTGCACAAGTACAAGGACGACATCGTCACCCGGCACTGGAAGGGCCTGCAGGGGATCATCAAGTCCCACGGCATCCAGGTCGTCGAGGGCACCGGCACCTTCGTCGGTCCCACCTCGGTCAAGGTCGGCGACGACACCTACACCGCCACGAACGTCGTGCTGGCGACCGGTTCCTACTCACGCAGCCTCCCGGGTCTGACGATCGAGGGCCGGGTGATCACCAGTGAGCAGGCGCTCGGTCTGCAGTGGATCCCGGAGAAGGCCATCGTGCTGGGCGGCGGCGTCATCGGCGTCGAGTTCGCCTCCATCTGGGCCTCCCTGGGCACCGAGGTGACGATCGTCGAGGGCCTGCCCTCGCTCGTCCCGGCCGAGGACCCGTGGATCGCAAAGCAGCTCGAGCGCGCCTACCGCAAGCGCAAGATCGCCTTCAAGACCGGCGTTCGCTTCTCCGGCGTCACCCAGGACGATTCCGGCGTCACCGTCACCCTCGAGGGCGGCGACGAGCTCAAGGCCGACCTGCTGCTGGTGGCCGTCGGCCGCGGCCCGGCCACCGCCGGCTGCGGCTTCGAGGAGGCCGGCGTGACGATGGACCGCGGGTTCGTCATCACCGACGAGCGGCTGCGCACCAACCTCCCCAACGTCTTCGCGATCGGCGACATCGTCCCGGGTCTGCAGCTGGCGCACCGCGGCTTCCAGCAGGGCATCTTCGTCGCCGAGGAGATCGCCGGGATGAACCCGGTCGTCATCCCCGACCGCAACGTCCCCAAGATCACCTACTGCGATCCGCAGATCGCCTCCGTCGGCTACACCGAGGCCGGTGCCGTCGAGGCCTTCGGCAAGGATGCGGTCGAGACGTACACGTACAACCTGGGCGGCAACGGCAAGTCCGACATCCTGCAGACCGCCGGTGGCATCAAGGTGGTCCGCGAGAAGGACGGCCCGGTGCTCGGCATCCACATGATCGGTGGCCGGATCGGCGAGTTGCTCGGCGAGGCCCAGCTGATCGTCAACTGGGAAGCGCACCCGGAGGACGTCGCACCGCTGCTGCACGGTCACCCCACCCAGTACGAGGCCCTGGGCGAGTCGATGATGGCGATGGCCGGCAAGCCGTTGCACGCCGGTCACTGAGACCGGCCGCCGACACCGCAGCAGCGCAGCTCGTCAGCAGCACAGCTCGTCAGCAGCACAGCTCGTCAGCAGCACAGACTCATCAGCAGCACCGACTCATCAGCAGCACCGACCAGGGAGAACAGATACATGTCGCAGTCCGTGCAGATGCCGGCCCTCGGCGAGAGCGTCACCGAGGGCACCGTCACCCGTTGGCTCAAGGCGGAGGGGGACACCGTCGAGGTCGACGAGCCCTTGCTGGAGGTCTCGACCGACAAGGTCGACACCGAGATCCCGTCTCCCCTCTCGGGCGTCCTGGAGAAGATCCTCGTCGCCGAGGACGACACCGTCGCCGTAGGCGCCGACCTGGCGATCATCGGCGACGGCAGCGGCTCTGCGGGTGGCGATGCGTCGGAGGGTTCCGACGGAAATGCCGCCGAAGCTGCGGCTGAGCCGGCGCAGACCGACGACGCCGCAGAGGAGGCCGAGCCCGAGCCCGAGGCAGCGCCCGCGGAGCAGGCAGCTCCCGCCGAGGCGCCCAGCACGGAGTCCGAGGCCCCGGCCGAGAAGCCGGCGGCCGATGCCAAGCCGTCCGGCGGTTCCGGTACCCCGGTGACGCTGCCCGCGATGGGCGAGTCGGTCACCGAGGGCACCGTCACCCGCTGGCTCAAGCAGGTCGGTGACGAGGTCGCAGTCGACGAGCCGCTGCTCGAGGTGTCCACCGACAAGGTCGACACCGAGGTTCCGTCGCCCGTCGCCGGCACGCTGCTGGAGATCTCGGTCCAGGAAGACGACACGGTCGAGGTCGGCGGACAGCTCGCGATCATCGGCTCCGCCGGCGCGGCAGCGGCGGAGAAATCCGAGCCGGAGCCGGAGCCCGAGGCGGCACCCGAACCCGCGCCCGAACCCGAACCTGCCCCGGAGCCCGCTCCTGAGGCGAAGCCCGAGCCGGCCGCCGCAGCACCGGCAGCCGCGCCGACCGTGGATTCCGGCGGAGCCGGATCGTCCTATGCAGGCCCCGCACCCGAGGACGAGACCACCCAGGACGTCGAGCCCACCGCACCGCCCGCTCCCCCGGCAGCGCCGGTCGCGTCCCCGGCCGCCAGCCCCACCCAGTCGCTGGCGCCCAAGGACACCGGCGGTTCGTACGTCACCCCGGTGATCCGCAAGCTCGCCGCCGACAACGGTGTCGATCTGTCGAGCATCACCGGCACCGGCGTCGGCGGGCGGATCCGTCGCGAGGACGTCGTCAAGGCGGCGCAGGCAGCCAAGGAACCGGCAGCTGCCCAGGCGCCCGCGGCTGCCCCGAGTGCACCGGCCGGTTCGTCGGTCCCGAAGCCCGACGAGGCTGCCGCAGCGCTGATCGGTACCACCCAGAAGACGCCGCGGATCCGGCAGGCGATCGCCAAGAACATGGTGGCTGCGCTGCAGACCACCGCACAACTCACCTCGGTGATCGAGGTGGACGTCACCAAGGTGGCCGCGCTGCGCGCCAGGGCGAAGTCGGGCTTCGAGGCACGCGAGGGCGTCAAGCTGACGTTCCTGCCGTTCTTCGTGAAGGCCGGCATCGAGGCCGCCAAGGCCTTCCCGGTGGTGAACTCCAGCCTGTCCGAGGACCTCAAGGAGCTCACGTACCACGGACACGTCAACATGGGCATCGCCGTCGACACCCCGCGTGGGCTGATCGTGCCGGTGATCAAGAACGCCGACGATCTGAACCTGGCGGGAATCGCCCGCAAGATCGGCGATCTGGCTGCGCGCACCCGCGACAACAAGATCGGCCCGGACGAGCTGTCCGGCGGCACGTTCACCGTCACCAACACCGGCAGCGTCGGCACCCTGTTCGACACGGCGATCTTCACCCCGCCGCAGTCGGCGATCCTCATCACCGGAGCCATCGTCAAGCGTCCCGTGGTGATCAAGGACGTCGACGGCAACGACGCGATCGCGATCCGCTCGATGGCCTACCTGGCGCTGTCGTACGACCACCGCAACGTCGACGGCGCCGATGCTGCCCGCTTCCTGCAGGCGGTCAAGAAGCGCATCGAGGGAGCGGAGTTCGAGGGCGACCTCGGGCTCTGATCCGCCGCTGGCCACCACCACGTCGCCGAACCGACCGCTCCCGCAGATCCTGCGGGAGCGGTTGGCGTCTGTCGCAGTGGCCCGCGATGTGGCGTTGGCCGTTGCTGTCACCGTCGTCGGCCTGGTCCGGGACATCCGGCGCTTCGCACCGCCGGTCGGCGACGAGTCCCCCGTTCGGCCCTACCTGCTGCAGACGCCGCCCTGGACGGTGATCGCGGCACATCTGCTGGGCGGCCTGCTCATCCTCGGTCGACGTCGCCGTCCGGAGCTGACCGCGATCCTGCTCGGGCTGTTGGCCGTCGCGGTGCCGGTGTTCGCGGCAGTCGCCATGACGTATTCGGTCGTGAGGTACGGCCGCCGGGTTCCGGTCGCTGTGGCCCTGAGTGGACTGTTGCTGCTGACCTCACTCTGGGGCGCCGACCTGCTGCCGCTGGTGGGCAGCTTCCGGTGGACCGACGGGGATCCCTACACCCTGGTGCTGCTCGCCGCGGCGTTGACGGCTCTGGGGTTGTACCGGCGGGCCGCCTGCGACCTGAGGGACGCGGTCGCCGCACAGATCGCTCAGGTCGAGTCGGAGCAGCGGGTGCGTGCCGAGAACGAGAGGCTGCGGGAACGCGCCGCCCTCGCCCTCGAGCTGCACGACGAGGTCGCCCGTCATCTCTCTCTGCTCGCCCTGACCGCGGCCGGCTCCGACGACGACCTGGACGACGGAATGCGTCGACGACAGGTGCTCGCCCATGGTCGCGAAGCATCCGAGGCGCTCTATGCGCTGATCCGTGCCCTCGCCGGGTCGCCGCCGGCCCTCGAACCCGGCACCGACAGCCTGGTCGTCGGATCAGCAGCGGCCCCGGTAGGCCCGGCGGCGCTGACCGCGCTGGGGCAGCTGGACGGAGTGGAGATCGACCCGCTCGATCTCTCCGGGCACGATGACGACGACCCTGCCTGGCCGGTGTTGGCTGCGGTCGCGGCGGAGGGTGTCGTCAACGCTCTGCGACACGCCCCCGGGAGCTCCGTGCGGGTCGGTGTGATGAGAGCCGGCGGCGAACTGCGACTGACGATCATCAACACCGCAGCGGTGCCGGGCGCCGCCGGGTCCGCCGGAGTGGAGTCGGGCGCCGCCGCATCCGCCGCAGCGGTGCCGCGGGCCGCCGGGTCCGTCCTCGGTCTCGGATCCGGAGCCGGGCTCGGCCTGCAGTCCGCCCGGAACCGCTGCGAGGCTCTGGGCGGCTCACTCCATGTCTGCGCGGATCCGGATGGCGGGGTGCGGGTCGTCGCCACCGTCCCCGCGGCGGCTGGACAGCGACGATGATCCGGGTCGCGCTGGCGGATGACGACGAGGAGATCTGTCGGCAGTTGCGCCGGATCCTCGGCGCCGCAGCGGATCTCGAGGTGGTGGGCCATGCCCACTACGCGGCCGAAGCGCTCGATCTGGTGGTCAGGACGACCCCGGATGTCGTCCTGCTCGACGTCCGGATGCCCGGCGGTGACGGAACCGGGATCGTGTCGACGCTCCGGGCCTTCCCCGACCCGCCGGCCGTCGTGATGCTGACCAACTTCCCCACCGAGGCCGCAGTGCTCACGGCGATCGAGCACGGCGCAGCGGGTTTCCTGGTGAAGTCGACGACGGCAGATGAACTGGTGGCCCTGGTCCGGTTGGCGGCATCCGGCTATCAGCTCTTCGACGGCCGCGTCCGGACCATGTTGTCCGCGCAAGGACAACCAGCCGCGCCCGATCTCTCAGGTCTCACGCCTCGGGAGCTCCAGGTGCTCCGCGGCCTGCGGGACGGCCTGAGCAACGGCAGGATCGCCGTCCGCCTCGGCATCGGCGAACCGACCGTGAAAGGGCACGTTTCGTCGATCATGGTCAAGCTGCACTGCACCTCCCGGCTGCAGGCGGCTCTGCTGGCCGCCGGCGCCGGGAGCGCCGAGAACGCGCCGTGACGTTGCTCTTGGAGGACCGCGGACGCGATTGCGGATCAGCGGATCCCCACGTCGTCGAGGTACACCTGCTGACCCGCTGCTCCCGTGAACACGACGGAGAAGCCCGTCACCTGCGTGGTGTCCACCCCGGCCGACTCGAGCGCGGCAGCGGACGCGGCGTAGGTGACGAATGTCGGCTCCCCTCCTCGGCCCCCGGGCAGCAGTGGCTTCAAGGTCTCCGACGACAGCACACCGGGCAGCGCGGCGTACGGGGTCGGTGTCACGTCGACCGTCGCGCCCGAGCGCAGCAGCATCCGCAGTCTGATCCCGATGGCTGCGTCCGGCGCGGTCCCGGCCACCGACACGGACACGGTCGCATCCCCGCCCACGTCGCCTTGCCGCAGACCGGCCACCGTCCAACTGGCTTCCGCCGCGGTGACGTCCATCCGCAGAGCCTTGTCGGTGCTGGGACCCCTGCTGGTCGGGACTGCCGCCACCGAGGCGGTTGCGCCCTGCACCGTCACCGTCCCGAGGGGATGTGACGTGGCGTCATCAGCGGACCAGGTCTGCAGCCCGGCGCCGTCCCCGTCGGAGAACTGGCGGAGGTAGGTGGTGGCGGGCAACCACCCGGGTGATGCTGCTGAACCGTCGAACACGCTGCGGTACTGCGTCATCCGTCGGACTGTGAGGTCCAGGAAACTGCCGACCAGGCCGATCGTGGCCTGTCGCTGCTCGGCGGCCGGCAGCAGAACGCCGGTCGACAGGAGGTCGGCGGCGGCGCCCTGGCCGAGATCCTGTCGACCCCAGTTCTCGTTGAACTGGGTGTGGTTGGCCCGGTCGATGAGAACAGCTGCTTTCACCCGGCCCTCCCCCGGGATCACCCTGGCATACTGCAGGGCGCCGGCGAACGTTCCGACGTCGGCGTCCAGCGTGCCGCCCACGGTCAGGTAGTCGATGTCGGTCAGCTGCACCGGCTTTCCGTCCACTTCGGTCTGACCGTCGCTCGGTGCCAGCGCGACCACCGTTCGGATGTCGACGTCGGACGGTACGGGTACCTGCGTGCCCGGGACCGTCCCGATGGCGCGGGACAGAGCGGCGGCGACGGCCACGGCCTCGCCGCCCCGGGAATGCCCGACCAGTGCCACCTGACGGGGGTCGATCCGTCCGCTGAGCGCAGTGTCGATCCCAGCGCTCCAGCCGAGCAGCTGGTGCACGTGCTGCAGTACCAGCCACGCCCGGGTGATGCCGGCGCCGCCGATCGGATCGGATTTGTCCAACAGCCCGGTCGACAGGAAGTTCTCGTCGATCGCAGCGACGACGTACCCCCTGGCCGCCAGAGCTCGCGCAAGGTAACCGAAGCCCCGTTCGGACCCGGCGAACAGCGAGTTGCCGTGCACGATCACCACCAACGGGGCCGGTTCGGATCCGGCCGGCACGAAGAGCAGCCCCTGGATCGGTAGCTGCGATGCGTCGAAGCCCCACACGGAGGTGCGGCTGGTGTCGGCGCCCCACCCCTGCAGCAGGCCAGAGGCATCCACCGGATCGGAGGTGAAGGTGAGTCCGCTCGCATAGCTGGGCTCGATCCCCGGGCGGCCCGATCCGTAGCGCAGTTCGGCGACCTGACCGGTGCCGACCCCCGGATCGGTGGCCTCCGGGGACGCCGGCGAGCCTGTCGCCACCGGAACCGGGGCCGGCTGTGCACCGGGCCCCGGCCAGATCAGGTAGCCGACGACGAGCGCCACGAGCAGCGCGCCCACCCCGCCGGACACCCAGGCGGATCGACGTTGTCGCTGGAGACCGGCCGCTGATGCCCCGAGCAGGCCGGCACCGATCAGCACGGCGGCGGCGACGATCAGCCATCCGATCAGCGACGCACCGCCGCCCATCGTGTAGACGAGGATCGCAGCGGTGACGACTGACCACGGCAACCACAGTGCGGTCCGACGCCGCAGGAAGCGAGCCCCCACACACACCGCCAGCCCGATCACCAGACCAGCACCGAGGGCGAGGGCAAGATCGAGCAGCTGGATGCGCCACGAGATCCCCGCCGCACCCTCGATGAGCTGCTCGGTCGCACGCCACCACCACAGGGACAGCACGGTCACCGCGATCGCGAGGGCCGCACCGTTGGGAGCGACCGTTCCTAGGAACAGACCGGAGAACCGACCGGCCGATCGAGGGATCGGGCGATCAGGGCTGCTGCTGCCGACGGTCGACTCGGTCATCGGGTGAGCCTGACCGTCCGGCACCCCTGCCGCACCCACCCCCGCCTTTGGTCGGGGGTCAGCCGGCGAGGTCGGCGAGGTCGGCGACGATCTTCGCGATCCGCCGCTCCCTGGTCGCGGCCGCCTTGGCCGACTCCACTGCCGTGACGTGGGCCTTGCGGTAGCTCGGCGCCAGGGTGTCCCAGGCGACCTGTGCTGCCGGCTCTGCAGTCAGGGCGGCGGCGAGATCTGCCGGCACCTGCACGGTACGCGGTGTGGTCTCCAGGGTCAGCTCGGCGGTGATCGGATCGCCGCCGGACAGTCCGGTGGCCGCCCGCTTGTCGGAGGAGAAGGAGATCAGGTACTTCCCGCCCATCGACGCGATCGTGCTGGAGTAACGGAAGTTCGTCACCGACGACCGGAGACGGTCACGCTCACCGCCGGCCGCTTGCCACCACCCAACTTCTCGAGCAGGTCGGGCGGCACCTCGATCCCGGTGTTGTTGCCCGAACTGAGCAGTTCGGTCTCGTACCGCACTCCGGCCCTTCCGGTTTCCCTTCGTCGATGAACGGCGCCGTACTCCAGCGTCAGTGTTCGTACGGATCGGTGGGCTGCTGGACCTGCTCGATCGATCTGACCTCGACCACCGGTACGTAGTTGTTTGCCTCGGTGGCGGTGCCCTCCTGCGCGGTGACCACAGCGGCCACCCACGAGTTCACCGGATAGGGCGCCGGACCGTCGACGTGGATCCGGGTCGGATTCGCGTCGGCGGCGCAGCAGCTGATCGCCATCCGGGCGATGGTGTAGCCGGTGGTGTAGCCGTCCCCGGCCGGCGAGATGAAGCCGACGACCGTCACCGGGGTGGTGGCCACCGAGTTGGTGCCGTCGTACAGCGCGCGCATCACCAGGTCCTTGACCCCGATCACCGGGTTGGGCCCGGCGGGCAGCGCATCGAACGGGATGGTCCGGCGGCCGGCGCTCGACCCGCTGCCGGCGCTGCCGCTGCCGTCGTTCGGGGTATAGCCGTCCGCGACGGTCTTCTTGATCGGCGTCGGGGCCAGCCCGACCAGGCCCTGTGCTCCGGCGCTCCGGGCGACCGCGTCGGCCCCGAGCGCGGCCGGCGAGACGACCATCAGCATCAGGATCGGGGCGAGGATCATCCAGGCCGCCCGCGACCTGTCGTGCTGGTGGCCGTGTGCGTCGTGGGCACCCTGCTCGGCACCTTCGGCACGATCTCCGGTGCCCAGCAGACCCGCGGCCGCCCTGTCCCGTCGGACCTCTCCGCGCACCACCGTCACGAGCGAGATGACGCCGATGATCACCAGGATGATCCCGGCCGCCATCAGCAGCGGTCCGAACCCGGGACGGACGTAGGAGGTGAACTTCCCGGAGACGGTGATACCGATGAGCAGGCCGCCCAACAGCCCGACCACCACCGACTGTGCTTCCTTGTTCATCGACCGTGCTCGTTCATACGAGGCTCCCTCCCCAGAAGACCAGTCCGACAGCGAGTCCGACGGTGACGGCGACCAGCATCGTCAACGGCGCGAACCGGACGGCGAACCGGCGCCCGAACGTACCCGCCTGCAGGGCGGTGAGCTTGACGTCGACCGCGGGACCGACCGTCAGGAAGACCAGCTTCCCGACCATCGGGATGGTGCTGAAGGAGGCGACGACGAACGCGTCCGCCTCGCTGCACAGCGCCAGCATGAAGGCCAGGACCGCCATCAGCAGCACCGACAGTGCCAGCGACGAACCCACGTGCTCCATCCAGACGTTCGGCACGAAGACCTTGAACGATGCGGCGACGAAGGCGCCCAGCACCAGAAATCCGGCCGCTTGGGTGAAGTCGGCCCGAACAGTCGTCAGGAAGACCCCGAATCCGCGGGCATCCTGCTCCTCGGGCGCAAGACTGCGGCGGGGGGTCAGCCATTCCGGCTTTCCGATGCGCTCCCAGATCAGCCCGACGATCACCGCCGTTGCGAGGCCGGCGAGCAGCCGCGCCCACACCATCCGGAGGTCGGAACTGAAGGCCACGGCGGTGGCCACCAGCACGACGGGGTTGATGGCGGGCGCGGACAGCAGGAAGGCGAGTGCGGCCGACGGGCGCACGCCGCGATCCATCAGCCGGTTCGCGATCGGGATCGATCCACATTCGCAGCCGGGCAGCAGCGCACCGGCGGCGCCGGCCACCGGGACGGCCAGTCCGGCCCGCTCCGGGAGGATCTTCTTGAACAACGACGCCGGCACGAACGCGGCGATCGCCCCGGACACCACCGTCCCCAGCACCAGGAACGGCACCGCCTGGACACAGATGGAGACGAACGTCGTCGCCCAGGTGCCCATCCCGGGTGCGGTGAACAGGTCCGCGAGCGGACCGCGGAACACGATCCCGACGAGTAGCAGCGCGCCGAGGATCTCGACGGAGCCCGGCCGGTAGCGCCGTCGGCGGGTGGCGACGGCCGGCTCGGACACCTCCGGGGAGTGCACGAGGCTCATCGGGTCCCGCCGTCGGGTTCGTCGCTCGACGCCCAGGCCGGGTCCTGCGCCGGCTCGGAGATCGCCCCACCGAACCTGCGGTCGCGGGCGGCGTAGATCTCGCAGGCCCGCCACAGCTCGCGGCGATCGAAGTCCGGGAAGAGGGTGTCCAGGAACACCATCTCGGCGTACGCCGATTCCCAGAGCAGGAAATTGCTGGTGCGCTGCTCGCCGGAGGAGCGGATGAACAGGTCGACGTCCGGCATGTCCGGGGCGTAGAGGTACTTCGCGAACAACTTCTCATCCACCTTCCGGGGGTCGATCAGACCAGCCGCGGCATCGTGAGCGATCGCCCGCGCCGCATCCGCGATCTCGGCCCGGCCACCGTAGTTGACGCACATCGTCAACGTCAGGACGTCGTTGTCGGCGGTGAGTTGCTCGGAGGCACGCAGTTCGTGCAACACGCTACGCCACAGCCTGGGCTTGCGGCCGGCCCAGCGGACCCGGACGCCCCAGTCGTTCATCTCCACCCGGCGACGGCGGATGGTGTCCCGGTTGAAGCCCATCAGGAACCGCACCTCGGCCGCCGAGCGCACCCAGTTCTCCGTCGAGAACACGTACGCGGACAGGTGCCGGACGCCGAGCTCGATACAGCCGGCGACGACGTCCATCAGCTGCGCCTCGCCTGCCTGGTGGCCGGCGGTGCGGGGCAGTCCGCGGGCGTTCGCCCAGCGCCCGTTGCCGTCCATCACCAGCGCCACGTGCTGGGGAACCAGGTCCACCGGAATGGCCGGCGGTCGGACGCCGCTCGGATGCGGTGGTGGGGCCTGGTAGCGCTGCGTCGGGACCGTCATCGGGGAAACGACACCTCGAACCGAGGGATTCCATCGGTGGCGCCGGATGCGGGCGGGACGGTTGCCGGGACCGCGGCCGGCGGGAGCAGCACCCTGGTCACCGGCTCGATGCGGTCCACCAGCGGCAGCGAACGCAGCCCGCGTTCCAGGTGGTACTGCACCAGCGCGGCCACCAGCCCGGAGGCCTCCCTGCGGTGCGAAGTGGGGGTGTCGTCCGCGGTCGCCCAGTCGCCCTCGGCGAGAGCCACCATCAGCGCCATCGACACCGGCGACGGACGCGCCGCGCCGACCGAGCGGCAATCGGGGCACAGCAGACCCCCGGCTGCGATGTGGAACGCCGCATGCGGACCGGGGGTGCTGCACCGTGCGCATTCACGCAGCGCCGGCGCCCAGCCGGCCAGCGCCATCGCCCGCAGCAGGAACGCATCCAGTGCGAGCGACGGATCCCGCCCCGCCTCGGTCAGCGCCCGGAGCGCAGAGACCAGCAGCAGGTAGAGCCGCAGGCTCGGCTCGCGCTCCTCTGCCGTCAGACGTTCGGCGGTCTCGGCCATCGCCACCGCACTGGTGTAGCGCCGGTAGTCGGCACCGATGGACCCCCCGAAGGCGTCGATCGACTCCGCCTGGGTGACGATGTCGAGATTCCGGCCGGCGTAGAGCTGCAGGTCGACATGGCTGAACGGCTCCAGCCGCGACCCGAACTTCGACCTCGTCCTGCGGACGCCCTTCGCCACCGCCCGGACCCGCCCGTGGGTGCGGGTGAGCACGGTGACGATGCGGTCGGCCTCACCGAGCTTCGTCACCCGCAGCACGACACCCGAGTCGCGGTAGGTGGGCATGGCCTTCATCGTGCCACCGTCCACCGACGGCGTGGCCGCACCGCACCGCCGGGCTCGCAGCTGTGAGGGAACCGCGAGCACGGCCCCTGGGCCGGACGGACCGAGACCGGGACCGGTGAAGCCCTGCCGTCGGCCGACTCGTCGGCCGGATCGTCCTCCGAGAACGCACCCGAACAACTAGCGTTCACCCAGTCCACGCCACCACAGACGGAGGAACCATGACGCTCCCCCCGCCCCCGGACCGACCCCAGCAGTGGACGCAAGGACCGCCCCAGCAGCGGTGGTCACAGCAGCCGCCGGGCCCCGGACCCTCATGGGGTCATCAGGCATCTGTTGAGGCCCCATCGCCTGCTGCACCGGCGTCCTCGCGCTTGCGGACCACGCTCATCGGGGTCGTCGCCGGCATCGTCGTCAGCGCGTTGGTCGTCGGTGCGCTCGCACTGGCCGGTGCGGTGCACTTCGGCTCGGACTCCTCGACGGCAGACACCCGCACCGTCGACCTGCCGGAGACGTTGAGTGGCCTGACGGACGTGGGGAGCGCGGCGACCGCCAAGAATCCCTCCGGAGGAGCCGCGGCCGCAGCGCGCTACCAACGCACCTACGCACGCACTGCGGAGCTGTATCGGACCGCCTTCGACGGCGCGGGTGTGGGCGTGCGCACCTACACCGACGACGGTCTCGAGTTCTTCCTCACCGTCGTCGCGGTCCGTGCGGATTCACCGGGGCTCGTGAACGGCCCCCAGGCCGACCCCGCCGATCTCGGTGTGGTGGCCCAACCGAACATCTTCAGCCTGGTCGTCGACGGCGACGCGCAGTGTCTGCAGACGGTGACCCAGGTGGTGACGACGGGCAAACAGGTCCTGGACGACGACCTGTTGACCACCGTGTGCCGCACCACAGCTGCGGGGCTGACCGTCTACGTGTTCGGCGGGGGCGGAAACCCGGGCACGTCGGGCAAACAGCGGATGGTCGACCTGACCCGAGCAGCGAAGAGCGCACTCGTGGGATCGTGACCTGACCGACTCCCGGCACCGACGCGGGTACGACTAGCCTTCAGGGCGGTGACAGCAGCGGGTCGTCCGTCGTCGGGGCGACGACCCTGGTGATGCTGCTCCACTCCCGACCGACACCGACAGGGGTGCCATGGTTTCGCAGGGAACAGTTCGTGCAGCACGTCCGGAGGACGCCGAGGCCTTCGCGGCCTGTCATCTGGAGTGCTGGCGCGAGGCGTACGACGGGCTCTGGGGACCGGAGCGACTGACCGAGGTGGACGTTGCCGAGATGGCCCAGGAGCGTCGCGAACAGATCGAAGCGGGCTCCGCGACGAATGTGCTCGCCGAGGAGAACGGCGAGGTGATCGGCGTCGCCATCTCCGGGCCGTCGCGCGATGAGAATCCGCAGGTGCCGGAGGAGGTCTACGCGATCTACATCCGTCAGGAGCACTACGGCAGCGGTCTCGCCGACGATCTGCTGCAGGCCACGATCGGCGACCGCCCCGCGACCCTGTGGGTCTACCGGGACAACCCGCGCGCCGCCGCCTTCTACATGCACCGAGGCTTCATCCAGGACGGCGCCGAGCGCCAGGATTCCGAGGGAATCCTGCAGGTGCGGATGATCCGGCGGACCCAGTTCGACGCGTCTCAGGCCTGACGCAGGTACTGCACGAACCGCTCGACCTGCGCGGGTGACGTGAGCCGGACACACCGTGGACCGTCGACCCCCGAAGAGATCTCGGCCGCCCGCGCCGCGGCGCGGTATCCGTGACGCTTCGTCCAAGCCCAGCGCAGGATGTTCGTCTCCGGGTCCCACGACGTCAGGTTGCTCCAGGGTTCGGTGTTGCCGTTCCACAGCTCCTGCCCGGTCGCCATCCGGGTGAGCGTGCGACGGGTGATCCGGGCCATCACCAGCCAGGTCGGCAGGTCCAGCGCGATCTGCAGCTGGCACCGATCGCGCACCAGGGTGCCCAGCACGGAGCTGTAGTTCCCGTCGACGACCCACGTGTCCTGCGCCAGGACCTCGCTCACCTGGGAGCGCATGACCTCGTGGTCCTGCGGGGTCCAGCCGGCCTGGTGGAACAGCCCGTCGAGCTCCAGGTGCGGCAACCCGAACTCCGATTCCAGCCGGGCTGCCAACGTCGACTTTCCGACGCCGGACGACCCGGTGATCCATATCGTGCGCGGCCGACCGGGAACGGCGGGAGCAGTGGGCACGAGGAACGACCCTAGTGCCGCGGCCCGGAACCCTGCCTGGGAACACGGGAAGAACCAGCCCTGGTGCCCGGTTGCCCCTGGTGTGAGCATCGACCAGCAGTCCCCCGCCGTGCGTGATCAGATCAGAGCCCCCCGAGGGGGATCGGCTCCCGCTGTCGTCTCGATCCTCGACCTCGCCGGGGTCGGCGCCGGTCAGACCCCCCGTGAGGCACTGCAGGACACCACGGCGGCCGCGCAGCTGGGCGAGCGTCTCGGCTACCACCGGTTCTGGGTCGCCGAGCACCACGGCATGCCCGCAGTTGCGTCCGCAGCGCCGCCCGTTCTGCTGGCCCACCTGGCCGCCAACACCCAGCGCATCCGGCTCGGTTCCGGCGGCGTCATGCTCCCCAACCACGCACCGCTGGTGGTCGCCGAACAGTTCGGCACGCTCGCCGCGCTGCATCCCGGCCGCATCGATCTCGGCCTCGGACGAGCGCCGGGAACCGATCAGCTGACGACTTTCGCACTGCGTCGCCGCTCCGACCCCGGTGACGACTTCCCCGACCGACTCGCCGAGCTCCGGCACTTCCTGCGTCAGGACTTCCCGACCGATCATCCGTTCGCCGCGATCAAGGCGACCCCGATGACGGACGTACCGGTCTGGCTGCTCGGGTCCTCCGACTTCTCGGCCCGACTGGCGGCGAAACTCGGCCTGCCGTTCGCCTTCGCCCATCACTTCGCCGGAGCCGGCGGCAACACCGAGTACGCGCTGCAGATCTACCGCGACACCTTCCGACCGTCCGACGTACTGGACGCGCCGTGGTCGATGATCGGCGTCAATGCCTTGGCAGCGGACACCGAGGAGCAGGCGTTCTACGAGGCCCGAGCGGGCGCGCTGTCGATGCTGCTGTTGCGATCGGGTCGGCTGCAGGCGATGCCGACCGCTGAGCAGGCGGCGGAGTACCCGTACTCGCCCGCCGAGCAGGATCTCGTGGACGCCATGTCCGCCACGGACGAGATCGGCACCGCGGAGCAGGTCGCCGAGGGCATCACGGCGCTGGTCGAGCGGTTCGGTGTCGACGAGGTGATGGTGTCCACCCGCGCGCACGGCGCCGCGGTCCGCCGGCACTCGCTCGAGCTCCTGGCGACCGCCTGGGGGCTGACGGACAGCGAGCCGCGCTGACCCGTCCCCGAGTGCCATGCCGGTATCGCACCGCGGCGGGGTCTGCGGATGAGATGCTGTGGGCCAGATCGTCCGCGCAGCCGCACGACCACGACCCAGGCCACCGCTGATCGGCCATCAGATGAGGAGACTCGATGAAGAACAGATTCGTAGTGGCGTCGCTGACCGCTTTCGCCCTCGTTACCCTCTCCGCCTGCGGGAGCACCGTGCAGGGCGCCGCTGTCGGCGGGGTGGGTGTCGGTCAGACCAGCGCCGGCCCGATCGCGCCGTCCGACATCTCGACGGGAACGAACACCGGCGCCCCGGACACGGGCAGCGAGCAGAGCACCCCGGGCGAGTCCACGCCGGTGGAGAGCACCCCGGCCGAGACCACGCCGGCAGAGACCACCGAGGAGACGACCCGCAGCACCGGCGGTGTCGACCTCGAAACGTGCAAGGCGGTGACGGACTTCGCGACGGCTTTCGCCACGATGCTGCAGAAGATCCAGAGCGGGCCGATCACCCAGGAGGACGTCGACGGGGTCTTCACCGACGAGGTCCAGGCAGCGTTGCCGGAGTCCGCCCAGGCGAACTACACGAAGCTCAAGGAGCTCTCCAACAAGCTGGTGGGCAAGTCGCTGACCGAGCTCGCGGACGTCGCGACCGAGCTCACGGATGCCGCCAACGACCTGCAGGCGATCATCAAGTCGGCCTGCGGCGTCGGCTGACCCGACCTCCGCAACGCCACACAGCACCAGAACGGCGGCCCGTCCCCGAGGGGATGGGCCGCCGTTTGCGTTCGTCGATGCTGCGGTGGGTGGAGCGCTCAGGCGCTCTTCTCCCGCGGTGTGCGCTTGGGCGGGCGCGGGACGATGGTCGGAAGCACGTTCGACCGGACGGTCTCCTCGGTGACGACCACCCGCTCGACGTCGTCGCGGCCGGGCACCTCGTACATCGCGGACATCAGGACCTCTTCCAGGATGGCACGCAGCCCGCGGGCGCCGGTCCCCCGCAGGATCGCCTCGTCGGCCACGGCCGCCAGGGATTCGGGCTCGAACTCGAGCTTCACGCCGTCCATCTCGAAGAGCCGCTTGTACTGCTTCGTCAGCGCGTCCCGCGGATCGCTGAGGATCGAGACGAGGGACTCCTTGTCCAGGTGGGTGACCGACGCGACCACCGGCAGGCGACCGATGAACTCGGGGATCAGCCCGAACTTGATGAGGTCTTCCGGCATGACGTCGGAGAAGATGTCCGAGGCGTCGATGTCGTACTTGCTGCGCACCTCGCCGGTGAAACCGAGTCCACGTCTGCCGACCCGCTCACCGATGATCTTCTCCAGTCCGGCGAAGGCGCCGGCCACGATGAACAGCACGTTCGTCGTGTCGATCTGGATGAACTCCTGGTGCGGATGCTTGCGGCCGCCCTGCGGCGGGACCGAGGCCTGGGTGCCCTCGAGGATCTTGAGCAGCGCCTGTTGGACGCCCTCGCCGGAGACGTCCCTGGTGATCGACGGGTTCTCCGACTTGCGGGCGATCTTGTCGACCTCGTCGATGTAGATGATGCCCGTCTCGGCCCGCTTGACGTCGTAGTCAGCGGCCTGGATGAGCTTCAGCAGGATGTTCTCGACGTCCTCACCGACATAGCCGGCTTCCGTCAGCGCGGTGGCATCTGCGATCGCGAACGGGACGTTGAGCATCTTCGCCAGGGTCTGGGCGAGATACGTCTTGCCGCAGCCGGTCGGGCCGAGCATGAGGATGTTGGACTTCGCGAGCTCCACCGGCTCGGGCCCACGATCGGGGCCGGCCTGGATCCGCTTGTAGTGGTTGTAAACCGCCACGGCCAACGACTTCTTCGCCGTCTCCTGCCCGATGACGTACTCGTCGAGGTACTCGCGGATGGCAGTCGGCTTCGGGAGCTCGTCGAGCTTCACCTCGCCGGTCTCCGCCAACTCCTCCTCGATGATCTCGTTGCAGAGATCGATGCACTCGTCGCAGATGTAGACACCAGGTCCGGCAATGAGCTTGCGGACCTGCTTCTGGCTCTTCCCGCAGAACGAACACTTGAGCAGGTCGCCGCCGCTGTCACCGATGCGTGCCATGGGACCTCTCGTTCACTGGTGGTGGATCAACGCGAGCCGTCAGCAGGGCTGTCCCTGTTCCAGCGGTCGGCCCAGCTTATCCGGCGGGGCCGACGATGTGCAGCGCAAATCCGGCGCGTCCCGCCCCGAGCAGCTCGGATCGTGCGCTGCTGCGGGACGGGAGCGCGCCGGAGGTGTCGTTCAGCTGTCGATCTTGCGGTATGGCAGGACATCGTCGATGAGGCCGTACTCCTTGGCC
The DNA here is from genome assembly GCA_037720195.1 of Nakamurella sp. Lineage (GTDB taxonomy): Bacteria > Actinomycetota > Actinomycetes > Mycobacteriales > Nakamurellaceae > Nakamurella. The sequence continues at coordinate 16,642 of JBBJML010000028.1, read as the reverse complement.
TCGGCGGCCGTGAGGATCTTGTCGCGGTCGATGTCGAGCCGGACCTCCTCGGCCGACTTCGAGGAGTGCCGCGCGAGCAGCTCCTCGAGGGTGTTGCGCATCCGCTGGATCTCCTTGGCCTGGATCTCCAGATCGGAGACCTGACCGTAGACACCTTCGGTGGCCGGCTGGTGGATCAGGATCCGCGAGTTCGGCAGCGCCATCCGCTTGCCGGGGCTGCCGGCGGCGAGCAACACGGCGGCGGCGGAGGCGGCCTGGCCGAGGCAGACGGTCCGCACGTGCGGGCGGACGAACTGCATCGTGTCGTAGATCGCCGTCATCGAGGTGAAGGAGCCACCCGGCGAGTTGATGTACATGATGATCTCGCGGTCCGGGTCGGTGGACTCCAGCGTGAGCAGCTGGGCCATGACGTCGTTGGCCGAGGCATCGTCGATCTGCACGCCGAGGAAGATGATGCGCTCCTCGAAGAGCTTGTTGTACGGGTTGGATTCCTTGACGCCGTAGCTGGTGCGCTCGACGAAGGAGGGCAGGATGTAACGCGACTGGGGGAGGTCGAGTGCCCGGCCGTGCGCAGCACCCGTGGGATATCCGTTGGTGTTCATGGTGTTCCTCGTGGCTGGAAGGGGCGCTGGGCGATCAGTTCTCGGTCGGGGCCTCGGAGGCCCGACTGACCACCCGGTCGATGAAGCCGTACTCCAGGGCCTCGGCCGCGGTGAACCAGCGGTCGCGGTCGGAATCGGCGACGATCCGCTCGACCGGCTGGCCGGTGTGATGGGCGATCAGCTCGGCCATCTCGCGCTTGGACTGGTTGAGCATGTCGGCCTGGATCGCGATGTCGGCAGCGGTACCGCCGACGCCCGCGGACGGCTGGTGCATGAGGATGCGGGCATGCGGAAGCGCCGACCGCTTGCCCGGGGTCCCCGCGGTGAGCAGGAACTGACCCATCGACGCCGCAAGGCCCATCGCCGTGGTGGCGACGTCGGGCTGGATCAGCTGCATGGTGTCGTAGATCGCCATGCCGGCGGTGACGCTGCCGCCGGGTGAGTTGATGTAGAAGGTGATGTCCTTCTCCTGGTCCTCGGCGGCCAGCAGGAGCAGCTGGCTGACGATCTCGTTGGCGTTGTTGTCACGCACCTCGGAGCCCAGCAGGATGATCCGTTCACGCAACAGGCGCTCGGAGACGGAGTCGGACAGATTGAGACCCGGCGTTCCGCGCATCACGGCGGGAAGTACCTCGGGGGCGGCCTGCTCGATGCGGGCCAGAGGATGACGGTTGGTCACTGAGGCTCCTTGCTGATCTCGGTGTGGTGCATCTGGAACTGCTGATCTGGAGTTGCTTCTCCGGGTGCCGGTTCCGCTCACCAGGAGCGTTCCGGCTCGACCCCTTGCGAAGGTCGCCGTTCTTTACGACAGTAACCACGCCGATGCCCACGCCATGCCCGAGGGTGGCACTGTTCGCTCACGGCGTGAGTTGGTCGCCACCGACCGCTGCTGATCGCGCGTGCGCATCGTTCCGCAGACAGATCCGGGCCCGGACGCGGATCCGACGCCGAGCGGCGCCATCTCTGCGTTCCGGGCCCGGTCCGGTGACTGGGTCAGCTCTTGTCGAGCGAGGTCGCCTTCTCGTCGGTGTCGCTGTCGTCCTCGTCCGAGTCGTCGGTCTCGGGGTCGTCGGCGGGCGTGGGGTCGGCGTCGACCGTCACGGTCCCGTCCGCGTCGACCTCGACACCGGACTCGTCGTCGCTCTCGTCCTCGACGTCCTCGACGCCGAACAGCTCGTCGATGTCGAGGGTGTTGCCGGAGGCGTCGGTGATCGTCGCCTGCGACACAGCGGCGGCCAGGGCCTTACCGCGACGCACGTCGGCGAAGATCGAGCCGAGCTGGTTGGCCTCCTGCAGACGCTGGAAGTACTCGTCGGGCGACAGGCCGAAGCGCTGCGCGTTGTAGAGGATCCGCTGGGTGAACTCCTCCTGGCTGACACCGACCTCGGTGACCTCGGCCAGCTTGTCGAGCAGCAGCTGCGTCTTGACGGCTTCGACGGAGGCCTCGCGGATCTCCTCGTCGAACTCCTCGCGGGTCTTGCCCTCGGACTCGATGTGCGCGGTCAGCGCTTCCTCATTGTGGTCGAAGGAGTGCACGGCGTCGTGTGCTCGCGCCTCGATCTCGGCTTCGAGCACCTTCTCCGGTACCGGGATCTCGGTGATCGCGACGAGGACCTCGAGGACCTTGTCGCGGGCGTCGGCGCCCTGGCTCATCTTCCGGACGCGGGTGATGCGCTCGCGCAGGTCGGCGCGCATCTCGTCGACGGTGTCGAACTCACTGGCCAGCTGGGCGAACTCGTCGTCCACCTCGGGCAGTTCGCGCTCGGAGACTTTCTTGACGGTGACGGTGACGGCGGCGTCCTGGCCGTCATACTCGCCGGCGACCAGCTTGGTGGTGAAGGTCGTGCTCTCCCCCGCCGACAGGCCGGTGACAGCCTCGTCGATCCCCTCGACCAGGTCCCCCGTGCCGACGGTGTACGACAGGTCGTCAGCGGACGCCTCGGCGATCTCGGCGCCGTCGACGGCTGCCCGCAGGTCGATGGAGATCAGGTCGCCGTCCGCGGCCGCGCGCTCGACCTGGCGGTTGGCGGCGAACCGCTCGCGCAGCGCGGTGACCTGCTCGTCGACGTCGTCCTCGGTGATGGTGATGTCGTCGACCGTCACCGTGACCTCGTTGATCGCCGGCAGGGTGATCTCGGGCCGCACGTCGACCTCGGCGGTGAACTCGAGCGTCACCTTGTCCTCGAGCTTGGTCACCTCGATGTCCGGCTGACCGAGCGGGGTGAGGTTGTTGGCCTCGACGGCCTCGCCGTACTTGGTCGGGATCGCGTCGTTCACGACCTCGGACAGGATGGCGCCGCGACCGATGCGCGATTCGAGGATCTTCGGCGGGACCTTGCCCTTGCGGAAGCCGGGGATGTTCACCTGGCCGGCCATCGCCTTGTAGGCGGCGTCGAACTGCGGATCGAGCTCCGAGAACGGCACCTCCACGGTCAACTTCACCCTGGTGGGGTTCACGTGCTCGACGCTGCTCTTCACGCTGATGTCTCCTTGAGGGGGATGCGATGTGCCTGGTCGTCGCCCGCCGTCGTGCGGCGGGCCTGTGGTGCTCGCGCACCGCGACGCCATGCTCGGGTCCGGGCGGGCCGGGCTCGAGATGACGGTCGGAGCGGATGACGGGAATCGAACCCGCGTAATCAGTTTGGAAGACTGAGGCTCTACCATTGAGCTACATCCGCGCTGCTTTCCGCAGCGGGTGACCCGCATTGGAAGTGCCCGACCATCTTAGCCCGACTCGGCACGTCACCATGCCGCGCGGGTCGAGCGGGAGAACGCAGCCGGGCGGGCGGTGCAAGCGGATCCGCAGGTGAGCGCAGGAACACGCAGTGCGGTGACGGGGTGTGGCGCAGGTTGGTAGCGCGTCCGCTTTGGGAGCGGAAGGTCGCAGGTTCAAATCCTGTCACCCCGACGATGTGATGTCTCAGGACATCGGCGACAACGGACCTACGGAAACGTAGGTCCGTTGTTGTGTTTCTGGGGGTTGGTGGGTTGGTAGTCGCGGGTGGGGTCCAGGACGAGCTCGCGGATGATGGCGCCTGTCGCGGTGTTGGCGATGGTGATGTCGCGGTCCTGGATGAGCATGGTGACGTAGGTTCCGGCGTGGGTTCGGCCGACGCCGATGTGGTGCAGTCGCCCGTTGTGGCGCAGGGTGACGGTTCCGGTGGTGCCGACGCGGTCTTGGCGTACGCGGTCGTGGGTGTCGGTGCTGCGGTCGGCGGTGGGGGTCGCTTTCGGGGTGGCTGTGTAGGCGGCGGCGGGGGTGGGGTGGTGGGGCAGTGAGCGGTGTGGGCGGCGGAGGTTTTAAATCTCGGTGAATGTTGCGAGCATGTCCTGCAGCTGCGGGATCGTCGCGGGCTGGGTGGGTTGGGCGCGGAGCCATTTCTTCATGGTCTGTTGGAATCGTTCGACTTTTCCGCAGGTGGTGGGGTGGTTGGGTCGGGAGTTCTTCTGCGTGATGTTGAGGGCGCGTAGTTCGGTCTCGAGTTTGCTGAGGCCGCCGCGGCCGCCGGCGAATCTGACGGTGTAGACCATGCCGTTGTCGGTCAGTGTTGATGCTGGGATGCCGTTGCGGGTCATGGCTTTGCGGAAGGTGTCCAGCACGATCGGGGCGGTGATCCGGGGGTGGGCGGTGACGTGCAGGGCGTAGCGGGAATGGTCATCGAGCCAGGTGATGATCTCGACGTCGGGGCCGGGTGCGCCGGTGGGCTGCGCGAGTCGGTAGTGGGTGAAGTCGGATTGCCACGTTTCGTTCGGCTGGTCTGCTTCGAAGCGGATGTAGGACGATTTCGGGCGTTTCTTCGGGGTGGGGGTGACGGTGTGGTGGCGTTGCAGGATCCGGTGGATCGTCGTGCGGGACACGACCTGGTGGTGGTGATGCTGCAGGTGCCAGCGGATCGTGTCGGCGCCGGCGTCCGTGCCTGCTGCGGTGAGGTCGGTGCGTAGTTGCAGGATCAGCTCGATCGTCGCTGCGGGGGTGGCGGACGGCGAGGTGAGGGGTTTGCGGGAGCGGGGCTGCAACGCTGCGTCGCCTTCGGCCTGGTAGCGGGCCTTGAGGCGGTACACCCAGGAGCGGTGCACGCCGTAGCGGGCTGCGACTTCGGTGGGCGTGAGGCCCTCCACGTTGAGCGCGGTGATGACGAGGCGGGCCTTGGACATGCTCGAGCATGGCCGCCGCGAGTGTCGCTGATGCCGTGAGACAGCTGTCGCTGATGCCTTGAGACAGCTGTCGCTGATGTCTATAGAAAAGTGTAGAGGATGTCCTGAGACTCGACACTGTCACCCCGACGAAACGATGGGCCCCGGCCGCCAGGTCGGGGCCCATCGTCGTCGGGGGGACAGGATTTGAGACCTGACGAGCGCAGCGAGGCAGGCAAGTCCCGGGACCCGCGAGCCCTTCGTCTCACTCCGTTCGCTCTGGGGGGTCCGCGGCGAGTGGGAAGCACCCCGACGAAACAATGGGCCCTGGCCGCCAGGTCGGGGCCCAGCGTCGTCCCGACGGTGATCGAGCGACCAAGGGACGAGGGAGACGAGATCCCGTCAGTTCGCGACCGGTTTCGTCGCTGACACGGTCTCGACTCCTTCGCCGCTCGACCAGCGAAAACTTCGGCCCATCTGCGTTCCTCGGCGATCGAGGAAGCGAGGAACGAGCGCGACGAGATCCCGTCAGTCAGTTCGCGACCGGTCTCAGTGCTGGACGCTGGTCCGATGGGTGCGGTTCGGCGCACCGGCAGGGGTGGATGGCGGCGCAGTCGTACTCCGCACGGCGAGGGTGACCGGTGTGAGAACCGACTCGGTCTGGTCCCCCGCCAGCGCGTCCATCAACAGCCGGACCGCGATCGCACCCTGTTCACGGACCGGCTGTACGACGGTGGTCAACCCGAACACCCGCGACATCTCGTGGCCGTCCACGCCGACCACCGACATGTCCTCGGGGACCCGGACGCCGAGCAACCGCAGCCGGTGGATCAGGCCCATCGCGATCTCGTCGCTGACGGCCACGACGGCTGTCGGCCGGTCGGCGCGCGCACACAGTGCTTCAGCCGACGCTTCGCCACCGGCCACCGACAGTTCACAGCTGATGACGTCGCCCTCGTCCATCGTCAGTCCCGCCTGCCCCATGACCTCCAGCAGACCCCGATGGCGCACCTGGGCGACCGGCAGGATGCGCGGGCTCACCGTCTCCATGCCGACGTACGCGATCCGGCGATGTCCGAGTGCGATCAGGTGCCGCCCGGCGAGCCGGCCGACCTCCCCGTCGTCGATGGCAACGGTCACCAGGTCCAGCGGGGCGGCGCCGACCAGCACCACCTTCGGCGGTTGGGCGAGCGCGGAGGCCTGATGGGCGAGCTCCGGGAGACAGAGCACCACCAGACCGTCGACCCGCTTCGTCATGGTGCTGAGCTTGGCGGCGCTCACCTGCTGGTCGATGTCCGTCCCGAACAGCAACATGTCGAAACCGCTCGGCGACAGCACCGAGTTCACCCCGTCGATCAGGGCGGTGAAATACCAGCGGGTCACCCAGGGCGCGATCACCCCGATGGTGTTCGTGCGTCCGCTGGACAGGGACGAAGCGGCCGGCGACGCGGAGTACCCGAGTCGCGCGGCCGCTTCCTGCACCTGGGTACGGGTCGTGTCGGACACTCCCGGGAGGCCGCGGAGCGCGCGGGAGACCGTCGCCGGGGAGACCCGCGCGGCGCGTGCCACATCGAGAATCCCTGTCACGACCGGCCTCTCACTCGTTGTCGCTCCGATGCGACCGTCACTGCAGCGTCCAGCGGCCGGCTCAGCCCTTGACGGACCCGGCGAGCAGACCGCGGACGAAGAACCTCTGCAGCGAGAGGAAGACCGCCAGCGGCACCAGCATGGCCAGGATCGCGGCCGGCGGCAGGATGGTGCTGCCACCCGAGCCGAACTGGGTCGTCAGGCCCTGGATGCCCTGGGTGATCGGCGCCGTATTCTCCCCGGAGAAGGTGAGCGCGACCAGCAGGTCGTTCCACACCCACAGGAACTGGAAGATCGCGAACGAGGCGATCGCCGGTACCAGCAGCGGCAACAGCACCTTGATGAAGATCTTGACATGCCCGGCGCCGTCGACGCGGGCCGCCTCGATCAGCGACGGCGGGATCTCCTTCATGAAGTTGTGCAACAGGAAGATCGCCAGCGGCAGACCGAAGATGGTGTGCGACAACCAGATCGACCAGAACGAGTTGGTCAGGCCGACCTTCACGTAGACCGTCAAGAGCGGCAGGAGTGCCACCTGGATCGGAACGACCTGCATCACGAACACGGCGATGAACATGATGTTCTTGCCGCGGAACGGGATCCAGGCGAACGCGTACGCGGCCAACAGCGCCAGGGTGATCGGAATGAACACCGCGGGCAGCGTGATGACGACCGAGTTGATGATGAAGTCGTACAGCGGGGTACCGCCGTTGCCGCTCCACGCCGTGCCGTAGTTTCCCAGCGTGAAGGAGGTACTGCCGTTCCAGAAGTTCCAGAAACCGGACTGCTGGGGGGCCGGATCCGAGCGGGTGGAGTTGATCAGCAGCCCAAACGTCGGCACCGTCCACAGGATTGCGATCAGGATCGCGAGTCCGGAGGCCCAGGGCGAGCTGAGCTTGGTCTTGGCGTCGGCCGCGCGTTGCTGCGCCTTGAGTTTGCGGGCGCTCAGCTGCGCCTCGGGCACGGGCACGGGGGCCACGACGGCGGTCATCGGTTCTCCTCGGCTTTCTTCATCTGACGGACGTTGAAGATGATCACCGGCGTCACGATGATGAAGATGACGACCGCGAAAGCCCCGGCCAGACCGTTCTGCCGGACGACCAGCGCGTTGTAGAACGCGTTGGCCAGGATGTTGTTCTTCGGCAGGTTGCCGCCCATGACGTTGACGATGTCGAACGTCTTGAGCGACGCGATGGCCACCGTGGTGAGCACCACCACGACCGTAGGACGGATGCTGGGCAGCATCACCGAGAAGAACAGCCGGGGGCCGGTGGCCCCGTCGATGCGGGCCGCCTCGATGATGTCGTCCGGCACAGCCTTGAGCGCTGCCGACAACACCGTCATGGCGAACCCGGTCTGGATCCAGACCATCACGATGATCAGCGCGAAGGTGCCCAACGGCGCCTTGGTGATCCAGTTCTGCGGCGTCCCACCGACCAGGTCGACCAATGCGTTGGCCAGGCCGATCTGATCCTTGCCGGACGGAGCCGGCGCCAGATAGACGTAGCGCCAGATGATGCCGGAGGCCACCATCGAGATGGCCGTCGGCAGGAAGATCAGGCTCTTGGCGACCGCCTCGAAGCGGGTCCGGTCGACCAGCACCGCGTACAGCAGGCCGAACGCGACCGCGAACAGTGGCACCAGGAAGATCCAGAGCACCGAGTTGATCAGTACCTGGGTGTTCTGGCCCGAGAAGACCTTGGCGTAGTTGTCGAGGCCGACGAAACCATTGGCGGCACCGGCGTCGTCGAACTTCTGGAACGACTGGATGACCGTCTTGATCGCCGACCACAGCAGGCCGATCGACAGGAAGATGACGACCGGGCCGAGGAAGCCGGCCAGTACCACGCCAGTCGGGATCTTCGGACGGTCGATCAGCCACAGGATGAGGCCCATGATCGCGAGGAACAGCGCGATGGCGACCACCATCACCAGGAGCTTCTGACCCAGCGTTGTCGGCTGGAACAACATCCGGGAGATCCAGCCCGGGTCGTCCTGGTTGTTGTACAGCAGCGGCGAGGCGCCTTGCTTCAGCGGCGACCAGCTCAGCCAGATGCCGCCGATGATGACGAGCCCGATGACTCCCCAGATGACCGGGGCAACCCAGCTGGTCTCTTTGAGTTTGTTGGCCGGCCGGGGGGCCTGGGCCTGCACCGGGCTCGGGGCCCGGTCCTGAACTTCCGTCACCGCTCACTCTTCTCCACGGCAGCCGCACAGGAGGCGGGGCCGCTAGCCAGGACGACTCGGGCTGGGAGTGACGGGGCCGGAGTTGCCTCCGACCCCGCCACTGTCCTACGAACTGCGTGTGGGGCGAGCCCCACCTACTGCGCGTACTCCCGGTATTGCTGGATCAGCTCGCCGGCCACGCATCGTCGATGGTCTGCAGCGTGGTCGCGTCGTCGGTACCGGTCAGCCAGGACGTCAGAGCCTGCCACTCGGCACCGGAGCCGACGGCTGCCGGCATCAGGTCGGAGGCGTCGAAACGGGAGACGGCCGCCGGGTCCTGCAGGATGCTGACCGACAGCTTGTTGATCGCGCCCTGGACGTTCGCGACGTCGAGGCCCTTGTTGGCCGAGACGCGTGAGGCGATCGCCTTGGACTGGTTGTTGGCCCAGTGAGCGGTCGACAGGTAGAACTGGAATGCCTGCACCTCGGGGCGAGTGGCGAAGGCGGTGGTGAACTCGCCGCCGACCTCGACCGGGGTACCGAACTTGTCGCTCATCGTCGGCAGGTAGAAGGCGTAGATGTCGCCGTTCTCCGAGATGTCGGGGTTGTCCTTCCAGTTCGATGCGTAGAAGCTGGCCTGCTGCATCATGTAGCACTGCTGGGACTGGATCGGGAACCCCGCATCGGCGAAGTTGGTGGTCGCGATGGAGGAGACGTCGCCGATGCCGGCGTTGACGTACTTCTCGTTCTTCCAGATGGCACCGACCTTGGCCAGCGAATCGGCGATCATCGGGTCGGAGAACTTGACGTCGTGCTTGACCCACTGGTCGTAGACGTCGGGTCCGTTGTTGCGGAGCACGACCTCCTCGAGCCAGTCGGTGGCGGTCCAGCCGGTGGCGTTCCCGGACTCGACGCCGGCACACCACGGCTTCACGCCATCGGCGTCAGCGGCGATCTTCTCCGACAGCGCGACCATGTCGTCCCACGTGGTGGGGACTGTGTACCCCTTGGCCGCGAACATCTTCGGCGAGTACCACACCAGCGATTTGATGTTGGCGCCGAGCGGCGCGGCGTAGAACGTGTCCTTGACCGAGCCGTTGGCCTTCCAGCCCGCGTCCCAGTACTTGGTGACATTGTCGACGACCTGCTGCGGCGGGGCGACGACCTTGCCGGTCGCGACCAGCGAGGCGAGCAGACCCGGCTGCGGCACGAAAGCGATGTCGGACGGGTTGCCGGCCTGGGCCTTCTGGACGACCTGCTTCTCGAAGTTCTTGTCGCCGGTGTAGGCGATGGTGGCTCCGGTGCAGTCGGTGAAATCGGCCCAGGACTTCTGCAGACCGGTCTGCTCGGCGCCGACGATCGAGGAGTAGACGGAGATCGACTTGCCTGTGATGTCACCGAAGGACTTCGCGGTGTCGCACCAGGTGGCGTCATCGCTCTCGACGGGTGCAGCGCCGCTCGAGGAACCGGAACCGCCCGAGGAGGACGAGGTCTCCGAGCCTGCGGACGACGAGCCGGCGGACGAGGAAGTGCTGCCTTCGGAGGTGCTGGGCGCGGCGGACGAGCTGCTGCCCGCGGTCGGCGCGGCCGTGGACGGAGCGGGGGTGTTGCTGGCGGCGGGCGGCGTGTCGCTGCTGCCGCAGGCGCTGAGAACGAGCGCGGCGGTGGCAGCGGCCCCTACCAGCGCAAGTGCGCGACGGTGTCGAATCATGGGCATGGAGCCTCTCTGGGACGTCGTTGTTCCGGTCCTGCACAGTTCCGGCACTGCACACCGGGGTGCCTGTGAACCACTTCACAGTGCACCCCAGTACGAAAACGTTTTCAGCGCGCTTTTGCAAGTCCCAGCGCCCCGAATGGGGTAACGATTCCGTAACCCTGTCGTCACACGCTTCCGGAGGGTGGTGAAGAGATCGATTTCTGAGTTCGGATCGGACGGGTGCTGCACGTTCGTGCACTGTCGGAACCGGACGCACCGGACACCGGGGTGGGCTGCAGCACCCGCACAGCGTTCTGCCACCCTCTGGGGATGGTCAGCACTCCGCGCCCCGCCGCCGACCCCACGCCGGCCGGCTCGGGCCTGACGACAGCGATCACCGCGGGGGTGGTCACCGCCGTCGTCGGCTTCACCAGTTCCTTCGCGGTCGTGCTCGCCGGTCTGCGCGCTGTCGGTGCCACTCCGGGGCAGGCCAGCTCTGGTCTGCTGGCGCTCTCGGTCGCGATGGGCATCGGATCAGCGGTCTTCTCCCGACGGTTCCGAATGCCGATCACGATGGCGTGGTCGACGCCGGGGGCGGCGCTGCTCGCCGGCGCCGCGACCCCGGCGCTGGGCTTCCACGGAGCGGTGGGTGCGTTCGTGGTGGCCGCCGTACTGGTGATCGCCTGTGGCGCGATCCGGCCACTGGGTGGACTGATCGCCCGGATCCCGCTGGCGCTGGCGAACGCGATGCTGGCCGGCGTCCTGCTCACGCTCTGCGTCGCCCCGTTCCGGGCGGCAGTGGCCTCCCCGGCAGCGATCCTGCCGGTGATCGCGGTCTGGTTGCTGCTGGTCAGGTTCGCGCCGCGCTGGGCAGTTCCCGGAGCGCTCGCGGCGGCCGTCGTGGTGATGGTCGTCTCCGGGGCGTTCACCCACCTGCCGGTGGGGTCGCTGACCCCGGTGGTCGAGATCGTCACCCCTGCCTGGGATCCGGCGGCCATCCTCGCGCTCGGTGTACCGCTGTTCCTGGTCACCATGACCAGCCAGAACATCCCGGGGATCGCAGTGCTGAAGTCGTTCGGGTACCAGGCCCCGGTCGCCCCCGTGCTGCTCTACACCGGTGCGACCTCGGTCGGCACTGCGTTCCTCGGTGGGCACACGATCAACTTCGCGGCGATCTCCGCGGCGTTGGCTGCGGGACCGCAGGCCCATCCGGATCCGGCCCGTCGGTGGGTCGCCGGGGTTGCGGCCGGGGTGGTCTACACCGCGTTCGGTCCATTGGCGGCCGGGATCACCGCCGCCGCCGGCGCGGCGCCGGCGGGGCTGATGGAGACCATCGCGGGCCTGGCGCTGATCGGCGCCTTCGCCGGCGCGGCCCGGTCGGCGCTGGGCGACGTCGACCACCGGGACGCCGCTGCCGTCGCGTTCATCATCGGCGCCTCCGGTATCACCGTCGCCGGCATCGGTCCGGCCTTCTGGGCCCTGCTCGGCGGCGGCCTGTACCTGGCCGTCACCCGAGGTCGACTCCCCCGCACGCAGTCCGGCGGAACCGGCTGATCCGAGCGGTTTAGGCTGGGCGCATGCCTGATTCGCAGTCCGCTGCCCAGACCTCAGCACGTCCCGTCCGCAGGGTCGCCCTGCTCACCGCCGGCGGCTACGCGCCCTGCCTGTCGTCCGCGGTCGGCGGCCTGATCGAGCGCTACACGGAGATCGCGCCGGACGTCGAGATCATCGCCTATCGGCATGGTTACCAGGGGCTGCTGTCCGGCGACAGCGTGACGGTCACCCCCGAGGTGCGACAGAAGGCGGGTCTGCTGCACTCCTTCGGTGGGTCGCCGCTCGGCAACTCCCGCGTGAAGCTCACCAACGTGGGCGATCTCGTCAAGCGCGGGCTGGTCACCGAGGGGGACGATCCGCTGGCCGTGGCTGCCGGCCGGTTGACGGAGGACGGCGTCGACGTGCTGCACACCATCGGCGGTGACGACACCAACACCACCGCAGCTGATCTGGCGAAGTTCTTGCACTCGGGCGGCTATGAGCTGACTGTTGTCGGACTTCCCAAGACGATCGACAACGACGTGATCCCGATCCGGCAGTCGCTCGGCGCCTGGACGGCGGCCGAGGAGGGCGCGAAATTCTCGCGGAACGTGTTGGCAGAACACAACGTCGGTGGCCGGATGCTCATCGTGCACGAAGTGATGGGCCGGCACTGCGGCTGGCTGACCGCTGCCACCGCGGCCGAGTACCGCACCTGGCTGGACAGCCGGGAATGGTTGCCCGCCATCGGATTGTCCCGCGAGGCGTGGGACGTGCACGCGGTGTACGTGCCCGAGGCCCGGTTCGACATCGAGTCCGAAGCCGCCCGCTTGCGCGGGGTGATGGACAGCGTCGGCAACGTGACGATCTTCCTGTCCGAGGGTGCGGGCGTCGACACGATCGTCTCCGAGCTCGAGAGCTCAGGCGCCGAGGTCCGGCGGGACGCGTTCGGGCACGTGCGGCTCGACGAGATCAACCCGGGCGCCTGGTTCGCGAAGCAGTTCGCAGAGAAGTTGGGCGCCGAGAAGGTGTTGGTGCAGAAGTCGGGGTACTACTCCCGGTCGGCACCGGCCAACACCGAAGACCTGCGGCTCATCAAGTCGATGACCGACCTGGCCGTCGAGTGCGCGCTGCGCGGCGAGTCAGGGGTGATCGGGCACGACGAGGAACAGGGAGATCGCCTGCGCGCCATCGAGTTCGAGCGGATCAAGGGCGGCAAGGCGTTCGACCTGTCGGCGCCGTGGTTCACCGCGATGCTGGACGACATCGGCCAGAGGCCCGCAGTCGCGACTGCCGGCCACTGAGCGCAGGAGCGACGGTGATCGGCAGTACCGGCTCCAGTGCGGACGGACCGTCGGCGGACGGACCGCCCGCGGGCGGACTGCCGGCGGGCGACCCCGCCCCCGACCAGGGCCACCGGGTTCGTCGCCGTCGCCGGGCCGCCAGCCGACCTGCCGGTCCGCCGACCGCCGGTCCGGACCGCCAGGAGCCGACGCCCGACCCGGGGTCTGCGTCGATGTCCGCGCCGGCACCCGAGCCCGCAGCGGAGACCGCCGATCCAGCAGCAGTGCCCGATCCAGCAGCGTCAGACCCGGTAGCGAGATCGGATCGTCGGCGGGACAAGAAGCGCCGCAACCGTTCCGAGCGACTGGCCGCGGAGTCCGCGGCGAAAGCCGCCGACACGGAGGTCACCGGTGCGAAAGTCTCCCCGGAACCGGCACAGCGGGGACGTCGGCAGCCGAGCGAACGCGGCCTGCACGGGTTGGAGGGCAACCGCTCCACCCAACTCCCCTCCGCGGAGGCCATGCTCGCCCGCGACTGGGCTGCGCCCGGCCCCGCGGACCTGGCGGCGGCCGAGGCCGAGCTGGTGATCGTGCGCAGGCACTACCGTCCGCCGGAGCCCCTCCCCACGAAGGGCAGCGCCGCTCCCGGCCAGGAAGGTCGGACCAGGTCCCGTCCCGCTGCGGACGGACCCCGCCCGAAGGACTGACATCCCGGACGACGAACAACCGCTCCGGCAGCGTCGGGCGATCCAGCGGTGCGGGAGATCGAGCTGTGTCGGGAGATCCAGCGGTGTCGGGAGATCCAGCGGTGTCGGGAGATCGAGCAGCGTCAGGCGATCGGGATGTCCTGGTCCTGCGGGTCTGCCTCGTAGGCGGCCACCAGGCCGATCCGACGCACATGGCGTGGATCGCCGGAGAACGCGGTGCGCACGAACGTCAGCACCAGGTCCGTCGCAGTCTGCTCGTCGTGCATCCGGGCGCCGATCGAGATGACGTTCGCGTCGTTGTGCTCGCGCGCGAGCTGCGCTGTCTCGGTCGACCAGGCCAACGCAGCACGGACTCCGGCGACCTTGTTGGCGGCGATCTGCTCACCGTTGCCGCTGCCGCCGATCACCACGCCGAGACTGCCGGGGTCGGCAACCACGTCACGGCCGGTCTGCAGGCAGAACGGGGGGTAGTCGTCCTGGGGGTCGTACTGGCGCGGGCCCGTGTCGATCACCTCGTGCCCGGCCTCCGCAAGAGCGGCCAGCAGATGGGTCTTCAGTTCGAAGCCGGCATGGTCCGAGCCGATGTGCACGCGCATGGGGTAATTGTTCCACGTCACGTGTGCACGATGTCCGGTGGCCGCTGCGGGCTCAGGGAACCACCAGCACCGGCCACTGGCCCGCCGACACCATCGCCCGCGACACCGAGCCGGAAGCGATGCGGTGCAGCAGTTCAGCAAACCCGGTGTGTCGTTTGCCCACCACCACGCAGGCCGCATCGCGCTCGCGGGCGATCCGGGTCAGCTCACTTCCCGCGTCACCGACCGTGGTCACCAGCTCCCACCGCACCCCGGACAGGTCGTGAGAAGCCTGCAGCGCCTTGACCAGCTCGGTCTCCAACTCGTCCTGGATCTGCTCTCCCAGGACTGTCTCCTCGGGGACCGGCAAGTACCCCTCGATCACCGGCAGGCTGCGGCGGCGCACGTGCACCAACAGCAGCGGGCGTTCCAGGGCCAGCGAGAGGAACACGGCCGCCCGCAATGGACGTCCACAGGTGGTGGCCTCGTCGACCCCGACGATCACCGGACCGCTGGCAAGGTCGGGGGGAACCGGGAGCCCGGCCGACGTGCGGAGACCCTCGGGGAACGGTGGCGGCTGCTCTCCGCCCGCCGTGGCATCGCTGCCTGTGCTCTTCGACATCCGAACTCCTCCCACACCGCTGGACGAGCGAACGATAGCTGTCATCGGTGGCCGGCGGTGCGCCCGAGTCGACGCGGCGCGCACCGCCGTACCTCCGGGCGGCCCAGCCGCCCCTGGCGAGAAGCTCAGTCGAACTGCGGATTCTCGGTACGCGAGCGCTTGATCTCGAAGAAGTACGGGAACGACGCGATCGCGACCGTGCCGTCCCACAGTTTTCCGGCCTCCTCGCCGCGCGGGATCCGGGTGATGACCGGGCCGAAGAAGGCGGTGTCACCGAAGTGGATGGTGGGCGTGCCCACCTCGTCACCGACCGGGTCCATGCCGCGGTGGTGGCTGGCCTTGAGCTCTTCGTCGAAGTCGGTC
Organism: Nakamurella sp.; assembly: GCA_037720195.1. Classification (GTDB taxonomy): domain Bacteria; phylum Actinomycetota; class Actinomycetes; order Mycobacteriales; family Nakamurellaceae; genus Nakamurella. Next base: position 1,374 of record JBBJML010000028.1, on the reverse strand, counting down.
GAGCTCGCGGCGTCGATCAGCTCGGCCGGCAGACCGACCTCGGCGAGCGCCTCCGCGATCAACGGCAGGTAGTTCCGCTCGCCGGTCTCCTCGGTGCGTCCCTCGTCGTGGATCTTCATCCCGATCGCGGTATAGAAGGGCAGCAGGTGCTCGGCGCCGTGCTGCTGCTGGATGGCGATGGCCACCCGCACCGGCCCCCAGGCCTTCGTCATCATCTCGCGGTAGCTGTCCGGGAGGTCACGACCGTCGTTGAGCACTGACAGGCTCATCACCCGGAAGTCGACATCCACCGGGCGAACCTTCTGGACCTCGAGGATCCACCGTGAGGTCACCCAGGCGAAGGGGCAGATGGGGTCGAAGTAGAAGGTCGCGGTCTGCCGGTCGGTTCCAGCGGTGGGAGCTTCCTGGTCGATCTGGGTGGTCATCCGGTCCTCTTCTGTGGTCGCAGCTCGGGCGGTGGGCGACTGCAGTGTCAACGCGCAGTACCCGCTTCATTCCTGCCAACCCGCACGGAGACTAGGTTTGTTCCCGGATCGTCACGCGAAAGGACATACATGAGCAGCCATACCGGGGTCGGCCACCAGCCTCCGAACCTCACCCGTCAGCAGGCAGCCGACCGCTCCGCGCTCATCAGCGTGCAGCACTACCGTCTCGAGCTCGACCTGACCGACGGCGCGGGTGCGCCGGGTGAGAAGACCTTCGCCACCCGGAGCACGATCACCTTCAGCGCAGTGCCGGGATCCTCGACGCATCTCGACTTCGTCGGCGACGGGATCCGTACCGCGACCCTGAACGGTCGCGCGGTGGACATCTCCGGTTGGAGCAACTCGGCGGGGCTGGCCCTTCCGGACCTTGCCGCAGACAACACGCTCGAGGTCGATGCCGTCGGGCTGTACACCAACACCGGCGAGGGACTGCACCGCTTCGTCGACCCAGTCGATTCCTCCGCATACCTGTACTCGCAGTTCGAGACCGCCGATGCGAAGCGGATGTACGCCTGCTTCGACCAGCCCGACCTCAAGGCCACCTTCTCCGTCGGTGTGCTGGCTCCGGTGGGTTGGGAGGTCGTCACGGGCGGTGCGACCGCGTCGATCGAGGACGATCCGACCGGCGGCCGACGACATGAGTTCCTCACCACCGAACCGATGAGCACCTACATCACCGCTCTGGTGGCCGGTCCGTACCACGTCGTCCGCGACCGTCACGACGGCATCGACCTCGGTATCTTCTGCCGGAGCAGCCTCGCGCAGTACCTGGACGCCGACCGATTGTTCACCGAGACGAAGCAGGGGTTCGACTTCTTCCACTCCGCGTTCGGTGTCCGCTACCCGTTCGGCAAGTACGACCAGCTCTTCGTGCCCGAGTTCAACGCCG
>JBBJML010000027.1:0-65718 GCA_037720195.1 Nakamurella sp. | reverse complement strand
TCCGGCGACCGCCAGCATCGTCTTGGGCAGACCCACCAGCAGCGTCCCGAGTCCGCTGAAGCCGGAGGTGATCCCCACCGCTGCGAGGCCTGCTCCGATCCCGCCCACGGACACGAGTCCGATGCCGGTCCCGGTGGCGAGCCCCGCTCCGATCGCGCCCGCTCCGATCGCACCTGCTCCGACTGCGCCTGCTCCGACTGCGCCTGCTCCGACTGCGCCTGCTCCGACTGCGCCCGCTCCGACTGCGCCCGCTCCGACTGCGCCCGCTCCGACTGCGCTCGAGCCGGCGCCGACCGCTGCAGTGCCCACGGCGGCGGTTCCACCCACCGTGGTGCCGGCGGCGGCCGTACCGACCACCGCAGTTCCCCCGCTTCCCGCCGCGGCGGTCGTGCCGGCCACGCCGGTTCCTGAGGTCGCTGCAGTGCCGGATGTCGCTGCGGTGCCGGATGTCGCTGCAGCGCCCGATGTGACTGCGGTTCCGGAGGTTGCTGCGGTGCCCGATGTGACTGCGGTGCCGGACGATGCTGCGGTGCCGGACGTTGTCGTGCCCACCGAGGTGGTGGCGGCAGCTCCGCTACCCGCTCCGGCCGCTGCTGCGGTTCCGGTTCCGGCTGCGGTGCCGATGAGCCCGATCTTGGCGATCGCCGTCGCCGGTCCGACCAGCTTGAGATAGGCCAGCGCGGCTCCACCCAGCAGCAGCGGCGCCAACAACGCGCGCATGCCAGAGTTGATCTGGCCGAGTTCGGAGGCCAACGAGCGGCAGTCGGGACAGGAATCGAGATGGGCATCGACCGCGACCCGCTCGCGACGGGACAGACCAGCCCTGGTCCACGCGCCCAGCTTGCCCACGACCGAACTGCACTGCTCGGCTTCGGTCTGCATCAGGTGCGCCTGCAGGTAGGCCTCCCGGAGACCTTCGCGAGCCCGGAAGGCGAGCGAGGTGACCGCGTTGGCGCTCAGCCCGAGCAGCTCGCCGGTCTTGGCCGGTGAGTAGCCCTCGACGGTGAGGTACCAGAGCACCGCCTGCCAACGCTCGGGGAGCGACTGGTACGCCTGGCCGACCATCCCGTTCTCGGCCTGCAGCATCACGACGTCGGGATCGGAGACCGGGGAGTCGATCGCGGTCTGGTCGTCGGTGAAGGTGACCCGCTTGTCGCGGCGGAACCGGTCGTTGGCGGTGTTGCGCACCGTGGTGAAGACGTAGGCGCGGAAGGCGGCATCCGGACCCTTGCCCTCGAGCAACCCGTCCAGCACCCGGGCGAAGGCCTCGGAGACCAGGTCGTCGGCGCCGGCGCCCGGCACGATCTGTCTGGCCAGGTTGGTGGCCGCTCCGACGTGACGGCGATACAGCTCGGCGAAGGCCTGACGGTCGCCGCCCCTGACCCTGGTGATCAATTCGGGATCGCCGGCGGGGGGGCCCATCGAGCCGGATTCGGCAAGGTCGAGATCCCGATGGTCCGTCACGGTGCGCTTCCTCCTTCCCGCTGCGATGTCCCGGAGATCATCTCACCCGGACGGCCCTGTGCGAAGGCCCCCCGGTGAATCGGGGATGGAGCGCCGGCATGGCTGCCGACACGCTCATTGTGCCTGGTCAGATCCCTGTTGCCCACCCGGGACCCGGTGTGGGTCGTGCGCACCCAGGCGTGGCCGGACATCCGCCGAACAGGTGAGCCGACGCGCCCGGGCCCTCATTCGCGGGGCATGCCTGATGTGTCACCCTTCTGGGCATAGTGGCTTTGAATGGATCCGCGTCATCCCGGGTGGGTGAATCAGCCATCGGTGACGTGACGGGCCTGCGTTCCGTTCGTCGTACAGGCGTGACTGGGTCGATCTCGGCCCGCACCCGGCCGAGGAGTGCGTGATGGAGAACGACGTGTGCACCGCAGGACCAGCAAGGAGACGCCCATGACGTCCGGAACCCCTCCGGTGGCCGGTGATTCGCTTCGCGCGCAGTGGTGGGAACTCGCCTCCGGTCACGGCTGGGCCACCGAGGTCGAATGGCGCCTGCAATCGGTGGATGCCCTGTGCGAGGCGCTCAGCGACGGTCGCGATCCGTGGGCCGCTGCGGAGCGCCTGGGTTTCGAACGAGCAGCCGCCTCGATCCCGCTCAGCGAGGCCCTGGCCGACATCGATCTGCTGGCGTCGCTGGTCAGCTCCCAGATGGCCGAAGCGCTGCGACGAGCGGTCTCGTTGGGGTGGTCGGCGCGCACGTCGACACCTCCGATCGGGATCGTCGATCCACTCACCGGGCTCACCAGCCTGGGCTATCTGCAGGTGCGGCTCGGCGAGGTCTACCGCGCCCTGGGAGCGAAGCGTCTGCAGCCCGACGAGGTCGCCCTGGTGCTGGTGCGGATCGAATCGACCCAGTCCGGGCTCGGCCGGAACCTGCCGATGATGCTGCTGGCCGAGGGCATGCGAGGCATTTTCGACGCCGGCGAGACACTGTCGATGGTCTCCGAGACGACGATGGCCATCCTGGCCAGACGGGATGCCGATCTCGCCCGACGGATCGAGCTGGGCCGATCGCTGGCACAGCGGGTGATCGATCGCGACCGGCACGGCGCCGGATCGACGGTGCGGGCCTGGATCGAACCGCTGCCGGGAACGGCCGCCCTGGCCGCGGAACTGCTGGAGTCGTCGGGGCGCTGAAGTGAGCCACCGTAGGCTGCGCAGTCGTGGATTCTCGTACCGGACTGCCCAGGGTGGGAATGGTCGGCGGCGGCCAACTCGCCCGGATGACCCATCAGGCCGCCATTCCGTTGGGCCAGAGCCTGCGGGTGCTGGCGCAGCACGCGGATGATTCCGCTGCTCTGGTCGCGCCGGACGTGCAGCTCGGCGAGCACACGGATCTGGACGCGCTGCGCCGGTTCGCCGTCGACTGCGACGTGTTGACCTTCGACCACGAACACGTCCCGGGCGAGCACCTGCGGGCGCTGCAGGCAGCCGGGGTGCTGGTGCATCCGGGGCCGGACGCGCTGCAGTTCGCCCAGGACAAGGCTCTGATGCGGCAACGGCTCCAGCAGCTCGGCCTGCCGGTGCCCGCGTTCCGGGTGGTGCAGGGCGACCCGACCGAGGCGATCGGTGAGTTCCGGGCCGCGCACGGTGATCCGGTCGTGGTGAAGGCGGCTCGCGGCGGGTACGACGGGCGGGGCGTCTGGGTGGTGCGGGCGGGGGAGTCGCCGCAGTGGCCGTCCTCGGACATTCCCTGGGTGCTGGAGGAGTTCGTTCCACTGCGACGCGAACTGGCCCTCGTGCTGGCGCGCTCCCCGTTCGGGCAGGCCGCGATCTGGCCGGTGGTGCACACCGTGCAGGAGGACGGGATCTGCGTCGAGGTGATCGCACCCGCTCCCGGTCTGTCCGACCAGATGTCGGCCGCGGCCAGCAGATTGGCAGCCACGGTCGCCGAGCAACTCGACGTGGTCGGGGTGCTGGCCGTCGAGCTGTTCGAGGTGGAACCCGGCGACGCCTTCCCGGACGGACTGGTGGTCAACGAGTTGGCGATGCGTCCGCACAACTCCGGACACTGGACGATGGACGGATCAGTGACCTCCCAGTTCGAGCAGCATCTGCGGGCCGTACTGGACTATCCGTTGGGCAGCACGGCATCTCGGGCGGAGGTGACCGTGATGGGCAACGTACTGGGCGGACCGGACGACGGGCCCGGTGCAGTGATCGGTATCGACGAGCGGATCCATCACCTGTCCGCTCGTTTCCCGCAGGTGAGGATCCACTGGTACGGCAAGGGAATCCGGCCGGGACGCAAGCTCGGCCACGTCAACGTGTGCGGTGATCGGGTCGCCGCGGACGGGTCGGACGGGATCGCGGAGCTGCGCCGGATCGCCCGACTGAGCGCGACCTGGCTGGGCACTGGTGTCTGGTCCGACGGGTACGAGATCCACGGTGGCACAACAGTTCCGGCCGTCGAGTCGGCAGAGGGCGAGGAGTCGGAATGACCGGGAACTTCAGCGGTGCCGCAGGCTCGGCAGCGGGGACGTCGAGCGCGCCGGTCGGGTTGGTGATGGGCAGTGATTCCGACTGGGGGGTGATGAGCGCGGCAGCGGACGTGCTGACCGAGTTCGGCGTGACCTTCGAGGTCGGGGTGTACTCGGCGCACCGCACCCCCCAACGGATGCTCGACTACGCGACAGGCGCTGCGGCACAGGGCTTCAGGGTGATCATCGCGGGGGCGGGTGGGGCAGCTCACCTGCCGGGCATGATCGCGTCGGCCACCACCCTCCCGGTGATCGGCGTTCCGGTACCGCTGCAGTACCTGGACGGCATGGACTCGTTGCTCTCGATCGTCCAGATGCCGGCCGGGATCCCGGTGGCCACCGTGTCGGTCGGCGGCGCGCGCAATGCTGGACTGCTCGCGGTGCGCATGCTGGCCAGTGCGCCGGATGCCCTCGGCGTCGAGCTCACCGGCAAGCTCGCCGCCTTCGCTCGCGAGCTGGAGCGGATGGTCCTGGAGAAGGACGCCAACCTGCGGTCGCAGCAGGGTTGACCGCGGCTGGCCCAGCAGATTTCACCGCTTGACGGGTGACGAGGCGCGCCGTACTGTCCGCAGCATTGGGCCGAACGGGTGACTCTTAGTCCATATGGTGATGCGACGGTAGTGATGTCTCCCGTCGGGGCCGGTGTCGTCGAGGGGGATCCGTGGCGCAGCAGCGAAGAACAGTGGTGTCCGCATGGCTGGGGCTGGTGGTGCTGATGGCGCCGGTGACCGTGGCGTGCACGAGCGCCGAGGACGTTCCGGCACGGCAGAGCGACGTCGTCGCGGTCGCCGAGGTACGAGCGGGGTCCACCGGAGCAGTCAAGGCAGCTCGCACCACGGTGGCCAAGACCAAACCCGTCATCAAGCCCGTCACCAAGACCGCCACGGCGACGGTCACGAAGACCGTCACGAAGACCAGGACGGTCACGCAGACGACGACCGTCACCGCCGCGCCGAAGACCGTTCGGCTCACTGCGCCGCCGACCACCGTCACGGTGCAGGCGCCCGCCACCACCGTCACCGAGACTGTCGTGGAGACGAAGACGGCCGCTGCTGCAGCCCGAGGTCTTGTCGACACCGGCTCGGTGTACTTCGAGAACTGCGATGCGGCGCGAGCCGCCGGTGCTGCGCCCGTGAGGTCCGGCGACCCCGGCTACCGGTCGGGGCTCGATCGGGACGGCGACGGCGTCGGGTGCGAGTGAGCTCTCGCCGCATCTGAGGTGCGACTCGGCCGGTCCGCTCCCGCCCGTCGCGGCGGGTGGGCGACTGCCGCGCTCGGCGCGGACGGCGCGACTCGGCCGGTCTACGATCGTGGTTACCGGCCGGTAATGTGGCCGGCCGCCAGTCGGTGATGATCGGCCGATCCGAGCACAGGAGCACCGCGTGACCGCAGAGTCGTTCGCACTCACCGAAGACCACCGGGCCATCCGGGAGGCCGTCCGCGAGATCTCCGAGAAGGAGATCCTGCCGTTCGCCGCCGAGTGCGACGAGCACGAGCGCTATCCGATCGAGGCCCAGAAGGCCTTGGTCGCTTCGGGTTTCAACGCAGTGCACATTCCGGAGGCATACGACGGGGCCGGAGCCGACGCAGTGGCCACGGTGATCGTCATCGAGGAGGTCGCGCGGGTCTGCGCCTCCAGTTCGCTGATCCCGGCCGTCAACAAGCTCGGCTCGATGCCCGTCATCCTGTCCGGATCGGAGGAGCTCAAGCAGCAGGTGCTGCCGTCGATCGCGTCCGGCGAGGCGATGATCTCCTACGCGCTGTCGGAGCGCGAAGCGGGTTCTGACGCCGCTGCGATGCGGACCCGCGCTGTCCGCGACGGCGACGACTGGGTGCTCTCCGGCACCAAGTGCTGGATCACCAACGCCGGCGAGTCCACCTGGTACACGGTGATGGCCGTGACGGATCCCGATGCGGCGAAGAAGGCCGACGGCATCTCCGCGTTCGTCGTGAAGTCCGACGATCCCGGGTTCGTCGTCGGAACCAAGGAACGCAAGCTCGGGATCAAGGGTTCACCCACCCGGGAGATCCACTTCGAGCAGTGCCGCATCCCTGGAGACCGGATCATCGGTGAACCGGGCACCGGGTTCCGGACGGCACTGCTGACGCTCGACCACACGCGGCCGACCATCGGCGCCCAGGCCGTCGGGATCGCCCAGGGCGCGCTGGACGTCGCGATCGCATACATGAAGGAGCGCAAGCAGTTCGGCAAGGTGATCGCCGAGTTCCAGGCTCTGCAGTTCATGGTGGCGGACATGGCGATGGAGATCGAGGCGGCTCGCACCCTGGTCTACCAATCCGCCGCGGCCACCGAGCGGGGTGACGCGAACAAGGGTTTCCTGGCCTCGGCCGCGAAGTGTTTCGCCTCGGACGTTGCGATGAAGGTGACCACCGACGCGGTCCAGCTGCTCGGCGGCGCCGGCTACACCCGCGATTTCCCGCTCGAGCGGATGATGAGGGACGCCAAGATCACCCAGATCTACGAGGGCACCAACCAGGTGCAGCGCCTGGTGATGGCGCGCAGCCTGCTCAGGTAGGGCGGGGATCGGCACCCGACCCAGGCGCCGAAGGTAGGAGTTCGACGGCCAGGTACAGCGCTTCCTGGTAACCGCCACCACACTCGACACCGCCGCCGCCGGGCACGTGAGCCCCACCGACGCTGTCGCGAGCCGACGGATGGTGCCCAACTACGACAATCAGCCGGTGGGGTGGGATCGCTCCACGGCTCCGGCCGCTCAGCCGGCGAACTGCACCGAGCAGTGTTCGGTGGCGGCGATCGCGGCCACATCTGCTGCAGAATCCGAGATCTGGACGACGACACCGTCGGCGAGCAAGGTGCCGAGCAGCAGTCCGACTGCGGGCTCGGGCAGAGTCCACGGTGCGGTGCTGGCCACCCTGATGCCGCTCCAGAACGCGCCGGCCGAACTACGGGCGATGGCCAGCACCTCGCCGACACTACGGATCCGACCATCGGCAGACAGCGCCGCAGACTCGGGGCCCAGCGCCGGCGGCGCGCCGAATCGGTCGGCCTGTCCGAGCACAGCAGTGGTGAAATCGCGCTGGTGTGCCGCCACCTGCTGCGACGGCGCGCCGAGCGGGTGTCCGGAGACCACGAACACGTCGTCGGCCGCCGCGTCGTCCCCGTCGGCGACGAAGGCCACGGCAGCGTCAGGATCGTCGTCGGGTGTCACGACAGCCCCGTTCCACCAGCAGCCCAACAGGATCGGCAGGCTCTGCCAGAAATCCGCTGTCCGCACCGACACCAACGATCCGGGGCCGAGCCCCAGCTCGTCACGCAGCAACCCCGCCACCTTGGCCGACCAGTTCCCGAGCGAGGCCGTGGACAACTCGGTGCGACCGAGGGGGCCGTAGGTGACCAGCCGCGGAACGTGCAGATCTGCCCGCAACAGCGGGCCGAGAACCACCTCGGTGACACTGCCGGCGCCGGTGTGCGCTTCGGAGGGGGAGGCCATCAGTTGATGCACGCAACGCCGTCGATGCTGTCCGGCACGGCGCCGGCAGCGGGGAGAACGGCGACAGGTACTGCCGCGCCCGCAACGGCGGGAGTGCCGCCGCCGGCGAAAGCAGGCAGTGCCGCCCGCAGGCCGGACGGAGCAGGTGCGTCCTTTCCGGCGACGACCAGCACGTGTCCGGCAGCGACGTCCCCGCTCTGGGTGGCGGCGCCGAAGCCGAGGGCGGCGACGACGGCGTCGGCATTCGCCTTCGCTCCGGACGGGTACCGCACTTCGGTGGTCTCCAACTGGTTGGAGTTGCTCTTGCCCGGCATGTCGGCCGGCTTGGTGACGGTCAGACCCTTGCCCTGAAGGAGTGCCGCGACGCTCTTCCCGAGGGCCGGGGTCATGGTGCCGTTCTGCACGTCGACCGTCAGCTTCTGTGTCGCTGCGCTGGTGGTGGCCCCCTTGCTCCCGCCCGCTGACGACGCAGAGCCCCGGATCTTCGCGAAGAACGCCTTCACCTCGGCGGGATCGGTGGCCAGCGCGTCGGTACCGGCATCGGCGGCGGAGCCGTGGGTCGGCAGTGTCTCGAAGGTGACCTGCCCGCCGCTGAGTGCCTGCATCTGCTGGCCGAGGGTCAGCAGATCCAGGCCCTTGTCCATCACCAGGGATTGTTGGGCGGCGTCGGCCAGGGAGGGGATCGTGGTCGGCGCTGACAGCACCTTCTTGATCGCCCCGGACAGGAACGCCTGCTGGCGTCGCACCCGGTCGAGGTCACCCCCGGGGAGACCGTGGCGCTGTCGGACGAAGGCCAGGGCTGATGTGCCCTCGACCTCCTGGAGTCCGGCCGGGAAGTCGGCACCGGAGAAGGAATCGCTGACGGCTGCCTTCAGACAGACCGGAACTCCTTGCAGCGCAGTGCTGATCGTGTAGAACGCGATCAGGTTGACCTCGGCGAAATGGTCGATGTACATGCCGGTGAACTTGCTGAGGACGGAGATCAGCATCTGCCGGCCGGCCTCACTGGAGCGCCGCTCGCGCTCCGCCCCGGTGACGCCCTGCGACGTCAGGTACTGGGCGGAGTAGGTCTTCGCGGTGCCGTAGAACGCGTTGATCTTGTTCGGCTTGTACTCACCCTCGCTGCCGTCCGAGTACGGACCCTTGACCGCCGAAGTGACGGACTCGTCGATCCAGGTGTCACGGGGGATGGAGACCGCTGTCGCTCGTGCCCCGCCGGCCGGGATGTGCAGCAGCATCAGGGTGTCGGTGTTGGTTCCGGAACTCTCCGTGGTGGACACCAGCTTGAGCTCGTCCGCGTTCAGCGGGCTGCCGTCGGCGTGCGAGCGGGAGTCGGACCCGATCAGCAGGATGGTGATCCCGCCGCCGGGAATCTTGTCGACCTGGGTCGCTTTCGTCTGGGCGTCGGAGGTGCCGCCCTGGTTCACGAAATAGCCGATGCCGGTCACGAGCAGCAGTGCGACCGCGGCGATCGTGGACACGATGCGGGAGGCGAGGATGCCGCCCGGGGTGCGTCGTCGGCGCGAGCCGTCGTCCGGTCCGTCGGAGCCGCCGCCGCCGACCCGGACCGGCCCACGCGGTCCACCGGGACCCCCGGGACCGCCTGGACCGCCTGGACCCCTGGGACCTCCCGGACCGCCGGCGACCGGTGGGGCCGAGGGCATCATGCGGGTGGCCGGGCGACGGTCGTCCAGTTCCGACCAGGCCTTGCTCGGCGGTCGTGGCGCGGCCGGCTGCTCGGGTGACATCGCGGTTGGTTCGGCAGCGACACCGCTGCGGCCGGCGGTGCCCGGCCGGGCAGGATCGACGGGCAGCGCAGCGCGGAGCGACCCGGGCGGGACCGGTCGGCGACCCACCTGGCCTGCATCCCCAGGAACGGCGCCCCCGGGGCGGCGGGTGCACCGGTCGGGGATGCAGGTGGTCGGGCGCCCGGCGCAGCCGGTGATCGACCGACGTCGCGCTGGACGCCGGCCCTCTGGCCCGGGGGCGGCAGCTGGGGCATACGGCCGGGCGGACCGCCCGGTGGTGGGGACTGGGGTGCGGCGCCGCGAGGGGGTCCCTCGGGACGAGGACCCTGGGCGCGGGGAGAGACGGGCTGCTCCGGGCCGGCGCCGGGGGAGCGGGCCGGGCCAGCAGGGTCTGCGGGGCCGGCCATACCTGTAGGACGGGCGGGACCTGCGGGACGTGCGGGACCGGGAGCGCCGGAACCGGCGGGTGGTCCGCTGCGTGGACGGTCGGACGGGTCGCCCGCGCCACGCGCTGGATCCGCGGCGGAGGGCCCGAACCTGCGGGGCCCCCGTTCTCCGGAGGATCCGTCGCGGGGAGTGCTCATGCGGTGCAACCTCTCTGCCGGACGGCCGGCTGCCCGATGGGCGACGACGCACTGCGCCACGGCCCGGCAGCCACCGGTTGGGGCCCGGTCCGCCGGGCGCTGCGACCAGCCGGTGGTGGCCCGTCCGGATCCCAGGGTAGCGATCGCAGCCGTGGACCCTCCTGACCGAGACCAGGCGTGTCCGGTCTCGTACGTCCCAGGTCGCATCTGATGTCACGCGTGATGTGGCCGGCGGAGCGGCCGCTGCGGATTCGGCCATCGCTGCTCGCACGCTCACAATGGGTCCATGACGAACCCCCCCGACGCCGCGTCGGCCCCTGCGTCGGCGCCCGCCTCCGAGCGGCCCGAGCCGCTGGAGCCGCCGCATGCCGGAACCGTGCTGATCACCGGAGCCCGAGGACAGCTCGGGTCGGATCTGGCCCGACTCGCCGCGGCGAACGGGACGTCGGCGCTGGCGTACTCGTCGACCGACCTCGACATCACCGACCCGGCCGCGGTCCACGAAGCGGTGGCGCGCGCGGCCGCGACGGATCCGCGCACCGTGGTGATCAACGCCGCAGCCCACACCGGCGTCGACGCAGCCGAGACCGAACGGGACCGGGCGTTCGCGATCAACGCCGATGGTCCCGCTCACCTGGCCGCCGCCACTGCGGCCGCCGGGTTGCGGCTGCTGCATGTCTCCACCGACTACGTCTTCCCCGGCAACGGCACGCAGCCGTACGCGGCGGACGACCCCACGGGCCCGCTCGGGGCCTACGGCGCCAGCAAGCTCGCCGGTGAACAGGCAGTGCTGCAGGGCAACCCGCGGGGCCAAGTCGTGCGCACCGCCTGGTTGTACGGCGCGAACGGATCGAACTTCGTCCGGACGATGGTGCGGTTGGCGCTCGGCGACGGCGTCGTCACCGTCGTCGACGACCAGCGCGGCGCCCCCACCCACGCAGCCGACCTGGCCGTCGGACTGCTGCACCTCGCTGCCGCCGAGCCGGACCGGCCGGGCGGGCGCGTCCTGCACGGGACATCCACCGGGGAGACCACCTGGTTCGAGTTCGCCAGGACGATCTTCGCCGCGGTCGGGGCCGACCCCCAGCGGGTCCAGCCGATCAGCTCGGCCGACCGTCCTTCGCCCGCCGCCCGCCCCGGGTACTCGGTACTGTCGAACGCGTCGTGGATCGCTGCTGGTCTGGCCCCGTTGCCGCACTGGGAGCAGGCCTTCGAGCGGGCATTCGCGGCCCATCGGGTCGCGTTCGGCGCCTGACCGTCGGCCGTGACAGGTTGACCCGGGTAACAATTGGATCGGCGCCGGCTCGTACTGTTCCGTCCGTACCATCGGCACCGCCTCGTTCCACTCAGTCCGCAGTGTCCGCACCCTTGGGGGAATTTCGTGTCCAGCACGCTTGCAGGTCCGTCCGCCACACCCACTCCAGCGGAGGCCTCACAGCCGCTCCGGTCGCGATCGGGGTCGGGATCCGGTTCCCGGCGGCGGGCCAGGTCGGCCGCGACCCTGGGGCTGGCCCTGGTCTGTGGTCTGCTCGCCGCGCCGGCCCAGGCCGCTCCTGCTTCGATCGCGGCCGAATCCCGCCCGGGAACCACAACCTCAACAGCGTCCTCGGCGTCGGCCGCTGCGCTCACCCGGATCACCCTGACCGGCCACGGCTTCGGACACGGCCGCGGCATGGGCCAGTTCGGTGCCTACGGCTATGCCGTCGCGTACGCCTACCCGGCCTCCAAGATCCTGGCGCGCTTCTACGGGGGGACCCGACTGGTCACCAGCCCGGCGGCCGCGGCGTCGCAGAAGATCACCGTCCGGCTCACCGCCTGGGACGGCGTCAACGTCCGGATCACTTCGCCGCACGCCTCCTTCCGGGCCGGCGGCGTGGTGTTTCCGGCCGGCAAGGTCGCCGTGCTGCAGTACTCCGCGACGACCAGGGCCCTCACCGTCTCCTCGACCAGCAGCTGTACGTCGACGTCGCTGTCGCCGTTGGCCCGGATCGACTCCGGCGCAGCGCTCGTCACCTCGTCGGTCGCTGCTCCGGGCGCTGACGTCAGCAAGATGCTCAACGTGTGCGCCGGCAGCGTCCTGAAGGCCTACCGCGGTTCGCTGACGTACCGGTCGGTCGACGCCAGCAACCCTGGCCGTCGGCTGATCAACTCGGTCGGCGTCGATGACTATCTGCGCGGCGTCGTCCCGCGGGAGATGCCTGCCTCCTGGGGCGATGCGTCCGGCGGACGTGGGTTCCAGGCACTGCAGGCGCAGGCTGTCGTCGCCCGTTCCTACGCACTGGCGTCGCCGCCGCACCGGGCGTACGCGAAGGTCTGCGACACGGCGGCCTGCCAGGTCTACGGCGGTGCCGGCTCCGGCGGCCGGCTCATCGAGGACAACCGCGCCACCCGTGCAGTCTCGGCGACCACCGGCCGGGTGCTCGTCAACGCCGCCGGCGCGATCGCCAAGACCGAGTTCTCCGCGTCCACCGGCGGCTTCTCCGCGGGCGGGGTGTTCCCGGCAGCGTCCGATGCGGGCGACGCCCGGGCGCCGGGCAACATCTACCACTCGTGGACGACCACCGTGTCGACCTCGCCGCTGCAGCAGCAGTACGGCTCGCAGATCGGCACCCTGACCAAGCTGCAGATCACGAAGCGCGACTCCGGCAACCGTCGGGTGGTGAGCGTCCGGCTCTACGGGACCACCGGCTACACCGACCCGATCTCCGGCGATGCCATCGCCTCCGCGCTCGGGCTGTACTCGAACTGGTTCACCGTCGCCTGAGCTGCGCTCGGCTGCACAGGTCGGGTGGGCCGAGCAGGTGGATCCACTGACGGCGCTGGCCCGACGGTCAGTCCTGACCGACGGTGTTCCGACGTTCGGTGTCCTGACCAGCGGTGGTCTGATCGGCGGTGCTCTGATGAACTCGGTCGAGCCTCATCGCCTCTCAGCCGACGTGCAACCGCCGGTAGGCATCCAGGATCGAGCTGGCATGACGACGCCAGGTGTAGGGCTCCGCCGCCGCCGCCCGGACGGCGGGTGACGGCGCGGTCGACGGATCCTGCAGCACCGTGGTCGCCGTCGCGACGAAGGCCTCCACGTCGCCGACCGGTGCGGTGAGGATCGCGTCACCGGCGATCTCCCGGAACACCGGGAGGTCGGACGCCAGGACGATGCTGCCGCAGCGGAGGGCTTCGACGACCGGCATCCCGAAACCCTCCGCCTCACTCGGCACCAGCACCAGCTGGGCGCCCCGGTAGAAGGACGCGAGCAATGCGTCGTCCACGTCGCGCGGCCGGAGCACCGCGTCCGTCGGCAGCCCGTTCGTCCGCAGAGATGCCCGGTCCGTCGGTAGTGTCGCGGCCCCCACCTGCACCAGCAGCAGACCTGGGAACGTCGGCAGCAGCCGCGCGAAGGTCTCCAGCAGCACATCCAGGCGCTTGCGGGGGATGTCGCTCCCGACGTGCAGCAGGTACGGATGACCACCGGTGATCGCGTCCCGCTGGGCATCCAGGGCGTGGTCGGCGGCGACGTCGAAGACCGCGGCAGCGCCCAACGGGGCGAGCACCAGCCGGTCCGGATCGATCAGGCCGGTGGCAGTCAGTTGCTCGCCGACGGTACGGGTGGAGTGGAACACCAGCGCCGCTTCGGCGAGGCCTCGCAGGGCGTCCCTGGCCAGGATGCGGGTGAGCGGATGTGCCCGCTGGGAGGGATCCAGTACGGGCGCGAATCCGTCCAGGTCGTGGCAGTAGACACCCGTCCGGGCAGCCGGTAGCCGTCCGACGAGATGCGCGTAGACGTGGTCGGCGAGGTGGAAGAATCCTGCACCGTCGCCGACCCGATCCGCGCGGAGCAGCTGGCCGATCGCCACCGGGTAGCGGGCCACCACCCGGTCGAGGTTGAGCGCGAGGTGCCGGCGCCCGATCACCGGTACCGAGCGGACCACCGACGGCATCCGCAGCTGGACAGGATGCAGGCGCACCTCTGCGGGCAACTCCCGCAGTTCGGTGACGAGCATCCGTCCGCACCGGTCGACGCTGGGGGCGCCCTCCTGCGGTGACTCCAGCACGACGGTCAGATCGAGAGTGCCCGCGTCGATGACTCGTGGACCAGTACCTCCCGCGTCGGCAGCTCCCGCAACGGTGGCGACCGGATCGCTGGTTCCCGAGCGCCCGGCCGCCGGATCCCGCCGCACCGAGTCCCGCGCCGAACCCACGCCCGGGTCCAGGGTGGGGGTAGGCATGTTCGCGAGCTCCACCAGCAGGGCGGCGAAAACGGTCGGCCGATGGGCCTGCAGCTGCGCGGATCCGGCTTCGGTCAGCGCATCGAGCCGGTCGGGTTCGCGCAGCGCAGCGGCGATCTCGGCGGCGGGCAGGACGACGTCGTCTGGCAGGCCCAGCTCGGCCGCCGACCCGGTGGTGGCCGGGACGACGCCGAGGCGGAGCACCCTGGCGGCCGTCACCGGTTCGGCGCGGTCCAGACGCGCGACCGCGGCGCGGGCGATCCGGGAACCGGCCCGGTCGGTCGCTTCGGCCGCCTCGGCGGCCCGGCCGGTGGCGGTGGCGGTGGTGGCGGTGCCGGTGCGGATGTTGGTCGCGAGGTCGTCGCGGAGAACCACCGACACGCGCTCGTGCCGCACCAGCTCCGGGTGCGGCAGCAGGGGAGCGGGCGCTGCCGTGCACACCACCTTCCGCGGGTCGAGACCGAAGGTCCGGCACGCCTCCCGCACCAGGGCCGCCCGCACCTCGTCGAACACGACGACCCAGCGCGCGGTGCCCAGCACGGACGCCAGGTGGTGCACGCCGTTCGGCTCCTGCGCGTGCAGCACCTCCCCGCTGCATGATCCGCTACGGACAGCAGCCCGGCCTCCTCGAGCGCTCGCCAGGGTCCGCTCAGATCGGTGTCCAGCACCACCGCGATGCCGGGACGCTCATCGCGTGCACCAGGGTGAGCGAGCAGGCCGGAGAGCTGGACAGCAGGTGGACCTGGCTGCGGGAGTCGTCCGGCGCCGTCCCGCGGATCAGTTCCCTGGCCCCGAGTGCTCGCCGGATCAGGTCGCCGCCGCCGGCCTCGATGAGCACCCTGGTGTCGGCCCGGCGCGACACTTCGGCGACGACGTCCAGCAGCATCCGGCCGGCTCGGGCATCATCCGCGGGATCGGGGCCGACGAGTTCCAGTCGAGTGTACGGGTTCGGGTCCGGCAGAAACGCAGCGGTCGCGAGGTCCGTGGTGCTGCTGACGAACCTCCGGGCGACCTCCGGCCAGCTGAACCGGCGCAGGACGGCGCTGCGCTGGTCCTCCGTCAGCCGAGGTCGCTGCGCGTCCGGTCCGCACACCCGACCCAGCGCCTGCACCATCTGCGGAACCGATTCCGGATCGAACCAGGCGACCCCTCCGTCGGTGATCTCCCGGAACACCGGAATGTCGGAGCAGGCGACCGGCACCCGACGCTCCACCGCCTCCAGCACGGGCAGCCCCAACCCCTCGTAGACGGGAGGGAAGAGCACGGCCGTGGCGCCGGCATACAGCTCGTTCATCTGCTCGCCGCTCACCGGGCCGGTGAACAGCACCTGATCGGCCCGCACGCCCGCCAGGGCGGCGCGCTGCGCCGCGGTGAAGTCGGACGTCACCACCAGCTGGACGTCGGGATCGGTCGCGGCGAACTCCCGGAACGCTGCGACTGCCCGGCCGTTGTTCTTGCGCACGTCGTTGCCGGTCGGCATCAGCACGTACGCGTCGCGCAGGCCCGGGACGGACGCCCGACCGAGGGCGTGTGGGATGGGTGCGCCGTCGATGCTGCTGATCCGGGACCCGTCGATGCCGAGCCCGAGCGCGACGTCGTTCGCGACGGTCGCGGAGATGGTCAGCACGCCGTCGGCCGTCAGGATGTTGCCCAGCCGCCGCTCGTACTCCGACGCCTTCACCGGGTGCTGCAGGTACAGCTCCGGGAACATCAGCGGGATCAGGTCGTAGACCAGCGCCCACCGGATGACGCCGGCCACGCGGGACGGCATGACGGGCAGGATCGTCCCCTGCATCGGGGACAGCAGCAGGAACCCGAGCGGGTCGTCATCGGCAGTCCGGGTGCGCAGGAACGTGTCCCAGGTTGCGAGGTTCCGCGCCCGGTGGGAGGCCCCGGCCAGGTCGTCCAGCAGCAACGGCAACACCGCGATGTCGATGCCGGGCGCCCGCTCGGCGAGTGAGGCGCGGGCGGCCGCATCGGGCAGCGCGTCGGTCAGCACGACCGTCACCGCCAGATCGCTCCGGGCGCCGAGGGCGACCAGCAGCTCGAGTGCGTACTGGCCCATCCCGCGGAGCCGCGCCTCGGTCTGCAGGACCTGACCGTCGATCACCCAGCGGCCCGGGGTCTGCGCTGGTGTCGCCGTCGCTGCTGTCGCTGCTGTCACCGCCGGCGCACCGCCCGCAGCAACCGGGGCAGGTGCTTGCGCAGCCGGTAGGCCTTCAGGGCGGTCAGGAAGGCGGACGTCGAGAGCCGGCGGAAGCCGATGCGTGCGGCCGGCCGGACGCCGCCGCGAGCCAGCGAGGCCACGGTCGCGGTATCGGCCGCCCGGCAGGCGAGCAGGACCGTCGGCAGCGGGGTACCGGGGGTGGGGGCGGCCATCTCGCCGGCGTGGACGCCACCGAAGGACAGCCGTCGGTCGATCTCGTCGTGGCTGCCCAGGAGCAGGGTCGTCAGCCTCCGCAGCAGACCGCGGATCCCCCGCGAGCGGGCCGGGGCCGAGCCCGTGGCTGGTGTGCCGCCAGCCATCGGTCCCAGGACGGCACTCACCGGGGCGCGCGCGTTCGGGCACTGGGCATGGAGCCAGACGCTACCGGAGCAGAAGCGGTGGGTCGGGAACGACGGAGTGGCTGATCTACGATTCGCCTCATGAAGGGAATCGTGCTCGCCGGCGGCGCCGGAACCCGTTTGCACCCGCTGACCAGAGCGGTGTCCAAACAACTGGTCCCGATCTACGACAAGCCGATGATCTACTACCCGCTCTCGGTGCTGATGATGGCCGGCATCCGGGACGTGCTGGTGATCACCACCCCGCACGATGCCCCGTCCTTCGTGCGGCTGCTCGGCGACGGGTCCGCGTGGGGGATGAACATCAGCTACGCCGAGCAGGCGGAGCCCAACGGCCTGGCCGAGGCGTTCATCATCGGCGCCGACCACATCGGCACCGACACCGTGATGCTGGTGCTGGGCGACAACATCTTCTACGGCGCCGGGTTCTCGCAGACCCTGCGCCGCGCATCCGAGACCCTCGACGGCTGTGTGCTGTTCGGGTACTCGGTCGCCGATCCCGAGCGCTACGGCGTCGGGGTCCTCGACTCCGACGGCAAGCTCGTCAGCATCGAGGAGAAACCGGCCGAGCCGAAGTCGAACCTGGCCATCTCCGGGCTGTACCTCTACGCGAACGACGTGGTCGCCAAGGCGGCCGCACTGCAACCGTCGGCCCGCGGCGAGCTGGAGATCACCGACCTCAACAACCGGTACGTCGCAGAGGGCCGCGCCGAGCTCGTCGATCTGGGCGCCGGGTTCGCCTGGCTGGACACCGGCACCCACGACTCGCTGCTGCAGGCCGGCCAGTTCGTCCAGGTCCTGGAACAGCGGCAGGGGATCCGAGTGGCCTGCTTGGAGGAACTCGCGCTGCGGCAGGGATTCATCGACGCCGACCAGTGCCGCAGGCTCGGCGAGGAGATGGCGAACACGAAGTACGGGCAGTACATCATCGGCTTGGCCGACGCGGCGGCCACCACCGCAGCCGCTACCGCCGGCCGGTGACCTCCGGCGCACCGGTCCCTGCACCCGCGGAGTCCGACGACCGGTCGACGGCCGGGGCAGTGGGGCCCAGCAGGCTCGCCGCGTTCGTCATCCGGCTACCGGACATCCTGGCGGTCCTCGCGCTGGCGGCGATCGTCGCGGTGGCGATCCCGGTCCAGCTCGGGGTGTTCCACCCGTGGGTGGTAGCGCCGCTGTTCGTGGCTGCCGCAGTCGGCGCGCTGGCACTCCTGCCGACGATTCCGACGCGCCGCGTCGTCGCCGACCGGTGGTGGGTGATCGGCACGGTGCTCGTGCTGCTGGTTGCGGTCAGTTGGTTCCTGGTGAACCGCGGCTACAGCTCGCAGCTGCTCTCGGTGCGTCGCGACCCGTCGATCTACACGTTGCGTGGGATCTGGTTGATGGACCACGCATCGCCCAACACCGTGCTGGGCCAGGATCTCCTCGACCTGCGCAAGGCAGTCCCGGGTCTGTCGCTGTACCAGGGCGGTGAGACCGGCAAGACCGAGCGCTTCCTGCAGAGCACCACGATCGTTCCGGGGCTGATCGCCGTCGCGGGCTGGATCGGCGGGGTCACCTGGTTGCTGCAGGCCAACGTGCTGATCGGGGCCGGCGCGCTGGTCGCCGTCTACACGATCGCGCGACGACTGGCCGGCCCGCTGTTCGGCCTGATCCCGGTGGCGGCACTCGCGGTCTCGATGCCGCTGATGGCCTTCTCCCGGGCGCCGTACACCGAGCCGCTGTCGCTGCTGGCCGTATCGGTTGGGGCTCTCGGTCTGCTCTGGGGAGCGCGCGGCGGCGGTCGTCGTGGCTGGCTGCTGGGCGGAATCGGGATCGGCCTCGCGGCGATGACCCGGATCGACGGCCTGCTGGTGGTGATCGGCGCCGTCATCGGCATCGGGGCGTGTGTCGGTCTGGCGGTGGGGCGCGAGCGACGCAGGGAGATGGGCGCTGCCCTGCTCTGGTTCGGCATCGGCGCCGTCCCCACCACCCTGCTCGGGCTGACCGATCTGTTGCTCAACTCGCCCGACTACCTGCACGTCCTGCGTGATCAGGCGTTGGCGCTGTGGCTCGCCCTTGGTTTCGCCACGCTGGTCGCGATCGCTGTCCGGTGGCTCCCTGCCGCGGTGCGCGCCTGGACCGCCACCCACCGCCGCCGGCTCGCAGCCGTGGTGAGCGCACTGGTGGGTCTCGTCGTCGTGGTGCTGGCGGCGCGCCCGCTGTTCCTGACCACCCGGCACACCGTCGAGCCGTACGCCACGGAGGTGCGGATCCGGCAACAGCGGCAAGGGCTGCCGATCGATCCGACCCGCGCCTACGACGAACAGACCATCAACTGGTTGGCCTGGTACTTCGGCTGGGCGGCGGTGATCGCGGGTGCGGTCTGTGCCGTCGTCCTGGTGTGGCACATCATCGCCCGTCGGCGCCGGGACCTGCTGATCGCGATCGCGCCGGTGGGATTCTCGTTGGTGTATCTGGTGCGGGCCCAGATCACCCCCGATCAGGTGTGGGCGATGCGCCGGTTCCTGCCGGCGGTCATCCCCGGGATCCTGCTGGTGCTCGGTTGGGGTCTGGCGGTCGGCGCCACCGCGCTCACCCGGCGGTTCCGGCAGCGCACGACGCTGATCTTCGCCGCGGCGCTGGCACTGTCCGCGGTCGCAGTGGTCGTACCGGCGGCACTGACCACCCGGCCGATGTTCCCCGTCACCGAGGGCGATGGTCAGCTGGCCTTCGTGCAGCAGATCTGCGCGCAGTTGCCCACCGACAAGGTCGCCGTCGTCGGCCCGATCCCGGTGATGGGCTACTACCAGGTGACGCTGCTGAACCTGTGCGGGGTCGAGACGGCTGCGCTCCGGGTACCCACGGCCGCGAAGCTGGCCGCGTTGGACAGGGCCTGGGGCGGCGGGGTGACCGCGGTGGTGTTCGACGACACCGGGCTGCCCTGGGCAGACGGAGAGCCACCGGAAGCACCGAATGTCAGCGTCGGCTACGAGATGTGGGACACGCCGCTCGGTCACCCACCGACGGCAGCAGTCCGGGAGAGCACTGTCGCCTACCTCGGCACGATTGCGGCGAACGGTGAGGTCGTCCCGCTGCACGGTCCCTGATCCGGGCGGTCCGGGTCCTGCAGGACCCGGGTCAGGCGACCTGGACCGGTGCCTGATGCTCGGTGGACGTGCGCCAGACCGCCGGGCGTGGCACGTCGCGCACGCTGCTGCTGAGCGTCGGGATCAACGCGACGCACGCGGTCAGCGCACCCAGCACGGCGATGGCAGCGGAGCCGCCGAGAGTGGCCAGCAGAGCACCGCCCAGCACGGGGGCCAGTGGCATCATGCCCATCGAGATGAACTGGCCCGTCGACTGGACGCGCCCGATCAGCTCCCGCGGCGTGATGGCGATCCGGTACGACTGGATGCCGGCGTTCCCCGCCGGGTTGAGCAGCATGCCGAGGCCGAGCGCGGCCGCGACCACCGCCGGGCTGTCCCAGAGCACCATCGGCACCAGCAGCGGGACGAAGCTCCAGGCGATGACGACGGTCAGCCGGCCGGTCGCGAAGCGTTCGATCAGCCACGGCGCTCCGATCGCGCCGATCAGCCCGCAGGCGCCGGCGACGGAGGAGACCAACCCGATCTGCCAGGCCGGCACGCCGTGCTGGACGAGCCGCAGGATCACGGCGAAGAACAGGGCGTTGATGGTCAGATTGGTGAGCGAGCTCCAGCAGAGCATGACGCGGAAGAACGGCCGGGACCGGATGAAGCGGAGGCCTTCCGCGAGGTCGGCACGCATGCGCCGCCGCGGCCCGCTGCGCGCGGGGGCGGACAGGTCGGTCCTGATCCGTCCGAGCGTGAACCAGGACACCGCGAAGGTCACCGCGTCGACGGCGAACGGCAGCCAGCGGGTGATCCCGTAGAGGGCACCCCCCAGCGGCCCACCGACCAGCGAGGCGACGTGCTGCCGTGCCTGGTTCTGGCTGAGCGCCGTCGGCAGCTCCTGCTCGCTGACCACGCTGCGCACCGCGGAGGTTTCGGCCGGCGAGAACAGGCCGGCGGCTGCGCCGGTCAGGACGGACACCACCAGCAGGTGGGGGAGGGTGAGCACGTCGAGGATCCCGGCTACCACCAGCGACGAGTAGAGCACCACGCCGGCGGCGCTGGAGGTGCGCATCACCCGCAACCGGTGCAGGCGGTCGGCCAGCACCCCGGCGGGCAGCAGCGTGCCGGCCAGGCCGAGCAGGTACAGCGCTTCGGCGAGGGCGGCGCTGAAGGCGGATCCGGTGAGCGCGAAGGCGAACAGCGGGAACACGAACATGCTGACGTGACTGCCCAGGTCGCTCACCGCCTGGCCGATCCAGAGTGCGGTGAAATCACGGTTGCGGGCGAGGGTGCGGTAGCTGGGCATGGTCCGCACTCTATGGTGCGCAACTTTTATTGCGCAATAGTAGTTGCGCACTGGAAGGTGCGAGATTCCAGTAGACTGCCGGCATGAGCGAGTCCGGAGCCGAAATTCGGCACGTCCACGACCCGAAGGTGCTGCGCGCCATCGCACATCCGATGCGCAACCGGATCCTCACCGAGCTCTCCGCCGCGGGTTCGCTCCGGGCCGCCGATCTGGCTCGCGAACTCGACATCCCGGCCAACCAGGCGAGCTTCCACCTGCGTCAGCTCGCCCGGTACGGGCTCGTCGAGGAGGATCCCGCGGCGGCCAGGGACCGGCGGGATCGCGTGTGGCGGGTGCCGGTGGGCGGTCTCTCGGTCAACCTGGGGGACATCGAAGCGGCGCCGGGTGGCCGGGCCGCAGCCCAGGTGTTCCGCCGCAACCGTGCTGCCTGGGCGCACCAGGCAGTGGATGCGGCCTACACCGACGAGCGACCGATGGGTACCCACCGCTCGATCAGTGACCACGCCCTCAAGCTCACGAAGGCCGAGGCGGACGAGCTGGCCGAGCAACTCGCCTCGCACGTGATGGCGTTCACCGACAGGATCCGGAACGACGCCGGCGAGCCGGACCAGCACGACGCGCCGGACGCGCCGGACGCACAACACGAGGATCGTCACACCTATCTGCTGCTCTGCCTGTTGATGGCGCATCCCGAAGTGTCACCGGGCGAGGCTCCGGGCAGCGCGGGGAAGCAGGCCGACGCGTGATGCGGAGGCAGACCCGCCCGGTCCGGTAGCGTCCTTCCACGCCGGTCACCCATTGCGGTCGGCGACACCGCGCCCGAGATCCACGAGAGGAACGCCACCCCCGATGCCAGCGTTGCGCGTGTTGCTCGATGCGACAGCGGTGCCGGCAGCACGCGGGGGAGTCGGTCGGTACGTCGAGGAGCTCGCAGCGGTCCTGCAGGACGAGGTGGAGTTGGTCATCGCCTGCCAGCGACGCGATCGGGAGGTCTTCGCCACCCGGGCGCCGCGGGCGGAGCTCGCGGTGCTGCCGAGCTGGGCGGATCCGCGGCCGGTACGTCTGCTGTGGGAGCAGGTGGGCCTGCCGCTGCTCACCCGCAGACGTCGGGTCGACGTCATCCATTCCCCGCACTACACGATGCCGCTGCTGGCCGGTCGTCCCGTCGCAGTCACCCTGCACGATGCGCTGTTCTTCTCCGACCGGGAGTGGCACACCGGCCTGAAGGCACGTTTCTTCCGCAGCTGGATCAAGCTCTCGCTACGCCGCGCTGCGATCTGCGTGGTCGATTCCGCCGCGACCGGTGACGAACTCGCCCGGCTCGCCGGTGCCGATCCCGCGCAGCTGGTGGTGGCGCACCTCGGCGTCGATCCCGCCCGGTTCCATCCGCCGTCGAAGGCCGAGATCGCCGCCGCCGTGGCGTCCCTGGAGCTCGGCGACCGGGAGTGGATCGCCTTCCTGGCCACCCACGAACCACGCAAGAACGTGCCGGCGCTGGTGGACGGCTTCGTCCGCAGCTGTACCGACCGCCCGGACCCGCCGGTGCTGGTGCTCGCGGGCGGCGCCGGCTGGGACACCCGCATCGACGGCGCCGTCGCCGCCGTCCCCGATCACCTGACGGTCCTGCGGCCCGGGTACCTGCCGATCGACGTGCTCTCCGGCTACCTCGGCGGGGCGACCGTCGTCGCCTACCCGAGCCTCGGTGAGGGGTTCGGCATCCCGGTGCTGGAGGGGATGGCCTGCGGCGCCGCCGTGCTGACCACCGATCGACTGTCGCTGCCCGAGGTCGGCGGCGACGCGGTGGCCTACACCGAACCGGACGGGCCGGCCATCGGCGCCGCGCTGGACACCCTGCTCGACGATCCGCAGCTGCGCTCCGAACTCGCCGCGCGGGCGGTGCGTCGAGCCGCCGACTTCACCTGGGACGGCTGCGCCCAGTCTTGTCTGGCCGCGTACCGCACGGCCGTCGCTGGCCGTCGGGGTCGGGGGAGTCGGGGTCGCGGAAGTGGGCGACTCGGAAGTCGCTGGAGAACTGCCGGAGGGGCCGCATGACCGACCCGAGCCACCCCGACCAGCCACCGCCGACGGAGAGGACGCCGCCCGCCGGTCCGCGGGTGGGGATCGTGGTGATCACCTATTCGCCGGGCGAGACCCTGGACGCGTTCCTGGACTCGCTACCGGCGGCCACCACCTCGCCGCCGTTCGTGGTGATGGCGGACAACGGCTCGACCGACGGATCGGTGGAGCGGGCTGCGGAGCGACCGGATGCGCCGACCCTGTTGCGCACCGGCGGCAACATCGGCTTCGGCAGCGCCGGCAATGCCGGCGCGGCCGTGCTTCCCGACTCCGTCGAGTACCTGGTGATCGCGAATCCCGATCTGCGCTTCGGTGCCCGCAGCCTCGATCTGCTGGTCGAGGTTGCCGACCAGCACCCGGACGCGGCACTCTTCGGTCCTGCCATCCGGACGCCGGACGGCAAGCTCTACCCGTCCGCCCGCCGGCTGCCGTCGATCACCGACGGGATCGGTCATGCCATGGTCGGTTGGCTGTGGCCGCGCAACCCGTGGACCCGGCGGTACCGCGCCGAGGACGACCAGGTCGCCCTGCGCGAGGCCGGCTGGCTGTCCGGTGCCTGCCTGCTCATCCGGCGGGCGGCGTTCGAGCAGATCGGCGGGTTCGACGAGCGGTACTTCATGTACTTCGAGGACGTCGACCTCGCCGACCGGATGCACGGCGCAGGCTGGCGCACCCTGTACGCGCCACAGGCCCAGGTGGAGCATGTCGGAGGGCACTCGACGTCACGTCATCAGCACCGCATGTTGACCGAGCACCACCGCAGTGCCTACCGCTACCTCGCCGACCGACACCCGGCCCGATGGCAGGGACCGTTGCGCCTCGTGCTCAAGGCGGGGTTGGCGGCGCGGACGTTCGTCGCCACCCGCAGCGAACGGGTCGCGGCCGGCGCGGAGATCCAGGGCGAACCGGAGCTCTGAGTCCGGCACTGCCGGCGTCGGCCCGGCGCCGTCCGCTGGACCCCGGAGCGGGCCGAGCGGCTCAGTGTCGCAGGCCACCGACAGCGCGTAGCGCCTTCGTGACCCGCCAGGACGTGGAGTTCTTGATGTCGACGATCTCCTGACGGGCAGCGGCCTCCGACGCCCGCGCCGCGTCCAGCTCCGGTCCGGATGTCTCCCGGTAGGCGCTGAAATCCGCCCAGGTGCTGACCGCTTTCGTGCGCCAGGTGAGCGCCGAGGCCTCGGCCTGCCTGAGCTGCTCCTGCAGGCGCTCGATGCGGGCGAGCAGCTCCTCGCGCTCCTGCCGCATCGTCGTCTGTTCCTGCACCATGGCCGTCCGCTCGTGCAGCAGGTCATCGCGGTGGGTGGTGAGGTCGGTCTTGATCTTCTCGACATGGGTGAGCGCCTGCCGCACGTCGGCGAGTTGCCGGGAGCCGGTGTCCGCCTGCTCCTTCAGCCAGGTGCTCTCCTGCTGCTGGGCCTCGGCCGCGGCATCGAGCTCGGTCCGCAGCCGGTCCCGTTCGGCCGTCAGATTGTGCACGTCGTTCCGCAGCGTCGCGGCCGCATCGGCCGCTTCGAGGTGGCCGACCGACAAGTAGTTGTCCAGCACGTTCGCGGGAGTGCTCAACGCCTCCCTGAGCTCCGGGTGCTCGTCGGCCAGGTAGAACCGGGACAGTCCGTCGAACAGCATGAAGCTGTAGCCGCGGGCGGTCAGCAGCGACTCCCAGGCGTCGTGCGCGGGCTTCGCGGTGTCCGGGGCCAACGACTCGATCACCATCACCCACGGCCGGTACCGGTCGAGGTCGAGGCTGCGCAGCGCGGCGTCCTCGACCCCCTCGACATCCAGGTTCATGAAATGGATGTCGGAGTCCTGCCAGCCGGCATCGTCGAGGATGTCGGTGAGTCGACGGGCCCGTACCGAGATTCGTTCAGGGGTTCCCCGGCCGGTGCTGGCATGGGAGCTCGTGAGTTCCTCGCGCAGACTGGACAATCCGGTGCCGGGAACGCTGAACAGGTCGATGGTCTCGACGTCGGCGTCCGTCGCGGCGACTTCGGCGATGACGTCGCCCTCGCGCTGTTCGCGGTGCCGGGCGGCATAGGCGGGAACGGGCTCGACCGCGAGGCCGCGCCACCCCCGGTCGTAGAACGCCTTGGTGACGGAGTCGACGACCGGATCGTTGGCCCCGACATCCAGATAGCGCCCGCGGGTGATGTGTCGTAACGCTCTGTGGAGAACAACGTCTTCCCGGTTCTGCGCGAAGGACACGAACGGTTCATGCTGCATCAGGGAATGGTAGCGAACCGGACGGCGAGTGTGACGGGACGCGAGGGGGGGTCGCCTGGGGTTCTCCGCGCCGCCCGGTCGTTGCGGGTCGGCCCCCGTAGGATCACCTCCTGATGACGAAAATCGTGGTGATCGGCACGGGCGGACACGCCCGCAGCTGCCTGGACGTCATGCTCACTGCGGGGCTCGACGTGCTGGGCGCTGTCGGGGACCCGGTCGGCGGCCCCGGTGGCGGCCGGTTGCAGGTACCGGTGCTGGGTGGCGACGAGATCCTCCCGGAGCTGCTGCGGCAGGGTCATCGCACCGCGTTCGTGGCGGTCGGGGCCAATCGGGTGCGGGCCAGGATCACCGCGCAGATGCAGGCCGACGGGTGGGAATTCGCTACAGTGATCGCGCTGTCGGCGCATGTCGCCGCGACCTCGAGCGTCGGTCCGGGAAGTATCGTGATCAGCGGCGCCGTCGTGGGTCCGTACAGCACGATCGGCGCGGGCGTCATCATCAACACCATGGCGTCGGTCGACCATGACTGCGTGCTGGAGGACTTCGCCCACGTCGCTCCGGGGACCCACCTGGCCGGCACGGTCTCGGTGGGAACCGGATCGTTCCTGGGAGTCGGGGTCTCGGTGATCCCGGGCAGCACCATCGGGAGCTGGGCGACGGTCGGAGCAGGCGGCACCGTGATCGGCGATGTCGAGGACGAGAGCACCGTGGTCGGGGTACCGGCACGGTCGAAGGAGCGTTAAGTGAGCAGTCCCGCACGGATCCAGATCGCAGCACCGCATCTGAACGGCAACGAGGCGAAGTACGTCCAGGAGTGCATGGACACGGTGTGGATCTCCTCCGCCGGTCACTTCGTCACCGACTTCGAGCAGGCCTTCGCCGAGTTCTGCGAGGTCGAGCACGTGATCGCCGCCAACAACGGCACCACGGCGCTGCACCTGGCCCTCGTCGCGCTCGATCTGGGTCCCGGCGACGAGGTCATCGTCCCGACCCTCACCTACATCGCCTCGGCCAACGCGGTCACCTACACCGGGGCCACCCCGGTGTTCGTCGACTCCGAGCCGGACGGCATGACGATCGACGTCGAGGACGTCCGCCGCAAGATCACCCCGCGGACAAAGGCCATCATGCCGGTGCACCTCTACGGCCACGCCTGCGACCTGACGTCGCTGAAGGCGCTGGCGGACGAGCACGGCATCCCGATCGTCGAGGACGCCGCCGAGGCACACGGCGCCCGTGCGGACGGCAAGCGGGTCGGCTCGGTCGGCCTGGTCAACTCCTTCAGCTTCTTCGGCAACAAGATCATGACCACCGGTGAGGGTGGAGCCGTCACCACCAACGACGCGGAGCTCGCCGCGAAGCTGCGACTGCTGCGCGGTCAGGGCATGGATCCGCAGCGTCGCTACTGGTTCCCGGTCGTCGGCTACAACTACCGGATGACGAACATCCAGGCGGCCATCGGCCTGGGTCAGCTGGAGAAGATCGACGAGAAGTTGGCCATCCGCAGGGACCTTGCAACCTGGTACGACGAACGGTTGGGCAGCCACAGCGAGGTCACCATCCCCAAGGCTCCGGCGTGGAGCGAGTCGGTCAACTGGCTGTACACCATCCGCGTCGACGTCCGGACGTCCGAGGCACGCGACCGGCTGATCGAGCTGCTGGAGGCCGACGGGATCGAGAGCCGTCCGGTGTTCTACCCCATGCACCAGCTGCCGCCGTACCTCGACGAGCAGGCAGTGTTCCCGGTGGCAGATGCGATCTCCATCGGCGGGATCTCACTGCCCACCCACACCCAGCTCACCGAGTCCGACATCGATCGGATCACCGAGCGGCTGCTGCACCACCTGCCGGCCGTCCGCGGCTGACCGAGCGCCGACGGGCCCGACGATGCCGGGCCGGCGCGGGCATCACCCTGCCGTACGTGCCCACAGGACGATGTCACGTCCAGGAACTCTGTACAGCTCGACGAAGCCGATCGCGCCGCCCTTCCACCGGCGCCCTGCCGCGACCAGGGCACTGTCGTCCGACGGCGTGCCGGTGCGGCTGTCGAAGGGGACCAGCTCGGCATTCCGTGCGAAGAAGCCGAAATTGAGTCTGGCGACCGCATTGGGCCCCGCACCGCCGGAGATGGACGTGTCCCAGGCGATCCGCGTCGCACCGGTGATCGCGGGGACGTCGAGCACTGCCCCGTCCCGGTAGGCGCTCGCATCGGCGGAATAGACGATGGTCGCGACCGCCGAGATCGACAGCGCGACCCCCACCGCTGCAACCAGCGTGGTGAGCACGAGCGGGGAGGATCGACGCAGCCGGCCGACGATCGCGCAGCACAGGACGAAGAAGGCCACGGCCGCGATCGTGACCGGAACCTGGTGGAGCTCCGTGCTGTCTCCGGCCACCAGGGCGGACAGGACGCTGACCCCCGGGATGGGGAAGGGCTTGGCGTTCTTGCTCGTGTCGAAGTTGTCGAGACCGACGCTCACGACCACGACCAGTAGGCCCGCGGCGACCACAGTGGCCCCGCGGATGATCCACACCACCTTGTCGGCGGTCTGCAGCAGGCCGATGACCCCGAACGCAACGAGCACTGGGACCAGGGCCGCCGCATACCGCCCGTAGACCAGGTAGTCGGGGCTCGCACTCGTCTTCGAGACGAGCAGCACCGTCGCTGAGCCGAAGGTGAACGCAACTCCCGCCAGCGTGATCAGAACAGCCGCGGCCAGTCGTGGGAGTCGGAGCACCCGATCGCCCCGCAGCGCGAGGATCCAGACGTGGGCGAGGCCGTACAGGCCGATCAGCCCGGTGGCCGCTGAGACGTACCAGACCTGTCCGAGCGTGCTGACGATCTGGTCGACGAGGCCGACGCCGGATTCCTCCAGGCCCCGGTTGGCCGGAATGAGCCCCGACAGTGGGCGGGTCGGATAGTTGGCGCGCATGCCGACGACGTTCAACCAGAAGGCGCCACCCAGTGCCAGCGCAGATGCGGCCCCACAGAGCGCGACCGAGCGCCAGCCGATCCGACGGATGAGCACGACGCCCGTGATGGCGCCGATGGCCACCAGGAGCACGCCGCGCGGGTGCGTGGCCGCCATCAGCCCGAAGGTCAATCCCAACAGCACAGCGCAGATCGATCCCGTCCGCCCGGGACCGGCGCGCACCACCCGCGCTGTCAACCACACCCAGAGAATCACCGATGAGGTGAGCAAGGACTCGGTGAGCACGTAGTTCGACCAGAACACGGCGTCGACGCCGGTGGTGGCAGCGACCGCGGCGGAGAGGGCGAGCCCGCGGGAGATCCCGAGCTCACGGGTCAGGAGGTAGAGCAGCGGAAGCGCAGCGGCCGAGACCAGGGCCTGGATGACCAGCGCGATCTGGTAGATGGTCGTCGGGTCACTGCTGAGCCAATATCCCGGCAGGCTGAACAGCGCGGACCCGGAGTAGTAGTACGTGGAGGACGACAGGTCGATCGGTGGTCCACCCGCCAGAATCCGGGCGTGCGCGAGGTATCCGATCTCGTCCCCGACCACCAACGGTCCGGTGCGCGACAACGACAGACCGATGCGGAAGGCGGCTGCCAGCAGGAAGGCGACGACGAGCACGAGGCGAACCCGTTCCCGGCTGCCCAGGAACCCGGAGTGCCGCTCCGCCGCGGGAGCATCCGTGCCGGCCGCGGGCAGAACGCTGGATCGGTGGGTCATGTCATGTCGATCGAGGTGCCGCCTCGGCTCGCGGCTCGGTGCTCACTGTGGAGCCCGGCGGATAGATCTCCGCCGCCACCACAGGTTCGCCGGAGAACAGCTCGGCGGCGTCGCCGGCGACGGAGCTGGTGATCGGATCCTGCGGTCCGAACCCCAGCGAATGCAGTGTGCGGCTGAGCATGTCGACCAGATCACGGCGGCGGAAGAAGCTGCCCGACTGTTGCAGGATCTCGGCGATCCCGCGGCCGTAGATCTCCGCGGTGTGTTCGGTGGCGACGAAGTGCGCAGCACGGGAGCCGAGCTCCCTGGCGGAGTCCGGGTCGTCGATCCAGCGCCGCAGCACCGGTGCGATGTCGGCAGCGATCGGTGGAACGGAGATCCGCCGCACCGTCTCGTCCGGGACCTCCGCATAGTGGCCGCCGTCGACGGTGAGCACCGCGTGGCCGTACGACATGGCGTCCAGCAGGGCGGCGCTGGCGGCCTCGCCGAACGGGAAGCGCAGCACCGTGGACACCAGCGCCCGCCGGCGCAACTCGTCCATCACGTCGTCCTCGACCCTGCCGAGCAGGTGCACCGAGTCCTGCAGCGACCGCTCCGCCACCAGCTCACGGAGGGCTTCGAACGCCTCGTCCGTGCCGTAGCCGCAGATCACCAGCTGGGCCCGGTCGGCGATGTCGGCGTCGTCGAACGCCTCGATGATCTTGTCGATGTGCTTGTTCCGGTTGGGCACACCCGCCTGCAGGATGATCAGCCGGTCGTCGATCCCCGGCAGGTCGGAGGGTTGCGGGTTCTGCAGCGGTTCCCGGGGCAGCGGCAGCACCCACACGTCACCCGCATAGGCGTCGCGGACCCGGCCTGCAGCCCACTGGGAATGGGTCACCACGGCCGGTGCGTGCTCCAGCACCGGTTCGATCATCGGGTAGCGGCGGATGTTCTCCGGGTCCTGGACGAACTTGAGCTCGTCACTGCGCAGCGCGGCGGACGCCACGGCGGCCTCCGGGCCGTACCAGCGGACGAACTCCGCGCGGGCCGCATCCTCCGGTCCGTGCACCAGGTCCGGCAGCAGCAGGTGGATCAGCGAGACGTCGTGCAGCAGCACGAGTCCCGGGACGGTTCGCAGCAGCCGCATCTGCGCGGCGTGGTTCGCCGGGTTGTCGCCGATGTTG
Organism: Nakamurella sp.; assembly: GCA_037720195.1. GTDB lineage: Bacteria > Actinomycetota > Actinomycetes > Mycobacteriales > Nakamurellaceae > Nakamurella. The sequence goes on along the minus strand of JBBJML010000027.1, from coordinate 35,599 downwards.
TAGACGACGTGGTCGTACTCGCCCAGCACCTGCTCGGCGTCGGTGCCCAGCGGCAGGCCGCCGTCCGGGACGGTGCGGCCACCGGCGCCCTCCGGGTGGAAGATGTCGACGTCCCAGCCGAGCGCGTCGCGCATCGCAGCGACCACCTGGGCGCTGAACTGCCCGATCGCACTGGGGCGGCTGAACGGTGTGCACCAGGCCACCGATGTCATGAGGTCAACCTCTCGATCACGTTGTCCCAGGACAGGTTCATCTTCTCGACCAGCCGCTTGCCCGCACGTCCGAGACGACGCGCGTCGTCGGCGGAAGCGGCCAGCAGGTCGATCTTCTCGGCGAGGCTCTCCGCAGAAGGTTCCGCGACGTGCCCGCTGACCCCGTCCTTGACGAGTTCGAGCACCCCACCGGCATCGTCGGTGGACAGCACCGGGCGCTCGGCGAGCATCGCCTCGGCGGTGACGTAGCCGTAGGAGTCCTCGTCGACCGGCAGGTAGGCCACCGCGCGGGCACCGGAGATGAGCTCGATCTTCTCCTCGTCGGAGATGAACCGCGGGATCAGCGTGATCCGATCCTGCAGGTCGTGGCGGGCGATCACGTCCTGGATCTTCGTGAGCTCACCGGGCGTCTCCGGGGAGCCGGCGATCACCAACCGCAGCGATGACCTGCTGTGCGCCATCGCCTCGGCGAGCAAAGCCTGCCGCTTGCCGCCGGACACCCGGCCGATCGCCAACAGGTAGTCGCCGTACTCGCCGGAACGGAAGCTGCCCGGGTCGCCCAGCGGCGCGTGCAGCACCTGCGAGTCGAAGCCGTTGTGCGTCTTGAGTCGCTTGCGGGTGACCGCGGAGTTGGTGAAGATCTTGCGGGCCTGCCGGAAGGCGTGATTGTCGGCCTCGTGGATCGACTGCCGCAGCGCCTCGCCCTCCGGCGTGTTCGGCACATCCTGGTAGGGCGTGCCCCACAGCTCGTAGACCTGGCGGAACTGGTGCAACAGCCATGGCACCTTGTTCTGGTGCGGGACGAGATAGGCCGGGAACTTGAGCGGGATCAGCAGCTCGGCCTCGGGCATCATCAGGGTGGCCGCGGCGAACATCGACTGCGAGATCGCCAGCGGCGAGTGCCAGCGCAACGGCACCTTGACGTGTTCGGTTGCGTGACCGCGCTTGCGCAACTCCGCCACCAGGTTGTCGGCCAGGTGTTCGGCCCCTCCCCGCAGGAACGGCACCGAGGTGTTCAGGACGACGATCTTCATCCCAGCAACCTCTCGACGATGTGATCCCAGGAGATGTTCATCCGCTCGACCTGTGCCTGCTGGGCGGCGCCCATCCGGGCGGCCTCCTGCTTGTCCGCATACAGCCGGTCGAAGGCGACGGCCAGCGACTCGGGCGTCGGGTCGGCAACCAGGCCGTTGACGCCGTCCTTGACCAGCTCCAGCGATCCACCGGCGTCGGTGACCGTCACGAGCGGTTTCCGGGCGGCGACCGCCTCCAGTCCGACGAAGCCGTAGCTGTCCTCGTCGAGGGGGATGTAGATGACGCCCAGCGCACCTGCCTGCAGTTCGTCCTTCTCCTCGTCGGAGACGATGCGGTCGAGGTAGGTGACCTTGTCCTGCAGCGAGAGGGTCGTGATGGCGTCCTTGATGGAGCGGGCGTACTCGTCATTGCCGCTGCCGCCGGCGATGGTGAGCTTGACCTCGGTCCTGGTGTGCTGCATGGCCTGGACGGCGAGCAGTTGTCGCTTGTGCGGCACGATCCGGGAGACGTACAGCAGGTGGTCGCCGTAGGGCCCGGTGCTGTGCGTGACGCCCTCGCCCAGCGGCGGGTACAGCACCTCCGAGTCGAGCCGGTTGTAGCGGGTCAGCCGGTTGGAGATGGTCTGCGAATTGGTGAAGATCTGTGCGCACTCCCGCAGGGCGACGTCGTCGGAGGCGAAGTTCAGCCGCCGGAATTCTGCACCCGAGGCATCGTCCGGCACGTCGGGGTAGGTCTCCCACAGGTCGTAGGAGAGCCGGTGATGGTGCAGGAACCAGGCGACCTTGGAGTGGTGGCGGATCAGGTAGCTCGGGGTGCGGACGGTGATCAGTCGGTCGCCGTGGCCGGTGAGGTCCCAGTTGCGCAGACCCAGGATCTGCTGCGGCAGATCGGTCGGCGAACCCCAGAGCGGGATCTTGTACATCTCGACCTCGTGGCCGCGGGTGACCAGGGCTTCGGAGAGCCAGTCGACGAGCAGGGTCGCTCCGCCGTAGGAGTAGGGCGTGATGGTGGTCGCGATGATGACTTTCATCGACTTCTCTCCTCATACCGGTTCTGCGTGCACAGCCGGGAGCGATCCGGCAAGGGTGGGGTGTCGCCTGCGGACCTCACTCCTTGCCTGCGTCCTTCGACTGGTTGAGCAGTGTCGCGAGGTCGCGTTCGATCTTGTCCAACCGGGCAGACACCGAGTTCAGCGCATAGGTGAGGGTGTCCAGGTGTGACATCTGGTGACGGTCCACCTTCCACTGCCACTCCCGGCCCGCCCCCACCTCGCTGATCAGGGTCTCCACCCGCGACTGGGTGCGCCCGGTCGCGCGGACCCCGGTGCCACCGGCCAGGAACTCGCGGGCGACGGTGCGCGGACCCTTGTGTCGCTTCACGAGCTGACCGACGAGCCGTTTGACGCGCGGGCGACCGGTCTCCGACGCGGCAAGGGTGGCGGCGGCCTCGTCGGCGGACAGTTGCATCAACGGCGGGGGCGGAAACCGCAGCTGGGAGGAGGCCTCCTCGGAGGTGAGCATCGAGGCCAGCATGCCCTCGTGGGTGACCACCCCGGCCGCCAGTGCGGTGCGGTGTGCCTCCAACCCTTCCTCGTCCGGGTCCCGGCCGAGCGCTGTCAGGTACACCCCGGTGACGAACGCGACATCAAGGTCCTCCGGGGCGCTGGCGCCACTGGTGGAGGCTTCCTGGGAGCTGAGCAGCGTCTGGACCAGCAGGTCCGGGGTGCCGCCGCCGCGGAGCATCGCCGTGAACGCGCGGTTGCCACCGTCGTCGGGAAGACGGTGCAGGATCGTCCGGTAGAGGCCGTAGACCCAGACATCGGCCAGGTCGGGAGCGCGGTCGAGTCGGCCGACGACCGGCGCGACCGGGGTCCAGGTCTCGACCACCGAGGTCGAGGAGGTCACCATCCTGGCCTTCAGCAGACGCTCGAATCCGCGGGCGCTGAAGATCCGCTGCCCGGCGGGGGCGTCGTCCGCCTCGAAGGTGGGCCGTCGGACGGTGATCCTGGTGCTGCGCTCGGCCATGCAGTTTCTCCGTCGGTGATCTGGGGACGTGCCCGGTGGTGTCCGGCCATCGGCCCGGGCGACGCTATCACGCACGATGTGGGCCGAGGCCTCGCCCGCTGGGCGGTGTGAACTCATGAGCAGGACGCGCCGGCCCGGAGCGAGAGGGCGGTGCGGGTGCGGGTCACCGTGAAGATCCCGGCCGCCTCGCCGGCCGCGGCGATCTGCTCGGCCCTCGCCTGCAGGCCCGCGTCCGGCGCCGCGGTGCGCACACCGGCGCTCAGCGGGACGTACTCCAGCACGAGCACGTCGGCGCCGCCGCCGCCGAGCAGTGCGCAGCCGGACACGCTGATGTCACCGCGGCGGAAGTCGGTGACGGTCTGCTCCACTGCTTCGGGCCACAGCGGTTGCGCGAGGCTGAAGTTCTTGTCGACACCGATGTTGTACGACGTGGCGCCGGTGAACGGCACCATCGCCGTCGCCAGGAAGTCGTTGGATGCCGGCAGGATCAGCATCGTCTCGCCCGGGCGCACCAGGCTCTGCAGGTCGGCGAGCATTCCGGAACGCAGTGCGGCCGTCAGGTCGTAGGCGGTCGCGTTGGTGCGGATCTGCCTGATCGGGTTGACCGACCCCTCCAGCACCAGCAGCAGAGCCAGCGCGAGTGCGAACCATCGAGCCCTGCTCCGCCACACCGCGGCGAGGCCGACGACCGCCAGCGCGATCAGCGCGAACCGGGTCACTGCGAAGATCCGGTAGGTCGCGCGGATCTCGGTGAAGCCGGGTACGTGCTCGTACAGCAGCGCCGTCGGCAACCACATCCTGGTCTCGGAGAGGGGGACGTCGTAGCTCGGCGTGATCGGAACCTTGCTGTTCGCGAACTTGAGGGCGGGACCGAAGGCGAGCACCAGGCAGACCAGGCCAGCCAGCGCCAGGGTGAGGCGCTCACGGCCGGCCGCGGTGCGGAACCGGAGCAGGCCGAATGCAACCGCCAGCGCCACCAGGGCGACGGCGAACAGGCCGAGGAAGTTGGTGGTCTGGTTGGATCCGTCGCCCCAGAGGTTGAGCAGGGTGGAGCGCCACGGCGCCCTGGACGAGTACCAGATCGACGGACCGGGCAGGAAGAGCGTGAGCCCGTCGAGGCCGAGATAGCGGAACGCACTGATGCCGACGCGCAGATCGATGCCGCCGCTGGGGACGTAGGCGAGGTAGAGGCCGACGGACCCGAGCAGCGCCGCTGCCCACGTGGCCGACCCGATCAGCCGGATCCGCCACGACAGCTGCCGGGACAGCACCCAACCGAGCCCGACGACCACGATCACGACCACCGTTCCGATGAACGAGTAGCCATCGGTCCACACCGCCAGCAGGCAGCTGGCCACGGCGAGCACGGCGGGGACCAGCCGGCGTCCGGCGGCAAATCCGTCCAGTGAGAGCAACAGCAGCCACAGGTAGAGCGGCAGCTGCGCATAGCCGTGGAAGGTGAAGGTGAAGGGAGCCAGGCCGATCAGGGTCGGCGAGGTCAGATAGAGCGCTGCGCCGATCGCCGCCAGCCACATCGGCACGCTCCAGCGGCGGAACAGGGCGACGGAACCGGCGAATCCCGCTGCGCAGCTCAGGGCCGTGACGATCTTGTAGGCCCGCCAGGCGTCGATGCCGGGGAGATAGCTGAGCCAGGCCCCGACGTAGGTCTGCGGCAGCCCGATCAGCAGGGGTGAACCGAAAGGAGCTCCGACCTGGTGGCAGCGCTGGAAGAACTGCGACCAGCCGAGCCTGGCGATGCACTCGATGTTCCCGGCCCCTGCCGACCAGACCAGCGCCGACGGCGCACCGGCGATCAGACCCTGAACGATCAACACCACGGCGAACAGCGGCACCGACCAGGCAACGGTCGGGATCCAGCTGCGCCACCGCTCACGCAAGGGCACTGCGGTCGGGGGGTCAGCGGGTGGTGGCTCGGGCGGGGCGTCTGCCGGGGCGTCGTGCGGGGCGTCGTGCGGGGCGTCGTGCGCGGGCGATGCCGCGTCGGGGGATTCGCGGCGCCCGTCGGTCGGCAGGACCGCGGTGTCGGGTTCGGTGATCGGCCCGCTCACGAGGCCGTGCAGTCCTGGTCGGGCCGTACGCCCGGGGCGATCCCGGACGGTCTCCCATCGGTGGCGAACCGGTCGAGCCGAGCGAGGTCGTGGGCTCGGTCGGTCTGCGCGGGACAAGCCCATCGGTGGAGAGTCACGAACATGACGGACCAGCGCGCAGGGACAGAGCGGTAGCCGTACGCGCGATCACCACAGACCCGTTTGCTGCTGCGGCAGCGGCGACCTTCTCCGCCTTCTTCTGGAGAGCGGGCACGGGGGTTGCGGATCGGAAAGCCACGTTGATCGGCACCACCGGCAGCACGATCACGTCGGCAGCGCCGCTCCGCAGCAGTGCACAACCGGCGACGCTGAAATCACCCTTCTGGTACGCAGCGACGGCGTCGGTGACCGCAGCCGGCCAGGTCGCTGTCGAGAGGTAGTAGTTCTTGTCGACCCCGACGTTGTACGAAGTAGCGCCGGTGAACGGTACGAGGCCGGTCGCATAGAAGTCGTTCGACGCGGGCAACATCAGAATCGTCTCGCCGGGACGCACGAGCGTCTGCAGGTCGACCAGCAGCTTGGAGCGCAGTTCCCCGGTCACCGCGAACGCGTGGTGCGCTTCCTCGACCCGGTTGACGGGGTTCACCGAGCCCTCCAGTACGACCAGGACAGCGAGCGCGGGCGCGAGCCACTTGGCCCTGGTTCGCCAGAGGGCTGCGAGACCCACGATCGCGAGAGCGATGAGCGCGAACCTGGTCACCGCGAAGATCCGGTATGTCGCGCGGATCTCGGTGAAGCCGGGCACGTGTTCGTACAGCAGCGCCGTCGGCAGCCACATCCGGGTCTCGGAGAGCGGGACGTCATAGCTCGGCGTGATGGGGACCGCGCTGTTCGCGAACTTGAATGCGGGACCGAACGCGAGCCCCAGGCAGGCCAGGCCGGCCAGCGCCAGGGTGAGCCGCTCACGGCCGGCCGCGGTGCGGGGGCGGAGCAGGCCGAACGCCACCGCCACCACGACCATGGCGACGGCGAACAGACCGAGGTAGTTGGTGGTCTGGTTGGATCCGTCGCCCCACAGTTTGTACAGGGTGGACCGCCAAGGTGCGTCATCTGAGTACCAGAGGAACGGACCAGGCAGGAACAGCGTGAACGCGTCGAGGCCGAGGTAGCGGAAGGCGCCGATGCCGACCCGAAGATCCACGCCTCCGCTCGGGATGTAGACCAGATACAGGCCGGCAGACCCGAGCAGCGCTGCTGCCCAGATCGACAACCCGGTCATCCGAACCCGAAGCGGAATGCTGCGGGAGACGACCCAGCCGAGCCCGACCACCAGCACCATCACCGCCGTACCGATGAACGAGTAACCGTCGGTGAACACGATCAGCAACGAAGTGCCGATCGCAACCAGGCTGGGCTGCAGAATTCGGCCCGCGCTGACTGCGTCCAGTGTCCGCAGGAGCAGCCACAGGTAGGCAGGCAACTGCGCGTAGCCGTGGAAGGTGTACGTGAAAGAAGCCAGCGAGATGAGAGTCGGGGAGGTGAGGAAGAGAGTTGCGCCCACAGCGGCCAACCACACCGGCGCGTTCCAGCGGCGGAACAGCGCGACAGCTCCGGCGAACCCGATCGCGCAACACAGCGCGGTGACGATCTTGTAGGCCCGCCAGGCATCGATCCCCGGGAGATAGCTCAGCCATGCGCCGACGTAGGTCTGCGGCAGACCCAGTAACAGGGGAGACCCGAATGGGGCGCCGATCTGATGGCACCTCTCGAAGAACTGCGACCAGCCGAGCCGGGCGACGCACTCGATGTTGCCGGCTCCGAGGGACCAGATCAGCGGGAGTGGGGACGTGCCCGGAACCAGACCCTGGATGGTGATCACCACCAGGAACAGCGGCGCACACCAGGCCACGACGTCCCAGCTGATCCTGTGCAGCCAATCCTTCGCGGTGGGACGACTGGGCAGGAACTCAGTCTCGTCAGCTGTCCTCAGTTCGGTCATGGTGTGCGGCGAGCCCCCTTCGTTGTCCGCTCCTGCCGCGCCATCCGCCACCCCCGAGCGGTGCTGATTGCCAGATCGTTGCGCCTGCGAAGGATCCTCCCGGATCACCGGCAGTCCCGATCTGCCGGGATGCGGATGGCGATCGCTGTGCCGGTCTCGGTGACCTGGAACCTCCCGGTGTTCGCCACTGCCTGGGCCCGCTGGGTCAGGACCGGCTCGGGCTGCGGGATGATCGCCGAGTCGACCGCAGCGTTCAGCAATCCCATGTACGACAACACGATCACCGACGCGTCGGAGTGGAGCAGGGCACAGGCCTTGTCGGCGAACTCGGGCGAGCCGTAACTGGCGATGGCGTCCCGGACGCTCTGCGGCCAGTTGTCGCGGCTGTATTCCAGGTTCTTGTCCTGCCCGTTGTTGTACGACGTCCCCCCGGTGAACGGGACGAACGCGGCCGCCAGGAAGTCGTTGCTGGCCGGCAGGATCAGCGCCCTGTCGCCCGGGTTGATGAGCTTGCTGAGGTTGCCACCGGACCCCGTGCGCGCGGCATCGAGTTGGACCTTCGCGTCGGCCCGGACCGCGATCTGCTTGGAGAAGTTCGGCATCGAATCGAGCAGCAGCAGGATCGCGAGGAACGGCACCAGCACCTTGGCCCGGGTGCGCAGCAGCATCACCAACGCGACGACGGCGAGCACGATCAACACCCAGCGGGTGCCGACGAAGCTGCGGTAGGTCGCGCGCATGTCCTGGAAACCGGGGACGTTCTCGTAGAGGAAACTCGTCGGCAGGGTGAACCGTGTGAGCTCGGACGGCAGATTGTCCTGACCGAGCACACCGGACTGCCTGTTCGCCAGCTTGAACGACGGACCGAGAGACAGGATCGCGCAGACCACGCCGACGCCTGCGAGCGCGATGAGCTCACCGCGTCCGGGAGCCCGGCGGCGCAGCGCACCCGACGCGATCAGCACCACGAACAGCGCCAGCGCGACGTACCCGGGGTACTGGCTGAACTGGTTGTCGGACGTGCCCCAGAGTTGTTGCAGGGTGTTCTTCCACGGCATCTCCGCGGCCCAGTAGTTGACCGGCGGCGGGATGAGGAAGGTGATGAAGTCGGCGCCGTAGAAGCGGAAGGATCCAAGTCCGGTGTGCGGATGCGTGCTGCCTGCCGGGATGTAGCTGAGGTAGGCCAGCGCTGCGGTACCCACGCCGGCCACCCAGGACGCGGTACCCCAGACCTTGGCGCTCTTCGAGGCGTCGCCGAACAGCCAGCCGATGCCGACGCCGACGATGAGGACCATGGCGGTGACGAACGAGTAGCCGTCGGTGAACACCAGGAGCCAGGGCGTGAGGAACGCCGGCAGTGCCCCGCGGAGATTGCGCCCGCGGCGGAAGTTCTCGAACGAGGCGAGCGCCGCCCAGGTGGCGGCCGGCAGCATGATGAAGCCGTGGAAGGTGTAGTTGTAGCCGTTCAGCAACAGCACGGTGGGCGACGTCAGAAAGATGAAGACGCCGAGCGAGGCGAGCCAGATGGGTGCCCCGAACCGCCGGAGCACATTGACCCCGCCGGCGTAGCTGCCGGCCACGGTGAGTACACCGACGATCTGGTACGCCGCCCAGGGGTCGATGAACGGGATCGTGTGCAGCAACGAACCCAGGTACGTCTGCACGAGCCCGGTCAGCAGCGGCGAGCCGACCGGCGCACCGATCTGCTGGCAGTACGAGGTGAACTGCCCGAACCCCATGTCGGAGAGGCACTGGATGTGCCCCGCTCCGAGCATCCACGACAGCTGGGAGGGCGAGAAACCGGGGAAGAACCCGGTCGTCATCAGCGTCAGCACCAGCGGTGCGGCGCACCACAGCAGGTAGTCGACGAGGCCGGCGCGCTTGCCGACCTTCGGGGTCGAGAGCGTGGGGTCGACAGTTTCCGTGCCGGTGGCGGCGCGGTCCGGACTGTCGACCGTCCCGACCGCACTGCGGCCGGATTCGTCGGTGCCGCCTGTCGGCGCCTCGTCGGATGCGGGAGGAGTGGTCACGATGTCGGATCGCCTGTCAGCTGTTCGGCGCGCCGGACGGTGGCCACGCCTGGGTCGGTCCCGGGATCGGTCTCGGGGACGGTGTCGACCTCGCCTGCCGGTGCGGCAGGTGCGTCCGCGGGTGTCGACGCGGCGGCAGTTGTGGGTGCGGCAGCAGGAGTCGGGTCCGTCGACGCGGCGTCCGCCTCGGCGTCGGCGCGCTGTCCTGCCTCCCGCGCGGCGATGTCGGCGGCGGTGGCCTCGGTCTCGGCGTACGCGCTGGGCACGTCCAGCACGCCGATGGTGAAGCCGTTGCCGCGCACCTCGAGGCTCGCGCCGCCGGTGAGCCGGTGCAACTCGACGCCGCTCTGCCGGCCGATGGCGGCGGTGATCCCGTAGGTGCCCTCCACCAGCGGCAGCGAACCCATCCGGAAGGTGAAGACCCGGTCACCCGTGGCCGCCGGGATCAACTGTTCGAGCAACTTGGTGTTGGTGCCGTAGACAATCTGACCCAGGCTGGTGTCGATGAACATGCCCACCACGGCGTCCGCGACTGCCGGTACGTCGAAGTGGGTGGCGATCCGCACCTTCAGCGCGTCGCCGGTGGCGATCGTGGTGGTCGGCTGGTCGTTGTCGTCGAACAGGCTGACCCCGATGATCTGCGCAGTGGCGTCCGGCGTCGTTGCCCTGGTGGACACCCGCTGCTTGGCCAGGTCGGCCTGCCGGATGGCGTCGAAGTCGGCCCGCAGGTGGCGCAGCGCGTCCACCGGATCGCCGTCGACGATCACCTTGCCGCCCTCGAGCAGCACCGCGTGGTCGCAGATGTCCGCGACCTGGTCGAGCGAGTGGGTGACCAGGATGATGGTCCGCCCCTCCTCCTGGAACCGGCGGATCTTGTCCATGCACTTGCGCTGGAACGGCTCGTCGCCGACCGACAGCACCTCGTCGACCAGCAGGATCTCCGGGTCGACATGGACGGCGACCGAGAAGGCCAGCCGCACGTACATGCCCGACGAGTAGAACTTCACCTGGGTGTCGATAAACTTCTCGATGCCGGAGAACTCGACGATCTCGTCGAAGTAGGACTCGGTCTGCGCGTTTGACAGCCCCAGGATGGAGGCGTTGAGGTAGACGTTCTCCCGTCCGGTGAGATCGGGGTGGAAGCCCGCGCCGAGCTCGAGCAGCGCGGCGATCCGGCCGCGGTGCTCGACGGTGCCGCTGGTCGGCTGCAGGATGCCGCCGATCATCTTGAGCAGCGTCGACTTGCCGGAGCCGTTGGGCCCGATCAGCCCGACCGTGCTGCCGGCTTTGATCTCCAGATCGACGTTGCTCAACGCCCAGAAGTCGTCCTTGTGCTGCTGGGAGCGTCCGAAGTTGACCATCCGCTCCTTGAGCGACTTGTCCTTCCGGATGACGAACCGCTTGGACACGTCCGCGACGCGCACCACGACAGGGTTGCTGGACATGACTCAGAGCTCCTGGGCGAAGTTCGCCTGCATACGGGCGAAGGCCCGTTGGAAGACCCACACCAGCACCGCACCGATGACGACAGCGATCAGTACCCAGATCCCCAGATTCGGGGGGAACTCGGCGGCGGGCGCATCCAATCTAAAGGCCTTCTGGAAACAGAAGACGGCGATGGCGATGGGGTTGAAGAGGTAGGCGTCCTCGAGTCCGGTACCGCCGACCGCCTTGACGACCTGCGCCCAGGAATAGACCACCGGGCACGACCAGAAGCCGACCAGCAGCGCGATCTCGACCAGGTACTGGACGTCGCGGAGGTAGACGTTCACGGCGGACAGCAGGAACGCCCAGGCCATGCCCCACAGCAGCAGGATCAGCACCCCGGCGAACACCCAGATGATCTGGGTGAACTTCGGTGGCGCTCCGGCCACGAAGGTGGCGATGAACAGGATGCCGGTCTGGATGAAGAAGTTGAACAGCGCGGAGCCGACCACCGCGAGCGGGAACACCTCGCGCGGCAGGAAGATCTTCTTGATCAGGCCGCCGTTGGCCACGATCGAGGCCGACCCGCCGCCGGTGATCTCTGCGAAGAGTGACCAGGCGGTCAGCCCGGAGTAGATGTAGATCGCGAAATTCTTGATGCCGCCCGGGTTGCGCAGGGACTGCTCTGCCCCCAGGAATTTCCCGATGGCGAAGTAGTACACCAGCAGCAGCGCGAGTGGGCGCAGCAGCGACCACAGGAAGCCCAGGACGCTGTCCTTGTACTTGCTCTTGAGCTCCTTGCGGACGAGCTGCGCGAGCAGCTCGCGGTACTGCCAGACGCCGCGGATCGAGCCGGCGGTCCCGCGCAGGAAGCCGGTGGCCGGGCCGGCGGCAACGAGTGGCATCTCACCGAGCGCGTCGATGTGCCGCTTGCGGGCCGCGGCGATCACCTGGTCGCCCTCGAGGCCGGCGTCGATCGAAGGATCCTTGTGCAGGGCCACGGTCGCCGGAGCATCCGCGACCTGGGAGTCAGCCTGCGTCAGCTGATCGGGGTTGGCAGGAGTGGTCATCAGGTGTGCTCGTCCCGTCCGGTGGTCAGGATGCGCCAGGTGCGGCCGGCGTAGTCGTCCCAGCTGCCGGGCACCCTGGCCGCGGCCTGGGCGCGCAGTTCGTCGAGCAGGACGTCGTCGGTCACCAGTCTCCTCATTCCGTCCGTCACACTCTCGTCGTCGCGAGGATCCACCAACAGTGCTCCGCCGGCGGCGGCGATCTCCTGCATCGACCCGAAGGCCGACGTGATCGCGGGGGTGCCCGCGGCGAGAGATTCTGCCACGGGAAGTCCGAATCCCTCGTTCACCGAGGGGAACACGGTGAACCTGGCGATCCGGAACGCCGACCACAGCAGGTCGTCGTCGGCCGCCGAGATGCTCTCCACCGGGCGGCCCGCGAGCTGCAGCTTGGCCAGGTGGGCCTGGAACCGCTCCGAGTTCCAGGAGTTCCCGCCGATGAAGGTCAGGGAGAACCGGTGGCCCTCGCGCCAGAGCACCTCGGCGGCGTGCAGCACCGCCGTGTGGTTCTTGCGGGGTTCGTGACTACCGACGACCAGCACCATCGGCAGCTCGCCGAGCTTGAGCCGGTCGGCGGCGGCCGCCAGCGCGCGGTTGTCGGCGGGCGGCGCCTGGGACGGCAGTACGACGGGCACGATCGACGGACCCGGAAGGTCGATCCCGGCGAGCATGGCGCGCCATCCGCGGTACTCGTTGCCGGCGGCCTCGGAGATCGGCACGATGACGTCCGCGTGCCGCAGCGCCGCCAGGTTGGACGCGAAGCCGGGCAGCATGCCGGAGTGGCTGGTCTCGGCAGACGTCACCGGCACCAGGTCGTACCCGATCGCGCCGTAGTGCACCCGGCCGAACCGGGCGAGTGCCATCTGCCGGCTGGTGCGCGCCACCTCGGCAGACAGCTCCGGCAGCAGGAAGATGCTCTGCCACGGCACGACGATCGAGTCCTCGGTGGGCACCGGCACCGCCGGGCCGCCCCAGAACGCCCGCCGCGACTCGATCGGGGTGAGTGCCCGCAGCGCCTGCAGGTGCTCCGTCCAGCCGACCATCGTGACCGGGTGTTCGGCCGCCCAGCGCCGGGTCGTCTCGCGGGTGACGCGCTGGATGCCAGTGGCGAAATCGGTCTGCGACGTGTGGTGGACGTCGACCAGCACGGCGCCGGTGACGATCTTCACCTGCCGCCACGGACCGCGGTCCAGCAGTCGGCGCGCCGGGCCGTTCCACAGCGACAGCCGGATCGCAGCCGCAGTGCCGGACAGTCGGGCAGCGCGAGCCGCGGCCAGCACCCGGGGGACGGTCGGCAGCCGGGCCTCCATGACGGCCAGCAGCAGCCACATGGTGTACTCGTCCACGGGCACGAGGGCCGCGGCCAGCGCGACCACCAGCGACTCGGTGTCCTTGGGGCCCGGCTGGGTGCCGCCCAGGGTGTGGATCAGCGACTGCATCCGGGCGCGCAGCGCGTCGCGACGCTGGCGGCCGAGACCGTCGATGTCGGCGGCGATCGCCTTCGGCTCGTGGGAGCGGGCCCGTCCGCGGACGAGTGTCCGGGCGGCGCCGGTGAGCTCCGCAGCTTTCATCACCTTCGAACGCAGGCTCATCGGACGTCCTCCGCAGCAGTACCGGTGCGGGCCGTGCTGGCGTCGTCGGTCGCGCTGCGGGCGCGGTGGCCGGTGGGCGACGCGCCGACCAGGGCCAGCTGCCCGGACACCAACTCCCACAACGCATCCGCGTACAGGGTCCAGTCGGAACCGGGCCGGGAACGGATCTCGGCGCGCAGCCGGTCCCGCTCGCCAGGATCCACCAGCAGCGTGCGCATGCCGTCACGGATGGCGTCGTCGCTGCGCGGATCGACAGTGAGGGCGCCGCCGCCGGCGGCGATCTCGGAGGGGGCACCGTAGGAGCTGGTGAGTACCGGAACGCCGTGGGCGAGCGACTCCGCGACCGGCAGGCCGTAGCCCTCGTGCAGTGACGGGAACACGGTGAAGGCGGCCTCGCGGTAGGAGTGGGTGAGGACGGCCTCGTCGACCGCACGGAGGATCTCCAGCGGACGCCCGGCGGCGATCAGATCCGCTGCGGCGTCCGGGAACTCGTGTCCCCAGCCGCTGCCGCCGATGAAGCGCATCCGGAAGTCGATGCCCTCGCGCCACAGCTGTTCGGCGGCGTTCAGCACGGCCAGGTGGTTCTTGCGGGGTTCGAACGAACCGATCATCACCACCAGCGGGGCGCGGTCGTCGGCGAGCGCGGCCTGCTGAAGAGCACCCGCCGGCTCCGCGAGATCCGGCAACGGGAGGGCGAGCACCGTCGGGCCGGTCAGGCCCTGGGTGGGCAACATCGAGACGAAACCACTGAACTCGCTGGCGGCCGCGTGCGAGATCGCCGCCACGGCGTGGCCGTACTTGAGTGCGGAGAGATAGCTGACGAACTTCACCGAGTCGGCCGGCGGAACGGTGTCCGCGCTGACCACCGGGATGGCGTCGTACCCGATCGCCACCATCCGGTTGCCCGAATGTGCGGCGAGCGCGGCCAGCCGCGGGTCGGCTTCGGCGCTGGGCACCTCGACGAGCAGGACCACCGACCGCCACGGCACCAGCAGGACGTCCGGGCCGGAGTCGCCGACAGGCTCCGCATCCTCGCGGCCCCACTCCAGCGCGCGGCGCCGCTCCGCCGGACGCAGTTCACGCAACGCCCCGGAGCTGTCCGTCCACACCGCGAGGACCACCTCGGGACGTGTCTGCCACTGCGGCAGGAGGCTGCGGGCCACCCGCTGGATGCCGGTGTGCAGGTCGTGCTTGGCCGAATGTTCGACGTCCGCCACCACGCCGCCGGTGACGATCCTGATCCCGGACTGCGGTTCGCCGACCTGCTGGGCGCGCAGGAGAGAGGTGTCGAGCAGGTCGACGATCCCCGCGACGCCCTCGAGCTGCAGGGACCGCCGGGCGTCGGTCAACTCGTCGAGCGTGGGATACGCGGCGGACAGCGCCGTCAGCAGCAGCCAGATCTCGTCCTTCGCCAGCGTCTCGGCCACCCGGGCGGCGAGCAGGTCGAGCACCTGGGCTGCGTCGCGGGCGCCGTCGTCACCGGCGGGCGGAGAGGTGGTGGTGAGGTCGAGCCCGAGCGCCTCGGCGGCCGCGCGAAGTCGAGCCGCCAGTGCTGCCCGAGCGGTGGCCGGGTTCCGCCCCGGGTCGCCAGGGCCTCGGTCGGAGGGCGACGCGGTCTGCTGGTGTGCGTCGGTCACCGTGCGACGGCCCCCCTCAACTGCAGCCGGGGTGCAGCTCCGGATCCGGTCGTAGCCCGCTCGGCACGGGGTGCCGGCTCGCCTCCGACGGTCGGCGCGGAATCCTCGGCGGCAGGTGAGGAGAGGGGAGAAGTCACCGGATGATCGTAACCGCACCGACAGGGGTGGCCCGGGTGCTCACGTGGCGCGGCTAGACTGTGGCCGTTTTGTCGCCGTGTCCTGATCTGTCCGGGCGAGCACCGATTTCGGTGGTCCTCCGGGGAGCCGGACCCCGGCGGCGAGCGCCGACCAGATCCACTGGCGACATCGACCGGACCCCGCCGGCAGCCGACCGAGGAGTGCTATGCCCACCGCTTTGATCACCGGAATCACCGGCCAGGACGGCCTCTATCTCGCGGAGCTGCTGCTCGGTAAGGGCTACGAGGTCTACGGCCTGATCCGTGGCCAGAACAACCCGAAGCGGGCGTTGGTGGAGAAGGAAGTCCCCGGTGTGAAGCTCCTCACCGGCGACATCACCGACCTGTCCAGTGTGATGCGTGCGCTGAACGTCTCGCAGCCCGACGAGGTCTACAACCTGGGCGCCATCTCCTTCGTCGCGTATTCGTGGGAGAACGCCCATCTCACGACGCAGGTCACCGGCAACGCGGTCCTGAACATGCTCGAGGCGATCCGTCTCTACGCCGGCACCGACATCGGCAAGGTCCGCTTCTACCAGGCCTCCAGCTCCGAGATGTTCGGCAAGGTCCAGGACGTCCCGCAGCGGGAGTCCACCCTGCTGTGGCCGCGGTCGCCCTACGGCGTCGCCAAGGTCTACGGCCATTACATGACGATCAACTACCGCGAGTCCTACGGAATGCACGCCTCCAGCGGAATCCTCTTCAACCACGAGTCGCCGCGTCGCGGGCCGGAGTTCGTCACCCGCAAGGTGACCCAGGCCGTCGCCCGGATCTCCCTGGGCCTGCAGGATCAGATCTCGCTCGGCAACCTGGATGCCAAGCGCGACTGGGGCTTTGCCGGCGACTACGTCGATGCCATGTGGCGGATGACGCAGGCTCCTGAGGGCGACGACTACGTCGTCGCCACCGGTGAGACGCATTCCATCCGTGAACTGCTGGATCTCTCCTTCGGCCGGGTCGGTATCGAGGACTGGGAGAAGCACGTCTACATCGACCCGCAGTTCTTCCGTCCGGCCGAGGTGGATCTGCTGATCGGTGATCCGGCCAAGGCCAAGGAGAAGCTGGGCTGGGAGCCCACCGTCACCTTCCCCGAGCTGGTGAACATGATGGTCGACTCCGACGTCGCGCAGCAGTCGGCGCAGGCAGGGGCCTAGTCCGGAGATGGCATCAGAGCACCGCGGCGGCGGGCCGAAGGTGCTGGTGACCGGCATCACCGGTCAGGACGGGGGCTACCTCGCCGACCAGCTCGTTGCCCGCGGCGCCGAGATCCACGGTCTGGTCCGGGGCGACGACTCGGCGACCGACGAGTTGCTGCGTCGCACGCCCGCGGTTCGTCTGCACCTGGGCGATCTCGGCGACCCGGACTCCACGGCAGCGCTGATCCGTGAACTGGCGCCCGAGCAGATCTACAACCTCGGTGGGCTCACCTCGGTGGCCCAATCGTGGGTCGATCCGTTGCTCACCGCCAGGACCAACGCGTTGACCGTCGCCGCGATGCTGCACAGCGCCTGGGAACTGACGGCTGCCGGGCATCCGGTGCGGTTCCTGCAGGCCTCCAGCGCGGAGATCTTCGGGAACCCGACGGCCCGGGTGCAGGACGAGGACACCCCGATCGTGCCGGTGACGCCCTACGGCGCTGCCAAGGCGTACGCCCACCACCTGACGAAGGTCTACCGCGAGCGCGGCATGCACGCAGGGTCGGTGATCCTCTACAACCACGAGTCTCCGCGGTGACCCACCCAGTTCGTGACCCGCAAGATCACGGCCGCCGCTGCCAGGATCGCCGCGGGCGACCGCACGCCGCTGTTGCTGGGCAACCTGGATGCCCGGCGTGACTGGGGCTGGGCGCCCGACTACGTCGATGCGATGGTGCGGGCGGTGCAGCACGACACGCCCGACGACTACGTCATCGCGACCGGTGTCTCGCACTCGGTGCGCGAGTTCGTCGGTGCGGCCTTCAACGCTGCCGGTGTGCACGAGTGGGAGCAGCACGTGCAGGTCGATCCGGCGTTCTTCCGGCCGGTCGACGCAGTCGAGCTGACCGGGGATGCGAGCCGGGCACGCACCGTGCTGGGGTGGGAGCCGACGGTGTCGTTCGACGAGTTGGTCAGCAGGATGGTGCAGGTGGACCTGGCCCCCGCGGGGACAGCCGGTCCCGGCGTCGTGGGCGCGAGTGATGAGAAGGAGCTGGGATGACGGACGGTGTTCAGCAGGACGGTGCGCGACACAGGGCGGCCCCCGATTTCTGGGCGGTGATCCCGGCCGGTGGGGCGGGGACCCGGTTGTGGCCGCTGTCGCGGTCGTCGGCACCGAAGTTCCTGCACGACCTGACCGGTAGCGGCCGATCGCTGCTGCAGGCCACCCGCGACCGGCTGGCTCCGCTGGCCGGGGAGCGGATGATGGTGGTCACCGGCGTGAAGCATGCCGATGCGGTGCGCGCGCAGCTGCCCGGGCTGGCGGCCGACCTCGTGGTGGCGGAGCCGTCGCCGCGGGATTCGATGCCGGCCATCGGGTTGGCCGCAGCACTGATCGCGGCCCGCGATCCCGAGGCGATCATCGGCTCGTTCGCCGCCGACCACGTGATCAACGACGAGGACTCCTACCGGGACTGTGTCCGCGAAGCGATCGCGGTGGCGCGGACCGGCCGGCTGGTGACCATCGGCATCGAACCCACCCATGCCTCAACAGGTTTCGGCTACATCCGGGCCGGTGAGGCGCTCGACGTGGCCGGTGCCCCCCATGCGACCGCTGTCACCTCGTTCGTCGAGAAACCCGACGCCGACACCGCCGCTGCCTACCTCGCGCAGGGGGGTTATCGCTGGAACGCCGGCATGTTCGTGGTCAGGGCAACGGTGCTGCTGGAGTTGCTCGCGAAGTACCAGCCCTCGCTCGCCGCCGGTCTGCAGGCGATCGCTGCCGCGCCGGAGACGCTGCCGGACGTGTGGCCGTCCCTGACGAAGATCGCGATCGACCACGCCGTCGCCGAGCCGGCCGCCGCCGACGGGATCGTGGCGGTGGTCGCCGGCACCTTCGACTGGGACGACGTCGGTGATTTCGCTTCTCTCGCACCGCTTCTCGTCGATGCTGCGGGATTGCCCGGGACCAAGGTACTCGGCGACGCCGGGTCGGTGCTCATGCACGACGCAGACGGGCTGGTGTCCACCTCCACCGGTCGTACCGTCGTCGTGCTCGGCCTCTCCGACGTGGTCGTCGTCGACACCCCCGACGCGCTCCTGGTCACCACCCGAGAGCGCGCGCAGGACGTCAAGAAGATCGTCGACGCCCTGAAGGCGGGCGGCCGCGAACACCTGACCTGACGGCACTGGTCGACCGACCCGCACGCTGGTCGAGCACCGGATTTCCTCGGGTGGCTCGATTGTCGGGAAGGCCCGATGGTCGAGCGACGAAGGAGTCGAGACCCCGTCGTGGATCAATCGGGATCTCGACGCGCTCCTTCGTCGCTTGCTCGATCGCCGGCGAGTTCGCTGGTCGAGCGACGAAGGAGTCGAGACCCGGTGCCCGTGGGGACCTGCTCTCCCGCACTGTGTCTCGACCGTGACCCACTCCGCTGGTCGAGCGACGAAGGAGTCGAGACCCCGCGCCCGTGGGGACCTGCTCTCCCGCACTGTGTCTCGACCGTGACCCACTCCGCTGGTCGAGCGACGAAGGAGTCGAGACCCCGTCGTGGATCGAACGGGCCCTCGACACGCTCCTCCGTCGCTTGCTCAGGACAGCCGGTCGGCGCGCGAGAAGATGCGATGGGCCGACGCTTGACCTGAAGTCCTGTTCAGGTTGAAAGCTGACCCCATGACGACCAGCGCGCAGCGAACAACCTACGGAGATGAGGAGTTGCCGCACCTGCTGTCGCGGATGTCCGGCGACGAGAAGCACGATCCCGCTTCGCAATCCACCCTCGACGTGCTCTGGGTGCTGTACCACGATGTGCTGTTGCTCTCTCCGGAGCGGCTCGACGATCCCGACCGCGACCGGTTCTACCTGTCGAAGGGACACGGCCCGATGGCGTTCTACGCCATTCTCGCGGCACACGGATATCTGCCGGTCCAATGGCTCGACGACTGGACGGCGTTCGACTCCCCGCTCGGCGCTCATCCCGACCGGACCTTGATCCCGGGATGCGAGATCTCCGCCGGATCGTTGGGGCACGGCCTGCCGCTCGCGGTCGGAACGGCGCTCGGACTGCGCGCGCAGCACCGAGCTGCCCATGTCTATGTGCTGGTGGGCGACGCAGAACTGGACGAGGGGTCGAACGACGAAGCGATTGCCTTCGCGGGTGCCACAGGACTCGACAACCTCACTGTGGTGGCGATCGACAACTCGTCGTCCACCTACAACCGCCCGGGCCGACTCCAGCGCCGATTCGAGGTCGAGAGATGGTCGACGACCGAGATCGACGGGCACGACCATCGATCCATCCGATCTGCCCTCATCCGCCGAGAAGGTCGTCCGAGCTTCATCGCGGCGCTGGTCGAGAGCAAGGGACGATGAACGACACGCGAGAGCAGTTCGCCGTGACCGCAATGGATCTCGTCGACGCGAGTCCGGACACCGTGATCGTGTACGCCGAGATCTCCGGCCAGTACTGGGGTGCCGCGCAACATCGCCATCCCGACCGGGTGATCAACGTGGGCATCCGTGAGCAGCTCATGGTCAATGTCGGTGCGGGACTGGCACTGTCCGGGATGTTCCCGATCGTGCACACGTTCGCACCGTTCCTGGTGGAACGCGCGTACGAACAGGTCAAGTTGGGCATCTCCCATCAGGATGTCGACGGGATCCTGGTGTCCGCTGCTGCGTCGGTGGACATGGCCACCAGCGGTCGGACGCACCAGACCGGCGCAGATGTCGCCCTGATGGCTGCGCTGCCCGGCTTCGCCGTCCATGTGCCCGGCACTGCTGATGAGGTCGACGACCTCATCCGGACTGGACACGCCGTCCGCGGACGGCACTACGTTCGCGTGACGGCGCACCAGAACTCGAGATCCTTCGACGTCGCCGACGGTCGACTGCATCGGGTACATGGCGGCGGATCCAGCCTGGTGGCAATCGCGGTGGGTCCGGTTCTGGAGGCGACCGAGGAACTCGACGCGACGGTTCTCTACACGGCAACCGTTCGTCCGTTCGATGCCGCGGGCCTGCGAGCCGTGCTCGGCGACGAATCGCCCGATGTCGTCCTGGTGGAGCCGTATCTCGCGGGAACCTCGGCGCACGACGTGAGCGCTGCGCTGGCCCACCGGCCGCATCGCCTGCTCTCACTCGGCTTCGGGGTGGAGGAGGTTCGCCGGTACGGGACCGTGGAGCATCATCTGGCCCGAGCCGGTCTGGACGCGGCCGGTATCGGCGCCTCGATCCGAGGATGGCGCACTGCAGGTGCTGCGTGACCTCCGCGCCGCGTCGATGAGATGAGAGAAGGTGTCCCGACGACGGCGTTCGCCGAACAACGGTTCGCGTGCCGGCCACCGCACAGGGTGCCCGTGATGAGTGTCGCTGACGGTAAAGTCCGAGCACGATGCCCGAGCACTCAGATGGTCCCGACCCCGCAGATCCGACCGACAACGCCCTCCGGGCTCAGCCGGCCGATCCGTCCCTCGAGGACGCGGTCGAGATCCTGGATCCCGAGCCGGCCGGCGTCCCCGGTGGCCGCCGGAAGATGCTGCTGATCGGGGTCAAGGTCCTCGGGATCGGCATCGCCCTGCTGGCGATCTTCCTGTGCGTCAAGGTACTGGCCGGGGAGTGGTCGAGCGTCAGCGCGGCGATCGCCGACGCGAACATCGCGCTGCTGACCGCAGGGTTCGTGCTGGGAGCCCTCGGCGTCTGGTCGCAGGCCTTCCTGTGGTGGCGGGCTCTCGCGGTGTTCGGCGAGCGTCGCGGGTTCTCCGAGACCACCGGCTGGTTCTTCGGCGGCGAGCTCGGCAAGTATCTGCCCGGCGGGATCTGGCCGGTCGTGGGGCGCGGTGAGCTGGCCAGGCGCCAGGGCGTAGCCCGACCGATCGCGTACGCGACCACCCTGCTCTCGCTGGGACTGATGTGCGTCGGGGGCGCCTTCGTGGCCGGCGTCCTGACCCTGTTCTTCGCCTTCGGCGGCGGACGGTTCGGCCTCGAGATGCTGGTGCTGCTGCTGATCCCGATCGGCGTCATCGGCGTGCATCCCGCGGTGTTCGGCCGGTTCCTCGCGCTCGCCCGCAAGGTCACCAAGGGCAAGCTCGACCTTCAGCCACCATCGTGGGGCACCATGCTGGGCCTCATCGTCGCCGCGCTACCGGTCTGGATCTTCCTGGGTGCGCAGGCCGTCGTGCTGACCGCGGCGCTGGGCCTCGACCAGCAGCCGTCCAGGGTGGCCTTCGCCGCGATCATCGCCTTCGTGATCGGTCTGTTGGCGATACCCGTCCCAGCCGGGGCCGGCGTGCGTGAGGTGTTGTTCGTCGTCATCAGCGGTCTGGTGGTCGGAGGAGTGGAAGGGCCGGCCTACGCCGTGGCAGCACTCTGTCGGGTGTTCCTCATCGTGGTGGACGGGGTGGCGGGCGCAGTGGCCCTGACCCGGCAACGCACACGTGAGCCGTCGGCGGATGTGACGTGAGCGCCCATCGCTGCGAGGCACGGCTTGGCGCCGCACCAGTGGCATCATCGGCGATCGACGTCGACCCGAAATCAGAGGAGTGCTTGTGACGGATGCTGTGCCCCAGGACGGAACTGCGTCGACCGGAGCCACCTCCGTGCGGGGTACGTGGGCGTGGCGGGCCAAGAGTCTGTACGCGTCCTTGGCGCGTGGCCTGGGCACAGCGCTGGTCAAGCTCCGGATCCTCCCGGCCACCGTTCCTCCGAGGTCGCGCCGCGTCAAGCACTGGCTGGCCAGTCTGTCGCGGGTGCACAACTCGTTGGCCATCGCCGAGCTCGACGTGCCGTGGTGGACCTACAAGGCGATCGACGAGGTGGATGCCTGGCTGCAGGCACGGCCACGGCCGATCCGGGTCTTCGAGTACGGCTCCGGCGCCAGCACGTTCTGGGTGTCCAAGCGGGCCGACGAGGTGTTCTCCGTCGAGCACCACGAGGGTTTCGCCGCGATGATGCGTCCCGAGCTGGCGAAACTCGGCAACGTCACCTTCTTCGAAGTGCCTGCGCCGAAGGCCGAGGAGCCGCGGATCGGCTCCGCCAAGCCCGGCAGCACAGACCTGGACTTCTACGACTACGTGCATGCCATCGACCACGTGGAAGGGACCTTCGACATCGTCATCATCGACGGCCGTGCCCGCGAGGAGTGCCTCACGGTTGCTCGTGAACGCGTGGCCCCCGATGGCATCATCGTGTTCGACAACTCCCACCGTGCCCGTTACAAGCGGGCCATCGCGGAGTCCGGGCTGCCCGAGAAGGTCTTCGGTGGACTCACTCCCACGCTGCCCTACCCGGACCGCACGTCTGTTCTCACCGTCCGCGGCGCCTGAGGAACAGCGGGTCCTCAGGGCAGGGCGGTCGGTCCGGGAACCCACGACCATGCGAGATGAACCGGCGTCGACTGGCGATCCGGGACATCGCAGTTGGTCACAAGGTGATCGGTCGCGACATCTGCCCCCGCCTCAGCGACTGCGCCCGGTCACCGTGACCTGGTGCTGGTGATCGGCTCGCACGAGGCGATGATGTCGCGGCTGATGCTCACGGTCTGCTGGGCGTCCATCGGCGACAGCACGTGGCCCGGCATCACCGCCAACGGATGACGGCGGCGCGCGTCGGCGAAGCGATGTGCGGCACGTTCCCAAGCGGTCATGGTGTCTCCCCAGGGCGACGTCTGATCCGACCAGTCACTCCAGGCACAGGAGCAACACTGGTCACACTCTGACACGGCACGTGGCTTGGTCCGGGAGTGCTCCGTGCGTGTCGGTGCTGATTTCTGCACTCGGTCGTCGATGGTTCGGCCACCCGGCGGCAGATCCCATGGAGTCGGCGCACTGGCGCGCGCCGCGGACATCGACAGCGGCGCTCGGCCGGCGCCGCCCGGCCTGTCAGGCGCGGTCGTGGAGGGTGATCTGGTAACCGTCGGGATCGGCGAAGGTGAAGGTCCGGCCGAAGGGGCCGTCGGCCGGCGCGGAGACGATGGTGTGGGCGCCCGCGACGAGAGCATCGTGAATCGCCTGCACGTCGGTGGCGTGCAGCCAGATCGCAGCGCCGATCCCCGGCTGGGGGACGGATGCGAGATCCGTGCCGGGAACGACGTCGCGGAGTGCGAAGGCGATCGGCTCCGTCTCGAAGACGACGGCGTGCGGAGGTCCGGTCTGCGAACGGACGAGGCCGAGGTACTGCTCGTAGAACGCCTGCGACGCGGTGAGGTCGCGCGCCTGCAGTGAGATGAAGTCGGGACCGGTGACCGGCATGGGTTTTGCTCCTTCGTTGTGTGTCAGGTTTCTGACACCTGCGACCGTATGTCAGAATGCTGACATGAGTCAAGACGGTGTCGATCTGGAGTCGTCCCTTGGTTACCTGCTCAAGGAGGCGTCGAGCGCTCTCCGTGCAGCCATGGAGGCGGTGCTGCGGCCGCTCGGGATGAACGTGACGCACTACGCCTGCCTGGAGTTGCTGGCCCAACGTCCGGGCTTGTCGAACTCCGAGCTCGCCCGGGGTGCCTTCGTGACCCGGCAGTCGATGAACGTGCTGCTGCAGGCGCTGGAACGAGAGGGCAGTGTGACCAGACCCGCAGAGGCACCCGTCGGCAAGGTCCTCCCCACTCGGCTCACGCCGCGCGGCCGACGGAACCTCGAGAAGGCCACCGTCGCGGTCCGCTCCGTCGAGGTCAGGATGCTGGCCGGGATGACCCGGACCGAGCAGGCAGGCGCGTTCCGGGTCCTGCAGAGCATGATCCGTTCCCTCCGCAACGGGAGCGCCGGTCCCTAGGTCGTGGCACTGCGGGTGGATGTCGTGTTCCGTCGGGAGAACGCTCTGACCCTGGCCGGACCCGCGCGACTGTGGTTAGCATCAACTCTGCTGCAGTGGCGTTCGCTCCGGCACAGCAGGTGCGGCGACCGGAACGGGGGCTGACGTCATGAGCAACTCGTGCGCGGAGCATCGGCGCCACCGACCTCGGCGCGCACTGCTCGCGATGCCGTTCCTGGTGCTTTGTGGGGGAGTGACGGTCGGGACAGCCGCTGGCGCAACGCTTCCACCGGCACCGGCGGCGTCCTCCGCTGCGTCGTCGTTCGCTTCCTCGTTCGCCGGGTCGTCAGCGGGGACGTCGTTCGCCGCGTCGGGTGCGACCGTCACCGGCGTCCAGCAGAGCAAGCTCATCGGGCGGAGCGTTCAGGGCCGGGCGATCGTGGCCCACCAACTGGGCAACCCCGAGGCACCCACCAAGGTCCTCGTGCTCGGCTCCATGCACGGCTTCCCCGAGCAGGCGGGTGAACAGGTGATTGCCGGGATGATGTCGATGGGCATTCCGCCCAACCTCGACCTCTGGGTCGTCCCGACCATCAACCCCGACGGAAATGCGTTGCGGCAGCGGGCGAATGCACGTCACGTCGATCTCAACCGTGACTGGGACAACCAGTGGATCCACATCCCCGGCACCCCGGGCGATGCGTTCGGCAATCATGGCAACGGCAGTGCGCCCTGGTCGCAGCCCGAGACGCGGGCCATGCGCGATTTCCTGGTGTGGCTCAGGCCTTCCCGGATGGTGTCGATCCACCAGCCGCTCGGCGGCGTCGACACGACGGACGGTGGCGCCGAGTCGCAGGGCCAGACATTCCGCACCGCACTGGCGGCCAATCTCGGTCTCCCGTTGAAGGCGTTCACCTGCGGCGGTGTGTGCCGCGGCACGATGACGGGCTGGCTGACCCGGACCAGTCCGACGGTCGCCATCACCGTGGAGTTCGGCTCGGCGCCCGCTGCCGATCGGCTCCGTGGACCTGCCGCCGCCGGGATCATCGCCGCTCTCGCCGTCGGCGTGGGCCCGGTGACGGTCCGTGCGCAAGGAGTGCTGGAACAGACTTCTCTGTCGCCCGGCACCATCCGCATGCGGGGCTGGGCCCTGGACCCGCTGTTCCGCCCGCACTCCACCAGGATCGATGTCCAGGTGGACGGTCGGACGGTCGCGCGACCCCTCACCAGCCAGGTCCGTGCGGACGTGAATCGTGCACAGCGCACCGTGGGACGGCACGGCTTCGATCTCGAGGTGGACGCGTCCGCCGGACGGCACCGGGTCTGCGTCAGCGGTGGCAGATACGGATCGAGCCCCACGGTGCCGGCGTTCCTGGCGCGTGGCTGCGTAACGGTCACCGTGCCCCCGTTCGTGCTCATCGGGCGGGTCGAGAAGCTCGACGTGGGTGCGGGCCGGATCCAGGTGGCCGGCTGGGCTTTCGATCCCCAGGACTCGGCGACGTCCGGAACGGTCCGGGTGTTGCTGGACGGTCGTCGGGTTGCCGACATCCTCACCTCGGTGGTGCGCCGCGACGTCAACAGCCGGATGCACGTCACCGGCCGCCACGGGTTCTCAAGGACCGTCACCGCCACCCCGGGACGTCACACCATCGAAGTGATCGCCCTCGCCCGGAACACGACCAGCACGTCCCGGGTGCTGCTCCGCCGGTCGGTGACGGTCGGCGGCTGAGGTGCCCGGTTCGCCCACGTTCGGCGCCGTTGCTCACGCTGGAACGTGAGCGTCGAGCCCGAACGTGAGGGTGCGATCCCGGCGTCAGCGCGCAGCGGCGGCGACTGCCAGGCGGACCGAGGCGGCCAGCAACGGATCGGTGCGCTCCGGGAGCGCATCGACCGGCCACCACCGCAGATCGTCCGACTCGTCGGAGATCACCGCCCGGGCGCCCGCGGCGGCGACGATCGAGAACCGTACGTCCAGGTGCCGGGTGGGGACGCCGAGCGAACAGGTGATGGGGTGCACGTCGAGCTGGATCGGACCGGCCACCGGCGTGAGGTCATCGATCCCGGACTCCTCGACCGCCTCCCGCAGGGCGGCATCGGCCAGGGTCGGGTCGCCGTCCTCGCAGTGCCCGCCGAGCTGGAGCCACCGCCCGACCCGCGGGTGCAGGGTGAGCAGCGTCGAGCGCAGGTCCGCTGACAGCACCACGGCACTGGCGGTGAGATGCCCCGGCGCGCAGGCCCGCATGGTCGCGTCGTCCCGTGCGGCCAGGAAAGCCAGGTAGGCGTGCGCCAGGGCCTGCTGCGACGCATCGGCCGGACGCCAGGCGGTGAGCACCCTGACCGCGTCCGCATGCAGGTCGGCGTGCGACATCAGCCGAGCTCCAGCCCGAGCAGGGCGTCGCGGGTCTCGAGCCCGCCGCCGGTGATCCAGCGGGCGTGGATCCCGTCCACGGCGAGGAACCCGCGGATGGCCTGCAGCACGATCCCGGCACGGGCGACGGCGGGTAGCGAGCCCTCGCCGGTCGCGGGCGGGTCGCCGAGGTCGGCCGGCCGGGTCTGGCGCACCAGCACGACGATCCGCCCGGTCGCCTCCTCCGCGCGGGTGACGAAGGTGAACCCAGCGCTGATCCCGAGACCGATGTGGTCCCGGACCTGCAGCACCGCCTGTTGCGCGAGGTGGAACTGCGCGAAGGCGTCCATCGGGGCACCCGCGGCACCATCGTGGGACAGCATCGCCTGCTGCGCACCCTGTTCCATGCCGGTGCGGATCGCGAGGTCCGTGCCCAGCCGGAACAGGTCCTCCTCGGCGGGACGGATCAGCGCGCGACCACCCCCGCGATGACGGACGGAGCGGCCCCGACCGCCCGGCGCATCCAGGCCGCGGACGACGGCAACCGGCACCCCGGACAGCTTGCCCTTCACCAGGTCTGCGGCAGCAGCGATCTCATCGCCCAGCGCCACGACCGTCACCACCAGCTCGTTGCCGTGCTCGTCGACGCCGCCGCGGTGGTCGTCGGTGGTGGGCACCCCGGCCGCGCCGATCGCCACGTCGGTGACGCCCATCCGCCATGCCCTGCCCTGGGTGTCGGTGATCACCACCCCGACCCGCACCCCGAAGGCGCCGAAGGCCCGCACCAGGGCCGCGGCCGAAGCATCGGGGTCCACCGGCAGCAGCGCGATCTCGTCCAGATGCACGTTCGAGGCGTCGATCCCGGCCGCCGCCGCGACGATGCCGAGCGCGTTCTCCACGATGCGGGTACGGCCGATCTGCGCCACCAACCGCACGGTGTGTTCGTCGATCAGACGCCGGCGGAACTCGTCCCGCTCGGCGGGATCGGTGGGGGAACGCACCAGGCGACCCTCGACCTTCGACACTGCCTTCGACGTCACCACCAGCACATCGCCGTCGACCAACCAGGGAGCGGCGGCATGGATCGCGCCGGCCAGGTCGTCGCCGGGTCGGAAGTCGGGCAGCCCCTGCACCGGTAGCACCTGCAACCCGGCACCCGCTGGAGCGAGAGACCCGGGCGCGATCGTGTCAGGAGGGGGAGCGGTGCCCATCAGATCCCCACCAGCCGACGGCAGGCGGCGACCATGGCGGCCGTCGCACCCGGATCCGTCATCAGCAGCGGGACGTCGGCCACCAGCACCCCGGGGACGTCGGCGGACTCGCCCTCCGCGACCAGGTAACCGTCGAGAGGCCACCGGCGGTCCTGGCGCCGTAATGCCGTCCACCCCCTGCGCGGTGCAGTCCACCCGATGGCGGCAAGACAAGCGTCGGCATGTCCGCGCAGTGGCTTGCCGGCGATCAACGGAGAAACGCCGATGACCGCGCGGAGGCGGCCAGTGCCTCGCGGACGCCGGGAACTGTCAGGATCGGCGTGACGGAGACGACGGGATTGGACGGCGCCACCAGCACCAGGTCGGCTGCGGCCACTGTCCAGCACGCCGGCCCCCGGCTTCGCCTCGTCGGCACCGACATGGAGAACCTCCTGGCCGGAATCGCGGCCCGGTAGCGAGTCCACCATTCCTGGAAGTGCAACGCCACGTCGGGGATGTCCGCCGCCGGTTGCGCTTCCGGGTCACCCACCGACATGCGTCTCGACGCGCTCGTCCGACATCGGCAGCAGGGTGACGCCGGGCTGCCATTTCGCGGCCAGCGCGGCGGTCACGGCCGACAGCCGATACCCGGCATCGAGCATCCTCGTCCGCACCAGGTGAGTCGCGATGTCCTTGTCGCCTAGCGAGAACCATGGGGCTTCCGCATCGTAGGAGGCCAGTTCCGCTGCGGCGGTCCAGGTTTCGTCCTTGCGACCCCAGCCCCGTTCGGTATCGGCCACCCCGGACAGGGTGTACAGACAAGAGTCGAGGTCGGGACAGATCTGCAGGCCATGCAGACGGATGTCGTCGCCGGTGTTCACGATGGCGGTGACCTGGTCCGCGTCGTCGGCCGGGCCGGGACCGGTCGGGTCCCAACCCAGGAAAGCCTTGACACCGGATAAGAACTTCGCCCCGCCGACGCCGCCGGTGAGCACCGCGATCTTCACGCCGCGATCCTGCCACGCGGCCGGGCACGCCGGTCCCGCCGGTCAGCGCCAGAACTGGAACGCTCGGGAGCCGACCGCGGCCGCGTACGACACGAAGTCGTCACCGAGCAGGGTCATGAATCTGTAGGCGGGGTCGAAGAGGTAGGTACTGGCTTGCGGGATGGAGAAGAGGATCACGAACACCGCCAGCGGTGCCCAGGGCCGGATGGGATCGATAGCGCGCTGGGTGGCCGGCGAAAGATGGGGCGCCAGGATGCCGAAGCCGTCGAACCCCGGGACGGGCAAGATGTTCAAGATCGCGGTGACGAACTGGAGCAGAGCCAGGAACGACAGAGCTTGGCATCAGCCCGTTCGGCGATGCGAACGCGTTGGTGTACTCGTGCGGCATGGCGCGGGTGAGAAGAACGAGCAGGACTCCCAGCAACAGGTTCGTTGCCGGCCCGGCGAGCGACACCAGGCTCGACCACCACCTGGTCCGCAGGCGGTGGTTCTCGATGAGCACCGCCCCGCCGGGTAGCGGGACGCCGCCGATCGCCAGCACGACCACCGGAATCACGATGCTGTAGGTCGCATTGACGTAGCGAAACGGATTCAGGGTGAGATAGCCCCTGGCCCGGACCGACAGGTCACCGCCAGCCAGTGCCGTGGATGCATGCGCGAATTCATGCAGACAGAGCGAAATCACCCATCCGGCCAGCACCACGACGAAGATCCACAGCCCGGTGGGCCCGGTGCCGGTCGCGGCGGCATAACCGGCTGCGACGGCGATCGCGACCAGCGCCGGAAATACCCATCTGCCGGCTGTCTGCTTACTCAGCGGTCCACTCATGGCTCCAGTGTGCGGTAGCAACGAGCGCCGATAGCACGGACAGCGCTTGACGGGACGCGGGACACACCTGTGTAATCACACCAGCGTGATTCGTCGGTACGGCCCGAGGTCATACCGACGAGGCGACAAGCGTCAGCGCCGGCTCGCCGCGCTGAAGCTTCGAACGCACCGATGTCGGTTTTCTTCGTCCGGTCGTCCTGGCCATCCGATAGTCGTGGTCAGGGACGAAGAAGTTTCGCCGGCGCCTGCTCCGGTGCCGAAATCGTTGAAAGGAATCGACTCGTGTCGAACCTGGGGGAAACCTCCGCAATGGCGGCAGGAACGGATTTGCTGGTTGCCGATGAACCCGATTGGCACGACCGCGCGCTGTGCGCCCAGACCGACCCGGAGGCATTCTTTCCCGAGAAGGGCGGGTCGACCCGGGAGGCCAAGAAAATCTGCACCGGTTGCGAGGTGCGCGCGGAGTGCCTCTCGCATGCCCTTGCCAACGACGAGCGATTCGGCATCTGGGGCGGGCTGAGCGAGCGCGAGCGGCGCCGGCTCAAGCGCACCGCCGGCTGACCAGACCTCGGGCCCGGTGCGGTACGTCCGACCTCGCGTTTGCCCGCGGGCGGCACCTGGCCGGACGGTGATTACGGCCCGCGGCTCTGGCGGGCGGGCCTCGTGGGCTCCGGGTCCCGATTCAGTCCGCCGGGAAGCGCAGCACCCGTAGATGCCCACGTCGTCCGGTGGTCACCGGCAGCGCCTCGTGGGCTCGTTGACGCGGCCGGCCTCCCGAACCGCGTCGGCAAGGGTTTCCAGATCGTCGGATCTACGCCCATCGCCGGCGAATTCGCGTCCGGGCGCACCACCTCCCAGCCTCTGGGAGCGGTGAGGTGCCGCATGCCCCGAGCACAGGTCGTAGGAGTGCGGTTCGGCGGCGGTGGCCAGTGGGCCCACGACGGCGGTGGATTCGGCGTAGGCATGGTCAGTGTCGCAACGGCCGGGTCGGTGCACCCGGTCCGCGAGCACCGCCGCGATCTGCCCACCCGGCGACGTGGCCGCGGGCGAGCGCGACGACGCGACGACGCGGCGTCCGAACTCTCACTGCCGGTCATGGCAGATCAGGTCGGGAACTTCAACCCGACATCGGACAGCGCCCGACCAGGTCGGCCGATGGCCGACCTTTTCCACTGGCCCGTGGCCGGTCGCGAGACCGGCGGACGTGGGTTGCGCAGCCCGCTGCTCCGCCGGGCTTCCGCGGCCAGAACACGTGCGGAACAGTTCGACCACGCCGTACTTGAGGCGGTGGCCGACCTCGAAGAACGCTGGCCGGCCGAACTGGCGTCGATCGAGTTCGCGGTGGACGAGGTCCCACCGCTACCGGCGGAAGTGTGTTGCCGTCCTCGGATGTCGTTCTGGACGGCGGCGTCGCTGACCCGATTTTCACCCCGGCGTGGATGGCAGAGGACGGGCGACCAAGGCCGAGTCGTGGTGTACCGGCGTCCGCTGGTTCGGCCCGCCGATTCCGGTGACCCGGTGAGCTGGTGGCCGAGGTGCTGGACGAGCAGTTGACGGCGGTACTTGGCGAAGGCGGTGCGCCCTGAGCCCGTGCTTGCGAGCTGACCGAACAACCCGGGCGCAGGCCGTGGGAATGCGCGTCCGCGGGTAGGGTCGGCTCCGATCGAGATGCCCTGGCGCATCGCGCTGACACTCGCGCTCGAGTATTCGATTGGTCCCGAGGGGGACGAGAATAGGAAACATTTCATGGTCATCAGTCCTGCCCGGTCTTCCACCGGCACGCTGCACCAGATCGTCAAGGCATACGACATCCGCGGATTGGTCGGTGAGCAGCTGACCGAGGCCGCCTGCCGGGCCATCGGGGTGCGTTCGCGACCCTGGTCCTGGAGCGCCCGCCGAGGGCACCAACCCGGCCGTCGTGGTCGCCCACGACATGCGGGAATCCTCACCGGGCCTGGCCGATGCCTTCACCGCAGGCATCACCACGGCGGCGTCGAGGGTCATGGCCGGCCTCGGCTCGACCGACATGATGTATTACGTCCGGTGCACTCGGGTTACCGGGCGCCATGTCTGGCCTCGCACAACCCGGCCCGGCAACGGATCAAACTGTGTCTGGCCGGGGCGGTTCCGCTGTCCCTGGACACCGGTTTGGCACAGATCCGAGACCAGGCGCAGAGCGTTCTGGACGGTGCGGCACCGTTGGTCGCGGACATCAAGGACGGTGTCGAGCCGTGACGCTGGCCGAGTACGCCCAATACCTGAACCGTCTGGTCGACCTCACTCGATCCGGCCGCTGCGAGTGGTGGTGGACGCCGGCAACGGGATGGCCGGTTACACCGTGCCGGCCGTGCTGGGAAATCTCCCGCTGACCATCGACCCGCTGTACTTCGAACTGGACGGAAACTTTCCAACCACGAGGCCAACCCACTGGGCCGGCGAACTGGTCGACCTGCAGGCCGAGTGCTCAAGTCCGAGGCGGACATCGGCCTGGCCTTCGACGGCGACGCCGACCGGTGTTTCGTGATCGACGAGCGGGCGAGGCCGTGTCGCCCAGCGCAATCACCGCCCTGGTGGCAAGCAGAGAACTGGCCAAACATCCCGCGACGATCTCTACAACCTGATCTCGAAGGCCGTCCCGGAGGTCGTTGCCGAGTCGGGCGGCACAGCCGTTCGTACCGGGGTCGGCCATTCCTTCATCAAGGCGGAGATGGCCAGGACCGGTGCGGTCTTCGGCGGCGAGCACTCCGCCCACTACTATTTCGCCGACTTCTTCCGGGCCGACACCGGCATGCTCGCCGCGCTGCACGATGGCGGCCCTGGGCGAGCAGCCGGGTCCGCTCTCGGCGCTGGTTGCCGGATTTGACCGGTACAGCGCTTCCGGTGAGATCAATTCGACAGTCTCGACACCCAGGTCGCCTTGCGGCTGTTCGCGACTGGGCGAGGAACACCAGGCGTCGGTCGACGAGCTGGATGGTTTGACCGTCGCGCTTGCCGCCGGTTCCTGGTTCAACGTGCGCGCGAGCAACACCGAACCGCTGCTGCGTCTTAATGTACAGGCTGCCACGCCCGAGATGGCCGGCTGCAGGACGATGCTCGGCCCATCCGCAGCACCGCATAGCACGCAACCCGCTTCGAGCGTGATATCGACTGCTGACAGAAGGGAACAGATATGCCCGTCGATTGATCCGGTGCTGCTGGAAGTACTGGCCTCCCGCCGCCCACCACGCCCCGTTGACCTCGGCGCGCCCGGTGATCCGGGCGGCGGCGCTGACCTGCACCGAATGCGGGCAGGTGTTCCCGGTCCGCGACGGCATACCGGTGTTGCTGCTGGAGAGGCGACCGGCGGCCCAGCGGAACGGTCGGATCGGCCGTCCCGCGGCCATGACCGGTGCGGGCCTGGAGATCCTCCGTCGACCCGGGATCGCCCAGGTCGATCGGGTGGGTCTGCTGCCGGCCGCGGCCGCGGCCGGTGCCCAGGTGCGTTCCATCCTGGACGCATCCGACGGTTGCCCTCGATGGAACGTCCGAGAGCGATGGTTGTGGTCGGGGCGCAGGCCGGTATCGACGCCGCGTTCTTGATCGCACTGCTGGCCGAACGGCGGCGTCGATCCTGTTCGCGCCGGCCCTGCCGCCCTGGATCGGTGCCCTGGACCTGGTGGTCGTCCTCGCTGCGCATCCTGACGACGAAGCAGCAGCGCAGGCGCGACGGTCGCCGCCGCGGCGCCGCCACCGTGGTCCGGGCGCCGAGCACGGGCCGGTGGCCGATGCGGCCGGACCTTCCCTGCTGCCGTCCGTCGTGGCAGTGCCGGAATCGCTCGCGGCGTGCGCCAGGTGGTCTGCTGGCACTGGTGGCCGCCGGGCCGGACTCGGTCCGGCCGTCGAACTGACGCGGACCGCCGACCTGCTGACGCCACCGCGCTGCCTGTCATCCGGACGGGGAGACCTTCTTGAATCCGGGAATCAACCTGGCCGAGTACCTCGGCGACGGCACCGGATTGTTGATCGAGTGCGACCAACTCGCCGATGCGATGGCGGCCCACGGCGCGCATGCGCTGCCGATCTGGCGGACTGGCGGCCGGCGTCGTGACGGCCGCGCAGGCCGGCACCGCACCGGCGTTGCTCCACCAGGTGGGTGGCCGGATCTGTTCGCCGATCCGTTCACGAGGCCCCGCCGGAGCAGGTCGTCAAGCCGCTGCTGGTCTCCACGACGCCGGAAGGTGGCGGCGGGCGGACGCGTTCGAGCAGGACGCCGCAGATCGACGGACCCTGTCGGCGATGTTGCGGTCGTTTTCCGGTGCGATGCATCTAGACGGATCACCGGACGCCCTGCCCGCGGTGGCCGGGATGCCGAACTGGAGCGCACCCGAGTTGGCGGCCCCGGGCGGTGGTGGCGGCGTTGCCGACCGGTGCCGACAGATTCGACGCCGCGGTCGCCGCTGGTCTCCGACTGGACTTCGCCGTCTACCTCGGTATCGCCACCGGTCAGCTGCTCCGTCGGACTTTCGGATGGGCTCGGGAGGGTCAGCGGCACTCGCTGGGCCGTGCGCCCGGCTAACGTCAGCGGCGTGGATGCAGAGCAGAGCGTGAACAGATGGAGTTGATGGGTAATCGGATCCGGCCCTACGCGTGGGGTTCGCGTACCGCCATCGCCGAATTGATCGGGACCCCAGCCCGGCGCCCCATCCGCAGGCGGAACTGTGGATGGGCGCGCACCCCGAGTTCCTCGACGCTGCTGGACGCCGCCGGCGAGGTCGCTGGACGCCATCACCGACAAGCCGGTGCTGATGTTGGGCGAACGGGTCGAGCGCGAGTTCGGCCCGCGGCTGCCGTTTGATGAAGGTGCTCGCCGCGGCCGAGCCGTTGTCCTTGCAGGCCCATCCGTCCGCCGCCAGGCCGCCCGTGGGTTGCGTCGGAAGAGGCTGCCGGGGTTCCGATGAGCTCCAGTGGCCGCAACTACAAGGACGGAAATCACAAGCCCGAGCTGATCTGCGCGCTGACCGTCTTCGATGCCCTGTGCGGATTCCGGGAACCGGTGCGCACTGTCCGGCTGCTCGCCGACCTCGCCGTTCCGCAGCTGGACCACTACCTGTCGTTGCTGTCCGGGCAGCCCGATGCCGACGGCGTGCGTGCGCTGTTCTCCTCCATCCTGACAATTCCGTCATCGATGCTCGACCCGTTGCTCACCGCTGTCCTGGCGGCGTGCGTGCGGCTGGTGCGCGAAGGATCGCCGTTCTTCGCGGAATACCGCACGGCCCTGGAACTGGGGGAGCGCTATCCCGGGGATCCCGGAGTGCTCGCCTCCCTGCTGCTGAACCGGGTGACGTTGCAACCCGGCCAGGCGCTGTATCTCCCGGCCGGCAACCTGCACGCCTACCTGGCCGGGGTCGGCGTCGAGCTGATGGCCAACTCCGACAACGTGTTGCGTGGCGGGTTGACGCCCAAGCATGTCGACGTGCCGGAGCTCATGCGCGTGCTGGATTTCAGTGCCGGTGATGTCGAGGTGCTCAGCGGGGATGCCATCCGGCCGGGCGAACTCGTCTATCGCGCCCCGGCCGCGGAATTCCGGCTGTCCCGGCTCACCGTCACCGACGAACCGTTGGACATCACCCACGACGGCCCGCAGGTGGTGCTCGTCGTGGCGGGCTCGGCGACGGTCACCGGCGCCGAGGGCCGCCAAATCGTGCTGGAACGCGGCCGTTCGGTATGGGTGGCCGCGGGTGACACCGGAGTCGTCCTGCGCGGGTCCGGGGTAGCCTTCCGGGCGACCGACGGCCTCGTCGCGCCGTGACGGCACTCCCGGTGCACTGACGTCAGTCGACCGGACGAGATGGAATCGGCCGGCGTCCCCGCGCGGATCAACTAGGCTGGCGCGTCTCAACTCTGATTCATGGTGCCGGTGAGCACAAAGATTCATGGTGCCCAGTGAGCACAAAGCCAACGAGTTCATCCGCGCGAGGCGCCGCGGACGGCCCTTCGGAAGGACCCGCGCTACATGTTCGATTCATTGCTGGTGGCCAACCGCGGCGAGATCGCCCGCCGGGTGATCCGGACCGCGAATCGAATGGGGTTGCGGACCATCGCCGTCTACTCCGAGGCCGATGCCG
>JBBJML010000026.1:0-66083 GCA_037720195.1 Nakamurella sp. | reverse complement strand
AGTACCGGATGCCCCACG
Organism: Nakamurella sp.; assembly: GCA_037720195.1. GTDB lineage: Bacteria > Actinomycetota > Actinomycetes > Mycobacteriales > Nakamurellaceae > Nakamurella. The sequence continues at coordinate 66,065 of JBBJML010000026.1, read as the reverse complement.
TGGTCGGACCCGACTGGGTACGGATCCGTGCCGGCTGGTCGCTCGATGTCCGAGTCCCGTGGGATGTGGTGGCTTCCGTCCACCAGAGCAGTCGCCTCGTGACGTCGTCGAAGTCCCTCCAGTACGACGGCGACAGCGAGACCGACACCCGGCAGCTCGTCGTCGCGGTCTCGTCCAGGACGAACGTCACGTGTGCCTTCCGACAACCGCTGACGGTCGACGTCGACGGAACCAGCCAGCTGATCAACGGCATCCACCTCTGGGCAGACGACCCTGCTGCTCTGGTGGCCGCGGCTCGGCTGCGACTCGAGTCGATCACCGAGAGCGGCACCTGAGGAGATCGGCACGCATACGTGCTCCCGGCGCCCGGGAGGCGTTTCTACGCCGACCGGGCCCCCGAACCGTCAGCGCGGCAGAACCCGGCCCCAGGCTGTGCGGCTCAGTCGTGTGCGCACCGGCCCCCACGGTCCCGCATCCCGGATCGCCGACAACGCCGCGTTCCAGCCGCAGGCACCGTGCACTCCGCCGCCGGGATGCGCTGCAGCGGAAGCCAGGTAGAGCCCGCCGATCGGCGTCTCGGCCCGGCCGAGGCCGATGGTCGGCCGGAAGAACAGCTGCTGGTGCAGGTATGCGGTGCCGCCGTTCACGCTGCCGCCCAGCAGGTTCGCGTCTGCCGACTCCAGATCAGCGGGGCTCTGCACCAGTCGGCCGATCACGGAACCGCCGAACCCCGGCGCCAGCTCCTCCAGTTGCTCCTCGACCCGCTCCACCTGGCGCGCGACCACCGCAGCGTCGCCGGCGACCGCGGACGGCAGGTGGGTGTAGGCCCATGCCGACTCCGTCCCGGCCGGTGAGCGCGAGGAGTCTGCGGTGGTCATCTGGCCGAACAGCACGAACGGATTCAGGGGAGCGCGGCCGACGGTGAGGTCCGCGCCGTAGTCGACGAACCCGTCGACGTCCACCCCGAAGTGCACGGTCCCCGCGCCGCGAGCCCCGTGCGCCGACCAGGGGACCGGCCGGTCCAGCGCCCAGTTCAGCTTCAGCGTCGGGGTGTCCGGCCGGAACTGCCGCAGGTCCGCCAGCAACCGTGGCGGAACGGCGGCCTCGTCCAGCAGGTCCCGGTAGAGCGCCGGCGCGCTGACGTCGGCCAGTACTGCCTTCGCGCCGACCGTGGCTCCACCGGCGGTCCGGATCCCGATGGCGCGGCCTTCCGCAACCAGCACCTCGGTCACCCTGGTGCCGGTGCGCACCTCACCCCCGGCCGACTCGAAGCGGCGGCGCAGTGCCTCGGCCAACCGGCCGGCACCGCCGACCGGCACCGGGAATCCGACGTCCTGCGCGAGCATGGTGAGCAGCCAGCCGAAGATGCCGCTTCCGGCTGCCTCAGCGGGTACGTCCGAATGCAAGGCGTTGCCCGTTAACAACAACGGCCCGCCGTCACCGGTGAACCGTTCCTGCGCGAAGTGCCGGATCGGCATCACCGCCAGGCGTGCCAGATCGAGCGTGCCCCTGACCCGCGCACGCCGCAGCACCCCGGCGGCCGCGCGGATGGGTGGGAACGGGGTGAAGAGCGCATCCAGCAACGGGTCGCGCAGGTCGTCCCACTGGGCGACCAGCGCGGCCCAGGCCGCACCGTCGCCGGCAGCGAAGGAGTCCAGTCCCGCAGCTGTGTCGTCGGCGGATTGCTCCAGCACCGCCACCCGGCCGTCCGCCAACGGATGCGCGAGCACGGCGGGCGCCTGGCTCCACTGCAGCCCGTGGTTCTGCAGATCGAGCCCGCGGATCACCGGCGATGCGGCCGCCAGCGGGTAGAACGCGCTGAACAGATCGGTGGTGAACCCCGGCGCGATCGCGTCTTCAGCGCTCCGGACGGCGCCACCGACGGTCGGCTCCGTCTCCACCAGCAGCACTGACCAGCCGGCATCGATCAGGGCGTTCGCAGCCACCAACCCGTTCGGCCCGCTGCCGATCACCACGGCATCGACCCGCTCGGCCGGCCCGCCTCGTCGGCTCACGCGCGGTCGTTCCCTTCACGTCGCAGGCCGATCTTGTTCCAGACACCGTGGGTGGCGTCCGTGTCCGGACGGGCGGTGAAGACGTTGCCGGCGTGCGGGTCCATCGGCCGACGGGACAGCGCGGCAACCTTCATCAACGGAGTCACCAGCAGATCGTAGACAGCAGGCAGGAAGCGGAACCCGGCCACGATCAGGCCGTTGGCGACGCCGACCGACCGGTCACGTCGCGGGCGGTCCAGCACCTTCAGCACGGCGCGGGCCACCTTCTCCGGCGCGTCGACCGGCGGCGGCGGCCGACCCTCCCAACCCGTGCGGTTGGCCGCATGCAGATAGGCAGGGGTGTCCACACCCCCTGGGCTGACCAGGCTCACCTCGATGTGCTCGGCGTCCCTGGTCTCGATCTGCAAGGTGCGCGCCAGCGCCTGGACGCCCCACTTGCCGACGACATAGGGGCTCATGAACGGCACGGCGACCTTTCCCAGCAGGGATCCGAACAGCACCAGGTGTCCCCGGTCGGCCGTCCGGAACGCCCGTAGTGCAGCGCGCGCGACATGTGCGGTGCCGAGCAGGTTGGTGATGACGGCGCGCTCGAACTCCTCCGCCGGAACGTCCTCGAATTTCCCGTAACCGATCACCGCCGCGGTGTGGACGACCGCGTCGATCCGGCCGTGACGGGTGATCGCTTCATCGAGCAGGGCCTGCACGGTTGCAGGATCGGTGACGTCCATCTCGAAGAGCGAGAAGGTACCGAGCGCTGCGACGGCCCTGCACTCGTCCACTGCCGACTCCAGCGACTGCCTGGACCGGGCCGCGAGGACGAGCGACCATCCCTCGGCAGCGAGCGCGACGGCTGTCGCGCGACCGATGCCGCTCGACGCGCCCACCACGACGGCGACCCCGGCTGCGGATGCGGGTGACGGGACGGGCGCAGTGGGGGTGCTCATCTGTGGTGAGTGCCCCCGGGCGGGCGGCCCCAATCGTCATGGTCTCCCATCGTCACGGTCTCTGATCGTCACGGTCTCCCATCGTCACGGGAGTTTGTGGTTCGGTTGGAGGGGCACCAGCTTCGTATGGCGACTACGCATCGGGACATGCCCTGTGGGGCCGGCGAGGTCAGTGCGGTGCTGGCGGACGGGTGGCTGTTCGGCCTCTGGGTCGTCGGTTCGTCACGGATCCGCGACGTCCATGCCGGGTGGCCCTCCGTGGGATCCAAGATCCACCACTCCTTCGGAGTCTGGCCTGCCCTCATCGACGACGAGACCGAATGCCTTGCCTGGCAGCCGGATGCGCGCCTGGAGCTCCGGGCACGCGGCTGGCCGGCAGGAGAGGCCTCGGTCGTCGTGACCATCCAGGATCGACCGACGGGCTGCCGGGTGACCATCGTGGAGGACGCCGTCGCGGGCCCCGGCACCTTCATCCCGAAACCGTTGAGATCGGTGTTGCTGCACTGGCGCAACACGGAGTCGTTGCGGCGTCTGGAATATCTGGCCGTCGGCCGTGCCGCCGGGCGGCCCGCTTCCATCGATTCCCTCGACGAGGGCACAACACACCACGAGGAGAAGTCATGAGGGCATTGACCTGGCACGGCAAGCGGGACGTACGCGTCGAGGACGTGCCCGACCCCCGGATCGAGAAGGCCAACGACATCATCATCAAGGTGACGTCCACCGCGATCTGCGGCTCGGACCTGCACCTGTACGAGGTGTTGGCGCCCTATCTGGCCCCCGGCGACATCCTCGGCCACGAGCCGATGGGCATCGTCGAGGAGGTCGGCTCGGAGATCACGCATCTGGCCAAGGGCGACCGGGTCGTCATCCCGTTCAACATCTCCTGCGGCCACTGCACGATGTGCGGGGAGGGACTGCAGTCGCAGTGTGAGACGACCCAGGTGCGCGACCAGGGGAAGGGCGCCTCGCTGTTCGGCTACACCTCGCTGTACGGCTCGGTGCCCGGCGGCCAGGCCGAGTACCTGCGGGTGCCGGAGGCGCAGTACGGGCCCATCAAGGTCTCCGTCGAGGGGCCCGACGAGCGGTACCTGTTCCTGTCGGACATCCTGCCGACCGCCTGGCAAGCGGTGCAGTACGCCGCCACCCCGGAGGGCGGCACCCTGGCGGTGCTCGGGCTCGGCCCCGTCGGCCAGTTCGCAGCCAGGATCGGCCGGCACCTGGGCCACCGGGTGATCGGGGTCGATCCGGTGCCGGAGCGCCGCGCGCTGGCCGCACGCCACGGGATCGAGGTCTTCGACACGGCGGAGGACGTCGCCGGCACGCTGCGCGAGGCGACTGGTGGGTACGGACCGCACGCCGTCATCGATGCCGTCGGGATGGAAGCGCACGGCGGCGCGGGCGCAACGGTCAGCAAGATCGCCCAGGCAGCCGTCGGCCTGCTCCCGGACACGGTGGCGCAGAAGCTGATCGAGAAGATCGGCGTCGATCGCCTGACAGCGCTGCACACCGCGATCGGAGCCGCCCGGCGCGGCGGCACCCTCTCCATCAGTGGCGTCTACGGCGGCACCGCTGACCCGATGCCGATGATGGACATGTTCGACAAGCAGTTGCAGGTGCGGATGGGTCAGTGCAACGTCAAGCGCTGGATCGACGACCTGTTGCCGTTGGTCGAGGATCCCGCTGACCCGCTGGGCACGCTCGATCTCACGACCCACAGTGTCCCGCTCAGCGAGGCGCCGCAGGCCTACGAGATGTTCCAGAAGAAGTCCAACGGATGCATCAAGGTCGTTCTCAAGCCCTGAAGCACCGTGGTCGGGTGGGCTGCTTCGGCTCACTCGACCGCGGTCGGGTCGCGGAACTCGATCCGTTGATGGTGCAAGAAGAGCGAAGCCCGTTCGTGGGGTAGGTGATCGCCCCGGAGGACCGGGGCCGGCACCGACCGGAGACCGCCCTGACAACCACCAGCCGCACCTCCCGTATCCCGACCCGCGCAGGGACCAGCTCAACCGCCGCCGAGCTGTCCGCCGACCGCATCACCAAGTCGTTGCTCGGGTACGGCGTCATCGCCGGCCCGGTCTACGTCCTCACCTCACTCATCCAGGCCGCCACCCGTGACGGGTTCGATGTCCGACGGCATGCCTGGAGCCAGCTCGCCCTCGGCGACCGGGGCTGGATCCAGACCACCAACTTCGTGCTCGGCGGGCTGATGGTCCTCGCCTTCGCCGTCGGTCTGCGGCGTGCGCTGTCCGCCGGCGCAGCCGCCACCTGGGCCCCCCGCCTGATCGCCGTGTTCGGTCTGAGTCTGGTCACAGCCGGGATGTTCCGGGTCGATCCCGGAGCCGGCTTCCCGGTCGGCGCACCGGAGACCGGCGCCGTGAGCACCAGCGGTCTGGTGCACTTCGCGGCCGGTGGTGTCGGTTTCACTGCGCTGGCCGTTGCCCTGCTCCTGCTGGCCGGCCGACTCTCCGGAGAGGGATTCGACGGACTCGCCATCGCCTGCCGCGTCGGCGCTCCGCTGTTCCTGCTGACGTTCGTCGGGATGGCCTCGGGTCTGCTCGGCGCTGCCGGCATCCCCGTCTTCGCCGTCGGCGTCGTCGGAGTGCTGCTCCTGCTCAGTGCGCTCGCCGTGCACAGGTACCGGCAGATGCCGAACACCGCGGGACGCTGAGCAGGCCGCCCGACGGCTGGACCCACGGAACGCGATCCACCAAAATCACCCGAGCACCACCCATCGGAAGGGAACACCCATGCGCCACCTCGTCCTGCTCGAAGGAACCGCCCCCGCCACCCCGCCGCCCACCGAGTTGATGGCCGGCATCATGCAGCTCGGCGAGGAGGCCACCCGTGCCGGCGTCCTGCTGGACAACGCCGGCCTGGCTCCGAGCGCTGCCGGCGCCAAGCTCGCCGTCGACAGCTCCGGTCTCACCGTCACCGACGGCCCGTTCGCCGAGACGAAGGAAATGATCAGCTACGCCGTCTACGAGACCAGGACGAAACAGGAAGCGGTGGAGTGGACCTCCCGCTTCCTGCGGCTGCACCTCGAGCTCTGGCCCGGTTGGGTCGGTGAAGGCAGGGTGCTCAAGGTCTTCGGCCCCGAGGACATGCCGTCATCGGACACCCACAGCACGCCACAGTCCTGACGGCTCCCGCAGCCGACGGCGCCGGGTCTGCATGATGGATCAATGACGACCCCGACCCGCAACCCCGCCGGAGGGGTCGCCGCGGTCGAGGCGGTCTGGCGGATCGAGGCGGCACGACTGGTGGCCGGGCTGGCCCGCATGACCGGCGACCTCAGCAGAGCAGAGGATCTCGCCCAGGACGCACTGGTCGCGGCGTTGGAGCACTGGCCGACCTCCGGTGTCCCACCCAACCCGGGCGGTTGGCTGATGACGACGGCGAGGAACCGTGCCGTCGACGGATTCCGGCGGGACGGACGCCACCGGGCAGCTGTCGAGACGATCGGTCGCGGAACCCCCCAGGCCATGGACGACCAGGACGCCGTCGACGATGCGCTCGACGATCCGATCGGCGACGACGTACTGCGACTGCTGTTCGCCGCCTGCCATCCGGTACTGACCCGCGAGTACCGGGTGGCCCTGACCCTGCGGTGCCTGACGGGCCTGCGCACCGACGAGATCGCCAGGGCCTTCCTCGTTCCGGAGTCCGTCGCCGGGCAGCGGATCTCCCGGGCGAAGAAGACGTTGCGGGACAAAGGTGTTCGTTTCGAGATGCCCGGGGTTGAGGAGATCCCGGCTCGCCTGGACACCGTCCTTGAGGTCATCTATCTGGTCTTCAACGAGGGCTACAGCGCCACGGCAGGCGACGACTGGATGCGCCCCGCGCTGAGCATCGAGGCCCTCCGGTTGGCCCGGTTGACCGCGTCGCTGGCGCTTTCGGAGGCCGAGGTCCACGGGTTGGTCGCGCTGCTGGAGCTCACCCAGTCGCGGGCGACCGCACGAACCGGGCCGGACGGCAGGCCGGTGCTGCTGCAGCACCAGGATCGCCGGCGCTGGGACACGCTGCTGATCCGACGCGGTCTGACCGCGCTGGCCAGAGCGCGTGACGGCACCGGTCCGGCGGGGCGCTACACACTGCAGGCAGCCATCGCCGCGGCACATGCCACTGCGACAACCGCCGCGGAGACCGACTGGGCCCAGATCGCCGGGCTGTACGACGTTCTCTCGACGGTCTGGCCGACACCCGTCGTCCACCTCAACCGCGCGATGGCCCACGGCCGCGCCGAGGGCCCACCCGCCGGGTTGGCGTTGCTCGAGGCTGTGGACGCGACCGCACTCCAGGGTTATCCCCAACTTTTCGGGGTCCGCGGCGAGCTGCTCGCCCTGGCGGGCCGGCGGTCCGAGGCGGCCGCGGCGTTCGACCAGGCATCCGCTGCAACCCGCAACGCCCAGGAGCGCGAGCTGTTCGAACAACGCGCAGCGGACCTCCGAGCGCAGCGATGATGCCGCACGCCCACGTGTGGGGGTGACGGCCGGGGCCCCTCCTGGCAGTCCCTGGGTCAGTGCGGAACGCGTTCGTCCAACTCGGCCGATGACGCGGCCGGCCCGGCCGGCGGCCGCACCGACGCGTCGGCGGGTCGCGGAAGGCGCTGCGACCCGCCACTCCCGCGAGCCGGCTCGGTCCGGTGGACCACGGGGTCACGGGGGCGAAGAGGCATGGCGGCCCTGATCAGTTGTACGGCAGCGTGTTCCGGCGGCGATGCCAGGTCCCAGGTCATCACAGCACGGGTCAACCGGGCCGCGGTCACGCGTTGGATGTCCGCCACCGAGACCGGATCCGATCCGGCGGCGCTGCGCTCAAGCGCGAACGGCAGCAACAGCGAGATGACCAGGGATTCCGCGCGGTTGATCTCGACCTGCGCGCCACGTCCGCGGGCGAGTGCAAGTTGGTGCAGCGACAGGCATACGCGCTCGTCGCGCAGGGGGCTCGGTTCGAGCATGGAAAACCTCGACACGCTGGGGTGGTGCGCGCACTCGGCTCGTCGCTGAACCGTGAAACCCGTTCTACCACTGCACCTTCCAGCTCGCAAGCAGACGCCGACAGCTCACCCGACGGCGGGCTTCTGCTGCGCGCCGGAAGTTCCGTCCGAATCGCCGCTTTCCTGCCGGGCGATGAAGGAGATCTGGCCGTTGGCCTCGAGCACCGCGAATCGGATCCCCGGCCGGCGCCCCGGATGTCGGAGAGGGTCGACGCAGCTTCGTCGGAGGGCGACACGGATCGAGTGTTGTCCGCGCAGGTCGGCGACGCGCCGAAGGCTGAAAGCACTGCGGCCCAGGAGGGTGCGCCACCGGACGCGGGGCGTCAGTCCCGTTCCGGACGCAGGAAGTCGGCCAACACCGTCGCCAGGGCGTCGGGCGCTTCCTCGGCCATGTGATGACCGGACGGGATCCTGACGCCGGTGACGTCATCGGCCCAGCCGCGCCAGATCTGCACGGGGTCTCCGAACAGCTCCTCGAGGTCGTCGTGCTCGGACCAGGCGACCAGGGTCGGCATCCGCAGTCGCCGGCCGGCCGTTCGGTCGGCGCGCTCGTCCTGCGCGTCGACGCCCAGCCCGGCGCGGTAGTCCTCGAGCATGGCCCTGACGACCCGGGGATTGCGCGTCGCCGCACGCCTTTCGGCGTAGTTCTGCTCGCCCATCACGGCTGGATCACCGCGGTACCAGGCGTCGGGATCGGCACTGATGACGCGCTCCGGTACCTCGGGTTGGGCGAAGAAGAACCAGTGCCACCACTGGGTGGCGAACTCCGTGGTGATGCGTTCGAGGTGCTCGATGATGGGAATGCAGTCCAGCAACGCCGCCCTGGTCACCACCTCGGGCGCATCGAGCGCCATCCGGAGGGCGACATAGCTTCCCCGATCGTGTCCGACGACGGCACAAGTCCTGTGCCCCAGCTGATCCATCGCTGCCAGCAGGTCACCCGCGACCACCCGTTTGGAGTGTGCGGCATGATCAGGAGTCGGTTCCGGACCGATCGACCTGCCGTACCCGCGCAGATCCGCGCAGACCACCGTGTGTCCGGCGGCCACCAGTTGCGGCGCGACCCGGTGCCAGGTGCCCGAGGTCCTGGGGTGTCCGTGCACCAGCAGGACCGCGGGACCCTCACCTGCGCTCCTGGTGAAGATCCGGGCCTCGCCGACGTCGATATTCCGCTCGGTGAACCCCTCGAAGTACCCTCGGTTCGCATCGCCGGCGGCCGGCGCGTCGTTGGTCATGGCGTGATCATGCACTCGTGGGGAGGCAGCGGATGAACTCGGACCGGGTGTTGACCGCCCGAGCCCTCAACCGCGCCTACCTCGCGCGACAGGGTCTGCTCGAGCGCGTCCTGATCGATCCCGTGACGCTCGTGCGGCGGTTGATCGCACTGCAGGGGCAGGCGACCCACCCGCCCTACACGGCGCTGTGGAACCGGATCCAGGGCACCAGTACCCGCGACATCGACACCGCCCTCACGGACGGCCGACTGGTGCGGCTCGCGCTGTTCCGCTCGACCATCCACGTGATCGCCGGCGACGAGGTGCACCCACTGCGGACCATCACCGTTCCGCTGCTGGAGAGGGATTTCCCACCGCACATGAGAGCCGCGATGGCGCGGGTCGACAGGGCTGCGGCGATCGCCCGGATGCGCGCGGTGTCCGAGTCCGGCCCGATCTCCTGGAGCGCGCTCGGGCAGGCCGTCCTGTCGGAGTTCCCGGTCGGCGACGTGGCCGGCGAGAGCGACGTCCGGATGCTCTCGCGACTCGCCCGGAACTTCATGCCGATGATCGCCGTCCCGCCGAGCATGCTCTGGGGCGACAATTCTCCCGGCCGGTACCGACCGCATGCCAGCATCGATCACCCGCCGCTGGACGAGGACGAGATCGGCGTTGCCAGAACAGATCTCGTCCGTCGCTACGTTGCCGCGTACGGCCCGACCTCGGCGGCAGCGCTCACTGCGTTCACTGGCGTCAGTGGATGGCCCCGGACGTTCCGCGCCCTTGCCGACGAGTTCGTCCATCTCGAAGGCCCCGGCGGCGCGCTGGTCGACCTTCCCGATGCGCCCCGTCCCGGCGACGACGTCCCGGTACCGGTCCGGCTGATGGCCGAATGGGATTCACCGCTGCATTCCCGCACGGACGATGCCCGTCTGGTACCGGCCGCGCGGAAGCCGTTGGTGTACACCAAGAACGGGATCATGCCGGCAACGGTGCTCGTCGACGGACTGGTGGACGGCACGTGGCGGTTCCGCGTCACACCGAAGCGAGCGACGCTGACCGTCGTGCCCACCTCCCGGTGGTCGCAGCGGATCCGCCGGGAGGTGGAGCAGGAGGCGTTGCGCTACCTGGAGTTCGCCGCTCACGGTGTGCCGGCAGTGGTCGAGATCGACTGACGGATCAGTTGACCTCGTCCGGGTGTGCGGACACCCGGTTGCCGCTCTCGAGCGCGTCGATGGCGGCGATCTCGTCCGCGCCGAGGGTCACCGACACGGAAGCGAGGTTCTCGGCGATCCGGCCGGCGTTGCTGGACTTCGGGAACACGATGTTCCCCTTGGCCAGGTGCCAGGCGATGACGACCTGCGCGGGGGTTGCGTCGTGGGCGGATGCTGCCGCAGTGACCGCTGACTCCTCGAGCAGCGGGTACTTGCCCTGACCCAGCGGGCCCCAGGCCTCGATCTGGATCCCCTTGCTGCGGGCGAACTCCGTCAGAGGGGTGGACTGCAGCGCCGGGTGCAGCTCGATCTGGTCGACGGCCGGGACGACGTCGGTCTCGGCGAGCAGCCGGTCCAGGTGCGGACGCAGGAAGTTCGAGACACCGATGGAGCGCGTCTTTCCTTCCTTCTGCAGGAGCTCCAACGCCTTCCAGGACTCGACGTACTTGTCGTTCGCCGGGGCCGGCCAGTGGATCAGGTACAGATCGACGTGGTCGAGCCCCAGCTTCTCCAGGCTCTCGTCCAGAGCGGCGAAGACGGACTCGGTGCCCTGACTGTCGTTCCACAGCTTGGTGGTGATGTACAGCTCGTCGCGGGGGATCCCGGAGGAGGCGATGGCACGGCCGACGCCCTCCTCGTTGCCGTAGATGGCGGCGGTGTCGATGTGTCGGTACCCGGCTTCGAAGGCGCTGGTGACGATGCGCTCGGTCTCGTCGGGGTCGATCTTGAACACGCCGAAGCCGAGCTGCGGGATCATGGTCCCGTCGTTGAGGGTGAGAGTGGGTACTGGATGATCTGTCATGTCTCCGGTCTACCAAACGAGCAGCGGGATGCTGCACGCGCATCTGCGTAGCCGGATCGTTACCATTGCGGACGTCGCAGGGGCAGATGCTGCTGCAGTTCGTCGACGGATGCCCAGCCGCCCGTCCTGGACCGAGCCGAGAGGTGAGCGTGCGCGCGTACACCGTCTCGGCCGTCGGACGCAGTGACATCGGACTGGTCAAGCCGAACAACGAGGACGCCTTCCACGTCGGATCCGGGCTGGCCGTCGTCGCCGACGGTGTGGGGGGAAGCGCGGCCGGTGAGGTCGCCTCCCGGACAGTCGTCGAGGTGTTCGCCGCCCTCGATCACGTCGCTGCCGAAGAGGACGTCTACGAGCTGGTCACCGGGGCGGTCCGCCGGGCGACCGACTCACTGTTGGACCAGGTGGAGGCCGATCCGAGCCTGGAAGGAATGGGCACGACGGTGACGGCCATGATCTGGTCGGGTGCCCGGCTGGTGTTCGCCCAGATCGGCGATTCCCGCGCGTACTTCCTGGAGCAGGGCGCCGAGCAGGCCCAGCGGCATCCCGACCTGAGCACGGGCCTGATCCAGATCACCAAGGACGACTCCTTCGTCCAGTACCTCGTCGACCAGGGTCTGCTGGCGCCCGAGGAAGCCGCCCACCACCCACGCCGCAACGTCATCCTCAAGGCGCTGAACGGCACCACCGTGTCGCCGGCGTACACCACGTTCGCGCCGCGGATCGGTGACCGGTACCTGCTCTGCTCGGACGGCCTGACCGACTACGTCGACATCGACTCGATCCGCGAGACCATCGACGGCACCGACGCCGAGGACGCCGCCGACCGGCTCATCGAGCTCAGCCTCGCGGCCGGCGCCCCCGACAACGTCACGGCGATCATCGCCGACGTCATGGCAGATCCGAACTCTGCCGACCCGAACCCGGCCGATCCGGATTCGGCCGACCGGCCCGAGCCCTCGACCCGGTCGTCGGCGGACGACTCGCCCACAATGCGCATCCCGGCCGTCGAGGACACCCGCCCCTGATCGTCGGAGCCCACGCGCACGATCGGCGCTCAGCTCGCAGTCGGGTCCTGGGCCGTCGATCCGATCGTGCCCAATCTGCGGAGTCCCGGCGCCGGACGGTCGTAGAGATAGCCCTGCGCGGACGGACACCCGAGTTCCATCAGCAGATCGGCCTGGTCCTGCCGTTCCACACCCTCGGCCACCATGGTGAGCCCCAGGTCGTTGCCGAGTGCGATGACGTGCTGGACGACCAACCGATCGGCGCGGCTCTCCACGATTCTGGCCACGAAGCTCAGGTCCAGCTTGATGGTCTCCACCGGCAGATTCGTCAGGTATTGCAGGCTGGCGTACTGAGTGCCGAAATCATCGATGACGACATGGAAGCCGGCGTCGACGAGCCTGTTCAGACCGTCGATGGCACCGGGTCCGGCGATCTCCGACTCGGTGATCTCGAGCCGCAGGGCCTCGGCCAACCACCGTTCGTCGCCGACCGCCCGTTGCAGGTCACCGACCAGGTCGCCGGAATCCAGTTGACGGGCGGAGACGTTGATCGACAGCAGGAAATCGATCGGCAGTGCGTCGCATGCGGAGCGCAGATCATCGAGTGCACGCTGCAGGACCCAGCGGCCGACCCCGATGATCTGCCCGGTACGCACCGCGATCGGGATGAACTCCGAGGGCGGGACCGAACCCAGGGCGGGCGTCTTCAGGCGGAGCAGCGCCTCCGCGCCGATGACCCTTCGGGTCTGCATGTCGACGATCGCCTGGTAGTGCAGGTCCAGGCACCGCGCATCGCCCAGCCCGTCCTGTACGGCGCTCTCCCGCACGGCGCGCAGGTCGAGATCGGCGCTGTAGCGCACGACGCGGTTGCCGCCCAGGTCCTTCGCCGCCCGCAGCGCCAGGCCGGCCTCCCGCAGTAGTTCGGTGAAGCCCTCGAGGCCGGGCGGTTCCGCGTGACGTGAGGTGACGGTGCCGATGCTGACCGTCATCACCACGGTGCGGGTCCCCGTCGCCAACGGTTCGGCGAGGGCCACCCTGATCTGCTCTGCGGCCTGCTCGATCAGCAGAGCCGACAAGGGGCCGGGGAGCACGACCGCGAACTCGTCCCCGCCCAGCCGGCCGACGAATGCCGCCGGCGGCACCACACGGCGGAGACGGTCTGCGACCGTGCGGAGGATCAGGTCGCCCACCCGGTGCCCGTCCGCAGTGTTGACGCGACTGAACCCGTCGAGGTCACACGAGAGTACGGCGCAGCGCGGGTGCTCCAGCGTGGATACCGCCTCATGGAGGCCGCTCCGGTTGGCCAGCGAGGTCAGCGGATCGGTGACCGCCAGCCGGCTCATCGAATCCGTGGCAGTCGCCCACCAGCGCACGGCAACCCGCGAACGGAGAACGACCAGCACGATGACTGTCACCTGGATGGCGGCGACCACCCAGGCCTGCAGGGCGCTGTCGGGCGGCATGATCAGCGCTCCGATGCAGGGCAGCGCGGTCGCCGCCACCATCACGACGAACCGCCACGCACCGCCGAACTCATCGGCGGTGCGGCGACCCGGCTCGGTGAGGTCGACCATCGACGGATCGACGGCAGCCGCGCCCAGCAGCAACACGAACGGAACCGTCGACAGCAGCAGCACGAGAATCGGCTCGGAGACCACGCCGAGACCGCTGACCGTGATCGGCGCGGCGGCCAGGAGATATCCGACGAGCAGGTAGCGGAAGCTCCGCGAGTGGGCGGGCCGGTGGAACTGCAGGTGCGCGACGGAGACCAGGCTGATCGCCATCCCGATCGGCGTGATGATGCCGTAGAGCCACGCGTCCAGATCGCTGAACTGCGCGAAGGCGGGCAGGGTCCGGCTGTGCAGCTGCAGCCCCAGGTAGCCGATCCCGATGACGGCAGTGTCCAGCGCGGAAGCGAGGGTGAACGGGTACCCACGGGCGTACACCATGGCCACCCCAGAAGCGCCCAGCAGCAGGGCACAGGCGGCCACCACGAAGGCGGTGAAATCAGCGGACGGCACCCCGGTGCCCAACGCCCTGGCCGACCAACTGGTGAACATCCCGACCGTCGCCGCAGCCAACAGCCAGGGCCAGGCCCGCCGCGGGCGATGGACCCAGATGCCCACCAGGATCAGTGCGATGGTCAGCACCCCGGTGATCAGCCAGAGCCAGAGATAGCGGTGGGTCGCGGCGGCCGCAGGTTCGCCGGCAGCGAGAACGATGTGGCCCGCGTAGCCGATGACGGACGCACCGGCGACGGCGACAGCCGTCCATCGCCAGGTACTCAGGTGTCCACCGGGTCGGGGCGCAGGGCGGCGCGCACCGGCACGATCGGAATGCGCTCCGGGTTCGACGATGCGCCTCCCTGGTCCGGAGACCATGGCGGCCAGCACACGCTGGACGCCCGGGAGGTCTCCGGGGGTGACCGCCGGGCCGACTCTCGCCACCCGTTCAGCCTACAATCGGACAGCTCGGTCCGGGTCGTACCCGCTCCGGGAAACAGACTGTGCCCGGAGACCCGCCGGAACGCCGGCAGGGTGTCCTTCCGGCCACATCCGCTCCGGGAGCGGAAGTGAGGAGGCTCGTCGATCGTGGCTCCATCCACATCCAGCGACGCCGAGCTCATCCGGGCGTTGCGCGCCGGAGATCCCACGGCCCGCGACACCCTCGATGCCCGCTACCGTTCCCTCCTCGGACGGCTGGCGCTGGCCTCCCGGATCGCGCCGGAGCTGATCGACGAGGTCGTCGATCGGACGTTCGACGCGGCGGTCGCTGCAGTGACGGCGCCCGGTCCCGCTGGAGTGAACTTCGGAGCATCGCTCTTGCTGGCGCTCCGTGACGAGCTGGCCGACGATCCCGACGGTGTGTCCGACCCCGCGCGGACGGGTGCAGGAACGCGAGCCGCGTCGGAAGCGACGATGCACGATGCCGCACTGGCGAGTGCTGAGCTGATCGCCTCGTGGCAGATGCTGCTGTGGGCGGTGCATGTCGAGGAGGTCGAGCTCGCCAGGGCCGCTCAGGTGGCCGGCATCCCGACGGACGAGGCGCCGGGAGTGCTCCGCCGCGCCGAGGAGGCCGTCGCGAACGGAGTGGTGGCACGTGCGCTGGCCCGCACCGACTGCTCGCACGCGCCCTTCCTGCGCCTGCTGGAACAGCGCACCGTCGGCGAGTTGGACCAGGACGCCTCTGAGCTCCTCGCCGCCCACACCGCGCACTGTGACGGGTGCAGCGCCACAGGTGCCTGGTTGGCGTCCTTCCGCTCCGCACCCGGCGTGATCCTGGCCGCGGTCGCGCTCGGGAACGCCGCACAGCCCTATCTGCTGTCGGCGCACACAGCGGCGAGCAGGGCGACTCCCCGACCGGCACGCATCGCAGCGACGCAGGCCGAACGCTCCCGGGGTCTGCTGGTGACGGCGACGGCCGTCCTCGCAGCCTTCGGCCTCCTCGTGGTCGCGATCACCGCCCCCGGCGTCAGCACGCTGACGGCCCAGCTGTTGCAGAACCCCGTGCCGACCACCGCGGGCGGCGCGGCGACGCAGACCTCGCCGTCTGCAACCCGGCTCACCCTCCAGCACCCGACCTCGTCCAGATCGTCCACTCGGAGCACCCGTTCCGGGGTGCCGCAGGGTGACGACGCCGGAGCAGTGGTCGGAGGCCCGGCCACCGTGCAGACGGCCCAGCTCACCGGTGCGAGCTCGACGGGTGCACCCCGGACGTCCCCCGCACCCTTGACCACCGAACCGGCCGCCCCGGGCACCTCCCCCGCGGGGCCGACGGCATCCAGCGCCACCACAGCGGCCACCGCGACGACGGTGACGGCCCCCACGACCGGGTCCGGCCAGACGACAGTGCCCGGCCGGACGACAGTGCCCGGCCGGACGACAGTGCCCGGCCCGACGACGGTGCCCGGCCCGACGACGGTGCTCGGCCCGACGACGGTGCTCGGCCCGACGACGGTGCCGACGACGGTGCCGACGACGTCGGGGGTCGCCAGGCCGCCCGCTCTCACGGCGCCACCCGTGCCCCGTCCGACCTCGTCAGCTCCGGTCCCCACCACGACCGGACCCCTCCCCACGCCGCCCACGACCTCGGTCACCACCAGGACGACCGTCACCGAACCGGCATCCCCGCTCGTCGTCCGACTGGGAGACGACTGGTCCCACCTGGAGATCACGCCAGGCCTGGGCTTCAGCCGGACCACCAGGCTGCTCAACGAGTCCGATCGGACGAGCGCCCCGGTGGTCATCGTCGCCAGGAGCTCCGTCTCCCTGCTGATGACCCTCGCAGCCGACGGCCGCCCGTGCGGCCCGATCGGCGTGCTGGCCGACTCGGTGTCCTGCACCGTCGGCCCGCTCGCGCCGGGGCAATCTGTGCGGATCACTTTCTCGGCAGCGCTGCCGCTCAGCCTCAGGAACCAGACGGTGTCCGTGGTGCTCACCCCGAGATGACCGACCGCCGGGGCGGTGGGTCGTACCAGCGCGTCAGTCGGCGAAATCCCAGTGGGCGGTGACGGTCACGGCGACATCGCGGTCGCCGGCAGCCACCGGCATCGTGGCATCCTTCGCAGACCGCAGGGCGAACGCGGCGGCCGCCGGACGTGGGGCTGCGTCACCGGCCCCCTCCCTCAACCACCGCAGCGCACCGAGCCGCCGCGAGGTGAGTGCGGCAAAGTGCTGAGCCTTCGACAACGCCTGTGCCACAGCAGCTTCGCGCGCGCCGATGAGCGCCTCCTCCGGCTCGGCCGCCGTCAGCTCGACGCTGTTGATCCGCACCCCGGCCCCCCCGTGCGCAGCCACCTCGGACAGCACCTTCTCCACCGAAGCGAGGTCGGTGAGCGTCGCCAGCAACTGCTGCGACGCGGCGTATCCGAGGAGCACCTCGCGATCGGCCTGCCAGTTGGTGCGAGGCCCGAAACTCAGGTCGCGGGTGCGGACCGAACGCGAATCGACGCCGTTGTCCGCCAGGATCGACAACACCCGCTCGACCGCCGTCGCCGTCGCCCGGAACGCCTCTCCCGCATCCGGGCGCAGCGTCTCGATGCCCAGATCGATCACGATCCGGTCGACCGGGGCGGCGACCTGGGGGGGGGCGGTGCCGGTGATCCCCGCGGGCGCGCTCCGGCCGCCCCGCCCGCCCCCCCCCCCGGCCCGGCGGCCGGCCCCCCGCCAGCGTGGTCGGGCCGTCTGGCGCGGTCCTGGCCTCGCTGACAGGATCGTTCGATGACGACCCGCTCACAGTCCGGCACGGCCCATCGCATTCGCCGTACCTCCACGCTGGTGGCAGCGCTCGCGGTCGCCGCGGTCGGTCTCGGAACACTGCCGGCAGCCGGCGGTCCAGCAACGAACGCCGACGGTGCCGCTGCAGACGCGGCCGCCGGACATCATCGGCCCGAGGTCGGCGCCACGCTCGTCCCGATCGGTGGCGGCTACGAGACCCCGACGTTGCAGCAGTATGCACAACTCGTCCAGCGTCAGGCGCTGCGGAGTGAGGTCGACCGCACCGTGGACATCGCTGTGATCCCGTCCAGCTACGGGGATGCCCCCGAGGACCGGCAGGAGAATCTCGAGCTCGCCGGCGAACGCACCACGCAGCTCGACGCGGCCTGCGAGGCCGTGCTGGATCACCGCCGCTTCACCGGATGCACCGCAACCCTGTCGATCCTGCTCGACCGGGCAGACGCCCTCGATCCGGCCAACAGCGCGACGCTTCGCAGTCGCGGCCTCGACGGGGTGTTCGTGCTCGGCGGAGACCAGGTCCTGGCCATGCAGGTGCTCGCCAACACCCCGGCGGAGACCGCACTCACCGGCGCGCACGCCCGCGGCGTCGTGATCAGCGGCACCAGCGCCGGGAACGCTGTCGAGTCCCGCTCGATGATCACCGGCTACACCCAGGACGGCTACCCGGAGACCGGCCTGCAACGCGCTGCGGTGACGGTCGGCTGGGGCGACGACCTGCGGTCGGACGACCGCGGACTGGCGTTCGGATCGCAACGGTTCGTCTTCGACCAGCACTTCTATCAGCGCGGTCGGTTCGGACGCCTGCTCAACGTCACTGCGCAGTCGGTCCAGCGCTACGGCGGCGCGGGCAAACTCGGACTGGGGGTCGACTACGCCACCGCCCCGATCGTCTCCGACGACGCGCGCATCGACGGCGTCATCGGACTCTCTTCCGCCGCGATCCTGGACTACCGCACGGCCACCCGCCCCCGCTGGGTGGGCGCCGAGCTAACACTCTCGGTCCGCACCGTCCTGACGCAGCTGATCGGCCCGGGCACGGGCATCACGTACGACGCCGTCCACCGGCTGCTGAAGGTGAACGGCCGGGTCGTCGCCACGCCGACGCCCGCCCGCGCGGTGGTCCCCCGGACCGCGGGGCGCGCCACCGTCATCCTGGGTGGCGGTGAGAACGACTCCGCGTCTTCCGCTGTGCTGCAACGGTTCCGGTCTGCGGCCGGAAACTCGAGGGTGGTCGTTGTCGCCGCCGGATACCCGTCCGCAGCTGATGCCGAAGGGGCGGCTGCTTCCTATCGCAGCGCCCTGCAGGCACTCGGCGGCCGGACCGTCACCGTGCTGGTGGCCGGGCGTGACCGCATCGACGTCGCAGCGCTGCGCGGCGCGGCCGTCGTACTGCTGGGCGGCGACCAGACGCTGATGGCTCCGGTCGTCGCCGATCGATCGCTCGCGGCAGCACTGCGCTCGGCGATCCGCTCCGGACCGGCGGTGCTCACCGAGAATGCTGCCACCGCAGCCGTCGGCCGGTCCTACGACGCGGTCCCGGCACCCACCGACGACAACCACGAGGACGAGGGGATTGCCCAGTTCCGGGCCGACCACGCCCATCGGAAGCGGGGGTGGAACCTGGTGTCCAGCAGCGTGTTCGAGCCGCGACTGACCACCGACTACCGCTGGGGTCGGCTCTTCGCGGCAGTGCACTCCGATCGGGCGACACCGGCGGTCGGTATCTCCGAGCAGACCGCGCTGGTCCTGGAGCACGGCCGCGCGACAACCGTCGGTGAACGCTCGGTGGTGACCCTGGACGGTCGTCGCGGGGCGGTCGGGGTCGGCACCAACGGTGCGTTCGTCGCGCGTGGGCTCTTCCTGTCGACCTATGCAGCAGGGGATGCTCTGCGCTGACCCGGACGTCCGCGCAATTCGTCCGAGCCGGGTGTCGATCGGAGCCGATGCCGTTCGTCATCGTGGTGACAGCAACCATACGGCGGCCCCGCGGCCGTCGCCGATCTAGGGAGTACTCCCGGTGCCGACGTACATGTTCCTGCTGCACGACGACGAGTCCTGGTTCGACACCGTCAGCCCGGATTCGTGGGCCGACGAGATGACCAAGCACCGCGCTTTCTCCGATGCCGTGCGAGCGGCGGGTGGTTCAGTGCTGGGTGGCGAGGCATTGGAGCGCACCTCGCTGACCACCACCGTCGACAACACGGGCGACGAGCCGACCGTCACCGACGGTCCGTTCATCGAGACCAAGGAGGTGTTCGGCGGCTACTACATCGTGGATGTCGCAGACCTGGACGTCGCCATCGCGCTGGCCAAGCAGTGTCCGGGCGCACACGTGGAGATCCGGCCGGTGATGAGCACGGACGATGGCTCGGCTCCCCCTGCCTGAACCCACCGACCCGGGGAGCCCGATCCGTCCCGGCGGCGACGAGGTCGCACAGCTCGTCGAGCGAACCCACCGCGACCACTGGTCGCAGGTCCTGGCCAGCACGGTGCGGGTCACCCGGGATCTCGACCTGGCCCAGGAGTGCGCGCAGGAGGCCTACCTGCGGGCACTCCGGGCGTGGCCCAGCGGTGTACCCGACGTCCCGGTCGCCTGGCTCACGACGACCGCGCGGCGGATCGCTCTGGATGGCCTCAGGCGGGCAGATCTGTTGCGGCGCAAGCTCCCGCTGCTGATGGAGCCGGGGCAGCGGCTCGGTGCGGGCTCGGACAGCGCTGACGATGCGAACGGGCCGGACGAGCCGACGGACGTCCTGCGGCTGATGTTCATCTGCTGCCACCCGGCGCTGGCTCCGGACTCGCGGATCGCGTTGACCCTGCGACTCGTCGGCGGCCTGAGCACCGAAGAGGTCGCCGCCGGCCTGTTGGTACCGGTTGCGACGGCGGCTGCTCGGATCACCCGCGCGAAGAAGAAGATCGCCGGTGCCGGGATCCCGTTCCGGGTGCCGTCCCCCGCTGAGCTCCCGGAGCGCCTGGACACGCTGCTCACCGTGCTCCAGGTGATGTCGGCGGCCGGACACACGTCGGCGGCCGGCACCCTGCAGCGCTCGGACCTGACGGACCGTGCCGTCCGGGCCGCGCGATTGCTCGTCGCCGCACTGCCCGACCCGGTGGTGGACGAGGCCAGAGCACTGCTCGGCCATCTGCTGCTCACCAGGGCCCGGGGCGATTCCCGCATCGATGCCGATGGCCGATTGGTGTTGATGGCCGACCAGGACCGGACCCGCTGGCAGGGTGCCGATCTCGACGAGGGCCTCGACCTGATCACCGCGGTGCTCACCAGCATCACGGCCGGCGGGCGCAGTCCCGGCCGGTTCACGGTGCAGGCGGTGATCGCCGGCTTGCACATGAACGCCGCGAGCTTCTCCGAGACCGACTGGCCTGAGCTGGTGCGCTGGTACGAGGCCCTGCTGCGGCGCTGGCCGACGCCGGTCGTGCGGCTCAACGCCCTGGTGGCCAGGAGCCACCTCCCCGGCGCTCGACGCCCCGAACTGCGCGCGGAGCTGGCGGCCCTGGAGGGCGAACCGCAGCTGGCTCGCTACCCCTACCTGCCGGCGGCCGTCGCCGAGCTGTTGTCCCGGTGGGGCGACCTCGACGGCGCGGCGGTCGCCTACGACCGCGCCATCGAGCTGTCCCGCAACGACGTGGAACGACGACATCTCCGGCGCCGACGGGACGCCGCACATCGGGGGCCGGCGACCGCAGACGGCCCACTGTCGGACCCATGATCTAGGTTCATACGCCGGGGCACCCGCCGTACGGTCCGGGGCGGGTGCCCGATCTTTCTTCGATCGGAGCCTGATCCATGCATCAGCCCCCGCCGCGATGGGAACCGAAGCACCAGGTCGATCGTTCAACAGCGCAGCGGTGACCCAGGCCCGTCGGCTGTTCTGGACGGTAGCGGCCGGCGGGCCGCCCCCCCTGCGCCGCCCTGCTGATCGGGGCGCCCTCTGCAATCTCGTCGTCACTGCGATCAGTGAGGTCGGCGACGTCGGCCCAGCGACGCAGAGGACGCGGGCGAACATCTGGCTCACCCCCACTGCCGGACCACCGGGATTCAACCCACCGTGTCGTCCGCCGAGAACCTGCACCGCGTACCGGTGCCACCCGTGGACGTCTGGGCAAGAGGAACGGATACCGCCTGGCTCGGTGGAGCTGCTCGAGCCGCGCTGACGAGAAGCTGTCCAAGTCCTGGCTGCAGAGAAGCGCTGGTCAGCGGATTCGGACTCGAGCGCGTGCCCGAGCGTCCAATCGTTTGCGGTAGTCGGCGAATGGGCGCTCGATCAACCACCAGCTCAACGTCGCGGCAAGGATCGACAGGATGACCGACCACAGCTGGTCCCACATCTCGAACCGCCCGTCCGCCTGCAACCAGGACACGAGGAGGTAGTTCCACAAGTAGGCGGCGTAGGAGATCAAACCGAGCGCGCGAAACGGCGTCAGTGAGATCGGGGTCCGACTCCATTTCTCCGCCTGGAGAGCCATGGCAACAGAGCTCACGGCAATCAGCGGCCCGCCGACGAGATACAGCATCGGTTCATCCTTGACATCGGGGAGGAAGGTGATGACCGCCACCACGGCAAAGGCGACGATTGCGGCGATCTGACCCCGTCGGCCGGTCAGCATCCGGCGGAGGCGATCGCGGCTGAGCCGTGCTGCGGCGCCGATCAGCAGCGTGATGGCCCAGCTGGTCGGCAGGCCATAGACCTGGACAACGCTGTCGGCGTGCAGGTGAATCACCCAGCCACACACTGCCGTGAGGATGACGGCGACCAGTACCAGCGTGGCAGGGACCACCTTCTTCCGGAGCGCACACACCAAGATCACTGGCCACAGGACGTAGAACTGTTCCTCGAGGGCCAGCGTCCACAGGTGGTTGAGAGCTCTGCTGACGCCGTCGTTGGAGACGTTGGTGGTGTAGGTGACGGCACCGAGCACCGTCCGCAGAACCTTGGGACGGTCCTTGGTGAGGTCCGTGGTGAGCGTTACGGCCGAGAAGATGGCCAGCATGGTCAGCATGGCGGGGTAGAGCCGCAGGAACCTGTTGCGGTAGAACCGCCAGTACGACACCGTGCCTCGGCGGTCCATCTCGGACTTGAGCACTCCGGTGATCTCAGTGTGAGTCTGGTGTTGCCGCTTCGGCGGTGGTTGGGTTCTTCACACCTGGTGTCTGGCTCCTCCGGTGATTGTCGCCCTTTGGGCTGACCTGCGCTCGTTGTGCCGACGCCGGGTGTGAAGGACCGGCCGGCATGACTTGATAGGAGCGTGGCACCGCCCCCACTGAGATGTGTCTGCTGACCGGTCCAACCGTCCCATTCACATACGAGGTGAAGGAGGCAACCGTCATGGTTGTTGTCGGAGCGGATGTACACAAGCGGACCCACACGTTCGTTGCGGTCGATGCGGTCGGAAAGCAACTCGGGAAGCTCACCGTGGAGGCGACCACGGAGGGTCATTTCAAGGCGTTGAAGTGGGCTGGCGGCCAGTTCGGCGAGGTGGTGTGGGCGATCGAGGACTGCCGGCATCTTTCGGCCAGGTTGGAGCGGGACCTTTTGGGTGCGGGTCAGGCGGTGGTGCGGGTGCCGCCGTCCGATCCGATCGACGCTTTGGCGGTGGCGCGGGCGTTCCTGCAGAACCCGGATCTGCCGGTGGCTTCGCACGATGAGGTGTCGCGTGAGTTGAAGCTGCTCGTTGATCGGCGGGAAGCCCTTGTCGGACACCGCACCCAGCTGATCAATACCTTGCGGTGGCGGATCCATGAACTGGATCCGGAACACCAGGTGGGGCCGCTGAACCTGGCCAAGCATCAGAACGCGCTGCGGGACTGGCTTGCAGGCAGGGCGGGGATTGTCGCTGAACTGGCCCGCGACGAACTGATGGACATCATCGACTTGACCCGCCGCGAGAAGCAGCTGCACCAGCGGATCAGCCGGCTCGTCGAACAGGTCGCACCCGCGCTGCTGGCGATGCCCGGGTGTGGCGCGTTGACCGCAGCGAAACTCGTCGGCGAGGCAGCCGGGATCACCCGCTTCGCGACACCGTCGAAGTTCGCCCGCCATGCCGGGGTCGCGCCGATCCCGGTGTGGTCCGGGAACAACGCCGGCAAAGTTCGTCTGACCCGGTCCGGGAACCGGGAAATCAACGCCGCCTTGCATCGCATAGCGATCACACAGATCCGCCCGGGAGGGGCCGGTAAGGCCTACTACGACCGGAAGAAGGGCGAGGGCAAATCCAACCGCGAAGCCCTCCGCAGCCTGAAGCGAGCCCTGATTCGCACCGTGTTCAACAACCTCACCACCGATCACCACAACCGGCAGAACACGGCGATGCCCGCCGCGGCTTGACATAGGAGCAACAGGTAGCCGCTCAGAGCAAAGAACACCACGACGCCAACGATGCCGCCGCTCGGGAACGTTGCGGGCCAGGCATGCCTGACGAGAACCAGGGCGATCGCAAGGCCGCGAAGGACGTCCAATCCCGGGCGACGTGACCCACTGGCTGCTACGGACGGTGGGCCGGTCCCAGACACCGAAGCTCCCTCCGCCGGCTCACCCGGGTGGCGCACACCGGTCACCGCGACGCGTGCCGCCGTGTCCACGGACGCATCCGAGGCAGGCGCCCACGTGGAGGCCTGCGAGGTGGCTGGACTATGGGGTGGGGAAGTCATCAGTCATGAATCTAGGTCACGGTCCCGGTCTCGGGAGCCGTCGCGCGGCGGGTGGCTGGTGGGCCTGCTGGGTGATGGCGTCGTGCAGGGTGCCAGCGAGCCCTTGCTCGGACAGGGCGTCGATCACACGATGACCACGCACATCATGACGATCGGTAGACGGCGTCGTGGAGACGATGGGTCTCAGATCGTTCCGACACCCTGAACGCGCGGGTCAGCGGGAGCAGTCCCCCGCCGGCTCCATCGGTTCGATCACCCAACCGATGCAGCACTGCCGCGGCGTCGATCACCCCCGCTGCAGCCCACCGCGGCACCGTCAGCACGGGGCGCTGGTCCGCCCAGCAGCCGAGGCGGGGCGCGATGACGGCGGTACCGACGTCCGCGCAGGCCTCCACCCACCCCGAGTGTGTCCCCCAGCGGTACGGCAACAGCAGCGCGTCCAGTGACGACAACCACCGCCAGATCTGCTCGTCAGGAACCCCCGGTTCGACGACATCCAGCCGCCAGCGACCTTCCTGTGCGCCTGACAGCAGCCTCTCCCCGGCAGCCTTCCGCTGTGCGTCGTCGGCGCCTCGATCGTCGAAGAGCTGCTGCGAGACCCGTACGGTCGGCGTGGGTCCTGGCCAACTGTCCAGGAAGTCGAGCACTGCCGCGGTGTCGATGTTCGCCCGGAGGGCGCCCAGCGAAACCCCGACCTGCGGTGCGTCGAGCGAGCGCGGTGCGGCCCTGGTCCCGACCAGCGTGAGCGGAAGCAGGTGCGGGTGCGGGATGACGACGGCCTCCACCCCCCACCGCTGCCACAGCGCACACGCGGCCGCCGAGGTCAGGGTGACGATGCGATCAGCGGCGTCGAGCGCCGCCCGCAGGTTGTCGTGGTGGCGGGTCTGGTCCGTCAGGTGCGGGTTGTCGATGTCGTGGACGGTGACGACGAGCGCCGCGCCCGCAGCGTGCACCGCTGCTGCCCAGGAGGTGACCTCCGCCGGGGTCAGATGTTCGTATCCGAAGTGCAGGTGGACCACGTCGAAAGTCCCCGCGTGCGCCTGCTGCCAGCCAGGATCCAGGACCACGCTCGGATGCCAGCTCCCGGGCGCGACCGGCGGTGTGGGATCGGGCAGGGTGCTGAACAGCGCACCGTGCTCCGCGACCGGTTGCAGGTGGCGCACGTAGGCGTGCTCGCCCGGGACCTGCAGCACCCGGAGCCGGGGTTGCGTCAGTGCCGTCGGCTCGGGGAACCGGTGGACCACCAGACCACCCACTTGTCGTCAGGGGACGCCGTCACCGGCCGAGGCACGGTGCCCCACCAACCGGTTCCCCGGCGGCGTCCACGGAAACGGGGACCCGGATGACCGCTCCGACCGCGCCCGCGGCGCTGCACCTGGTGTTCGGACCCCCCGAGCACGGCGTCACCCGGCACGCTCTCGCACTCGCGGACGCTGCGGGCGAGTCGATCTGCCATCTCGATCCTCCGGCACACCCCACCCTCGGGACGGTGCTGCGGGCGCTGTCCGAGCAGTCGCCGCCGTCCGGAACACCCGTCCATCTGCACGTCACGGATCGGCTGCTGGGTGCGACCCCGGCGGATGCTGCGGAGCTGGTCGAGGGCTTGGCTGCCGTCCACCCGGTCAGCGTCACCCTGCACGACCTGCCGCAACCGTCCGACGGTCCCGAACGGTTCGCCCGCCGCGCAACGGCCTACCACCGGATCGCCGCAGTCGCGATCTCGGTCCAGGTGTCGAGCCGTCACGAACGGGCACTGCTGGCCGCCATCGCGCCCGAGGTCCGGACGGTCGTGGTGCCGTTGCCGGTGCCCGGACGCCCCGCGGCGCTGCGACCAGCCGCGGCCGTCCGGGCGGCACCCACCGTCGGCATCCTCGGGTACCTGTATCCGGGCAAGGGGCACGCGGAGGTGCTGGCCGCGCTCGATCAGCTGGGCCGGGACGAGGTCGGCCTGGTCGCTCTGGGCGGCCCGTCCGCGGGACACGACTGGCTCGTGGACGACCTGCGGCACCGGGCAGGAGGCCGCGCCCTCGACATCACCGGCTACCTGGACGACGACGAGCTGGACCGTCGGATCTCGGCCGTCACCGTGCCCGTGGTCGCTCCGAGCCACGTCTCGGCCTCCGGCTCCCTGCATCGGTGGATCGGCTGCGGCCGCCGCCCGGTGACGCTCGACAACCCGTACTCCCGAGAGGTCGCGGAGTTGCTGCCGGGAAGCGTCATCCTGACCGACGATCTACCGTCCGCGATCGTAGCTGCGCTCCTGCGGCCCGCGACGACCTGGCGTGATGCCCTGCGGCCCAGCGGATTCGAGCGAGTGAGTTGTGCTGCGGCCGCTGCCGCCCAGTCGGCGGCGATCCGGTCGGCGGCGCTCTGGGCGCCCCGGTGAGCGGGCGCCCGCCGGGGGAGGCCGCGGCGTCCGCACCGCACGCTCCGCCGGAGGTCTCGGTCGTCGTGCCGTACTACGACGACCCGGCGACCTTGGACCTGCTGCTGCGGGCCCTGGACCAGCAGGTCGGCGATGTCCACTTCGAGGTGATCGTCGCCGACGACGGTTCGCCGGCGTCCCCGGTGGTCCCGGACGGACTCGGCTTCCGCTGCAGGGTGATCGGGCAGCAGGATCTCGGGTTCCGGGCGGCAGCCGCGCGCAATCTCGGCGCCGCCGCCGCGACCGGGGAGCTGTTGGTCTTCCTCGACGGTGACACCCTGCCCACCGGCGACTACCTGGTGCGCATGGCGCGGGCACTCCGCGACACCGACCGAGGGCACGGGGGGATGGTCGTCGCCCGGCGGCGCCACATCGACCTCGCCGGTCTCACGCCCGACACGGTACTGACCCTGCTGGCCGGCACCGACCTGGCGGCGTCCGGGGTCGCACCCCTGCCGGAGCCCGCCTGGTTGGCGGACGGCTATGCGCGGACCGACGACCTGCTGCACTCCGGCGATGACGATTTCCGCCTGGTCATCTCGGCGGTGCTCGGCATCGACCGGCGGTCGTTCGCCACGATCGGCGGCTTCGACGAGAGCTTCGTCGGGTACGGCGGCGAGGACTGGGATCTTGCCTGGCGCTCGTGGGTGGCGGGAGTCGACCGCCGGTATGCACCGGAAGCGGTCGCGTGGCACGACGGGCCGGACGCCGGCGGCCGACCGGCCGACCCGCTCGCGAAGAACCTGGAGACGATCCGGCTCGCCCGCACCGTCCCGCTGCCGTCCACCAGAGGATCCGCGCTGTGGCACGAGATCCCGCAGATCGCCGTGCGCTATCTCGGTCCGGTGACCGGCACCGCAGCGGACGCTGCCGTCATCGCTGCGGTGGCCGGACTGCTGGAGGGCTCGGACGCGGCGGTGTGGTTCCCGCTTGTCGACGATCGACAGGGGTTGCCTCCGCTACTGGCCGACGACCCCCGGGTGCACGCCGGTGAGGTGCCGCCGGCTGTCGCCGCCAGGACCCGCTTCCGGGCGGACGTTCGCGCGCCTCTGCAGCTGACGACCACCTTGAAGACCGCCTGCGCTGCAGGGGATCTGAGCATTCCCGGCGTCCTGGACCTGCGTCACGCCCGCGCCGTCGCCCGCGGTGAGGTACCGGACGGCCGGGGCCGCATCGAGTACCAGCTCGTCGACGACCGCGTCTCGTTGGAGCGCTGGTGGGCGGGGTGGTGAGCCCGAGTCAGTGAGCCAGGCCCCTCGGGCGCCCGAACCACCAGGGATCACTGCGGTGGTCGCTGCGCCGCCAGCGCGCGATAGCGCCCCTCGGCGGTCGCGTCCAGCACTCCCCGGCGCACCAGCTCCAGCACGCACCGCAGGGCCAGCCCGAAGCTGCCGTAGCCGGCGTCGGCGATCAGCGCCAGCCTGGCGAGCTGCCCGTCCGTCATCAGATCCGTCCGGACAGGGTCACGGACGTACAGCACGTCCGCCTCGACCAGCTGCCGCGACGCCAGCTCCAGCGGATCGGCCCACTGCACGGGCGCCATCGGCCAGGTGCGGGTCGTGACGAACCGGTGCGGGACGAAGCCCTGCGCGCGCAACTCCAGATCGACGTCCGCGAACGTCGGCTGGCCCACGTAGAGCCGGTGGAAGCCGACCTCCGTCTGGACGGCGACCGTCGCCGCGAGCGAGCGCCGACCGGCCTGCAGCACTGCGAGCTCGCCACCCTGGATGTCGATCTTGAGCAGGTCGATGTGTTCGATCTCGCCGATGTCGTCCAGCCGACGGGTGTCCACCGTCACGGTGTCGACCACGGTCGCCAGCCCGGGAAAGTCGACGAGCAGTTCGAGCTGCGCGGGATCGGGTGCCAGCAGGCTGGCGAAGCCGGAGCTCGCACACAGGTGCAGCAGGTGGCTGCCGCCGTCCCCGACGGCGTGGCACAGGTACGTCTCGTGCGGACCGGCCCGCCGCCGCAGATCCGCGAGCGCATCGGTCTGCGGTTCGAAGCCGGTCACGTGCGCAGCGCCGGAATCGAGCAGCAACGTGTACGGCGTGACGTCGTCGAGCGGGTTGGCACCGATGTCGACCACCGAGATCGGTGGCCGGCCGTCGGCGCGATCGGTGAATGCCGGGTCGAGGAGTTGCCGCACGTCGGCGGCGGCGCGCAGCTCACCGGCTGACCCGCCGTGCCGCAGGGCTGCGTTCGCATCCTGGACGAGCGAGCGATCCGGCGGTGCGGAGGCGTTCCCTCCGGAGAGGAGGGGATCTGCGGTCGTCATGCGCACCAACGTAGCCAGACGGCGAGCCCGGTCGCCCCGGGGTTCCGTGCTGTTTCGTCCCGGCTCCCAGCGGGCAGTGGATCGAGGATGACTGTCGCCCCCCACCTCGCCGTGCTGGCACACCCACGCCATCCGGTCGCCGAGCCGTTCGCCGGGGGCATGGAGTCGCACACCTGGCACCTGTGCAAGGAGCTCACCTCACTCGGCGCACACACGACGCTGTACGCGCCACGTGGGTCCGACCCGTCGATCGCGTCCGAGGTGCGCACCTACCCGGACATGACGCTCTCCGCGACGGCCGCGCGGGACGAGACCCGGCCGACGGATCTCGAGCTCTACCAGCACCACGCGCTGATGTCGGCTGTCGCCGACATCGCCGCTGACGGCCGCATCGACGCCGTCCACAACCAGACCCTGCACTACCTGCCGATCGCCACCTCTGCATTGCTGCCGCCGATGGTCACCACCCTGCACACCCCACCGTTCTCCTGGCTGGAGTCGGCGATCCGCACGGGAGGTCGGGGCACCGACTTCGTCGCCGTCTCCCGCTACATCGCCGACGAGTTCTCCGAGCTCCTGATGACTCCGGCGCACGTCATCCACAACGGGGTGGACACGGCCCTGTTCCAGCCGGGATCCGGCGGCAAAGACCTGGCCTGGACCGGGCGGATGGTGCCGGAGAAGGCGCCCCACCTGGCCATCGACGCGGCCCGGATCGCGGGACGGTCGCTGCGCCTGATGGGGCCGATCGGCGATCCTGAGTACTTCGATCACGAGGTCCGTCCCAGGCTGGGCGACCGCATCGACTACCTCGGTCACCTCGACCGCAGAGGGGTGGCCGCCGTCCTGCAGGACTCGGCCGCCTGCCTGATGACGTCCGTCTGGCCCGAGCCGTTCGGGCTGTCGGCGGCCGAGGCGGTCTGCTGCGGCACCCCGGTGGTCGGCTTCCGGGTGGGCGGCCTGGGCGAGGTCATCTGCCGACCCGAGCTGGGCTCGCTCGTTCCCGCCTGGGACGTCGCCGCGATGGCAGCGGCGGTCGATCAGATCGCGTACCTCGATCGTGCGGCAACGGCAGCGACAGCGTCACGCCTGTTCTCCCTGCGCCGCATGGCATCCGAGTACCTGGAGCTGTTCGGCGGCCTGGACGCGCTGCGCGGGTTCGACCGCGCAGGATGACGACCGTGCCGGATGACGACCGTGCCGGATGACAGACGTGCGGGTGAGATCTTCTACTACGTCCATCATCACGGCGGCGGCCACCGCAGCCGGGCCCGGGAGATCCTGCGTCACCTCGAGGCCGATGTCGTCCTGCTGAGCTCGCTGTCGCGCCCACTCGATCTGGACGCCTGGGTACCGACGGGTTCGACGGCTCGTCGAGACTGGCTGGAGCTGGCGTGGGACACCGGCGACGGCACCGATCCCGCGGCCGCCGCCCACTACGACGACGCGGACGCCGGCGGTCTGCTGCACTGGGCGCCGATCGGTCACCATGGCCTGCAGCTGCGCCACCAGCAGCTGACGGCTGCGATCGCCGAACGCTCACCTGCCCTGCTGGTCTCCGACGTGTCCGCCGAGATCGCCTGTGTCGCCCGTCTTTCCGGCGTTCCGGTGGTGTCGGTGCTGCTCCCCGGGCGGCGTGACGACGCCCCCCATCGGCTCGCCTTCGAGCTGAGCCGCGGTCTGCTCGCACCCTGGCCGCGCCCGTCCACCGCGCCGGAATGGTTGCAGCCGTGGGCATCCCGCACGTTCTTCGCCGGTGGGATCGGCGACGACGGTGGCGCAGTCGCGGTGAACGCGGCAGCACGGGTGGTCGCTCGAACGGTGATCCCCGCCTTCGGCACCGACCTGGCACCGCAGCAGCACTGGCGGGCGGCGGCTTCCGCTTCCCGCACCTGGAACTGGGAGCTCGACGCCGAGCTGCTCCCGGTCCAGGAGTGGCGGCAGCGGCTCGCTGCCGCCGATGTGGTCGTCGCCCATGCCGGACTGGGCACCATCGCCGATCTCGCAGCAACCGGACGGCGGTCCGTGATCATCCCGCAGCCCCGCCCCTTCGGCGAGCAGGACGCCACCGCCGAACTGGTGCGTTCCCTCGGCATCGGATCGTTGGTGCTGCGCGACTGGCCGACAGTCGCCGACTGGGACGCGTT
Source organism: Nakamurella sp. (assembly GCA_037720195.1). Lineage (GTDB taxonomy): Bacteria > Actinomycetota > Actinomycetes > Mycobacteriales > Nakamurellaceae > Nakamurella. The sequence continues at coordinate 35,119 of JBBJML010000026.1, read as the reverse complement.
GCTGGACAGGGTGTCCGCCGGACCGGCGGACGACTGGTCGGCGTGGGGCGTCCAGGACGGTGCCCGTCGGGCAGCCGAGTGGCTGCTCGAGCAGGCGACATGACCCGTCCGGCGACCGCGCCTCGCACGGCTGTGGTCACCATCGTCCACGGCCGGCACCGCCATCTGCGGCGTCAGCTGCTCTCGGTGGGTGGCCTCGCCACCACGGACTCGATCCTGCACGTGGTGGTGGCGATGGGCGACAGCGACGTGGCTCCGCTGGTCGGACGCACGGCGGACGGTCCCGCCGGTGTCGCCGACCGGGTCGTCATCGAGGTGCCTGTCCACGCGGACGGCGAACTGCCGTTGGCTGCGGCCCGCAATGCCGGCGCGCGCGCCGGGCTCGAGTGGGGCGCCGACCTGTTGGTGTTCCTGGACGTCGACTGCCTCGCGCATCCCGACCTGATCACCGACTACCGCGCTGCGACACGCGTTGATGGAGCAAGCACAGCGAGTCGAGACCCCGAACCCACACGCCACCCCGACACCGGTCGAGCGAGCGCAACGAGTCGAGACCCCGTCGACCTTGCGGCGCCGATCCTGTGGTGCGGTCAGGTCAGCTACCTGCCGCCGCTGCCGGACAGCGTAGCCGACTACCCACTGCTCGGCCTGGAGACCTGGGCGGCACCCCATGCGGCGCGCCCCGTGCTGCCGTCCGGCGCGATCGAGCTGACGCGCGACGTGCGGCTGTTCTGGTCGCTCAACTTCGCCGTCACCGCGCGCGATTGGCACGCTTCAGGCGGTTTCCACCCCGGATATCGCGGCTACGGCGGCGAAGACACCGACTTCGCGAGAGGAGTCGCTGCCCGCCGCGGTGGGCTCGGCTGGATTGGCGGGGCAGCGGCGTTCCACCAGCACCACCCGACCAGCTCCCCGCCGTGGCAGCACCTGGCCGCGATCGTCCGCAACGCCCACGTGTTCCGGGATCGCTGGGGGAGCTTCCCGATGGAGGGCTGGCTGGAGGCCTTCGCCGCAGCGGGAGCGATCGACTACCGACCCGACGACGGAGTGCTGGAGTTGGCGTCGGACCCGCCTCGACCGTCCGGCTGACCGACGGCCGCGGACCGGGTGTGCCGCATTCTGATCGATCACCTGTCGTCCGATATGGGCGTTTCGACGACAGATCAGCATGCGGGGTGAGTGATCGTTGTGGATCCGCTGTTACGATACGACTCGTGTTGTATCGAAATGGCGACGATGGAGTCCGATCACGGCCGGGTGGACGGCCGCGGGATGAGGGTCGCGAGCGCGAGATCCTCGCGGCGGCCAACGCCCTGCTGGCGGAACGTGGGTACGACGGCGTGTCCTTCGAGGAGGTCGCCCGACGGGCAGGCGCCTCGAAGGCCACCCTCTACCGCCGATGGAAGTCCAAGAGGGACATGGTGATCGCTGCGCTGAAGACCGGACCCGCTGCTCGCGAGGGCGCTCCCGAGATCGACACCGGGAGCCTGCGCGGTGACCTGCTCGCGCTGTGTCGACGGCTGGCCCGGATGATGCAGGCCTCCGACAGCCGAGCCGCGCTGCTGCTCCTGCAGGCAGGTCTGGAGGATCCCGAACTGTGCGAGGAGATCGAGCGATCGGTCGGCCCCACCGGGGCCAGGCTCCCGGTCAGCGTGGTCGAGGCCGCCGTCAACCGCGGGGAGCTTCCTGCGGGCACCGACCCGTTCGCCTTCGAGGAGGTGGCCGGCTCCGCGATCCTGCTGCGGCGGCTCAACGGCCTCGACATCAGCGACCGCTACCTCGAGGCGCTCGTCGACGCCGTGCTGCTGCCTGCGCTGCGCGCGTCGGCCGTTCCGGCACCCCACCGTTTCCCGCCGGCATCTTCTCCGGGCACCCCGCCCCGGCTGCCACCCCCAACCCAGGCACCCCCAACCCAGGCACCCCCCACCCGAAAGACGTCCCATGATCGAGCTGACCATCGACGGATTCGACTACACCACCCTGCCGGGCGCAGACGGTGTCGAACTCAGTGTCGCGAGCGCCGGCACCGGACCCGCTGTCGTGCTGTTGCACGGGTTTCCGCAGACCCACTACATGTGGCGCGCTGTTGCCGAGGAGCTCGCCGGAGAACACACGGTGATCCTCGCCGACCTGCGCGGCTACGGCCGGAGCGACAAACCGCCGGAGCACGGACCGCACACCTACTCGAAGCGCACCATGGGCCTCGACGTCATCGAGGCCGCCCGCGCCCTCGGACACGATCGGTTCGGTCTGATCGGTCACGACCGCGGCGCACTCGTCGGTGTCCGCGCGGCGCTCGACCACCCGGACGCCGTGCGGTACCTCGGGATTCTCGATGTGCTGCCCACCCTGGACACCTGGAACGTGCTGAGTGGGGTGAACGCCGCAGTGGCCTGGCACCTGTATCTGATGGCTCAGCCGAAAGGGTTGCCGGAGAAGATGATCCGGGCCGTCGCACCCGAGTTCTTCGGCTCGTTCCTGGACGCCTGGGACCCGACCGGTTCGACGTTCACCCCTGAGGTCCGCCGGCACTACCTCGACAGCTCGATCGCCGCCGTCGACTCCATCGTCGCCGACTACCGTGCCACCGCCGGCATCGACCTCGAGCTGGACCTGGCAGACCGCGCCGCCGGACAGCGGCTGACGATGCCGGTGGGCGTCATCTCCCAGGACTGGGGTTCCCAGCTCGGCTTCGACGCGGCCGCGCTCTGGGGCGCCTGGGCACCAGATCTCAGCTACGAACCGATCGAGGCCGGGCACTTCATGGCCGAGGAGAAGCCCGGCGAGATCGCCCGGTTCATCCGCGACCTGGCGGCGCGGGCCGAGCTCCTCGGCCGGAAGTCGGACTCGAACAGCTAGGGCGTCGGCGCAGGATCGCCGGCGACGACGACGTCGCCCTCGACATCGGCCGCGGGCTCCGGGAGCACCAGCCGTCGGTTCTGGACGATCCTGTCGGCGACGACGTGCAGCTTGGTGTTGGTCGACTGGGACAGTCGGCGGATGAGCGCAAAAGCGTGGCTGGAGTCGATGTCGAACTGCGCCATGACGATCCCCTGCGCCTGACCGACGAGGTTACGGGCGTCGATCGCCTTCCAGAGGTTGATCTCCTGCCGGTGATGGGCCAGCTCGAGCGAGGCGTGCACCGCGGAGAGTTGCGCGATGTCCAACTCGTCGGCATCGATCTGGTGTGGCTGCCGCCAGTAGAGGTTCAGGCAGCCCAGCGGTCCGGACCGGCGATGCAGCACGACGCTGATCACCGCATGGATCCCGTGCCCCAACGTCTCGGCCGACCAGTTGGGCCAGCGAGGGTCGCCGGCGAGGTCTGAGCAGAAGACGACGGTGTCGGACCCTGCCGCTGTGATGCACGGGCTCGGATCGCGCTCGTCGTACACGTCGCCCAGCGGCGCGGAGACGGCATCGGAGGTCGCCACCACGACCATGGCCTCCGAGGGGATGCGCTCGGTGATGGTGACGACGTCGGCCACCTGCAGCGACGCGACCGCCCCGATGACGGCGTCCAGCCCGGATCCGGGCTGGACGATCGGGGAGTCACGTGTTGCCGACAGGAGATCGGCCAGTTGCGCAGCGGCGCGGGTGCTCATCGATGCCTCCTGGCGGTGCTCTGTGGCGGAATGACCCACCCGCCGTGGTCTGAAACTACCGCCCCCCGGACCCAGTGGTCGACGATCGGGGCCGGTCCGGGCCGTCCGCAGGCCGTTAGAGTGGAGAACCCGGTGGTCTCGGACCCCGGCAGATCGAAGGAGCACCAACGATGCCGGTCACCGAGAACGCGATCCCGTGGACGGAACTGGATCCCGCCGGCGTACCGCGTGGGAGCCTGGGATTCGTCTGGGGCAACTGCCAGGCCGAGTCGATCCGGCGGATGATCGCCCCGGTCGCGCTCGAGCACGGTGTGCGGTTCCTCCGACTGCCGCCGGTGTTCGAGATGTCCGCCGCCGACGTCGCTCGGCTGCATGCGCTGCTACCGAACGCCGGCGTGCTCGTCACACAACCGGTCAAGGACGAATACCGCATCCCCGGCTGCGGCTCCCGACAACTGATCGAGAAGTTGGCCGACTCCGCGCGCGTCGTCACCGTGCCGAGCACCCACTACGAGGGCCTGCATCCGTGGCAGGTGCACGCCCACGACGAGGCCGGCGGATCGGTCGACGCGCCGCTGGTCGACTACCACGACCTGCGGCTGCTGACCGCCGCCGATCGCGGGTGGGACGTGGCCCGAGCGGCGGAGTTCGTCGCGGCGAGCGACCCGGATCCTGCCGCCGTGCAGGAGCTGGCGGCCGCGAGCCTCGCCGAGCTCCGTCGGCGCACCGCAGATCTGGACGTCGACACGACGGATGCGGTGGTCGCTGCCGGAGCGTCTGCGATGTGGACCGTCAACCACCCGTCCAACGCAGTGCTCGGCGCGTTGGGGCGGGACGTGCTGTCGGCGCTCGGATGGTCGGGCGAACCCGAGGTCCCCGAGTACGAGATGCTCGGCCGCATCCGTACCCCTGTCGCACGGGCTGTGCGCGAGGCGCTGCGCCTCCCGATCGCTGCCGCCCAGTCGTGGCAGATCGATGACGAGCCGGTCGCGTGGGAGATCGTGGCGGAGCCGGCACTGGAGCTGTACCGGCAGCGGCCCGATCTCGTCGGGCGCACCCTGGATCGGTACCGGGACCGAGTGGCGGCGCTCGAGAGACGCTGAACATGCACGACCGCATCGGGTGACGACACCTCACGGATTGCGCTGCTCGTCCAGGACTGACAACCTCCCAGCGTGCGATCCTTCGACGAACTGGTGTCCGAGGCCGCATCCGCTGACGTCAGCGGATGGGGTTTCTCCTGGTTGGACGGCAGAGCGACCGAAGATCGACCGCCGTGGGGATTTGCCCGACTGCTCTCCGAGCGCCTGGGTCGTGCCGAACACGCGCTCGACATCGATACCGGCGGCGGCGAGCTCATCGCCGAGATGCCCCTTCTGCCCCGGCAACTGACCGTCACCGAGTCGTGGGCACCGAATGCGCGACACGCCCGGGAACGGTTGGCGGACAAGGGAGTGCAGGTCGTCGAGACCGGACAGGGCGACCCCCTGCCGTTCGCCGATGCCTCGTTCGACCTGGTGACGTCGCGACATCCGGTGACGCCGCCGTGGACCGAGATCCGCCGCGTCCTGCGTCCGGGTGGTCGGTACTTCGCGCAGCACGTCGGCCCGGCCTCCGCGTTCGAACTCATCGAGTTCCTCCTCGGACCGTTGCCCGAGCACCGAACCGGGCGCGACCCCGAGCGGGAGGCCGCTGCAGCCACCGCTGCCGGACTCGAGATCGAGGATCTGCGGACCGCGCGCTGTCGCCTGGAGTTCTTCGACGTGGGTGCCATCGTCTGGACTTTGCGGAAGTGCGTCTGGTGGGTCCCGGATTTCACCCCCGCCGGATACGAGAGCGCATTGCGTGAGCTCGATGCCCGGATGCGCGGCGGACAGCCGTTCGTCGCACACTCATCGCGCCACCTCGTCGAGGCTCGTCGACCGTGATCCGCCGCCGCCCTGCCACCGAGTGGCGCTTGCGCCATGGCCGATCCGGGCTCGATGCTGGGACCGTGGCGAATCACGGACAGGTGCCCGGATGACGAGCATCGACCTCAACAGTGACATCGGCGAGGGCTTCGGACGGTGGACCCTCGGCGACGATGCCGCCATGCTCGAGGTCGTCTCCAGCGCGAACATCGCCTGCGGTTTCCATGCCGGCGATCCGCGCGGCATGCTCGCCACTGCGCGGACGGCGGTGCGCACCGGGAGCAGCATCGGTGCCCACGTCGGCTACCGGGATCTGGCTGGTTTCGGTCGGCGTGACCTGGACGTCGCCTCCGCCGACCTCGTCCCCGAGATCGTCTACCAGATCGGCGCGCTGCAGGCGCTCGCCGCTGTTGCCGGTGGCCGCGTCAGCTACGTGAAACCCCATGGGGCGTTGTACAACCGGATCGCGCACGACGAGCGGCAGGCCGCGGACGTGGTGCGGGCCGTGCGGGACGTCGACGACTCGCTGGTGGTGCTCGGGCTGCCAGGCAGCGTCGTGCTGCGGATCGCCGAGGAGCAGGGCCTGAGCACCGCGCGCGAGGCGTTCGCCGATCGCGCCTACACCGCCGACGGTCGGCTGGTTCCGCGCAGCGCACCCGGCAGCGTGCTGCACGATCCCGACGAGGTCGCCACCCGGATGCTGCGACTCGTGGAGACCGGCGAGCTGGTCGCCGTCGACGGATCGACGATCGTGCTGCGGGCGGACTCGATCTGCGTGCACGGCGACACCCCCGGCGCTGCGGCGATGGCCGGCGTCCTGCGACGGCGACTCGAGTCCGCCGGTGTGCGGGTCAGTCCGTTCGTCCCCGCTCCATGACCGACCGTCCCGCGAACGACCGCCCCGCGACCTGTCGATCCGGTCGGCGGACCAAGGTCGCCGGCGAGCGGGCCGTCCTGGTCGAGCTGCCCGACCTCGAGGCCGCGCTGGGTCTGCAGCGACGCCTCGCCGCCCTGCAGAGGAGTCAAGGCGCCATCACGGGTATCGGCGAGGTGGTGCCCGCCGCGCGCACGGTGCTGGTGCATTTCGACCCCGCCCTTCTCAGCCGGGCAGCGCTCGTCGAGCACCTGGACGCAGTGAGTGCCGCACCGCTCGGTGACGACGATGCGGGGCAGGATCAGAGGTTGCTGGAGATCCCCGTCGTCTACGAAGGCGAGGATCTGGCCGAGGTCGCCGGCCTGCTCGGGATGAGCACGACCGAGCTGGTGCGGCGCCACACCAGTGCCGAGTACACGATGGCGTTCGTCGGGTTCGCGCCCGGCTTCGGGTACCTCGTCGGGGATGATCCGCTGCTGGACGTCCCGCGCCGCGCCTCGCCGCGGGTGCGGATCCCCGCCGGTTCGGTCGGTCTGGCCGGCCGTTTCAGCGGGGTCTACCCGCGCGACAGTCCGGGCGGCTGGCAGTTGATCGGCACCACCACGCTGTCGATGTGGGACGTGGATCGCGACCCACCCGCCGCGCTGCGACCCGGCCACCGGGTGCGTTTCGTCGTGACCCGAGGGCGGGTCGAGGTCGCCCCGACTGCGGCCGGGCAGCGTCCAGCCGAGCCCACGCGCGGGCCGGCGTTGATCGTCGAGCGACCGGGCGCCCGCACACTGTTGCAGGACGGCGGCCGCGATGATGGTGCAGCGCTGGGGGTTTCGGTCAGCGGCGCGCTGGACATGCCGGCGATGCGGCTGGCGAACCGGCTCGTCGGCAATCCTGGCGACACGGGGGTGCTGGAGATCCTGTTCGGCCGGTTCCGGGCCGTCGCCCGCGGGTCGGTGGTCGTCGCAGCCAGCGGCGCACCGGTCCCGATCACCGTGACCCGCGCGGACGAGCGGGGGACGGTCGAGATCACCGACTGTCGACCGATCGCCCTGCAGGACGGCGACCTGCTCACCCTCGGCGGGCCGATCTCGGGCGCCAGGACGATGCTCGCGGTGCGCGGCGGTTTCGACGTCGCACCCGTGCTGGGGAGCCTGTCGAGGGACACCCTGGCCGGGTTGGGACCGGCCCCGATCGCACGGGGCGATGTGCTCGCCGTCAGGAGTACCGACGCTCGACGGTCCGGGCCGGCCACCGAACCCGTTGACTGGCAGCAGTTTCCTCGTGATGAGGTCACGGTTCCCATCGACCTGGGCCCGCGGGACGACTGGTTCGACGACGCGTCGATCGCGCGACTGCTCGGCGCCCCGTGGACGGTGACCACCAACGCCGACCGGGTCGGGATCCGGCTGGCGGGAGCGCACCCGCTGACCGGGATCTGCGCCGACGAGTTGCCGAGCGAAGGCGTCGTCACCGGTTCCATCCAGGTGCCGCCGGACGGGCAGCCGATCCTGTTCCTCGCCGACCACCCGCTGACCGGTGGATATCCGGTGATCGGCGTCGTCCGTCGGGACGCGCTGGCGGCACTGGCCCAGGTGATTCCGGCGATGACGATCCGATTCTCCCTTGCCGGGCCTGACCGACCACCGCTGCCCGACGGGCCGGTTACAGCACGGCCCTGAGCCGAGCGGCCCAGTCGTGCAGGTCCTGCTCGGAACGATATTTCCGCCGTGGCCAGAAGAAGCCGCGCAGACCGTCGCCCCTGGTCCGCGGGACGACGTGCACGTGCAGGTGCGGAACGCTCTGGCTGACCACGTTGTTCATCGCCACGAAGCTGCCCTGCGCTCCGAGCGCCGTGGTCACTGCGACCGAAACCCGTTGGGCCGCCAGCATGACGTCGGTCAGCAGGGAAGCAGGTAGGTCCCCGAGGGTGACGTGGTGCTCGCGCGGGACGACGAGCACGTGCCCTTCGAAGAGCGGTCGCACATCGAGGAAGGCGGCAACGGCCGGCTCGTCGAGCACCATGGCCGCGGGTGCCGCAGGCACACCGGGAGCTGGGGCAACGATCGCACAGAACACACGCCCGCCGGTCTGCGCAGCGCTGTCCATCCGGGTGACTGTAGAGCGTGGGCTGCGGAGCGATCAGATCGCGTAGCGGTAGATGATCAGCCCGTAGGCGCTGTACCAGATGCCGGCGAGGGCGAAGACGGTGATGCCGGTCCAGCGCACCGCTGCGCTCTGCCGGTCCAGCCACACCGCCACCGGCAGCAGCAGCAGGAATGCCGGGACCATCAGCCGCACCTTGGAGTTCATGATCCCGTCCGATCCGATGTTGCTCACCATCACCAGTGCTGTGTAGGCGATCAGCAGCAGCGGTCGGCGCTGCCTCACGAGCAGCCCCAGCAGGATGATCGACGCTCCGATCACGACCACGACCACGAGGTCCAGTACGGCCGGTGCGGTGTCGAGGGCCTTGGTGACGAAGCGCAGCGTCCCTGCACCGAAGTCGAACTTCGTCCCCCAGCCGTTGGCCTGGGTGTCGAAGAAGGCGGTGGGACTGCCGGACCGGAGTCCCACCCACCCGAGATAGCCGATCGTGCCCAGTGGCGCCACCAGGGCAGCAATGACCTGCCGGACCGTGGCCCGTCTCCCGACGACGGCGACGACCGTGACCAGGATGAGCGCCCCGCTCAACGCGAAACCGGTCGGCCGGACCAGTCCGGCGACGAGCGCCAGCGCACCGCACCACAGCCACCTGTTCTCCAGGGCGCAGGCCAGCGACCAGACCGCCAGGGCGCAGAAGAACGATTCCGTGTACGTCATCGCCAGCACGATGGACAGCGGCGCGACGCAGACCAGCCCCACCCACAGGATCGCGGTGCGCCGATCGACGCCCGGCAACCGACCGGCGAGTCGGACGAGACCGTAGGCGAACGCGACCCCGGAGGCGGTCGAGGCGCAGAATCCGGCAGCCTCCAGGGACACGCCGGTCAGGTCCGAGGTCCAGCGGACCAGAGCGGGATACGCGGGGAAGAATGCCGGGGAGTTGCGGATGTCCGGTCCCACCGCGAAGGTGTATCCGTTCCGGGCGATCTCGAGGAAATGCAGCCCGTCCCAACTGTTCAGCAATTCGGCGAATGTCCGCTCGTGGCGCGCTCCGACGAAAGCCACGAGTCGCATCGTCAGCGCTTGTCCGGCGAGATAGATGATGGCGGGAAGAAGTGCATACATCCCGCAGCGAAGGCGTGCCCACCAGGTACCAGGTATCGGTCGGCGGAAATGCTGACGGATCCCGTCCGGCGCCGGCGCCGCCGGGGCGGGAATGACGCCGGAATGTCGGCGGACGAACGGGTCGAGAGCAGTCACATCGTTGAGACGGGAACTTCGCCGGCCGTCGATGTCCACATGAAGAGTGACCCGTGTCACACCGTGGCGGATCGTCTCGGCGGTCGACCTCCCCCGCGACGCGCGCCTGCTCCTGCGCCGGGCCCGTGGGATGATCCGCAGTGGCGTCCTGATCGGAGTGCGGATCCGGGCAACCGAACAGCATCCCGCTCACGTCTCTGAAAGGGAAGGCATCCAGTGACACCGGAGGAGGAGGTGGAGTTCTCGCAGTTCGTCCTCGCCCAACGCGGCCGGGTCCGGCGCACCGCCTACCTCCTCTCCGGTGATTGGGACCGTGCGGACGACCTCACCCAGATCGCCTTCGTCAAACTCCACGGTGCGTGGGGGAAGATCGCCGATGTTTCGGCGCGGTCGGCATATCTGCGCACCTGTCTCGTGCGCGCGAACATCGATGAATCGCGGCGGCCCTGGCGGCGGGAAAAGCCGACGGAGGAATTGCCGGACAATGTCGACCAGTTCGACCTTGCCGAGGCCGCTGTCAATCGCGAGGAAATGCGGGACGCCCTCCGCCAGGTTCCCACCGGACAACGCACCACCCTGGTGCTCCGATTCTACGAAGGCCTCAGCGTGCGTGAAGTGGCTCAATTGATGACCTGTTCCGAGGGAACTGTGAAATCACAGACGGTCAAGGGCCTGTCGGCACTCAGACGGGCGCTCGCCGCCGTTTCGAATCATGACCAGATCGGTGGTGCGTCATGACCGATGATCCGAGGAAGCATCCCGCAGACGGCGAGGACCGCGACCCCCTTCCGCAGGCCCACCCCGCGGATGACGTGACCCCCGCGGAAGCGCGACGACTCGAGGCCTTGTTCGGCGACCTGGTCGCGGAGGAGCCGCCCACGACCGTCACCCCGCTGACGGTCCTCAGCGCGGCACGGCGCGGCGCACGGTCGCCGAGGCGATCCGGCGGTCCGCCCGCCGGCCGGACGGCGCGCCGTCTGCGCATCGGCATCCTGGCCGCAGTGCTGGTCGCGGTGGCCGGCACCGGGACGGTGTTGTTGATCCGGGCAGACCCCGGGGGCACCGCAGCAGCGGCCCGTACGTCCGTTGGGGCCGGCACCACCGCCGCCGCGCCATCCTCCGGGGTCGTCGGTTCGTCCGGTGGGCCGGGCTCGTCCGGCGCACCAGGCTCGTCCGTCGCCGGCACGACGACGGCAGGCTCGATGTCGGAGTCCGGCTCGATGGCGCCCCCGCTGGCCTCCTCGGATGCCTCGACCGGTGCATCGTCCGCGGCTTCGTCGTCGGCTGCCGGATCGGGGTCGAGCACGGCAGGACCGGTCACCGGCCGCTGCACCTTGACCGCCGCGGATCTGCCGCGGGTGCGTGCGACGGTGCAGGGCACCGTGCTGCAGGACGCGCGGATCAGCCTGTGTCGGGATCCGGCGACGATCCCCTCGAACAGCGGGAGCTTGCTGGTGAACATCCGCACCTCGAGCACCACGAGCTGCGCCGACGCGCGGCCCGCGTGTCGCCCGGTGGCCGGCCAGTCGGATGCCTACACGTCCTCCTCGCCGGAGGGCTTCTGGATCTGGGTGTACGGCCGCGGCCACGAGGTCGCCGTGTTCCGCGACACCCGCCCCTCCGGCGGGGAGATCGACGCCACCGTCGCGGCTGCCCGTGCGGTGCTGATCGCGGTGTCCTGACCCGGCCCGCCAGGTTCGGGCCGCGTCGGACGTCCGCAAGTTCAGGGAGTCGTGCGTGGGAAGCACAGCCCGGTCACCGGAACGGATGGCCCCCGCCCACTTTTCGACGACCGACGGGGCCCGGATCTGCCGGAGTCGAAGACCTCACTCTTCGGTTTGTGCGCCTCTGATCGCCCGTTCGGCCGCAGATCACGGAACCCGGTACCGCTCCGGTACCAAACCGTTACGCCGCCCGACGTACCCGGTCTGACCTGCGGAAATGTGTTGTTACGGTGGCGCCATGGGACGACATCGCAGCGAGCAGACGAATCAGCGCTCGGCCACCCGCACGGCCCGGTTCGGTCCGGCTGCGGCCATGGCCGGAGCTGTGACCGTCCTGGTCGTCGGCGCTTCGCTGGCCGGCGGGACTGCCTCCCAGCGCTCCCAGGGCACCGAACGGTATGCAGGGCCGCCCGTCGTCTCCGATCCACCGACCTCCGTCACCGAGCAGACTGCAGTCGAACGAGCAGTCACCGTGACGGTCACGGTCACCGGATCCGTGACGGCCTGGCCTCGGCGGGCCGACCGGAACCGGCGCGCGCTCCCCTGGGTGCCGCCGCGCGACGAGCTGCCGGTGGATCCGCCGGGCGACGAGCCCACTGCCCCGAATCCGACTGCCTCGAGTCCCACGGCACCGAGCCCTACCGCCACGACACCTGAGAGCTCCACGACGCTGCCGACAACGAGCAGCACCAGCAGCACGGCGACCGTCCCGACCACCAGCCGGCCGAGCACGACAGCGCCCACGACCGAGCCGACTCCCGAGCCGACGACGACCGAGCCCACTCCCGAGCCGCCGACCACCGAGCCCTCCACCACCGAGCCGCCCGCGCCCGAGCCGACCACCAGCGAGCCCAGCCCGGAGCCCACCACGACCGCGCCGACGGCAATGCCGACCCCTGCGCCTACCACCACCGAGACACCCACCACCCAGCCCAGCCCGGAGCCCACCAGCGAGCCGAGCCCGACGACCCCGACGACCCCGACGACGACCAGCACGAGCACCAAGCCGCCGACCTCCACGAGCACCCCGAAGCCGACCACCACCACCCCGAAGCCGACCACCACCACCCCGAAGCCGACCACCACCACCCCGAAGCCGACGACCCCGGCGCCGGGGCGCACGGTCAAGGTCGGCAACCTGGTGGTGACCACGCCGGGAACCGTCATCGACAACGTGGAGATCCGCGGTCGGCTGATCATCCAGGCCGCCAACGTCACGGTGAACAATTCGCTGATCACCGGACCGGAGGACCCGGCCTCCGCGGGTCGCGGCGGGATCGTGCAGAACACCGGTGGCTTCGCGAACCTGGTGATCAAGAACAGCACCGTGAAGGAATCGCACCAGTCGGTGAACAACACCGAGGGTGTCGTCGGATCCAACTTCACGCTCGAGAACAGCACCGTCGAGGGGTCGATCGACAATGTGCAGATCCGCGGGTCGAACGTCACCCTTCGCAACAACACCCTGAAGAACACGGTCAAGTACGCGAGCGACTCGGCCCAGGGCGGCGGTCCCTCGCACAGCGACAACGTCCAGGTGCTGCGGGGCGACAACATCCTCATCGAAGGCAACACCATCACCGGCTCACAGAACTTCGCGGTGCTCGGCTCCTCTGAGCAGGGCTCGATGATGAACCTGCGGGTGCTCAACAACTCCGTCGACGGCGGGAGCTGGACGATGAAGTTCTCCAACAAGACGCTCACCGGCAGCATCAACCCGCAGAGCATCGTGCTGGCAGGCAACCACTTCGGTGGTCATTCCGCCGAGGGTGTCGACCTGATCGTCGCCCGCGGCGTCAACTTCAGCGATCAGGGCGGCAACGTCCGCGATGACACCGGCAAGGCGGTACAGATCAGCTGGGTGCCCTCGGGCGGCTGATCCAGCTCGGACGGTCGAGCATCGCGAAAGCCGATGGTCGAGCGCCGTGAATTCCGTCGGTCGAGCACCGCGAACTGCCACGGTCGAGCAGCGTGAACTCCGTTGGTCGAGCGACGCAGGAGTCGAGACCGGCGGCGACCTGAGCGACTCAGCTCAGGCGCGCCGACTCCTCGATCACTGCCCCGCGGGCGACCATCCGCGAGCGCAGCCAGAATCCCAGGGCCAGACACAGGCCGAGGGTCACGCCGACCTCGAGCGCCACTGACAGCAATGCGGATTGGTCGACGAGAGCCCCTGCGCCCCAGCCGATCCCGATGGCCAGCAGCACCCCGATCACAGTGAGCGCGGTGTCCTGACCGCCCCAGCGCGGACTGTTCGTCATCGTCTCGTCCCCCAGCCGTGCGCAGTGGCAACCGGAGTGGTTGCCCGAGCCTGTAGTGCAGCGTAGAGCCGCCTGCACCGCTGCGCTCGGCGGCGCTACATCCCCGCCGCGATGTCGTGGAAGCGGGAGTAGTGCAACTGGTGGGCGACCGGGATCGTGCGGGTCTCACCGTTGCGGTGTTTGACCACCATCAGGTCGGCCTCGCCGGGCCGGTCTTCGGAGTCGTAGGCATCGGGCCGATGCACCAGGATCACCACGTCCGCATCCTGCTCGAGGGATCCGGACTCCCGCAGGTCCGACAACATCGGCCGCTTGTCGGTGCGCTGTTCGGCGCCACGGTTCAACTGTGACAGCGCCACCACCGGGAGTTCCAACTCCTTGGCCAGCAGCTTCATCTGGCGGGAGAACTCCGAGACCTCCTGCTGACGGGACTCGACCTTCTTGCCGGACGTCATCAGTTGCAGGTAGTCGACCACGATCAGCTTCAGGTCGTGGCGCTGCTTCAGCCGCCGCGCCTTGGCGCGGATCTCCATGATCGTCATGTTGGGTGAATCGTCGAAAAAGAGTGGGGCGTCAGTGATCTCGCCCATCCGACGGACGATCTTCTGCCAGTCGCGATCGGTCATCGTGCCGCTGCGCATCTGGCTGAGCTTGATCTCACCCTCGGCCGAGAGCAACCGCATCGCCAGGTCGGTCTTGCTCATCTCGAGCGAGAACACGACGGTGGCCATCTTGTGCTTGATGGCGGCGTGCCTGGCCATGTCCATCGCGGCCGTCGACTTCCCCATGCCGGGGCGGCCGGCGATGATCACCATCTGGCCCGGGTGCAGACCGTTGGTCAGCGCGTCCAGATCGGCGTACCCGGTGGGGATCCCGGATCCCCGGCCCCCCGAGCTGGCGATCGCATCGATCTCGTCGAGCGTGGGCTGCAGGATCTCGTCGAGGATCACGTAGTCCTCGCTGGTGCGCCGCTCGGTGACGTCGTACAACTCGGCCTGCGCGCGGTCGACGATCTCGTCGACGGCCCCGCCGCCCATCTCGCCGTCGGCGCCGCCGTAACCGAGCTGGACGATCGTGGTGCCGGCCTCCACCAGTCGCCGCAGGATGGCCTTCTCGGCGACGATGTGGGCGTAGAAGCCGGCGTTGGCGGCCGTCGGCACCATCGAGGTCAGATGGTGCAGGTAGGTCGCACCGCCGGTGCGGGAGAGCTTCCCGGTCCGGTCGAGCTCCCCGGTGACGGTGATCGGATCGGCCGGCTCACCCTTCGCATAGAGATCCAGCACGGCATCGAAGATCAGCGAGTGCGCCGGCTTGTAGAAATCACCGCTGCGCAGGGTCTCCACCACGTCGGCGATCGCATCCTTGCTGAGCAACATGCCACCGAGGACGGACTGCTCGGCCGCGAGATCCTGCGGCGGCTGACGTTCGAAGCGGGACTGCGGCGCCGGTTGCTCCGTGAACCGATCGTCGGAGCGCGCGAGTCCTGCTGTCATCGATGCACTGTCCCCTTCTGTCGCTCCCTGGGGAGCCGGTTGCCGCTGTGGTCGAGCTGCGTCGGTCCCGAACTGTCGGTCCTGCACGCCGTGGAGGCGCGCAGCCCGCTGGTCGACCGTCATGGGGACTGTCTACGACACCCCTCCGACAGCCCCCGTCGGCGGTGGTCGCGTGGAGAACGTAGAGCGGCCGTGCGACCCACACCAAACCGCACCTGGGGACGACCTGTTGACGGGGTGTGCACACCTCGACATCGCCGCAGGACCGCTGGTGCGTGCTGTGTGGACAACCTGGGGAAATCTTTCACATGTTCCACCGTGTGTGCAGGTGGAGACCGTGAGCGTCGATCAAATGGTGGGGACAACTTCTTCAGGAACATTCACGGCGTGGCGCGGATCGGCGTGTCCGCGCGGATGTTCGATCGCCTGACGTGGCGCTCTGATCTCTGAAGGAGCGCTCGTGATGCCGTACCGCGAACAGCCCAACGGTGAGCATGACCAGTAGCTGCAGCGCCTCCCACCACGCAGGCACCGCACCGGGTGGCTCCGCAAGAACAAGCAGGTTGCTCTCAGCGTGCAACACCACCAGCGGCCACAGCGAGACCACCAGCATCCGCAGAGCGGCCAGGGCGAACCCTTGCACCACGGCGTGCGGAACCTGGAACGCGAGATATCCGGCGTCTCGACCGAACACCACTCCCGACAGGATGTGTCCCATTCCGAACAAGGACCCCACTGCAACGGCACGCCACAGCGGCCGTACTGCCCGCAGCAGCTCCTGGACGACACCCCTCGAGTACAGCTCCTCGCTGGCCGCAGCGACCAGGACGAATATGAGGGTCACCAGGGACTGATCCCATGTCAGGTCCCATCCGAAGATCAGCCGCGTTCCGTACAGCACCGCCAGCGGAGCCAGGGGTGTCCATCGCTGCGGACGCAGCGCGACCAGCCATGGCATCCGCCACCACCCCAGCCGGGCGATCACCGCAAGTGGCACCAGGCAAGCCACCACATTGACCACCAACGCACCCAACTGCGGAAAGGCTGCCGGCGCCAACGGCGGGACCGTGAACGCAGCAACAACAACCGCAACCCGCCAACCCACGGTGACCGCGGCCGCGGCCCACCACGGATGACGAACCGGCGCAAGCATCGCCACGGGTTCATCGGCACTCAATCGGTACCTCCCTGAATCCCGGAACCTCAGCCGGTGGCGCCGACGTAGTCGGCCAGGTGCTGAGCGGTGAGGGTGGACCGGTCGGCGACAAGCGCCGCCGGGGTGCCTTCGAACACCACCTGCCCGCCGTCGTGGCCGGCGCCCGGCCCGAGGTCGATGATCCAGTCGGCGTGCGCCATCACTGCCTGGTGATGCTCGATCACGATCACCGACTTCCCGGAATCCACCAAGCGGTCCAGCATCGCCAGCAAGTTCTCCACGTCGGCCAGGTGCAGTCCGGTGCTCGGTTCGTCGAGCACGTAGATGTCGCCCTTGTCCGCCATCTGGGTGGCCAGCTTCAGGCGCTGACGTTCGCCGCCGGACAGCGTGGTCAGCGGTTGCCCGAGGGTGAGGTAACCGAGCCCGACATCGACCAGCCGTTCCAGGATCTTGTGTGCCGCGGGAGTTTTCGCCTCTCCATCGGCGAAGAACTCCACAGCGGTGGACACCGGCATGGCAAGCACCTCGCTGATGTCCTTGCCGCCCAGGTGGTGCTCGAGCACCGAGGCGTCGAAGCGCTTGCCCTCGCACTGCTCGCAGGTGCTGGCCACGCTCGCCATCATGCCGAGGTCGGTGAACACCACCCCGGCACCGTTGCAGGTGGGGCAGGCGCCCTCGGAGTTGGAGCTGAACAGGGCCGGCTTCACGCCGTTCGCCTTCGCGAAGGCCTTGCGGATCGGCTCCAGCAGGCCGGTGTAGGTCGCCGGGTTGCTCCGCCGGGAGCCCTTGATCGCGGCCTGGTCGACGGTCACCACCCCGTCCAGACCGGCCACCGAGCCGTTGATCAGTGAGCTCTTGCCGGAACCGGCGACACCGGTCAGCACCACCAGCACCCCGAGTGGGATGTCGACGTCCACGGCCTGCAGATTGTTCTCATCGGCCCCGCGGATCTGCAGTGCACCATCGGATTCCCGAACCTCGTTCTTGAGCTGCGCCCGGTCGTCGAAATGTCGCCCGGTCAGCGTGTCGCTGCTCCGCAGCCCCTCGACGTCGCCCTCGAAGACCACCTCGCCACCGGCTGTCCCGGCGAGCGGGCCCAGGTCGACGACGTGGTCGGCGATCGCGATCGTCTCGGGCTTGTGCTCCACCACCAGCACGGTGTTCCCCTTGTCCCGCAGCTGGATCAGCAGCTGGTTCATCCGATCGATGTCGTGCGGGTGCAGACCGATCGTGGGTTCGTCGAAGACGTAGGTGACGTCCGTGAGCGGGGATCCCAGGTGCCGGATCATCTTGGTGCGCTGGGATTCTCCACCCGACAGCGTGCCGGTCGAGCGGCTCAACGACAGGTAGCCCAAGCCGATGTCGACGAAGGAGTCCAGGGTGTCGCCGAGAGCGTCCAGCAACGGAGCGACCGACGGTTCGTCCAGCGCGCGGATCCAGGCGGCCAGGTCGGTGATCTGCATGGCCGAGGCATCGGCGATGTTGATGCCCTTGATCTTCGACTGCCTGGCGTGCTCGGCGAGCCGGGTCCCGCCGCACTCGGGGCAGGTCTGGAAGGTGATCGCGCGCTCGACGAACGCCCGGATGTGCGGCTGCATCGCCTCGACATCCTTGGCCAGGAAAGACTTCTGGATCGATGGGATGAGTCCGGTGAAGGTGAGGTTGATGCCCTCGACCTTGATCCTGGTGGGTTCGCGGTGGAGCAGGTCCTGCAACTCCTTCTTGGTGAACTTGCTGATGGGCTTGTCCGGGTCGAAGAAGCCGCACCCGCGCAGGATCCGGCCCTGCCAGCCGTCCATTGTCCAGCCGGGGACGGACAGCGCACCTTCGTTGAGCGACTTGGAGTCGTCGTACAGAGCGGTGAGGTCGAAATCGGTGACGGCGCCCCGGCCCTCGCAACGCGGGCACATGCCGCCGGTGATGCTGAACGATCTGCGCTCCTTGACCGTCTGGCCGGACTTCTGGGTGGTGACGGCCCCCGAGCCGCTGATGGAGGCGACGTTGAACGAGAACGCCTGGGGCGGACCGACATGCGGGGTGCCGAGCCGCGAGAAGACGATCCGCAGCATGGCACCGGCATCGGTGGCGGTGCCTACGGTCGAGCGCGGGTTGGCCCCCATCCGCTCCTGGTCGACGATGATGGCGGTGGTGAGTCCATCGAGCAGATCGACGTCCGGCCGGGCCGGCGTCGGCATGAAGTTCTGCAGGAACGCACTGTAGGTCTCGTTGATCAGCCGCTGGGACTCGGCAGCGATGGTGCCGAACACCAACGAACTCTTGCCGGATCCGGACACCCCGGTGAAGACCGTCAGCCGGCGTTTGGGGATGACGACACTGATGTCCTTGAGGTTGTTCTCCCGCGCTCCCTGCACCCGGATCAGATCGTGATTGTCGGCGGCGTGCGGCGTGGTGGACTTCGAACTCACTGGGACTCCCTCGGCAGGCGCCCCCGGACGTCGGCGCTGCTCAACGCTAACGGATGAGTGCGTGAGCTCAGCGGTGTTCCTGCAGCCGGATGAGGTTCCCTGCCGGATCGCGCAGCGCGCAGTCCCGGACACCGTAGGGCTGGTCGATGGGCTCCTGGACGATCTCGACGCCGGCGGCCTCGAGCTGCGCGAACGTCGCGTCCAGATCGGTGGTGCCGAACACGATGGCGGCGAACGACCCCTTGGCCATCATCTCCTCGATGGTCTCCTTCTCGGTGTCCGTCAACCCGGGGTCGACTGCCGGCGGGGTCAGCACGATGGCGGTGTTCTGGCCGGGTGGGCCGACGGTGATCCAGCGCATGGTGCCCTGGCCGACGTCGAGCCGGACCTCGAATCCGAGGGCGTCCCGGTAGAAGCGCAGTGACGCATCGGGATCGGTGTGCGGGAGGAAGCTGGAGAAGATGGTGATGTCCATGGCCTCACGCTAGTTCCGCAGCCACCGTCCGGCCTTCTCGATTCCTGACCGGTCTGGTGACCTGCTTCGTGATGCAGGACGGCGCCTCGGCGCCGTCGCCGGCCGAAGCTGCACGGTAGGTGCTCGGCGACATCCCGACCAACTCGGAGAACCGGGTACTGAAGGTCCCCAAAGAGTTGCAGCCCACCGAGAAACAGATCTCGGTGACGCTCATCGTGGTGCCGCGGAGCAGGGCCATCGCGCGTTCGATCCGGCGAGTCATCAGGTAGGAGTAGGGCGACTCTCCGTAGGCGAGTTTGAACTGTCTGCTCAGGTGACCCGCCGACAGGTGGACGCCCCTGGCGAGCGCCTCCACGTCCAGTGGCTGGGCATAGTCCCGATCCATCCGGTCGCGCACCCTGCGCAACAGCACGAGTTCGCGCAGATGCTGCGCGCGTGCCGCATCGGTGGCCATGGGTCCGACTCTGCCACGGCACGCCGCCGGTGTTCGAGGGAGCGCTGTCGGACCGGGGAGGCGCCGAAGCTCGGCCACTGTCTTCGACATCACGTAGAACACCACCTTCTACAACCTGTAGAACTAGAGGGGACATCACGGTCAGACCGGCAGCGAGAGGGCAACGATGGACGTTCTCGACATCGCACGGTGGCAGTTCGGGATCACCACCGTCTACCACTTCCTGATGGTGCCGCTGACGATCGGCCTGGGCCTGCTGGTCGCCGTCATGCACACCCTCTGGGTGCGCACGGGGCGCGCCGAATGGCTGCGGATGACCCGCTTCTGGGGCCGCATCTACCTGATCAACTTCGTGCTGGGAGTGGCCACCGGCCTCGTCCAGGAGTTCCAGTTCGGCCTGGCCTGGAGCGCGTACTCGCGGTTCGTCGGAGACGTGTTCGGATCGGTGCTCGCGCTGGAGGCGCTGCTGGCCTTCTTCCTGGAGTCGACGTTCCTCGGACTCTGGATCTTCGGCTGGGGCCGGATCCCCCAGAAGCTGCACCTGGCCGCGCTGTGGGCCGCTGTCGTCGGCTCGATCATCAGCGCGTACTTCATCATCGCCGCGAACTCCTGGATGCAGCACCCGGTCGGCGTCGTGCTGGACACCAGCAGCGGCGAGCCCCGCGCCCGCCAGGTGGACTTCCTCGCGGTCCTCACCAACAACACCGCCGTCGCCGCGTTCAGTCATGCGATCGTCGCGTCGCTGCTGGTGGCGGGCTCGCTGCTGGTCGGGGTGGGGCTGTGGCACCTGCGCCGCCGAGCTCGGGCCGGCCGTCCGGTCGGGGAGGTCGACCACCAGGTGTGGCGGCGCTCCGTCCGGCTCGGCGGCTGGGTCTGCGTGGCAGCGTTCGCGCTGACGGCAGTCACCGGCGACTGGCAGGGCAAGCTGATGTACCACCAGCAGCCGCTCAAGATGAGCTCGGCCGAGGCGCTGTGCACCACCGAGGCGCCGGCCTCCTTCTCACTGTTCGCGTTCGGCAAGCTGGGCAGCAACGAGTGCGACGACGTGCACTCCTTGACCATCCCGTACGTGCTGTCGTTCCTGGCGCACGGCGACTTCTCCACCGCCGTCCCCGGGGTCAACGAGCTGCAGGAGCAGTACGCGCAGACCTACGGCGCCACCTATCCGGACGATGAGTCCTTCGGCGACCGGGCAGGACAACCCATCGACTACGCACCGGTTCTGGCGGTCACCTACTGGGGATTCCGGCTGATGATCGGCATGGGGTTGATCGCCGCGCTGATGGCCGCGTACGCGCTGTGGTCGACCCGCCGCGGACGGGTTCCGATCTCGCGGATCGGGGTGTACGGCTCACTGTTCGCCGTCGCCACCCCGTTCATCGGGAACGCCGCCGGCTGGATCTTCACCGAGATGGGCCGCCAACCCTTCGTCGTCCATCCGAATCCGGACGTCCCGGTAGCCGACCAGGTGTACTTCTTCACCGCCCAAGCGGTGTCGCCAGGCATCACCGTGGGGGAGGTGTGGACCTCGCTGATCTCGCTCGCCGTGGTCTACGGCTTGCTCGCGGTCATCGAGTTCGGGTTGATCCTGCGGTTCGCCCGGCGCGGGATCACCGACGGTGACACCACCCCGACACCAGGGATCGGCGGCGGGAAGAACCGGAAGTCGGACGGGGACGACGACGGTCCCGACGATGCGGCGGACGCGTCCGACGACGTCCTGCAGTTCGCCTACTGATTCAGGAGATTCGCCATGGACCTTCAGGCCGTATGGTTCGTTGCCGTCGCCGTGCTGTGGACGGGTTTCCTGCTGCTGGAGGGATTCGACTTCGGGGTGGCGATCCTGCTCCCCGTGCTCGGTCGCACCCGCGCGGACAGGCACCTGATGTTGCGCACCATCGGCCCGGTGTGGGACGGCAACGAGGTCTGGCTGGTGACGGCCGTCGGCGCTGTCTTCGCGGCGTTCCCCGGCTGGTATGCCACCTGGCTGCCGTCGATGTACCTGCCGTTCGTCATCGTCCTGCTGGGGTTGATCGTCCGCGCGGTCGCCTTCGAGTGGCGGCACTCCAGCCACGACCCCCGCTGGGACGATGCCTGGACCCGCATCATCACCGCGGGCTCGCTGGTCGCCGCCGCCGGCATCGGGGCGGCCCTGGGCGCGACCACCCTCGGCCTGCCTGTCGGGGCGAACGGGGTACGGGTCGGTGGGGCCTTCTCCGGCTGGTCGTGGCCGGCGCTGCTGGGAGCGGTGGCGGTGACGGCCTACTCCGCCGTGCACGGGGCGATCTTCCTGGCGCTCAAGACCGATGGCGATGTGCGCCTGCGGGCGCGGGCGTTCGCCCGCCGCTGGGTGCTGGTGGCGTCGATCCCACTGCTGGCCTGGGCCGGACTGGTCCAGCTGCGATCGGGCACCGTGCTGACCGGGATCATCGCCCTGGTCGCCGCTGCTTCGGCGGTGCTGGCCTGGAACCGACTGCGCATCGGTCGGGAGGGGCAGGCGTTCGCGGCCTGGGCGACGGTCCTGATCGCCTGTGCCGCAACGATCTTCGCGGCCGCCTTCCCGGTCGTGCTGCCCTCCACCATCGATCCGGCCTTCGACGTGCTCGTCGGTGACGCGGCGGTCAGCACCTACACACTCACGGTGATGACCTGGGTCGCCGGATTCGGGTTGCCCGTGGTCATCGGCTACCAGGCGTGGACCTACTGGGTGTTCCGCCGGCGTTTGGTCGCCGAGCCGGTGCACGCTCCGGAGCCGACCGCAGCATGAGCACCGGCGCGACCCGCGGTCCGCTCGCCCCGCTCGACGGGGTACCCGGGGTCCGGGTGATGCTCGTCCGCAGTGCCGTCGTCGCGCTCGTCCAGACGATCGGAGTCGTCACCCTCGCAGCCGGTCTCGCGACGGCGATCGCCCGGATCGTGCACAGCTCGTCGCCGCTGACACCGCTGCTGTTGGCCGCCGGCGGCGCCGTGCTGCGGGCGGCGGCCGGCACGCTCGGCGAGATCGTCGCCGCCCGGGATGCCCGCCGCGCGGAGGACGCGCTCCGCCGGCAACTGCTCGAGCGCTTCGCCGGGTCGCAGGCAGCGGTGACCGCGGCCGGCGGCGCCGGACCGGCGGCGGTGCTGGTCACCACCCGGCTGTACGAGCTGGGGCCGGCACTGGCCGGCTACCTGCCGGCCCTGGCCCAGACCCTCGTCGTCCCCCCGGTCGTGCTGCTCGCGCTGGCCCGCACCGACCTGCTGTCCGCGGCGCTCGTCGCCGTCACACTGCCCCTGGTTCCGCTGTTCATGGTGCTGGTCGGGAAGTTCACCGCTGACCGGACCGCCGCTGCGGCCCGCACCCTGGACCGGATCGCCGGGTACGTCGCCGAACTGGTGCGCGGGTTGCCGGTACTCACCGGACTGGGGCGGGCAGCCGATCAGGCCGCGGCGCTGGGCACGCTGGGTGAGCGGTACCGGCGGACGACGATGGCGACACTCCGGCTGGCGTTCCTGTCGGCCCTGGTGCTCGAGCTGATCGCGACGTTGGCGGTGGCGCTGGTCGCGGTCACGGTCGGGCTCCGGCTGCTGGACGGACACCTCACGCTGGCGGTCGGGTTGACCGTTCTGCTGCTGGCCCCCGAAGCCTTCGTGCCGCTGCGGGCGCTCGGGGCGGCCTTCCATGCGAGCGCCGACGCGGGACAGGCCGCCGCCGATGCCCGCGCGGTGCTGGCCGTGCAGATCACCCCCGGACACTCTCTGGACCATGACCCGCTGAACGCGACCCGTGCGACAGGTGGAGCTGCGGGGTCGGCGATTCTCACCGTCTCGGGGCTCACGGTGTCGTATCCCGGCCGACGCAGGGCAGCGCTGCCCAGCACCTCCTTCCGGCTACGCCCCCGCGAGGTGGTCGCCCTGACCGGTCCGTCCGGCTGCGGGAAGTCCACCCTGCTGAGCGCCCTGGCCGGTTCGCTCCCTGCCGACGCGGTCGTCGAGGGCACCGTCTCCGGGGTTCCCGCCCTCGTGGCCGCGGCACCGCAGCACCCGAGAACCACCGGGGGCACCGTCACCCAGGAGTTGCTCCGCCATGCCTCCCGCTCGGCCGGAACACCCTGTGTCGCAGACATTTTGGTCCGCGGCGCCATCACCAGCGCGCTCGTCCGGGTGGGGGCGGGCCACCTGGCAGATCGGCGCTGCAGCTCCCTGTCGCCGGGTGAGCTGCAGCGAGTCGCAGTGGCTCGAGCACTGCTCCGGGTGGAGCTGGGTGCCACCCTCGTGCTGCTCGACGAACCCACCGCGCACCTGGATGCCGCGTCGACCGATCGGCTGGTCCGGTTGGTGGATCGGATGCGGGCACGGGCCGCAGTCGTGCTCGTCACCCACGACCCGGGTCTGCTGCGGCTGGCCGATCGGGTGATCGACGTGCCCGGTGCGCTGCCAGGACCCGGCGCCGAGGCAGCAGTTGCTTCGAACGGTGTCGGAACCCGCCCCGGAGCCCGCTCCGACCGCGCGGGATCGGCAGGCCCATCGACTCCGAACCTTCGCTCGGCCGACAGTGCCGAGGAGGATGCGCGCGAAGCCGACACCCCGCCCGGAGTCGGGGCGTCGCGCACAGAAGGCCTGGGACTGCCGCGCCGCGCCCTGGCACTCGCCGTGACCGCGGGCACCCTGACCAGCCTGGCCGGGGTGGCACTCACCGCGTTGTCGGGCTGGCTGGTGGTGCGCGCCGCCGAACTGCCACCGGTCCTGACCCTGCTGGTGGCCATCGTCGGGGTGCGCGCCTGCGGGTTGGGTCGGGCGGTCCTGCGCTGGTGGGAGCGACTGGCCGTGCACGACGCGGCCCTGACGCTGGCCGAACGTACCCGGGTGCGGGTGTGGTCCGCCCTGGCCGGGCAGGGCATCGCCGCCGAACGGACCCCGGGGCGAGCCCTGGGCCGCATCGTCGGAGACGTCGGCCTCCTGCAGGACCTCTCGGTGCGGGTGCTGACCCCGCCGCTGGTGGCGGCCGCGACGGCCGGAATCAGTACCGGCGCCCTGGCGCTGCTGGCACCGCCGGTCGCCGGAGCCGTGCTGGCAC
Source organism: Nakamurella sp. (assembly GCA_037720195.1). GTDB lineage: Bacteria > Actinomycetota > Actinomycetes > Mycobacteriales > Nakamurellaceae > Nakamurella. The sequence goes on along the minus strand of JBBJML010000026.1, from coordinate 10,334 downwards.
TGGTGCTCTGCGGCATCGGCGCGACCGCCGTGCTGTACCGCCGGGTCGACGCGGGCGGCGAACGCGCCGCGGCCGCTCGGCGGGTGCGCACCCTCCGGGAGTGCGCCACCGTGCTCGACGGCGCCGGCGATCTCCGCGTGCACGGGGTCGCGGACGCCGCCTTCGACCAGCTGCGCGCGCTCGTCGACGAGCAGGGCGCGGCCCGGCGCATCGGGGTGCGGGCGGGCGCGCTCAGCTCGGGGGTGATCGTGCTGGTCACCGGGCTTGCTGCGGTGGTGGCCGCAGCCGTGGCCTGGTCGGGCGGCCTGACCGGCCCGGTGGTCGCCGTCCTGACGCTCACCCCGCTGGCGCTGCTCGAGCCGCTCACCGGGCTGATCGGTGCTCTGCACCGCAGGGGCTCGTGGCGCGACGTCCGGTCCCGGATCGACGCAGTGCTGGCCGCACCGGTGGCAGCCGAGCCGGCAGATCCCCATCCGGCTCCGGATCCGGTGACTGTGCTCACGACGCGCGAGCTGACGGCCGGTTGGCCCAGCGGACCGGACGTACTGCGCGGCGTCGATCTCGACGCCTCCGCGGACGGCTGGCTGGTGGTGAGGGGCCCGTCGGGCAGCGGCAAGTCGACGCTGTTGGCCGTACTGCTGGCTTCACTGCGGCCGAGCTCGGGTGACTACCGGCTGCGCGGGGAGGTCGGCGCGGTGTCCGCCGACCGGGTCCGGGGTGACGACGTGCGCGCGGCGATGGCCTGGCTACCCCAGGAGTCGCACGTGTTCGCCTCCTCACTGCGGGCCAACCTGGCCGTGGCCCGACCCCGGGGCGAGGTCAGCGATGAAGGCATCACCGCGGCCATGGTAGCCGCCGGACTGGGTCGGTTCCTGGCCGACCTGCCGGCCGGACTCGACACCCCGGTGGGCTCCGGCGGGTCGTCCCTCTCGGGTGGCGAGCGGCGCCGGGTCGCTGCCGCCAGAGCCCTGCTGGCGGATCGGGACGTCGTCCTGCTGGACGAACCGACCGCCCACCTGGATGCACCAACCGCCCGGGCACTGGTGCGCGATCTGCGGGCAGCGCTGGCCGGCCGGGTCGTCGTCTGCGTGACGCACGACGACGAGCTGGCGGCTCCCGGAGACACCACACTGAACCTGCACAGGTTTGCGCTCACGGTCTGAATTGTCGTTGCGTCCGAACAGTTCTCAGGGGACGAGCAACGCCGGGTCCTCGCCGCCGGCCGGTGGGCGCGCGCTCCGGCCGAGGTGTGCCAGGACCTGGATCCATCGATCCGGCGAGTCCGCCGGTAGCGGCTGGCCGAATGCGTTGGTCACCGTACGCGCGTAACCGCCCGGCACCTGATCCGCGACCTGCCCGACGCAGGCCAGGATGTCGGCGTCGGGTCGGAATGAACTGCCCACAGCTGTGGCGAGATCCCAGGTGTGCACGGCTGTGTCCAGGATGTGGATACCGAGAACGCTCCTGAGCTCGAACGTCCGCTCCTCGTCGATCTCCATCAGCCGGACCGCCTCGCCACCGGTCGCGGCAGCGAATGCCGCACGCAACGTCCGGGTCGAGTCGTGCCAGCGCGGGACCAGCCCCTCCATCATTTCCGCGGGCAGCGGCCGGAAGTCGACGAGCTCGGCATCTCCATCGGCGACGGCACGGGCGAACCCCACGTGCTGTCCGATCATGTGCCTCAGCAGGTCAGCGACGCTCCATCCCGCGCACGGCGTCGGTAGTGCCAGGTCCTGCGCGGACAGTGGATCGACCACCGCAGTCGCAGCATCGAGAGCGCAACCATGCAGATCGACCAGGGCAGTATTCGTCAACATGCGCCTACGATACACGCGGGTAGATGAATATCCTGGCCGTAGGATCCGCGGGGTGCGGAATGACGAACGCGATCTGGCCGCGATGCTGCAGCGCGTGCTCAACGCCGCCCTTGCTCGCGAACGGAAGATCTTCGCCGAGCACCAGCTGCCGATGTGGGACTACGTGGCCCTGGTGCGCCTGGAGGAGGGCGCCTCACCCAGCCAGTCGCAGCTCGCTGTCGCCATGGGTCGCGACAGGACACGGGTGATCGAGACCATCGACCGCCTCGAGCAACGAGCCCTGATCCGACGACGAGCCGATCCCGCCGACCGTCGCAACCGGATCATCGAGCTCACGACTGCCGGCGGCCGCGTACTCACAGCATGCCGCGCCGACATCCGAACGATGGAGCAGCAACTACTGGCAGGCCTGCCGCCGCACGACCGCGACGTCTTCGTCCGTGCACTTCGATCCTTGGACGTCACCAGCTCGGCTCCGTGATGCTCGCATCCGGTCACCGGGGGGATCGACTCGCGGCCCATCGCTGCGACCACTGCCCGAGTGGACGCAACAGCTCGACGAGCTCGCGCCCGTCGACGGTGAGGCGATACCCCAGGTTCCCCCGCTCGACGATCCCGGCGGCGGTGAGGTCGCGCAATCTGTCGCGCAACACGCTTGAGGACACGTCGTCGCAGCGGTGCGCAAGTTCGCGGAAGGTGGCGTCGCCGTCGAGGAGTTCCCAGACGACGCGCAACGCCCATCGCCGTCCGACGAGGTCGAACAGCGCCATGATCGGACGTCCAGTGGTCGATCCACGGACCGGATTGCCGGGGATCGGGGTGCGCGCCATTCGAGCAGTATTGCTTCTGAAAGCAAAGCATGCCACGCTCGAGCTGTGCCTCTGATTCCGAAGCAACCGTGGCTCCACTGACTGCACCCTCCGACGACGACACCCGCGCCGCTCGACACCCAGAAGCACCCGTGCCCGCTGAACCCCACAGATTCGACAACCGCGGAAGGTGTCACCTGCCGATGTACCGACTGACCGTGGTCTATGACGAGCCTGCCGACAAGGAGGCCTTCGACCGCCGCTACGCCGACGAGCACGTTCCCCTCGTCAAGGCTTCGCCCGGGCTGGTCAGCTTCCAGCTCAGTCACCCGCAGGGCGGCACGCCGTACCTCGTCGCCGAACTGTTCTGGCACAGCGAGGACGCCTTCAGGTCCTGGGCCGCGACGCCCGAGAGAGCCCGGGTCCGCACACACGCTGAGCGCTGCGGCACGACGTTCACGACCTACGTCGGCGACGTCATCGAAGTCTGACGGACCGCGCTGGTCCATGCTCGGACCGGGTGTCGATTCCCAGGACGCGAGGAGTCTGCGTCGCACCGATGAACGATGAGGTCGAGGACGACGTCCGTCAGCCGTGCTGCTCCGCGACCAGATCTGCTTCGTCGGTGTGCTGGGGGCGGGCGAACCGCGGCAGCAGGAAGGTCAGCGCGAAGGCCACCGCGATCAGACCGACAGCGGCCCACATCGTCGTCTGGGCGGCATGCCCGAACGCCCCGATCCGGTCGGCGGCATCGGCCCCGTCCAGAGCGGAGAAGAACACCGTCCCGAGGACCGCGACACCGATCGCGCCGCCGACCTGCTGGACGGCGGTGAGCGTCCCGGAGGCCGAGCCGCTCTCGTCGTCGTCGACACCGGCAAGCACGATGTCGAAGAACGGGGCCATCGTCATTCCCATCCCGATGCCGACCGCGAACAGCGCCGGTGCCAACGACCAGATCCCGATGCCGTCGCCGGCCCAACCGATGGTTGCCACGAAACCGAGGATGCCGGCGGCGATGATCGCGGAGCCGATGAGCATCAGGCGCCGACCCAGACGGGAGTTCAAGGCCTGGGCGATGCCGAACCCTGCCATCATCCCGAGAGCCTGCGGGAGAGCCGTCAGACCAGCCTTCAATGGGGAGAACCCGAGTCCCAACTGCACGAAGAGGGTGAGCACCAACGACGTACCCATCAGAGTGCTGAAGAAAGCGAGGCCGGTGGCCAGCCCGCCGGTGAAGGCACGCTTGGCGAACAGGCTGGGCACCACCAGGGTCGAGCGCCCGGTCCGGTCCCGCCAACGTTCGACGAGGCCGAACGACACCAGTGCGACGACAGCGGCGCCCAGCATCAGGAAGCACCACGCCGGCCAGCCGTGCTCGCGGCCCTGGACCAACGGGTAGACCAACAGGAACATCCCACCGCCGGCCAGCAGCAGACCCGGCACATCGAGCCGTAAGTCGCGGCGCGGCCGGTTGGCCGGCAGGAAACGCACTGCGCCGACCAGCGCGAGAAGACCGATCGGGATGTTGATCGCGAAGATGGCCCGCCAACCCAGCCCGAACAGGTCCGCGCTCACGAGCCAGCCGGCCAGGATCGGTCCGCCGACGGCGGACAGGCCCATGATCGGGCCGAACAGGCCGAAGGCAGCCGCAACCTCCCGCGGCGGGAAGACCTCCTTGATCACGCCGAGACCTTGGGGCAGCAGCATCGCGCCGAGCAGGCCCTGGATCACCCGGAAGGCGATCAGCATCCCGGGCGAAGTGGCGCTCGCGCAGAGCGCGGAGGCCAGGGTGAACCCGGCCATGCCGATCAGGAACATCCGCTTGCGGCCGAACATGTCACCCAGCCGGCCACCGATGAGCAGACCGCCCGCCATCGCCAGCGTGTAGGCAGCGGACAACCACTGGATGGAGGTCTCACCGCCGCCGATGTCGGTGATGATCGTCGGCCCGGCGATGGAGGTGACCAGAGCGTCGAGCAGGTCCATCACCTCGGCCGCGAGGACGACGACCAGCGCGGCCCATCGCCAGCGGTAGGCAGATTCGGCGACGGCGGGAACACCCTGATCGTCGTCGGTGGTGGTTGAGCTCATGATGATCCTCCCGATCGCGAACACTGTTCGTTCGACGAACACTGTTCTACGCGCGAACAACGTTCGTCGTCAAGAACACTGTTCGCGATTGGCTAGGATCGACCCCATGAGCCCAGGGAGAACGCCGCGAGGAGGCTGGGACGTGGCCCCGGGCGAGTCCGGGTTCCCCTTTCCGCCGTGGCACAGTCCGACCCCTGTCCCCCGTCCGCGGGCCTTGCTGAGTCGCGAGCGGATCGTCGCGGTGGCGCTGGCGATCGTGGACGCGGAGGGCACGGAGGCGGTGACGATGCGCAGGATCGCCGCCGATCTCGACACCGGCGCGGCCAGCCTGTACGCCTACGTCTCCGGCAAGGACGAGGTGCTCTCCTTGGCGCACGATGCCGTGCTGGCGAACCTCCGACTCCCTCCTGGTCCGGACGACGACTGGCGGCAGCTGATCCGGGACTGGGCTCGCGCCACCCAGCAGCTGTACTCGGCACACCAGGATCTGGCCAGGCTCAGTTTCGCGACGATCCCCACCGGTACCGCAGGGATGGACATCGCGGAGCGCCTGTTCGCGGCGATGGTTCGGGGCGGGGTGCCGAGCTCCCTGGCGGCGCAGTTGCTGGACCGATTGGCCCTCTACATCGGCGCCGACGTCTTCGAGGGTTGGCTCTACGGACAACGCTTCCGGGCAACCGATCCTGCAGACACCCGCACCACCGAGGAACGGGCGCAGGAGTTCTTCGTATCGCTCGGCGCCTACTTCAAGCAGATGCCGGCGGATCGGTATCCGACGGTCTCCGCGCACGTCGACGACCTGATGGCCGGCGGCGGCCAGGAGCGGTTCGAGTTCGGGATCGAGCTGATGATCGCCGGGGTGGACAAGCTCGCCGGGCGGCTGGGCGAACCGCCACCCGAGGGGTGATCCGGTTGCGTTTCAACAACCGCAACCCAGGAGCGGCCGGGCACATCAAGATCTTCTCCCGCTGGCCGGCTCAGGGTGGCGGCAAGGATCGACAGGATGACCGACCACAGCTGGTCCCACGTCTCGAACTGGCCGTCCGCCTGCAACCAGGACACCAGGAGGTAGTTCTACAAGTAGGCGGCGTAGGAGATCAACCCGAGCGCCCGAAACGGCGTCAGCAAGATCGGGGTCCGACTCCATTTCTCCACTTGAAGTGCCATGGCAACTGAACACACGGCAATGTCCGGCCCGCCGACTTGATACAGCATCGGTTCATCCTTGACATCGGGCAGTAAGGTCGGGCCCGCCACCACGGCACATGCAACGATGGCGGCGAATTGACCTCGCCGGCCGATCAGCGCTCGGCGGAGGCGATCGCGGTTGAGCCGTGCTGCGGCGCCGATCAGCAGCGTGATGGCCCAGCTGGTCGGCAGGCCATAGACCTGGACGACGCTGTCGGCGTGCAGGCGAATCACCCAGCCACACCCGCCGTGAGGACGACGGCGCCCAGTACCAGCGTGGGACGGACTGCCTTCTTCCGCAACGCGAACACCCAAGATCACCGGCCACAGGACGTAGAACTGGCCGGGTGGCTTCTTACTTCCCGTCAGTGTTTCGCAACAGGGATGGTTGTCCTGCCACAGGTTCCGCAGGACCGGCCGCAGTCGGGTATCACTGCTCGCTCGGGTGGACACCGGCCGGGACTTGAACGCGTAGTAGGTGCTCGGAGCCACCTGTGGATCAGCGTCGCTGAGCGTTCTGCAGATGGACTCGACTCCGAGTGCCTGGCCCTCGACGACGTCATGTCGGTTGGTGTCGATGGAGGCCGCTACAGCTTGTGTTGACGGTCGAGTTGCGCCCCGAAGAAAGTTGCTGCCCGCCGTAGGATCTCGTTGGCCCGCTTCAGTTCCCGGACCTCCTGTTCGAGGTCCTTCACCCGGGAGGAGTCCTTGGTGCTCAATCCCGGCGCACGGCCGTCATCGACATCGGCCTGGTGAACCCACGACCGGACCGATTCCACGCCGTACCCCAACTGCAGCGCGACCCGCTGGATCGTGCCGTGCGAGGTGCCAAGCTCCTCCCGCAACGTCCGCACCATCCGAACCGCACTGTCCTTCTCCTCCTGGCTGTACCGCCGCGTCCGCGGCTTCCCAGGCACCTGTTGCTTCGGCATGAGCCCATCCTCGTTCCCAAACTCCGGCGACTCCAGGAAACCCAGGGCGGTTCAGTGCCGGATTTGGTGTTGGCTGTGGTTGCTGTCGAGATCATTCAGACGTGTGCCTGATCGACGCAGCATTGACATCACTTGGATCCGCTGCGCCTTCTCGGCGAACGACTTGGTGCGATGAGCTTCCACCCTGTGGTGTTCGACGAGCTCGTTGACGATGTGTGCGGTGTACTGCAACGGTTCAGTACCTGTTCTCGGTTGTCAGTTGTCGGATGTCTCCTGTCATACGACGCGACGCGGTTCTAGGATTGGTGGCTGCGATGTCAGGTGGACGCCTGATGTGCGGTCTCAGATCTGGTCGAGTCGTGGGAACAGGATTTCGCGGGCGAGGAGCAGCAGCGCGGCAGCGAAGGGGATGGCGACCAGCGCGCCGATCACACCCAGCAGCGCGGCTCCGATCAGTACCGCGACCACGGTGACGAGGGCGGGTACGTCGACCGCGCGGCCGATGATCCGGGGGATCAGTAGGTAGTCCTCCAGGAAGCGGTAGACGATGAAGAATCCGATGGTTGCCAGGCACACCGGCAGGGACACGGTCAGTGCGACCAGCGCGACGATGATCCCGGCGATGGTCGAGCCGACGACCGGAACCAGGTCCAGGAGCGCGACGAGGATCGCGAGTAGCAGCGCGTAGGGCACACCGAAGATCAGCAGCCAGCCGAAGGTCAGCACGCCGGCGATCAGCGACACCAGCAAGTTTCCCAGCACGTAGGCGCCGACCTTGCGGAGGATGTCGTCGCCGATGAGGATCGCGCGGGGCCTGCGGGAGTGGGGGAACAAGCGATAGATCAGAGCCCGGATGCGGGGCATGTCGACCAGGAAGTACACGGTCAGGACCATCACGATCAGTCCGTCCGTCACTGCCGAGAACACTGCGACCCCTGCCGTCAGGAGTCCTCCGGCGATCCCGTTATCCGCGGAGGACAGCAGCGAGGTGATCTTGTCCTGCAGCCCGATCTTCTCGTTGAGTCCGCCGATGAAGGTGTTTTTGTCCTGGGCGTCCTTGAGATAGGTCGGAACGTCGGTGACAAGTTGCTGTCCCTGGTTGATCACCGCCGGGAGGGCGACCGCGATGAACCCGGCGACCGCACCGAGGACGATGAGCATGACGATGAGTACGCCCGCCCAGCGGGGCACCTTGTGTCGTACCTGCCAGGCCACTGCTGGTTCGATGCCCACTGCCAGGAACAGAGCGATCCCGATGAGCAGCAAGACCGGGGCAGCAAGTACCAGCAGTTGGATGACCGCGTACGTCACGGCGATGCCGGCGGTGGCCATGGCTGCGATCAGGAACGGTGACCGCCAGTTCAGTGGCCGGCCCAGCCGTCCCAGCGGGCTCGCTCGAGAAGTGGAAGCATCCGCAGTCACTTCGGCCTCGGCCACTGATTCCATGGCCGCCGGGACAGCTCGCTGCCCGGAGGAACCAGATCCCTCCTTACTCGCCAGGGGCAGGGCGCCGTCACGGTCTTGTTGGCTGCTCGGCTCATCGTCAGGCACGGACAACTCCCATCTGTCGAACCGGGGGACAGGCCAAGGATGACTCCGGCGCCGGCCTCAGCGCGGCTCGGGGCCCGACCCCATGGGTGAACGTAGTCCCCATGTTGGGTCCCCGGTGGGCAGGGATCCGCTCGCCCGGGAGCAGTCTGGGCAGATCAGCCGTCGACGTGCAGGGCCTGCACCGAGGCGGGTTCGTCCCGGTGGAGTTCGACCTGTTCCTTACCGAGTGGTTCGGTGATGCGCTGGTCTTCGGTGACAGAACGGGTGCGCACCAGAACCCGTTCAACAGCAACGGTTTTCATGGTGATGACGGGTCGCTGTTCATGCAGCACGATCTCCAGTTCGCGAGCGGGGAGCGACGCGTCCTGTTCCGAGGGCTGATCCGCGCTGCCCTCGATGGTCTCGCGTTCCTCGATGAGCTCCTCGCGAGAGACCTCGATGGTGACGGTTCTGGTCTCGGTGACGATGCGTTTGCGGAACCGGACCCGGGCGACGGGGAGACGGACGGTGTGAACGGTGAGTCGTTCCTCGGAACGAGTCACCGCCACCTCGCTCGAGAACTTCGCTGCTGTCGTGGTCGGCTCCGGCCGAGCTGCGACGGCATCCAGGGGTGCAGGAGAGGTCATGGTGCTCGATTCATGAGGCGGGCCACGAGTGGAATGATCTGCCGTCGACCTTACACAGTAAGCGGCTAGGCTGACCACACTGCCGCGCTGGCCGCGATCGCAGGATTCGAAGGCCGGCTCAACTGGAAGGTCCGCCCGACATGACCACCTCGACCACCGGCAACCACGCCGATCCGGACAGCCCTGAGGGGTTGGGTGCGGCGGCTGCACCGAGCATCGATGGGCCTGCCGAACGCACACCGTTGAGTCGACGGAAGATCGTGGAGGCCGCGGTGGTGATGATCGACGATCACGATCTGCGGTATCTGACGATGCGCCGGTTGGGCACCGCGCTCGGCGTGGAGGCGATGGCACTCTATCACTGGGTACACAGTCGTGAGGACCTGCTGGATGCGATCGTGGAATTGGTGATCGATGATCTGTACGGCGATCCGGATGTGCACCTGTCGGCGGATCAGTGGCAGGACTACCTGCAGCGGTTGGCGCACGGGGTACGGCGCATCGCGCTGGCACATCCGCAGGTGTTCCCGTTGATCGCGACCCGGCCGCCGGCGGCGCCGTGGGTACGGCCACCGCTGCGCAGTCTGCGGTGGATGGAGTCGTTCCTGGACACGATGTACCGCTGCCGGTTCACCGACGCTTCCTGCGTTGCGGCGTACCGCGCGTTCTCCAGCTTCCTGCTCGGCCATCTACTGCTGGAGGTTTCCGCGCAGGGTGCGGACATCGGTCCCATCGAACAGGCGGACCCGGACGATCCGCCACGCACCGATCTGCGCGAGTACCCCAGGCTCAAGTCCCTTGAGGCCGAACTGTCCCAGGATCACTCGGCCGGCGAGTTCGAAGAGGCTCTGGAAACCCTGCTGGACCGCCTGGAGGGACTGGAGCGCAGGCCCCACTGACATGCCGACTGCCGCTGCCTGACGGCGATCTCGCCGCAGTGACGGCGGTTTGTTGTGCCAAATCCTGACCGAGCAGTTCCGTGCATCACCGGGTGGTGAGGTTGGCAACGAGTCGGGTGGGTACCTGCACACCAACCCGCGTCCCCTACCCGCGCGGCAGGGCGGCGGGCGACCGACGCGTCACGAACGAACTCAGCAAAACCACCAGACGAAAGCCTTTACAAAGTAATCTTACGGTGTAATGTCAGTCTGGCGCGGGCGGATCATGCTGCGCGCATGTCCAGTCCGTACCCGAAGGAGACCCCCTTGAAAGACTCACTGACGAATGCGTTGAGCAACATCGTCACGTTCCTGCCGAAGTTGCTGGCGTTCCTGCTGATCCTGCTGATCGGCTGGTTCATCGCGAAGATGATCGCCAAGG
>JBBJML010000025.1:0-66768 GCA_037720195.1 Nakamurella sp. | reverse complement strand
ATCCAACGCGACGGCGCCTGGGTCACCGACGTGACCGGGGTACTGGACCTGAACGGTTGGCCGGCCGGGATGCGCGTTCTGGTGCGGGCTGAGCGCCCACACCCCGGCGCGCAACTGCGCTTCACCGACCTGCACGGCAACCGGCTCACCGCGTTCGCGACGAAAACCAGCCGCGGTCAACTCGCCGACCTGGAACTACGCCACCGTCGCCGGGCCCGTTGCGAAGACCGCATCCGTAACGCCAAGGACACCGGCCTGCGGAACTTCCCGCTCCACGACTTCACCCAGAACCGCATCTGGTTGGCGATCGTCCTACTCGCCGGGCAGCTCACCGCGTGGCTGCAACTACTGGCCCTGTACGGCACGAACGCAGTTGTGTGGGAACCGAAACGACTGCGGCTCAGGCTGTTCGCGACTGCAGGCCGCCTCGCCCGACACGCCCGCCGAACCCACCTGCATCTACCCGCCCACGCGCCCTGGGCACACCTGCTGACCGCAGCGATCGATCAACTACACCCGGCGCCGACCTGACCCGCCGTAATTCCCGTACCTCCGACCACCCGCAGCAACCAGGGCCAGTGGAACCCCACGCCACCGCGCGACACGCGGCAAGAACCCCTACCCAGCATCAGATCCGGAGGCGAAAATGACCTACACACCCCGATCAGCCCGAGCCAGCCACCCGATGAAAGATCGAGGCTAGGATGACAAGGTTGTCGCGGCCTTTTCGGCGCCTCAGCCACCGACCGATTCCGATAGCAGTTCTCATCGGTGTGTCCGGGCGTCCAGGCGCTGTACAAGGGCAGCGTCGTCAAACTCTCCGCCCCTCGCTGACTGGCCCCGCTCCTGCCGGATGTGGCCTCATCGGCAAACCAACGCAGAACTCCGCTCGGCGGTGAGATCTCCCTGTAGTCGAGCGACTCCACGACCTCTGATGCGGTTCAACTGAGCCATCGGCGCGTCCAGAGCGCGTACCGCGGATACGTCAGCTTCGCCTGTTCCGCCCGTCTCAGGTCGACTTGCACCGTGACAGAGGGCTGGTCATCGGTGGTGGTCGCGAGACATTCGCCATCCGGAGCGAACACCCACCCCGTTCCCCCGAACCCGTTGCCGCACCGATTCGAGGACACGCTGTAGCAGCCCGACGTGATCGCAGCCACCCGCCCGGCCGCCAGCCAGTTCTCGGTGGAGCCGAGTCCAGTTGCCCTGGGGCTCGCGATGACATGCGCTCCCATCATGCCGATCTGCTTGACCCAGTCCATGGCCCACAGCTCGGTACAGGTGAGCACTGAAAGTTGACAGTCGGCGACGGTGCGCAGATCGGGCGGGTCGTGAGCCGCTGAATACCAGCTTGCCTCGAAAACGGGGTCCTCATCGGGAAGCCAGGTCTTCCGACGCCACCAGCCGATCTGCTGCTCGCCCGCCTGGCGCAGGAATGCCCTGTTGTACCGCTTGCCCCGATACTCGTACGGCGCCGTACCCAACACTGCGACGGGCAGGTGGTCCAGTTTACGCAACCGATCTCGGTGGCGGGCGATGGCCGACGACCACGTGCGCTCGTCAAAAGTGGGTGTCGCACCGAACCAGGCATCGAAGGGCACTTCATTCAGCACCAGCAGGTCAGCCGGCCGACGCTCCAGACGCGCGATCAGCGCCGACCAGGCGACCTCAAACGCGTCGGGGTCGTCCGGCAGCTGGCAGATTGTGATGTCGAAGGCGGTCATGGTTCGTTTCCCTGTGCCCGCTCCATGGACTCGTCGGAGCAAGCGCAGAGACCCATCAATTGTGCGGTCGTCAGGGCAGTGCAGAACTCTCCGTGCATGGAGGCAACGCTCGTAGCGTGGACCACCGCGGGGTCATGGTCGACGCCATCGGGTCCCACACGGTTCGTCGTCGAACAGGCGTCATGGCCCAGATAGGTGTCGTAGCCAAAGTTGCCGGCGGTTCGGACCGTGGTCTCGACGCACATGTTGGTGAAAAAGCCCACCACGACGAGACGTCTCACGACGAGCCTCCTGAGTCGCATCTCTAGGTCGGTGCCGAAGAACGCGCCGTTGACGGACTTGGTGACCACCTGTTCGCCAATCCGAGGTTCCAGCCCGTCCTTGAATCGACAGGTCGGCGCATCGGCCCGAAGCGGTGAACGAGCCTCCAGCGACTCATGTCGGGTGAACACCACTGGCAGGCCGTGATCGCGCCACACCCCGAGCAACGACGCCAGATTCGCCTCGGCCCGGGGGTTGTTACGACGTCCACGGACGCCACCCCAGTACTTCAACATGTCGACACCGACCTGCGGATCAATGACGACCAAAGCTGTGTCGTGGTCAAATTTCTCTATCAAGTGGGTTGCCTCAGTTCCTGTCAAGACAACAAAAGTATCGCCGAGCCGTCAAAGTCGATAGTGTTCTCTTGCTGCACTTTCGACCCAAACACCGCCAGATCGGTAGCCAACCATGACGAAACGTTCGCCAGATGCTGTCGATCGTCTGATCCTTCGGCAGCTGTCCCTCAACGCGCGCACGACGTTGTCGGCGATCGCTCGGGACGTGGGGCTGAGTCGAGCAGCCGTCCACCAGCGAGTGAGTCGACTCGAGCGGGACGACATCATCGCCGGTTACACAACCCGTCTGCACCCGGTTGCACGCCGGGTACAGGTGAGCGCGGTCGTGATGCTCAACATCGAGGCCACGCGGTGGGCCGAAATCGCATCAGAACTGCAGGGATGGCCTGAGGTCCGTGCTTGCTGGTCGATGGCAGGAGACAAGGACATGGCAGTTCTGGTGGATGTTTCCTCGAACGAGGACCTCATGGGCCTCACCGAACGGCTCAACGCGATGAGGACGGTGAGGAACACTGCTACGCACGTCGTCCTTCGCACTCACTTCGATCGTGGCGTCGCACCCCCATGATTCTCAGAAGACGATGGATTCAGTGCCCGGTCGCCGCCCGTTATGCACCTGTGCCTATTCGGGCGCCGGACCTGGTCAGGCCACGGAGGGGTACGAAGAGTTCGCGCGACGAACTTCCTGTCGAGTCGGTGGTCCGGGAGAGTTGGACCGGCGTTGCCGGACGCGCGTGTGGATGGCTGTGATCAGCGGATTGCCTGGTCACCGAGGCGGTGAAGGTGATCGGATAGTTCAGGAGGCAAGCCGGTCACGAATCGTTCATTGCGTGAAGTTCGGCGGACGTGCAGGGCAATGGGATCGACGATTGCGCGGAGTGCTCGCGCAGAAGATGTTGCACGGAGACTGGGTTCAGGCGGCGGCGTAGATGTCGCGGAACAGACGTAGCGCGCGGGCAGTGAGATCGTCAGTTGGCTGGCCGGCGAAACGGTCGGGGCGCAGCGCGTCAAGCGCATCCACGTCTGGTGTCGCGCCCGTCATCATCCGGGCCAGTACTTCAGCGGCGCCGGCGGCATGGGTGACCCACAATGCCTCCGCAACCCATAAGTCGCCTACAGTTTCGCTGCGTCCCAGCAGAGGAAGATTGTCCGGCGTCATAGAGAATACGCCGTTGAGACGCTGTTCAGGAGTGAACCGATGCTCAGAGGGCAGCAACGCAAGCGCCCGCGCGACTGCAGGGCCGAACACCTCGTCTTTCCAGGGGCGCTCTGCGCCTTCAGTAAGTAGCTCGACAGCTACCGGCTGTGGGACGTGGTCGTAGGTGCCCAGCCCGAACCGGTCGCCATGATTTCGGGCGTACACATGATGCTCGGGCCAGCGCACGAATGGTGAGCCGGCCGCGTTGCTGGGTGGAAAGAAAGTGTTGTGGAGCGGCCCGAAGAGGTAGGGATGCGCTACCGGTGTGAGCGGTAGTACATGACCGGCCAGAGCAGCTACCGCTGGTCCCCAGATGCCGCAGGCGAGCACGACGTCGTCGGCAACGTACGTCTCACCGCTCAGGCAGCGCACAGCCCGAACACTGCCCCCGCGGGTGTCTATGGCCCTAACCGTGGTGCCGTAGACGAACTGCACACCCGCGCTCGCGGCGCGTTGTGCGAGCGCGGCGGTAATGGTGCCCGCGCGGGCGATGCCGTCGGCCGGGTACAAAACGCCGCCGACACATCCGCGCGGCTCGACCAGCTGCGGAGCGCAGGCCGCTGCCTGGGCCCCGTCTAAGACCTGGGCGGTGAGGCCAGTCTCGCCCGCCCGCCCGGCGCGGCGTCGCAGGCCCGCCATGGCCTCATCCGTGGTCGCTACCTCCAAGCCACCAACCCGGTCGAAGCCTGCATGACCAGCATGCTCGAGCTGGGTGTACACATTCACGCTAATCCGGGCTAGTTCCGTGGATATTGGCACCTCACCCAGCAGGCCGACGAACCCCGGTGCGTGTCCAGTAGAACCCAGCAATCTTCCGCGCGGCCCGCGCTCAAGCACAGTCACCTCAACCCCGGCGCACTTTTTTAGGGCGGCCGCAACCGCCACCCCGACGATCCCACCACCTACGATCACGACATGCCTGGTCACGCGTTCACTCAACCAGATCACGATCCGTCGCCGAGTGGAGGACCACCTCAGGATCACCCGGCCCCGCGGCGAGCGGGTGACACTCTTACCCCAGCAAGAGCGCCGCAGAGCACGATAAAGGCCTTAAGAGGGTTGCCGAGCGTGAGCTTCGCCGGTCGCAGCAGCTCAACAACTGTCGCGGCTCAGCTGTGGGTCCTCTGTTGTCCTACCGGCTGTATGGGATCTGGTGTCGCTGCGGTCACCTGGCCAGCGCGTCGACCTGACAACCGATGGACGCGTCAAGCCTGGCGAGATCCATTGAGCGATCTCAGTTCGCTGTACGGCAGACTCGAACCCAGGAAAGTTCCGTCGAGATCCGCTGGTAGCCTCTTGCGAGGTCAATCAAGCTGCTGGATACCTTGAGCTTGCCGAATCAAGTGCTGATCGGCAATCGAAGGAGCGCGTAGAACACCTGGCACACGCCATCGCAATCGATCAGGGCCGGTCCGACCGAAGGAGGCGAAGGTGCATCTGATATTTATCTTCGGCCCGCCGGCCGTGGGCAAGATGACCGTTGGACACGAACTGGCGGTCCTCACAGGATACAAGCTTTTTCACAACCACCTGTCAATCGAGCCTCTGTTACCAATATTCGACCGAGGTTCCGAGTCGTTTGCGCGGATCAGCGGAGAGATTCGCCATCGCGTCATCGAAGAGGCCGTGACGGCGGATCTGACTGGCCTGATCTTCACCTACGTCTGGGCTCTTGATGATCCCGGCGAGAAAGCCCATGTCGACGGGTTGCTCGCTCCTGTCGTCAATTCCGGTGCGCGACTGGACTTCGTTGAACTGTTCGCCGACCAAGAAACGAGACTGGCCAGAGAGGGGACTGAATTTCGCACCTCGCAGAAACCGTCGAAAAGAGACGTGGGTGCATCACAGGCATTCCTCCGCAGGGCAGACGATGCGTACCAGTTAAATACGCGGCATGCTACGGACTTTCCATACCCGGACCGGTTACTGCGCATCGACAACAGCGAGCTGGCGGCGGATGTCGTCGCTCGTCAAGTAGGGGAAGCGTTCGGAATCATCTCTTATTGACCGTCCAGCGTTGTGGGTTGCGGTGCGCGGGCCGCTCAGGATGATGTGCCCGCATGGAACGCGCTGTCGGTCCGGGGTATCCACCGGCGCGTTCGGTCGTGCAGGTGGGCGATATCATCCCGGGAGTGATTCTGCAGTGGTTCGATGACGGTGTCCACGACATCATCGATGAGTCGGCTGCGCCACATCGCGGTCCATGCGAAGACCGGAGTGGGGTCGACGAGCGCGACGCGGCTCAAGCCGGGGACCGGCGGAGTGGGCATCGCGGAGCCGATGAACGATGGTGGAGCATCGCCCTGTGTGATCCTTTCGATCCAGTGTTGAAAGCCCATGGTTGACCCCGAGTAGTCGATATCCAGGCGGAAATCCGCGGACAGTTCGTCCAGGAGTGAAGTCCATTCCGTAGGTGCGCCCGTCATCGGAAACCACAAAGGTTGTCCGCTGAGTTCCGCAAGACCCACTTGGTGTCGTCGAGCCCATTCGTGTTCGTGGGGTACCAACAACTCGATGCGTTCCGCGAGTGCTAGCTTGCAGTGGATGTCCGGGGGCCATGGAGACGTCAGGGCGCCAGCGCGGCCCAGGCAGACGTCAGCGGCACCCGTTCTGAGCATCTCTTCAACGGATCGGGTCGACTCCCTGCTGATCACCTCCAGATGAAGGTCCGGACGTTCGCCGCTGAGCTTTTGGAGAAACTGCATGGGGGCCAGATGTTCATTGAGTACGTCAATCCGGGTGGGACCCCTCTCGGCGCGTACGGCCGTCAGCGCAGCGTCCACCGCCACGATTGCTCGCCGGGCGTGCGGCAGCATGCGAAGGCCGGCGCTCGAGATCGTTACGTTCCGTCGATCACGATCGAACAGTCGGACTCCGGCCTGAGATTCCAGCCGGGAGATCCGTTTCGAGAGCGCCTGTTGGCTCAGATGCAGAGTCCGGGCAGCGCGCCCGAAGTGCAGCTCGTCAGCGACAGCAACGAACGCCTTCAGCAGCACAGTGTCCAGGTCCACACCCTCCATCCTCAGCGACAACCGATGGTTGTCAAGCGGATGCAAAGAGCTGTTGGACGCAACGCCATCGGTTCACGTTGATTGACCTTGCACGCACGATCATCACGGTCGTTTCCGAGGGAGTCAGGCATGAAGTCAGTACTGGACACTGTGGGTCGGTGGACCGCACGCCATCCGTGGCGCGTCATCGTCGGTTGGATCCTGGCGGTGGTCGCGACCTCCGGGCTCTCCCTGATTTCGGGCGCGAGCTATCACGACGACATCACAGCTCCCGGCTCGCACAGCGAACAGGCGCTGGAGCAGTTGCGGCACTCGTTCCCTGACGCGGTCAACGCCGAGGCGTACGTCATCGCATCCTGGCCGGACGCAGTCGACGCCGCGACCATGGATGCGGCAGCCGCCAGGGCGCTACTGCTGCCAGATGTCCGCGATGCGCGCATCGAGACAGCAGCCGACAACAGGATCTCCCGGGTGATTGTTCATTACCGGGTTGGGCTGGCCGATCTGGATGCCGACGCCGCGGTCGCGGAACTCGATGCCGTGGCCGATGCGCTTCGCAATGCCGGGGCGAACTCTGCGGCGGCCGGGGGGGTGGTGCCGGAGAGCGTCCAAGGGCCCAGTGGCCTGGTTGAGATCCTGGGGGTTGGAGTGGCTCTGATCGTGCTGCTGGCGGTCTTTACTTCTGTCTGGGCTGCCGCGTTGCCATTGTTCGTCGCGGCGGCCGGACTGGGTGTCGGTTTGGGTCTGATCGGTTTGCTGTCGGCTGTGGTCAGTCTGACCAGTGTCAGCCCGACCCTGGCTTCGATGATCGGCCTCGGCGTGGGTATCGACTATGCGCTCATCATGGTGGCGCGGTACCGGCAATGCCTGGCTCGGGGATTGTCCACCGAGGATGCCGTCGCCACAGCGACAGGAACCGCCGGCCGATCGGTGATGTTTGCCGGTGGCTGCGTCCTGATCGGGATCACCGGTCTGGCCCTGTGTGGCGTTCCGGGGTTTGCCTGGATGGGAGCCGCGACGGCGCTGGTAGTCCTGACGACGGTGGCCGCCGCCCTCACCCTGTTGCCGGCTCTGCTCGGATTGCTCGGACCCCGGGTGTTCGGGCGGCGAGTGCGCCGGGCCGGACACCTACCGCTGGATTCGTTCCGATCAGCAAGGGCGGAACGTCTCATCCGGCGCGTCATCGTCCGACCGGTGGTGTGGACCGTTGTGTGCGTGGTCGGTCTGCTGATGCTGGCTGCGCCCGCACTACAGATGCGACTTGCTCAGAACGATGCCGGAAGTGAACCGGGCGGCACGCCGACCCGGGTTGCCTACGATCTGCTGACCGACGGATTCGGGGCAGGCGCCAACGGACCGCTGGTGATGGTCGCGGACCTCACAGGCCCGGAGTCGGTCGATACCGATGTGGTTACCGCTGGCCTACTGGGTCGCCCCGGAGTCGCTGCCGTGTCAGTGGTGCAGATCTCTTCCGACGGGGCGGTCGGCGTCTTCACGGTGCAGCCCGTCACCGGTCCGCAGGACGAGCAGACCGAGGCTCTGGTCACTGAGCTCCGATCGTCGGTGCTGCCTGCTGGGGTGGAGATCACCGGTCCGACGGCGGCCATGCTCGACCTGTCCGAGGTGCTGTCCGACAACCTCTGGAGGGTGGTGCTGGCTGTCCTGGCCGCCTCATTCCTGCTCCTGCTGTTGATGTTCCGGTCAGTGGTGTTGTCGGCGAAGGCCGTGCTGGTCAATCTCTTGTCCATCGGAGCCTCCTACGGGCTCATGACGCTCGCGTTCCAGACCGACACCGGCGCCGCGCTGATCGGGCTGTCGGAACCGGTTCCCATAGCCGCGTGGGCCCCCGTAGTGCTCTTCGCCATCCTGTTCGGGCTCTCCATGGACTACGAAGTCTTCCTGCTCAGTGCGGTCAGTGAGCGACATCGACAGGGCGAGCGGACCACCGAGGCCGTCGTCGACGGATTGTCCTCCACTGCCAGGATCATCGTCTCCGCCGCAGCGATCATGGTCGCGGTGGCGGCAGGCTTTGCTCTGGATCCCGGGGTGATGATCAAGATCATCGGTGTCGGCATGGTGTGCGCTCTCGTCCTGGATGTGACAGTGGTCCGGATGATCCTGGTGCCGGCCGCGATGACAGCCATGGGTTCTGCGAACTGGTGGTCCCCGCGCTGGTTGACCCGAATCCTCCCCGCGGATTCGCGAGTGTCAGTGGCATCAGAATCTCATATATGTTAGTGAACGTTCCCTATAGTGGAGGTTTGTCTGATGCGTATTGGTCTGCTCGGTACCGGTCGGTGGGCCAGGGATGTCCACGGTCCAGGATTGGCAGCGTCCCCTGATGTCGACCTGGTGGGGGTTTGGGGCAGGGACGTCGCCAAGGCCGAGGCGTTGGCCGGCAAACTTGGCGTGCCTGCCTTTGCGGATCGTGCCACCTTGCTCGCCGACGTCGATGCCGTCTCGATCGCGTTGGCTCCCGACGCGCAGAGCGCAGCGGCGCTGGAAGCGGCGCGCGCGGGTAAGCATCTGTTGCTGGAGAAGCCGCTTGCCCTCGACCTGGCGGAGGGAGACGAACTGGTTCGAGTCATCACCGACAAGGGGCTGGCGACGGTCGTTTTCGTCACCGGACGATTCCAACCCGCGGCAGAGGCAGTCCTGGACAGAGCTGTGGAAATCGGTGGGTGGAGTGGCGGGAGGGCCGACATCAGGGTGTCCGTCCTGTCCGAAGATGATGCTGTGCTGCAGGCGTCGACGTGGCGAGTGGAGCGCGGCGCCTTGTGGGATGCCGCTCCGCATGCACTGTCCCCTTTGGTCACCGTGCTGGGAACGGTCGAGCAGGTTGTCGCACTCGAGGATGCCTCCCGGGCTACCTTTCTGACCCTCCGGCATGAGTCCGGCGTCTGCTCACAGATCTCGACCACACTGCAGGCCCCACCAGCGGCTTTCGCTTGGAGCGTCGAGGTCTACGGATCTGATGGCCGACTCGACATCCCGCACGATCTGAACGGAGCAGACCGCTACTTCCAACGAGCCGTCCGAGAACTGGCGGAGCGTGTGGGGTCGGGACAGCCATCGCATCGGGTGGACGTCCACTTCGCGCGTCACCTGTTGGCGGTGGTCGTTGCCGCGCAACGATCGATCGAGACCGGACGTGTCGAACAGGTCACTGCGGCGCCTTGAGCAGCACGAGAACATCTCACGGGATTCATCAACCCAGCTCGATCGCCGATCGGGTGGACAGCAACCCAGGAAGCGCGTCATGAACAGCAACATCAAAGGAACCCAGGTTGTCGTGGTCGGAGCGAGCTCCGGGGTGGGGAGAGCCACCGCGGCGATGGCGGCTGCTGCCGGTGCCCGGGTCCTGATGATTGCGAGACGCGAGGCGGTGCTGATCCAGGAATCGGGTCGTCTGGGAGCCGGGGCCGGATGGGCGGTCGCGGACATGACCGACTCCGCGAGCATGGTCCAAGCGATGAGTGCGGTAGCGGAAATCGACCACGTGGTGATCTGTGCCGCCGCCGACGAACTCAAGCGCGCCGTACCCATCTCCGAGTTGAACGCCGAACAGGTCGAGCGAAGCTTCGACCGGGTCCGCGGCTACATCAACACAATCCAGGCGGTATTGCCGCGCCTGGCGCCGAGGGCATCCATCACCCTGTGGTGCGGCGTGTCCGCGATCCATCCACCGGCAACCGGGTTCACCGTGTTGGCTGCCGAGAACGCATCGATCGTGGGCCTGGGCAAGGCGCTCGCTGTCGAACTTGCCCCTGTCCGAGTCAACGTCGTGATGTCCGGACTCGTCGACACCCCGATCCACGACCACGACCGCGACGCACTCGCAGAGTGGGCCGGTGTGCAGCTACCCGCACGCCGCCTGGGTCAACCGGAGGACCTGGCCGATGCAGCCCTGTTCCTGATGACCAACTCCTACGCGACCGCGCAGACCTTCGTGATCGATGGCGGCCTCACCGCCATCTGATACGTGCTGGCTCCGAGTCGCCTTCCGTCGTGCGAACCGTATCCGATGGTGCACGCTGGTGGGATGCGACGTACATCAGCCGAGACCCGTGAGCATGTCCTGTCAATAGCCCGAACGCTGTTCTACCGCGACGGCATCCGCGCCACCGGTGTCGACGCCATCGCCTCTTCGGCGGCAATCGCACCGACCACCCTGTACCGGGTCTTCGCCGACAAGGACGATCTCGTGGCCGCGTACGTCGAACGTGAGGGCGTGCTGTACCGGGATTGGTTCCTCGACGTGATCGGAACGCGGAGGCCAGCGACGGCACGAATCATCCGACTGTTCACGGCACTTGAACGGCAGGTGGCCGAACCGGAATGCCGCGGATGTCCGTTCCAGCTGACCCTGGCAGAGGTGCACGATTCTGGCGCCGCTGCACATCGTGCAGCGGTCGAAGTCAAGCTCTGGGTCAGGGGGCAGTTGCACCAGCTCGTCACAGAATTGACACCGGCGATGACCAGGAAGAACGCCCACCTGTTCGCTGATCAGCTGATGCTCATCATGGAGGGTGTGTACGCATCGCTAGTGTCGATGCCAGCACCCGGATCGGCCCGCCAAGCCACGCTTTTGGTTCGATCCTTGCTGGCGACACACACCGCGATCAACTCCCCAACTGACTTGTCAACGGACGATATGAAATGATCCCCGGGCGGAGTGGCGTTCAGGATCATTGGCTTTTTCTTGATCGGTGGGCACAGAGACGTCGAATTCTCGGTTGTCGATACCGTACAGACGGCACGGAAGATGGTGCAGTGAAGCACGTAGCGAGATCATTGCCATGCCGTCCTGGCAATGATCTGCGATGCTGCCGGTCTCGTTCGTGTGTAGCCCGCGCTCAACGAGTCAGTCACAGATCCGACTCGGTCACCGGCGCCGGGGCCATGACGATCGGCGCCATGACGGAGCCGCGTCCGTCTGTCATCGAGATCACTGAGCAGCTCCACGAGTCTGTGCTCGTCCAACCCCACGGGGTCCGGTGACCCGGGCGGCCGTATTAGGCCGTTGGCCGGAGAGTTCATCGGTCAGCTGTCGCGCTCCGCGGCGCTGTGTGTCATTCAGCGTCTTGGATGTCCAGGACCACCTTGCCGAGTACTTTGCGGGCAGCCAGTGCGGAGACGGCCTCGTCGAATCGTGTCCACGATCCGCGCCACCCGATCTGTGCGTCGATGCGACCACTTGCTAAGAGATGCAGCATCGTGGTCAGATCGGATGCGAAGGGGCTGCCGGCGTCCAGGGCGAAGGCCTCGATGGTTCGACCGCCGAGGTTGCGGAGTGTCTCCCAGTCGATTGCCGAGGCTTCACCACTGGCCATTCCTACGGTCAGCACCAGCCCTCCCGGCCGCGACAGTCCGGCCACCGCGTTCAGGGTCGAACCTCCCACCAGATCGATGACGGCGTCCACGGTCTCGACGGTTCCTGCATCCGGCTCGCCAACCACGATCTGCTCCGCGCCTATCTGTTCGAGACCGGAGCCGCGCTGGACTGAGCCGACGCAAGCGATCACTTCAGCGCCGGCTAGGGCAGCAAGCTGGACGGCGAACCTGCCGACACCACCGGAGGCTCCGGTGATCAGGACCCGTCGGTGGAGGATGGAACCGAGCCGCCGGACCGCCTGGAGGGCAGTCACTCCTGCCGCCGTCGTGGCGGTGGCGTCACCGTAATCGACGCCAGCCGGGATCTCCACCGCAGCGGAAGACGGCACGGTGCGTTGCTCTGCCCACCCTCCGGCGTTCCAACCGAATGTCAGGACTCTGGATCCGACTGCGGGCCCGAAGCCGTCCCCGGCGGCCTCGATGACATCACCTGCCGCTTCGAGTCCTAACCGCGCACCCGAGGTTGATCCTTCACGCAAGTACCGGACTTCTGCCTGATTGAGTGAGAAGGCGCGCACAGCTACCAAAAGCTCGTTGCCGGAGCGGATCGGTGCTTCAACATTCCACAGCGCTGCCCCGTTCAAAGCGGTCGGGTCTCGGACAAGAGCGCGCATCGTTGTCGTCACCGGCCGGCCTGCCGGTCCGGCGATGTTTCCTGCTGGTCCTGGTCCTGGTCCTGGTCCTGGTCCTGGTCCTGGTCCTTGGGCGGGGCGGGCTGTGCTTGCCGCAGCAACCACCAGACTGCCGCCGCGCCGACCAGGGCCACTCCAGCAGCGCAGAGATAGGCCAGATGGAAACCGGAGAGCTCGTTCCCGCTCTGGTTTACGGAATCGGCAATCGAGACAAGCAGCAGGACGCCGATACCGGCGCCCAACTGCTGAGCGGTCACGTTGACCGCGCCGGCTACCCCGTGGTTCGTCGGCTCGAGCCCTTCCAGTGCCGTCGTGGTCATCACCGGGAACGCTGCGCCGACACCGACACCGGCCAATACCAGACCTGGGAACATCTGCGTCCAGTACGAGCCGTCCACCGTGGTAAGTAGCCACCAACCGACGCCGGCCGCGATGAGGACAAGTCCCCAGCAGAGGATCGGTGTTCGGGACCAACGACGGTTGAGGATCGGGCTGATCCACGTAGCGACCACCAGGATCGCGACGGACAGCGGTGCGATCGCGATGCCCGATAGAAGGGGCGGGTAGTGAAGGACACCCTGTAGGTAAAGCGGCGCGAAGAACTGCAGACCGACGGTGGCGGTGTAGAGGATGAAGCCGGTCAACGCTCCAGCTTGCACGGTGGGAGATCGGAAGAGAGCCAGCGGTGTCAACGGCGCACGTGCTACTCGCTCTCGAACGACGAACGCAACCAGCAGCAGCACACCTGCGACGAGCAGGACCAACGCGAACGGACGGGTCCAGCCGTGCTGCGCGCCGAAGTCGACTCCGACGACCAGAGCTGCCAGCCCTGAGGTAACCAGGGCTGCCCCGGGGATGTCGACCGGTACGGAGCGAACCACACCGGCGGGGAGGACCGCACGCGCCGGAATGAGAACTACCAGTCCAGCACACAGAAGCGCAGCGAATACCGAACGCCATCCTAGTAACTCGGTGAGGGCACCCCCCAGGACGAAGCCGCCGCTGCCACTTGCCGCACCAACAGCCGCAAATATGCCAAAGGCCCGGGTTTGCTCACTCTCGCTACCGGAGATCTCGCCGACCATCCCGATCGCGGCCGGTCCGCTGAGTGCCGCGCCGACGCCCTGTAGACACCGGGCGGCGATGAGAAGGGCGATGCCCGGGGCAAGTGTGGCCATCACGGAGGCCGCGGAGAACAGAGCAACCCCAATGATAAAGACGCGCCGCCGACCCAGGACATCGGCCAATCGACCACCGAGGATGAGGAAGCCCGCGAACGAGATGGCGTATGCCGTGGTGACCCACTGCAGTGTCGCTGTGTCGACGCCGAATGCCTCACCCAATGAAGGCAGAGCCGCGTTGACTACGTTGAGGCTTCCGACGTCCAGCCCGAGGGCTCCGGCCATCACCGCGAGTGTGACTCCAGACAGCGGCCTTGACGCGCCGGGTTCCGACAAATCGGGAGAATCTAGCTTTTCAGTAGACACGAGGAACTCCTCTCATAAGGGCACACTGAACTCCGACGCCTCTGCTCAGACCCGAACAGCGGCCCCTACTGAAGATCATCCGACCGTGTCGGACGCCGGCATCCAGTTGCTGTTGCGCGCAGCTTCGATGCACGAGCCGGATCGCTTCGTCGACCCACGCGGACAGAACCGGACGCCCACAACCTCGACGACCGCGACGCGGAGTTCGAGAGTTTCGACTGACTCCATCACCCTCTGGACATTCTGAACAAGAACTCATGTGCCATGGGGTCTCCAGTCACCGGATGTTACGGAACGCTCCCTAGCAACGAGAGTACCAGGACTTACGGTTCCGTCCAGCCGTGGAGTCGGGCTGGTCAAGCGCAGCATCTGTGCAGCGCAGCAGGAGTTTCGAGCAATCGGCGTGCCGTCCATGCCAGCGCGAAAGCCTGGCCGCGAAGCAACCGTTGCAACAGTCAAGGATGTCTGGGGTCCTCTGCCCCATGACATCCCGCAGCCCGAGGGTCGCTGTCGATGTTCCCCGGCCCCTCCCACGGACAGATCGGAGACGCTGGAATCTTGAGTACGTCGACTTCGATGCCCCCGAAGTGCAAGGTCCAGCCGCAATCTTCGGCAGCTTGTGATGGCAGTCCCTGGAGTCGAGTTCGCTGGCGCCACCGCGGTCCAGCGGCGGACGATGGTGGCTTAGGCGGGCGGGTGTCCACTGGACACTGTTGGTCCGCCGGCGGCGGCGAACCGGATGAGTTCCTCTGTTGCCGCCACCGGATCGTCCAGTTCCTGGCCCGGTAGCAGCGGGGAGGCGAACATCAGGTGGTCGTGCACGTTAGTGATTCCCCAGGATGCGGGCGGGTACCTCGCCCCGGAGCGACCGGGCTAGCGGTTCGTCACCGTGACCGGGCAGGTGCTCGCTCATCCTTCACTCACGTGCAGTACCTGGTACCCAAGGAGATTACCTGGAACACTTTGCAGCGCAGTGGCTCCGTCGAATGTTGCATACAGCACCGGCTGCCAGGTGCGTGGATCGATCCCGCCACTACCCGGTGGATGCCGTTCCCGCCCCCGAGGGTTCGGGCACGGTCGACGAGTTGCTCCGCCGCTGCAGCGGGATTCGTGTCTGGTGGCAACGCATCGGTCCATCACCGTGCTGAGCTGACATGCGCAGCCGGTAAGGAGCCGGCAACCGAACCCAGGGGCAAGCACGTGTGGACCGTCGGACGCCCGAAATCTGACACGATGCCTTGGAAGCCCGCGCCGCCCATCAGGAACAGCGCGGCGGACTCCGCTGATGTCCACGAATAGAACGGTGCGTACTCGTTGACCGTCGAACCCCGCGTGCCCGCGACCCGGATCCCGGTAGGCCTTGAAGCCTAAGCCCGAGCGGCCGTCGAGGGCCGCACCGAGGGCCGCACCGCGGGCCCGCACCCGGTGTCGGATGACATCCATGTCGTAGTCCAGTGGCAGGAGGACGGGTACGACTGCCTGCGACGACCATAGGTGATCAGCCCGGCGTCACCCTCGAAATCGATCTCACTCAGGCAGACGAGGCGAAGCAGACCTACCCGCGTTCCGCGTTCCGCAGGCGCCGATGGCTCACCTGAAACACGCCCGCGAACCGTGGACGCCGCCGACAGCGCTCAGGCTCCGGGCACTGGATCACTCACGTCCTGGAGCACCGAGATTTCGGCGGTGGTCAGTACGAGGCGCGCTCCAGCAATCAATGCCGGCAGTTGATCGAGTCGCCGCGCGCTGGAGATCGGAGCCACAACAGTGGGTTGCGCCCTCAGCCAAGCGATCGCCACGGAGGCAATGGGAACATTCTGCTGCCCCGCAATGGCTTTCAGCGCAGCCGTCACCGCGGGACCGCGACCAACCGAATACGCGGAAGTCCCATCTGTGCGCGCGCTGTCGGCTCGTGAACCGCTGCGGTACTTGCCTGATAGGAAACCACCTGCCAAAGCTGAGTATGGAATCACGGCCAACCCGGCCGCGCGGGCTACATCCCGCTCGAGCCTCTCGAATCCGCGCTCCATCAGATTGTAGAGCGGCTGGACGGCTACCGGCGGGTGGTAAGCGTTCGCCCGACTTGCCTGCACCCAGGACTCGAGACGTCGAGCGGAGAAGTTGGAGACGCCGATGGCTCGGATGTCGCCGCTGTCGACCAAGGAGGAGAAGACGCCGGCTTTCTCATCGATCGGCATCGCAAGATCGTCCTCGTGCGCGTAGTAGAGGTCGAGCTCAGAAATGCCGAGCCGAGACAATGATTCGCCCACTGCCTTCGCGACTGATTCCTCCGAGAGCCCTGGACGGTCAGGCTTCTTCCCGACCTTCGAGGCGATCACCAGCTCGTCCCGACACCCGGACCTCTTGAGCCACCGCCCGATCACTGACTCGGACTCGCCACCGGTGTGGTCAGGGGCCCAGGCGCTGTACACATCAGCGGTGTCGATGAAGTTTCCGCCTGTGCGGACATACTCATCGAGTACGAGGCAGGAGGTCTGCTCATCCGCGGTCCAGCAGAAAACATCTCCGCCGAGCGCCACAGATGACACCATCAAGGATGATGCACCAGGGGAGATTGATGACCGTCGACTTCGTTCACGACATGCGACCTGGCAGGCCGACAGCACGCAACACCGTGTCCCTGTCGGCCGGGACTGCCGCTGCAGAGGCCAAATCTTCAACACCCGAAGCCACATAGGGCAACCCGAAAGCCGCCTGTCCTGGCGTGATCCACCTCTCATGCTCGGCGGCACCGATATCGAGCGAGTCGTACCCACACCGATCAAGCAGCGCGCTCACGACAGACTTCGCACCCCCGTCATCGCCGGCGATCGGCAGAGTGCTCCGGTCCGCAGCTCCGACCGGTCGGGCCAGCTCCAACAGGTGCGCGTAGTGAATGGTGTTGAACGCCTTCACCACGTGGGCAGGCGCTACGAGTTGCCGCAGATACTGACCGGTGGTCAGTGAGCCGTCGTCGAGTGGCTCGACATGTCCATCGCGGTCAGGAGAATAGTTGCCCGTGTCGACAACGATGGTTTCGGCAAGATCGAGCGCCACCAATTCGGGGTAGGCGTGGATCGGCAACGCGATCACCACGACAGGAGCCCCAGCGGGGATCTGACTGATGTCGACCGCGCGGGCGCTGGGCCCCAGAGTGTCGATGAGTTCGACGAGTGAGGCGGGGCCTCGCGAATTCGTCACGACGACGGACATTCCAGCTCGCACTGCCAGCTTGGCCACCGTGCTTCCGATGGCACCGGCTCCGATGATGGCAAGGTCGGTCATGTCTACTCCTCCTGGTGTGGGCGGCGGTGCAGTCGAGGGCGTCGTTCGTCGTCTCGCACACCTGGTCGGTGGGTGCCCACTGGTACCGGACGGGCTGCGTGATGCCGGCCTGTCGCCCAGAACTGATGTGAACGATCCCTAACATAACAGGTGACGGTCCAGCGGACGAACATCGATGACGAACACCCCGAACGGTCTGGCCGCACCGGCAGGCGATGGAACGAGCGGCAGCGGGAGTTCCGGCGATTCGGTGTGGGCAGTCGGTCAGCAGGCACCGATCACTTCACTCCTGTGCTCCACCTCAAGGTCCCGGTCGTTCGGTCAGCGCCGAACCACCGATCCGGCGACAATGGCAGTGTGTTTTCTGACCCGAGGACCTCGACGCCGAACCTCGCGCACGTCGCAAAGGCCCTGGCCGCCCCCCGCGGCGGGCCGCATTGACCCTGACGTTGACCGAGGGCGCGCGTGGACCCCGACGGAGCTGGCCACCCACCACGGATGGCCGCGCTCGTCGACGACAGAACATCTGAACGTCCTTCTCGGCTGCGGCATCATTGGCGAAGCTCGGCAGGGCAAGCACCGCTACGTCCGACTCAGTGGCGCCGAGGTCGCCGAAAACGTCGAACGGCTGGCTGCGCTCGCGCCGACCAGCAGGCCGGCTGATCACTCTTTGAAAGGTCAGAACCGCACTCAACGGTTGCGCGTGGCACGCACCTGCTATACGCACCTGGCCGGCCAACGCGGGGTCCAGCTGCGCGACGGGCTGGTCAGGATCGGCGTGGTGACCACTTCGGTTGGGTACTCGCTGTCTCCTGACGGTCACGGGTGGTTCGAGGAACTCGGATATTGCCGCCAAGAGTGTCGACGACTACACGTTGGACAACCCGAACCCGTACAGCTTCTGGCGGGCCCAGGGGTACATCATCGCCTGACCGGAACGCAGTGCAGTACACACGGTGACGTCTGCAGCCATGCGGACGTCACCGTGCTGTGTGAGCCCGAACGGTCGGAGCGGATCGCGGTCCGAACCATTTGACCTGAAGTCGGCTTGAGCTTCTAACGTCCCGGGTATGACTGCCTCCGGACCCCGTCCTGCCCGCATCGTCGCCCAGCACATCGGAGGTGCGCACGGGGTCACGGTCGACATCGGGACAGACGGTCGGCAGGGCGAGCGGGCACAGCAGTTGGAGACCGCCGGCTACGGCGCGCTGTGGATCGCCGGCGGCAGCCTCCGATCTCTGGATCTGGTGCTGGACCTGCTGGACGCGGCGCAGCAGGCAGTGATCGCGACCGGGATCATCCCGCTGGACGTGTTCGGTCTCGACGAGGTGATCCGGGTGTACCGGCTCGCCGAGCAGCACCATCCCGGCCGATTCCTGATGGGTCTCGGTGGACCGCAACAGTCGCAGGCGCTGGCGAAGCTCGGCGCGTTCCTGGATTCGCTGGACCGTGCGGGAGTTCCTGCAGATCGCCACATCCTGGCTGCGCTGGGCCCGGTCAAGCTGCGGCTCGCTGCCGAGCGAGCACTCGGAGCTGTGCCGCTGCTCGTGACACCCGACTGGGTGCGGACCGCTCGGGCCGCGCTCGGCGAGGCTGCCGCACTGGTGGTCTCACTGCCGGTTGCACTGACCGGGACCGCTGCGGCGGGGCGGGCTGCGCTCCGCCCGATGCTGGATTTCCTGTTGCAGGTCAACGGGTATCGACAGAACCTACTGCGCTGTGGGTTCACCGCGCAGGAGCTCGACGGTCGGTCCGACAGGGTGATCGACGGGATCATCGCCCACGGCGACGCGGGTGCGATCGCGCGTCGTGTGCAGGAGTACCTCGACGCCGGTGCGGACCAGGTCGATCTCGCGCCGGTGGGGGAAGCAGCGCACCGCGACGCCCTCGCGCTGGCGCCGGTGCTGCAGGCCTGACCCGCTCGGCTCGCGCCGTCGGTGCGACCGCACGCGGCCGATGCGTGGACTCCACAACGCCGGACAGCCGAATGTGGCAGATTCCACCCGCCCGTCCGGTTCAGTGCAGCGCTAGCGTTCGCGCAACCCACCGGCGGTCGCCGGTTGCCACAGCACCTGCGTGGCCGCTCAGTGGTCCGCTCATCGCCTCGACCTGGAGGATCCCTCATGGCATTCGGTTGGAAAGTCGTTCCCAGTGATGCCCCGCCCGGATCGGTGGTCAAGCCGAACGAACGCCTGAGTTGGCCGAAGACCATCGGCATCGGTGCCCAGCACATCGTCGCGATGTTCGGCGCCACTTTCGTCTTCCCGTTGATCATGGGCCTCAACGCCAACCTGGCTATCATGTTCTCCGGGGTCTGCACGATCATCTTCCTGCTGGTGGTGCAGAACAAGGTCCCCAGTTATCTCGGCACCTCGGCCTCCTTCGTCGGTGCGGTGGTGGCGATCCGCGCCGCCGGCGGCGACAACGGAAGCGTCACCGGAGCCATCCTGGTGGCAGGTGTGGTGCTGGCGATCGTCGGTCTGATCGTGCACTTCGTCGGCGCCCGGGTGATCAGAAGCCTGCTGCCGCCGGTGGTTTCGGGTGCCGTCGTGCTGTTGATCGGCTTCAACCTGGCGCCGGTGGTGGCCAACACCTACTGGCCGCAGGACATGACGATCGCGCTGCTGACGGCATTGTTCACCATCATCGCGGCCGTCGCCTTCCGCGGCTTCTGGTCGCGGATCGCGGTGTTCCTGGCGTTGATCTTCGGGTTCGCCCTGTCATACATCTTCGACCTGGTGTTCGGTCCGATCACGTCGAAGCTCCCGACCAACACCCTCGACGCGGCCGGCGCTGCGTGCGACCCCAACGTGGTCCAGTACTGCCTCGCGCAGCCGGTCGAGCACCTACGGGTCAACCTGAGCGGCGTCGGCGATGCCGACTGGTTCGGTCTGCCGACCATGCACGCGCCGAGCTTCGGGGTGAACTTCATCCTGCTCGCGCTCCCCGGCGTCATCGCTCTGATCGCCGAGAACACCGGCCACGTCAGGGCTGTCGCCGAGATGACGGGGGAAGACCTCGATCCGTACATGGGCCGGGCGCTCTTCGGTGACGGTCTGGGCACCACCATCGCGTCCGCCTTCGGTGGCTCGCCGACCACCACCTACGCCGAGAACATCGGCGTGATGGCCGCGACCAGGGTGTATTCGACGGCTGCCTACTACGTCGCAGCGATCGTGGCGATCCTGCTCGGGCTGGTGCCGAAGTTCGGCGTCCTGATCGCCTCGACCCCCGGCGGAGTGCTCGGCGGCATCACCGTGGTGCTCTACGGGATGATCGGCCTGCTCGGCGCCAAGATCTGGAAGGAAGCCAAGGTTGACTTCGGCAATCCGGTGAATCTGGTTCCGATTGCCGCCGGGATCATCTGCGGCATCGGCAACGTCAGCATGGGCTTCGGGCCGAAGTTCGCGCTCAGCGGCATTGCGCTCGGGACGATCGTCACCATCGTCGGCTACCACCTCGCTCGGTGGTTGGCGCCGCAGGAGCTCAAGGAGCCGTTGGGTGGCGGGAGGAGCTACGTCGGGGGAGCGGCCATCTCCACGGGCGACGTCGTGGACGATTCCGGGCGACCGGTGAAGGAGGCTCGCGGCAAGGAGGGCTGACGCCCGCGTCCATGGGGTGGGTACGCAACCGTTGATCGGGCGGACCGACTCTGCGGCACGCGCACGATGGTGCGGCGGATTGTGTCGGGCCGTCAGACAGACCAGTCGACGGCTTCGAAGCTCGCGCGGAGGCGCGCTCCGCGGTCCGAGTTGGTGGAGGCGATCCAGGAGATCCGGCCCACCAGGTGGGCGCGGAAGTCTGGCTGTCCGGTCCTGTTCGCCGCGCCGGGACCGCGCTGCCGGGCCTCGTGGAGCACCGCTTTCACCTGGTCGTATTCAGTGCGGGCGACGTTGGTGCGCTGGTTGACCACGATCCCGGTGACGCTCTGCCGTTCATGTGCGTGTCGGACCCGGGTCTTGGCGGGGTGCAACCGGAATGCCTCCTCACGCACGATCCGGCCGACGGCGGCGATCAGGCCGGAGGCGTTGCCGCGCAGTGCACGTCGGGTCCCGGAGAACGTCAGATCGTCGGCGTAGCGGGTGTAGGTGGCCCCGGCGGACTCGGCGAGTGCAGCGAGCCGGCGGTCGAGCGGGAACAGCACCAGATTGGCCAGCTGAGGGGAGGTCGGGGCGCCCTGCGGCAGGTGGGGCGCGGCCAGTCGGCGACGAAGACGGAAGTCGCGCGACGGGTCCCGCCCGGCAGGCATGGTCGCGAGAACGGCCACCGGAGTGGCGTGGGTGGTGAATCCGGTCAACAGATGGGCCACCGGTTCCGGGTAGCCGGCGGCACGCAGTACCCCCCAGACCCGGGCTGCGGTCACCGAAGCGAAGAAGTGCTCCAGATCCAAGGTCACCACCACCTGGGCGCCCACGTGCTCGCGAGCGCCGGTGATCGCCGACCGCCCCAGGACGAATCCGTGGCAGGCGGGATGCACCGGGATGGGGGCGAGTACCTCGTCGAGGATCTGTCGGTGGCAGGTCCTCATCCGTGGTTTCGGCACCTCGAGCAGCCGCGCACCCGCCGACCGCTTGACCCACTCGTAGCGGTAGTGGGCGATCCCGGCCGATCGGGCCCGGCGGCCGCGGAGACGGGTGTCGGCGTGGGCGTCGAGTTCCGCGATGGTGATGCCCAGCAGGTCGGCCAGTGCGCCCGCATCGTCGATGCGGGGGGTGCGGAACGGCCGACGGACGGTCGAGGTGGGCGCCGGCAGCACGAGTTTCGGGACGGGAAGCGGTCGTGGCGTCACTCGCGCGCGCTCGAATGCGGCGCTGGCCAGGATGAACTTGGCCAGCTCGCGGGGTCGGTCCGCGGGGGGCCGTGGATGGGCCACGAGCAGTTCTGCGGCCAGGTCTTTCAGCCAGGCCCGACGTCGCCCCACCACCCGGAACAGGCTCAGTCGCAGGTGGTCCGCGTCCCAGTCACCGGCCAGTGCGGCGTCCGCCAGCGTGGTCGCGAGCCGCAGAGAATCGTTCGAGGTCATGGGGCCGCCGCGAGGTCCGGCTGCGGTGTCCTCCGGCCGGACGGGAATGGCATGCGGCGGTGCTGGGCGACCGATCCCTGCTGGGCGGGCACCGTCCTGCGCGGAGCGCAGATGGGGTGCCTGCTCGGTGGTGCCAACTGCGATGTTCGCACCCCGGGGGTACCCCGGAGCGGTCGGGCCGTCTCCGGCCGACGTTCTCGTCCGCACCGCCGCATCGACCCACCATGCCACGGCGGGATGACCGCGGAACGATGCCCCGCGAACCGCGTGGGCAGGATCTGTGACCGAAGATCCTCGACTCGTGCGAACACCGTCACGGCGGATCAGTCCCGGATCGTCTGCGTCCTTCCCCACCGAATCGGTCCGAGTTGTCCGAGGGCGGTGAGGCCGGCCACGCTCTCGCCACCACGGGCCATCGCCCAGTCCGCCCGCTCGGCGGCGGGTACCTCCGGGTCGACCTCCACCCGGGCGCTGAGCGCGAAGGCCGTGTCGCTGATCTCGGGTTCACGGTCGAGGTACCAGACCGTGCCCCGGGCCGCGGTGCGCACGGCATCCGCGCCCGTGGTGTCGGTGCGGAGGTCTCCGGCCAGGTCGAGCGTCCGTTCCAGCCAGTGCTCCTCGGGGAACTCGATGCCGGCGGCGTCGGCGACGGCGAGGAGCGCCGCCCGCACCTCGTGGGGGTCCGGCCCACCGCGACCGAGCGCGAGCTCTCTGCTTCCCCGGCGCCGGTCGGTGCGCACGATCAGGTTCACCTGGCCGCGGACGGCGGCCGGATGGATCGAGTGCAGCTCCGCCCAGCGGACGTGGCGTCCGCGCTGCCTGATGCCGTGCTCGTCGATCACGATGTCGCCGTGCCACCCGACGTCGATCTCGACGTGCGTCGGGCCCACCCAGCGGATGCGGGGTCAGGCATCGCTGCGATCCTCGTCCTGGTCCATCCCAGCAGTGTGTCGTGAAGTGGACACCCTGCGGGAGCGCCCAGCGACGGTCACCTTCTCCTCCGGCGCTCACCCCATCGGCCACGGGCCGCGCTGATGGTAATCCGGACGTCAGCTGTGACCGAAGAATCGCCCATTCCGTGGCAGTTCGTGCCGTACACCAGAGGGGCTCGTGGGGCAGGATCGGGGAGATGAAGCCGCCCCCGTTCACCTGGCACGGGCCCCGGTCCGTCGACGAGGCGATCGCGGTGCTCGGCGAGGTCGGCAGCGAGGGCAAGGTGCTGGCCGGCGGGCAGTCGCTGCTGCCGGTGCTCGCCATGCGGCTGGCGGCCCCGGCCCACCTGGTCGACATCAACGCTGTCGAGGGGCTCGACAGGATCACCGTCGACGCCTCCGGCGTCACCATCGGCGCGCTGGTCCGCCACACGGCGTTGCTCCGGCATGTCGCCGCCGGCGCTGCGCATCCGTTGATCCCGCAGGCACTGTCGAATGTCGCCCATGCCACCATCCGCAACCGCGGCACCACCGTCGGTTCGCTCGCGCACGCCGACCCGTCGGGTGAGATGACGAGCGTGTTGGCGCTCCTCGGCGGAAGCATCACGGCGCAGTCGACGCGGGGGACGCGCACCATCCCGTCTGCCGAGTTCTTCGCCGGCCCACTCGAGTCGACCCTGGCTGTCGATGAACTCGCGGTGTCCGCGCACTTCCCGGCGCCGCCGGTCGGCCCCGGCTACGGCACGGCCTTCGCGGAGATCGCCCGCAGGCACGGCGACTACGCCCTGTGCGGGGTGGCCGCGGTCGCCACCGTGGATGCTTCCGGTGCACTCACCAGCTTGCGCTGCGGCTACCTGTCGGTGTCCGAGGTGCCGCTCGTGCTCGAACTGACCGATGCCTGGAACGAATCGGAGCGGGCCGCCGTAGAGGTCGCGCGGACCGGGGTCGACCCGTCGCCGGACATCCACGCCACCGCCGAGTACCGCCGATCGCTCGCGGGTGTGCTGACGGCACGGGTCGCCCGCACCGCGATCGCGAACGCCCGGAGTGTTCCCGAGCAGCGGGCCGGCTGATGACGGAGAGCAGGCCGGCCGGTCGACGACTCCCGGTGACGATCACGGTCAACGGCGTCGCGCGCACCGCCGACGCGGAATCCCGACGGACACTGTCCGACTTCGTCCGCCACGACCTGGGTCTGACCGGCACGCACGTCGGCTGCGAGCACGGCGTCTGCGGCGCGTGCACCGTGCTGATCGACGGTGACCCCGTGCGCTCCTGCTTGGTGTTGGCGGTCAGCGCGCAGGGGCACGACGTCACGACCGTCGAGGGTCTCGGCCAACCGGACACGGTCGCGGAGCTCGGCCCGGTGCAGCGGGCGTTCCGCGACTGTCACGCCCTGCAGTGCGGATTCTGCACGCCGGGTTTCCTGACCACGATCACCGCCGGCATCGCGGAGAATCCGCACCCGACCCGCGACGAGGCAGTCGACATGATCGCCGGCAACCTGTGTCGCTGTACCGGATACCAGAACATCGTCGAGGCAGTGCTGACCGCTGCGCGGTACGCCTCCGGTGACGCCACGCCCGGTGGCCCCGCCGGACACGGTGCTGCGGGGGTGGAGCACTGATGGCCACCCGCTACTTCGGCGCGCCGGTCAAGCGGACCGAGGACCTACGGCTGGTCACCGGTCGCGGCCGGTACACCGACGACATCGGGGCCGGCTCGCAGGAGGGGCTGCAGACCCTGGAGGCGGCGTTCCTGCGCTCACCGCACGCGCACGCCCGCATCGTCGACATCGACGTCAGCGACGCGATCGAGATCGACGGCGTCATCGCCGTCTACACCTACGAAGACCTGGGAGGTGCTGCAGCAGAGCCTCTTCCGGTGCTCATCCCGCACCCCGCGCTGCATGCTCCGCGGACCAACCACCCCCTCGCCAAGGACGTCGTCCGGCACGTGGGTGAGGCGATCGTGATGGTGGTCGCCACCGATCGGTACATCGCCGAGGATGCGGTCGCAGCGATCGAGGTCAGCTACGAGTTCCTCCCGCCCGTGATCGGGCTGACTGCCGCGCGCGCCGCGCAGCACCTGGTGCACCCGGACGTCCCGGACAATGTGTCCGCCCATCTCGTGCAGGAATCGGGCGACGCCCGCGCTGCGATCGCGGCAGCGCCGCATGTGCTCGAGTACACTCTCGAGATCGAACGTTCGTGCTCGATGCCGTTGGAGGGCAAGGCTGTTCGAGCCCGCTACGACGTCGACGACCAATCGCTGCGGGTGTATTCCTCCACCCAGACCTCGACCAGTGTGCGGGCAGCGATCGCCGCGAAGTTGGGCATGCAGCTCGGCAAGGTCGAGGTGATCGCACCCGACGTGGGGGGCGGCTTCGGGGTCAAGATCATGCATCCGTGGCCCGAGGAGATCATGGTGCCGTTCGCCGCCCGGCGGCTGCAGCGGCCCGTCAAATGGACGGAGGATCGCCGGGAGCACTTCATCTCCTCGTCGCACGAACGCGCTCAGCAGCACGAGGTCCGGGTCGGATTCGATGACGCCGGAAGAGTTCTGGGGCTCGACGTCACCTTCTGGCACGACAACGGAGCATTCACCCCGTACGGCATCATCTGCCCGATCGTCACCTCCACCCAGCTGCTCGGGCCGTACAAGCCCGGCGCCTACCGGGTCGAGTTCTCCTCCGTCTACACGAACACGGTGATCGTCACCCCGTACCGCGGTGCCGGCCGCCCGCAGGGTGTCTTCGTGATGGAACGGACGATGGACCGGATCGCCGAGACGCTCGGGATGGACCGCACCGCAGTGCGTTCGGCGAATTTCATCCAGCCGGACGAGTTCCCCTACGACCACGGGCTGGTCTTCCAGGACGGGCGCCCGTTGATCTACGACTCGGGCAACTATCCGGACCAGCTGACGATGCTCAAGGAGATGATCGGCTGGGATTCTTTCGCCGACCAGCAGACCGCGGCGGCGGCCGACGGAAGGCGGCTGGGCATCGGGATCGGTTGCTACGTCGAGGGAACAGGTCCAGGACCGTACGAGGGTGCACACATCCAGGTGCAGACCGACGGCACGGTCGACGTGGCGATCGGGCTCACCAGTCAGGGCCAGGGGCATCAGACGGTGTTCGCCCAGATCGTCGCCGACGAGCTGGGGGTGCCGTTCGAGATGATCCGGGTGGTCACCGGCGACACCCGCCGATTCGGCCACGCCGTCGGCACGTTCGCCTCGCGGGCAGCCGTGATGTCCGGTTCCGCCGTGGCGCTCGCCGCCCGCAAGACCCGGGCCAAGGCACTGGAAGTTGCGGCAGACACCTTGGAGTGCAGCGCGGACGACCTCCAGATCGAGGACGGGGTCGTGTCGATGAAGGGCAACCCGAGCGTGTCCATCCCGCTCGGGCAGGTCGCGGTGCTGTCGAACCCGCTGCGCTACGCCTTCGACGAGGCCGCGAAGGCCGCGACCCAGTTCGCCCGGCCGGCCGATCCGTCGGTACCCCCGGTCCCGGAGGGTCGCGAACCGGGTCTGGAGGGCAAGGACTACTACTCGCCGCCGCGGTCGACCTTCGCCTCCGGGATGCATGCCGCGATCGTCGAGATCGACGATGAGACCAGCGAGATCAGGATCGAGAAGTACTGCGTGGTGCACGACTGCGGCAATCTGATCAACCCGATGATCGTCGAGGGCCAGGTGCACGGCGGCGTCGCGCAGGGTATCGGCGGCGCGCTGTACGAGATCATGGCCTACGACGAGTACGGGCAGCTGCAGAACGCCTCGTTCATGGACTTCCTGATGCCCTACGTGACCGAGATCCCGCAACTCGAACTCGGTCACCAACAGACGCCGTCCCCGTTGAACCCGTTGGGGATCAAGGGGGCCGGCGAGGCCGGCGTCATCCCGGTCGCCGCAGTGATCGCCTCCGCCGTCGAGAACGCCCTCGGGATGCGGATCTCAGCCATGCCGCTGAATCCCTCACTGCTGCACGACCTTCGGGCCGCAGCGGCGGCAGCGGCCGAATCGTGACGAGATCTCGACGCGCTCGTTCCTCGCTTGCTCGATCGCGGTGGGTTGATTCGGGTGGCGGTCGGGTCGTGACGGGATCTCGACGCGCTCGTTGCTCGCTTGCTCGATCGCCGTGGGTTGATTCGGGTGGCGGTCGGGTCGTGACGGGATCTCGACGCGCTCGTTGCTCGCTTGCTCGATCGCCGTGGGTTGATTCGGGTGGCGGTCAGGTCGTGACGGGATCTCGACGCGCTCGTTCCTCGCTTGCTCGATCACCGTCAGTTCGGCGGTCCACTTCGTCTCCTTCGTCGCTCAGGACAGGAACCGACGCAGGAGTCGAGACCCCGACACATCAACAGGAGAGCTCATGAAGGTCAGCGGTTCGACCGTCCTGCACGCCCCGCCCGCACAGGTGTGGGCGGCGATCAACGATCCGGCCGTGCTGGCCGGCGTCATCCCCGGTTGCGACATGTTCACCGCGATCGGGGACGGCCACTTCGGGATGACGGTGAGCCTCGGGGTGGCCGCGATCAAGGGCAGCTATTCGGGTGAGGTGAAGTTGTACGACAAGGTCGAGCCGGTGTCGCTGACCATGCGCGCCACCGGCGCCGGAGCACCCGGCACCGTCGACACCACCGTTGCGGTGCAGCTCACCGACGTCGGCGACGGCACCACCAAGCTCGACTACGACGCCGACGCGATCGTCGGTGGGATGGTCGGCGGCGTCGGCCAACGTGTCCTGGCGTCGGTCGCGAAGAAGACGGCCGGCCTTTTCTTCGCCGCCATCGACGACGTGCTCACCGGTCGGAAGGCGCCGGGAAAGCCAGCGATCGCTGCCCCGTCCGGAGCTGTCGACACCCGCACCACCCCGCCCGCGGTGGCCGGCCGGCCGGTCCCTGCTGCCGCGGCGGTCAACCCGTTGATGGCCGCTGCGTTCGGGGCGATCAGCATGCTGATCGGAGTCCTGGTCGGT
This sequence comes from Nakamurella sp., assembly GCA_037720195.1. GTDB lineage: Bacteria > Actinomycetota > Actinomycetes > Mycobacteriales > Nakamurellaceae > Nakamurella. Next base: position 38,478 of record JBBJML010000025.1, on the reverse strand, counting down.
GCCAGGATCGGGTCCCGCCGGCCCTGAAACCGTCACCGACGGATGACTTCAGGAAGGCCCGCGACCTGCGGTGATCGCGGCTGCGCCGGTCACGGAATGCTGTCGGCGTTCCTCGATCGGCTAGCGTAGGCCGTTGCGACTCACCCTTTCGGGGTGTCGCAATCGCAGATCAACAACAGCAGGGGCCGGATCGGGACGGCCACCGAAGACCAACAGGCGACCAGGCGCGCCGCATCCGCGGGTTGCACCGGATCGCCGGGTGGAGGATGACGTGGCCGACGATCGACCCGATGGTGTGCCGGGCCAGCACGGCCCCCCTGACCGTTTCTCCGACGATTTCTCCGACAGTGAGGTCACGCTGCCGAACATCTTCGGTGGCGTTCCCCGGGCAGACGAGGATCCCGACCGCATCGTCGAGAACCTGCGGGCACACGCGCACGGCACCCCGCCGCCCCCGCCGGCCCAAGAGCTCCCGCCCTCCGCGGTGCGCCCGGCAGCATCGGCTCAGGGCTGGGGCGCCGGACCGGGTCCAGGACCGTACGGGGCGCCCGGTCCCCGCGCCTCCGGACAACCCGGAGGGCCGCAGTACGTCGGCGGTGCTCCTGCGCCGCCGGCACCCGATGCCGACGCCGTGGCGACGGCGCGCCCTGTGGGGGGTGCTGGGGGTCGTCGCGGCCACGGTCGCTGTCGTGATGACGGCGATCTTCATCGCGCCGCAGTGGAGCGGCTCCCCCGCACCTGCTCCTGGGCCGTCCGTCACGACGTCTCCGACGCCCAGCATCACGGCAGCCACGACCGCCACCGACGCCCCGCCGACCGACCGGAGCTCGAGCGCGCTGCCGTCCGCTCCCGGATCGAGCATCCCGAGCGCGGCGCCCACCACAGTCGTCACCCTGACAGTGACCGCCAGTGGCGCAGGGCCGGCGCCCACGTCGGGTCCGTCCCGGCCGACGGCAGCGCCCACCACCCCCAAGCCCACCCCGACGAAGCCGGCCGCCACCACACCGACCAAGGCCACGCCGACCACGACGAAGCCCACCCCCACCACGAAGCCGAAGCCCACCACGCCTGCGGTGGACAACTCGTTGGGCGCCCCGCGCCAGGACATCCCCTGCTCGAACGGGTACGTCGTCCAGCTCGCGTCCGAACTCACGCCCGAGGCGTTCCGGGCCAGGGTTGCCGCGCTCCGCGCGCAGGGGATGGTGCCGAGCGACGCCAAGGCTGCCGACTCACGCACCTCGTGCCGGATCTTCGCCAACCAGCGCAACACCTATGTGCTCTACGCCGGCACCTACTCGGGCAGGTACGACGGCTGCGGCGCGCGGATCGGTGGACCCGCCGACTCATTCATCAAGGGCGCCAACCCATCCACCTCCGGCGAGTTCGTCAGCTGCGTGTGCGGCGTCGGGGTGGCGAATCTCCCGCAGTTGTCCGGCGGGACCGACCAGCGCGGCTGGACAGGCGAGCTGCAGCGCTTCCTCGCCGGCAAGTTGAACATCTCCGTCGGCGAGCTCGGTGCCGATCAGTGGGGTGTGTACAACGCCGGTACCCAGACTGCAGTGAAGCGCTTCCAGCAGGAGAACCGGTTGCCGCAGACGGGTTCCGTCGACAAGCGGACCTGGCAGCAGCTCAAGAAAGCCGGCTGCTAGGCGAGCTGGTACCCGCAGTGGTGCCGGCCGGCCCGATGCCACGAACTTCGTCTCCCCACCCCGACTGATGATGGGGGAGGGTCGAAGTTCGTGCGCTTCCGCTCCACAGGCTCGTCAGCGGCCGAGCGCGTCGACCTCCGCGCCGATGGTGGTCGAATCGCCGTGCCCGGTGTGCACCACGGTGTCGTCGGGCAGCGCGAACAGCACCCGCCGGATCGACTCCTTGATGAGGTCCTCGTCGGAGAAGGACCGTCCGGTCGCGCCGGGCCCGCCCTGGAACAGCGTGTCTCCGCTGAACACGACCCCCAGCTCCGGCGCGTACAGGCACACCGCGCCGGGAGCATGACCCGGCGTGTGCAGCACTGTGAGCGTCGTCCCGCCGACGGTGAGCTGCTGCCCGTCGCTGAGCGCCCCGTCCGGGGTGACGCCGGGGTGCGTCAACTCCCAGACCGGATAATCCGCCGGGTGCAACAGGATCGGGGCACCGGTCGCCTTCGCCAGCTCCGGCGCGAACCGCACGTGATCGTCATGGGCATGGGTGCAGACGATCGCGGTGACCTTCCTATCGCCGACCACGGCGAGGATGTCCGGCACCGAGTGCGGGGCGTCGATGACGATGCACTCGGTATCGTCGCCCACCACCCAGACGTTGTTGTCGACGTCGAAGGTCTGACCGTCCAACGAGAACGTGCCGGAGGTGACGGTGTGGTCGATGCGCGCCATCAGAGCATCACGACGCTGCGCAGCACGTCGCCGTGGTGCATCTTGTCGAACGCGGCCTCGACGTCGTTGATCCCGACGGTCTCTGTGACGAACGCCTGCAGCGGCAGGCGGCCCTGCAGATACAGGTCGATCAGCATGGGGAAGTCGCGGGAGGGCAGGCAGTCGCCGTACCAGGACGACTTGAGCGATCCGCCGCGGCCGAAGATGTCGAGCAGCGGGATCTCCGGCACCTTCATCTCCGGGGTGGGAACCCCTACCAGCACAACGGTTCCAGCCAGATCGCGGGCGTAGAACGCCTGCTTCCAGGTCTCCGGACGACCTACGGCGTCGATCACCACGTCCGCGCCGTTGCCGTCGGTGAGAGCCTGGATGGCCTCGACCGGATCGGTGTCCTTGCTGTTGACGGTATGCGTCGCGCCGAGAGACTCCGCCGTCTCGAGCTTTCGCGGGTCGATGTCGACCGCGATGATCTTCGATGCGCCGGCCAGGTTCGCACCGGCAATGGCGGCAGCACCCACGCCGCCGCAGCCGATCACGGCCACCGAGTCGCCGCGCCCGACTCCGCCGGTGTTGATCGCGGCACCGAGCCCGGCCATCACGCCGCAGCCGAGCAGTCCGGCGACCTCGGGCTTCGCTGCCGGGTCGACCTTCGTGCACTGGCCGGCCGCGACCAGTGTGTAGTCGGTGAAGGCGCCGATACCCAGAGCAGGGGACAGCTCGGTGCCGTCCTGCAGGGTCATCTTCTGCTGCGCGTTGTGGGTGTTGAAGCAGTACCAGGGCTTGCCCTTGCGGCAGGCGCGGCACTCGCCGCAGACGGCGCGCCAGTTGAGGATGACGTAGTCGCCGGGGGCGACCTCGGTGACGCCCTCGCCGACCTCCTCGACGATGCCCGCGGCCTCGTGGCCGAGCAGGTACGGGTAGTCGTCGCCGATGCCACCCTCGCGGTAGTGCAGATCGGTGTGGCAGACCCCGCAGGCCTCGACCTTGACGACCGCCTCCCCGGGCCCGGCGTCCGGCACGTTGATCGTCACGACCTCCACGGGCGCGCCCTTGGTCCGGGCGATGACCGCGGTGCTGGAACGGGGCATGAAGTGACTCCTTCGTCGCGGGTGGCTGCTCCGGTTCAGCCTAGCGAGACTCACAGTGGGCCTCAGTGGTCCGTGCGGTCCTCCTGCAACGCGGGCGTGAACGGCTCCCCGCGCGCCTCCTCCACCAGGGCGGTGATGGCAGTCATGATCGCCGCGGTCGCCTCGACGGAGGCCTGGTGGTCGCTCCGTCCGGCCCAGGCGGACAGATCCACCGGCTCCCCGACGAGGATGTCGACCCGGCGACGCCGGACCACGTTGCGCCAACCGGGCTTCGCGCCCCACTGACCGATCGGGATGACGGGGATCTCGGGCATGGTGAGGGCGAGCCTGGCCGCGCCGCTGCGGGCCGGTCCCGGTCGCTGGTCTGCCGCACGGGAGATCCGACCCTCGGGGTAGATCACCACCAGATGACCGCGCCGCAGCTCGGCCGCGGCTGCCTCCAGGGCGGCAGCTGCGTTCGTCGAACCTCGGTCGACCGGAATCTGCTTCATGGCGCGGCCGAGATGACCGAGCAGCGGCACCTTGAAAAGGTGGCCCACGATGAGGAAGTGCGGGAACCGGCGGTGCCCGATCACCGTCCGGGCGATCGCGGTCGTCTCGGTGACCGCGAGGTGGTTGGGCACCAGTAGTGCAGGGCCGGTGCGGGGGATCGAGCTCGACCGGGTGAAGTGGACCCGATGGGGGAGTACTGAGGCGAGCCAGAACACCCCGAAGCCGAGCCAGACCCTGAACCGGTGCCAGACACGGCTCAGCCCCTTGCGCGTCGGTACGGGCACGGTCTCGGACATCGGGCTCCTCGGTTCGGCGGTACCGCCATTATCGGTGGGTGGGCATGCCGCGGGGACTCCCGGGCTCCCAACAACTCAGTTCCCGGGTCCCGGGTCCCGGGTCCCGGGTCCCGGAGCCCTGGCCGGCGGTCCGGCCTCAGGCCGGATCCGGGACGGGGAACCCACTGCGCTGCAGCAGATCCCGGAGCATGGACGGGTAGTTGGTGATCACGCCGTCCACCCCCATGGCGAGTACAGCGGCCATGTCGGTCTCGGTGTCGACCGTCCAGGGGATGACGGCCAGCTTGGCGGTGTGCGCCGCGGCAACGATGTCGGGGGTCAGGTCACCGAACTTCGGGGAGATCGCCGTCAACCCGTCGATCTTCGTGGCGGCCTCGATCAGTCCCGACCCCATTCCGCTGGACAGCGCGACCAGTGGGAGCGTCGGGTCGATACCGTGCATCGCCTGCAGCGAGGGCCAGTCGAAGCTCTGGATCGTCACCCGCTTCGTCATGCCGGCCTTCATGATCTGCTGCTGCAGCAGCTGGGCGAACTCCTGCCGGGGGACGGACTCGTCGAGCTTGTCGGTGTCGATCTTGATCTCGATGTTGAAGCGGATGGTGGTGTCGCCCAACGATTTCGTCAGATCGAACAGCGCTGACAGCGCAACGATCCGAGCGCCGGCGGTGGGCTGCTGGGACGGGAACGTCGGGTTCTTCGTCGTCCCGCAGTCGAGCGTCGACAGCTGGGCGAGAGTCAGGTCCTTGATCAGCTTGCCGGCGTAGGGGTACTCGGGATCTCCCACGGTCGCCGGGGCCGTGTCCTGGCAGATCTCGTCGTTCACGTCGTTGTCGTGGTTGATGACGACGATCCGGTCCTTCGTGATGTGCGTGTCTAGCTCGAGCGTCGTGACCCCCAACTCCATCGCGTGCTGGAACGCGGGCAGGGTGTTCTCGCTGCGTTCGCCGGCGCCGCCACGGTGGGCTTCGAGGTCGACGGTGCGGATCGTGCCCAGATCGGCTGCGGTGCTGGTCGCACTTGACGCGCTGCCGGAACCGGCCGGTGGAGGGGACGAACTGCACCCGGTCACTGCGAGCGCACCGACCGCCCAGCAGAGGAGCAGCGGACGGATCGACAGTGAGCCCATGGCCTCCACTGTGCCGCACGTCGGAGCCTGATGCCCGCCGGTCGGTCCGTGGGGGGTCAGGCGATCTTCTCCACGACGAACTCACCGGCGGGATGAGCTATCTGCTCCTGGGCGTCGATCAGCCGGATCTCCCGCGACCCGGCCGCTGCGGTGGCCGTCATGACGGCGAAGACGGAGGACGCCACCTGGGCCAGAGCTCGCTCGATGCCGCCCGACAGGTGCGCCAGGAACAATGCGGCCGTCATGTCGCCGAGCCCGTTGAGCGACAGCGGAAGGCGCGGGGTTCGCACCAGGTGCGCTCCGGAGTCGTCGACCGCGAGCATGCCGATCTCGCCTTCCCCCACGGCCGCAGCGTTGGCCGACTCGACCGAGGTCACCAGCACGGTGCCGGGGCCGGTGGCTCGCACCTTCTCCACCGCCGCCAGGACCGCGTCCAGCGAGGAGACGTCCGCGAAGCCGGTCAGCTCCGGCTGGCATCCCTCGGGCGGAACGGATCCGTCGCCGGCCAGGAACGCCAGCTCGAAGACGTTGGGGGTGATGATGTTCGCGGTCGGCACCACCTGGTCGCGCATCAGCGCCGGGATGCCCGGCAACACGAAGAACCCGCGCCCGACGTCGCCCAGCACCGGATCGCAGCAGTAGCTGGCCGCCGGATTCAGTGCGCGCACCTGGGCGACGGTGTCGAGCACGACCTCGGCGACGCCGGGGCTTCCCTGGTAGCCGGTCAGGACCGCGTCGACGGTCCCCAGCACCCCACGGTCGTCGATACCGGCAATCACGTCCCGGACGTCGGCCGGGTCCAGGATCGGCCCGCGCCACTGGCCATAGCCCGTGTGGTTGGAGAAGTGGACCGTGTTCACCGGCCAGACGTCGTGCCCGAGCCGCTGCAACGGGAACGTGGCGGCGCTGTTGCCGACGTGGCCGTACGCCACCGAGGACTGGATGGACAGGATGCGCATCGGGAGAGCGTACGACTCGGGCTCGACCGCGACCGTGCGCGGCGACCGCGCGCGGGGCATGACATTCTGGATCCATGCCGACCGGCGCCGATGGATCAGCCACCCTCGAAGAGCACCCTGCGGCAACCATCCCTGCCGCACAGCTGGCGGGGCGGTTGCAGCACACGCTGATCGGGCAGGCGATCACCGAGGCAGAGGTACGCACGCACGCCCAGGAGTGCCTCGAGTTCGGCTTCGACGCCGCTGTCGTGCCGCCGACGTGGGTGGCAGCCGCGCGCCAGGAGCTGGCCGGCAGCAGCGTCCGGGTGAGCTCGATCATCGATTTTCCCTACGGCATGATGACGACGGCCGGCCGGGTCGCCGAGGCGAAGGCGCTGGTCGACGCCGGCGTCGACGAGCTCGATGCGACGGTCAACATCGCGCTGTTGCTGAGCCACCGGGTGGATCGCTTCGTCGCCGATCTCAGCGCGCTGGTGCAGGCGGCCTCACCGGTGGGCGTGAAGGTGATGCTCGAGCTGCCGCTGCTCACCGCGACCCAGCGCGACAAGGTGGTGGCCGCGGCAGTGGATGCCGGCGTGGCCTTCGTGAAGAACGCCTCCCGGGGCGCGGTGGGCATCGCCGACCCGGCGACCATCAGCTTCCTGCGGCGCTCCGTCCCGGCGTCGGTGGGCGTGAAGGCCGCCGGTGGGATCAAGACCATCGAACAGGTGCGCGCGCTGTTGATCGCCGGCGCCGACCTGATCGGCACCTCGTCGAGCGTGTCGATCGTCGGTGGTGCGGGGCGCGCCCGCGGGTCGCTGTACAGCTACTGAGCGGCCGGGCGAGACGGGATCTCGACTCACTCCGTTCGCTCGATCACCGAAGGTCGAGACCCACGTTGTGCATGAGATCCGTTGCGCCCCAGGGGATCACGCTCGATAGGGAGAGGTCAGCCCTGACGGATCTCCCGCTTGAGGATCTTGCCGGTGGCAGTCTTCGGCAGGGCCTCGATGACGTGCACGTGTCGCGGATACTTGTAGGCCGCCAATCGGTCCTTGACGAACTGCGAGACCTCTGCAGGATCGACGCTCTCGCCGGGCTTCACGACGATGTACGCAGCGACCTCCTCGCCGAGCTCCTCGTGCGGCACGCCGATCACCGCGGCCTCGACGATCGACGGGTGCTCGTAGAGCACCTCCTCGACCTCCCGCGGGTAGATGTTGAGCCCGCCGCGGATGATCAGGTCCTTGATGCGGTCGACGATGTAGTAGTAGCCGTCCTCGTCGCGCGTGGCGAGGTCGCCGGAGTGGAACCAACCGTCGCGGATCGCGTCAGCCGTGGCGTCCGGCTTGTTCCAGTAGCCCTTCATGATGTTCTCGCCGCGGATGACGATCTCACCGACCTCGCCGTTCGCGACTTCGGTGCCCTGGTCGTCGACGACCGCCATCTCGACCCCGCGGATCGGGAAGCCGATCGATCCGGGCTTGCGTTCGGCGTCCGGATGGTTGAACGAGGCCACCGGCGAGGTCTCCGACAGACCGTAACCCTCGAGGATTGCGGCGCCGAAGGTGCTCTCGAACTTCCGCAGCAGCTCAACCGGCAGCGATGCGCCACCGGAGGCACAGGTCCGCAGCGTCTCCAGGTCCTTCTCGCGGCCGGCCGCCTGGCCGAGCAACGCGCCGTACATCGTCGGCACGCCCTGGAAGATGGTCACCTTGTCGCGGGGGATGACGTCCAGAGCCTTGACCGGGTCGAACCGCGGGATCAGGGTCAGGGCCGCACCGGCGGAGAACGCGGTGTTCAGGCCGCAGGTCATACCGAAGACGTGGAACAGCGGCAGGCAGCCCATCACCACGTCGCCGGGACCCATCGGCATCAACGTTTCGAGGGTGGTGCCCGCATTGCTGCGCAGGTTGTGGTGGGTCAGCTCGGCACCCTTGGGTCGGCCGGTGGTGCCGGAGGTGTAGAGGATGACGGCAGTGTCGTCGTCCGCGCGATCGACGACGTCGTCGACCGGCGTGGCCTCGCCGATGATCCCGCCCAGCGCCACGGCATCGGCCCCTTCGATGCCGACGAACCGGGCACCCGCTGCCGCTGCGCCGGCAGCAGCCTCGCCGGGCATCGCGAAGATGATCTTGGCGCCGGAGTCGCTGAGGTAGTACTCGACCTCGCGCGACTTGAACAGCGGATTCATCGGCACGACGACTGCGCCCAGTCGCAGCGCGCCGAAGTAGATGACCGGAAAAGCTGGGATGTTGGGGAGCATCAGGGCCACCCGGTCACCGGCTTCGATGCCCTGCTCGTGCAACCATCCGGCCATCCGGCGGGTTGCCTCCTCGACCGTGCGGTAGTCGAGGTGGACATCGTCGAGGATCAACGCGGGCTTGTCCGGGTGGAGATCGGCGGTGTCGACGAGGTTCCGGGCGAGGTTGGTCATGGCACTCCTTCGGGCTGACCTGATGATGACCCCATCATGCCTGGTACTCCGGCGGCAGCTCGATGGATCTGCACTGGCGCCGCGGGTCAGCCGGCGGGGGTGGCCTCGATGATTGTCGTTCCGTCCGCCGGATCGCGGTCGTCGGGAGTTCGCGAGGTGCCGCCGTACTCGCCGACCCGGACCAGGACGACACCGCCCAGGACCAGGACGCCGCCCAGCATTTGCAGCGCGGAAGGCTTCTCTCCGAGCAACAACCAGGCAATCAGGACGGCGAACAGCACCTCGGTGAGGCCGAAGAACGAGGCCATCGTGGAGCCGAGGATCTTGGCTGCGGCGATGCCGACCTGGTAGGCGAGCAGGGACGTCACGAGGGACAGATAGAGGACCGGCACGATCCAGCTCAGCTGCACGCCGACCAGGGTGACGGTGCTGGACCCGAAGTGGATCGGCAGCAGCCCGACGGCGGCGACGGCGAGCAGCACGAGCACCCCCACCACCATGCCCGCGCTGACGACCACCAGCGACGGGAGCCCGTCCTCGGTGCGAGCACCGAGGACGAAGTAGACGGCGAGCCCGACGGCGGCGCCCAGACCCCACAGGATGCCGGGCACCGAGACGCTGGCCGCGCCGAAGACGTCGAGGATCAGCGTCAGGCCGACCACTGCGATCGCAGCGCCGACGAGTGTGGCGTTCGCGGGCCGCAGACGGGTCCGCAACCAGTGCCAGGCGACGACCAGCAGGATGCCCGAGTACTCCATGAGCAGGGCGACGCCGATCGACAGGTACTGGACGGCGTTGAAGTAGCAGACCTGGGCGGCGGCGATACCGAAGACTCCGAAGAGCGCAACGATGCCTGCCCGTTCGCGCAGGATCGGCCAGCGACCTCGCATCATCCATCCGCTGACCGGGAGCAGCAGGATCGCCGGGATCCCGATGCGCAGCAGGACGATCGCGCCGGGCGTCCACCCTGCGTCCAGCAGTGGACGAGCCGCGATGCCGGAGCTGCCGAAGGTGGCGGACGCGATCAGTCCGGCGATCACACCGGTCAGTGGCATCGAGCGGGTCCGGGTCAGGGCGGGAGCGGCGGCAGTGCTGGCGGTCATGGGTACCTCGGATGCGGGAGGTGGTGGCTGCGGGATGATCGGGATGCCGCCGGGTGGCGACGGACACATCCACGTCAGGACTGAAAATGCTTATGCTCGTGACATGAGCACTGTAGCGAGCGGAATCGTCAGGAGTCAACATGCTGTTCACCCATGACACAGATTTGATGCTGCAGTGCGCCGCCGCCCTGGTGAACACCGCGCCGAGCGACGCCAGCGGGGAGCCGGAGCGGCTGCTGTCCCAGGACGACCTGTACCGCTACTTCCACTCCTGGCAGTACACCGGCGCCCTGCTCGGCACCGAAGCGGAACTGCAGGAAGTGCGCGCGATACGCAGCCGGCTGCGCAGGGCCTGGCAGCTGGACACCGAGGCGCTGGTCGCCGAGGTGAACCTGCTGTTGCAGGAAGGTCGGGCATTGCCGCAGCTGGTGAACCACAGCGACCTGGGCTGGCACGTCCACGCGACCAGGGCGGACCAGCCGTTCGCCGTGCGGATCGGCGTGGAGTTCGCGGTCGCGGCGATCGACGTGATCCGGGCGGACGGGATCAACCGGCTCCGGGTGTGCGAAGCCGACGGGTGCGACGACGTGCTGGTCGATCTGTCGAAGAACCGCTCCAAACGATTCTGCGGCACCACCTGCGGCAATCGGGAGAACGTCGCGGCCTACCGGGCTCGGCAAAGAGCCGCGGACTGATCGCCCTGCTGGGACTCAGTTGCCGGAGCGATCGTCCTCGGTGCTGATCGTGTCGGCCAGCCGCTGCAGGGTCCGCTCCATCGAGTCGACGGCGCGTCGCGGATACCCCAGTGCGCGGATCACCGGCGCGGCCATCGCTGCGCCCCAGTCGTAGCTGTGCAGGACCAGGGTCGAGGTGCTGTCCTGGCCCGGAGGCGGCTCCTGCGGGATCAGTTGGTAGCGCCAACGGTGTCCGCCGACGAACCGCCGGCCGCGGTACTCCCCGACGGTCTCCCAGGCCAGCGCCCGGCCTTCGTCGAACTCGATGACCCGGTTGAGAGAGCGGTAGTTCGCCCGGCCCTGTTGCATCGCCATCGAGAACTTCGCGCCGAGCGACAGGCTGGCCGGCCCCCGCGCCTCGCCCCGCAGGGTTCCGGAGCCGTCGAGGTCGCTGTGCCGGGACGGATCTGCGAGCAGCGCGAAGATGGCGTCCGGGGTGGCGTCGATGGCGCGCTGGACCGTGACGGTTCGATCAGCGCGCCCCGGAGCGCCCACTCAGTTGGTCGGTTCGAGCAGGAACATCGGGATCAGTCGGTCGGTCTTCGTCTGGTACTCGGCGTAGGGCGGATAGGCCGCAACACAGCGTTCCCACCACAGCGCACGCTCGTCGCCGGTGATCTCGCGCGACCGCAGGGTGTGCGACTGCGTGCCGTCCAGCACGGTGACGTCCGGGTCCGCCTTGATGTTGTTCACCCACGCCGGGTCCTTGGCGTCGCCGCCCTTGCTGCCGACGGCCGCGTAGTTGCCGTCGTGTTCGACGCGCATCAGCGGGACCCGGCGTGGCTGGCCACTCCTGGCGCCGGTCATGGTCACCACGACGATCGGACGGCCCATCACGTCGACGACGGAGGTGTCGCCACCGGCCGCGTCGATCTTCTCGAGCTGCTGCTGGACCCAGGGAGTGGCATTCGCGGGAGCGGTCATGCTCCCATTGTGCGCCCTCGAGGTCGGCCGCGCCCGTGCGAGATCATCGCTCTCTGTTCGCTACTCTGCTGCCATGTCCACCGAGCAGCCTGGATCGAGCGGGACCGGATCGCGCGGGATCGGTTCGCGCGGGACCGGATCCAAGAAGCCGACGGCACGGGCGGTCGCCCGCGAGTCCCTCACCGCGGAGATCCTGGTGTTGGCTCGTCGTCATCTGGCGGAACACGGAGCGGACGGGTTGTCGCTGCGCGCGATCTCGCGCGATCTGGGGATGGTTTCGTCCGCGATCTACCGCTACTTCCCGAGCCGGGACGAGCTTCTCACTGCGCTGATCGTGCAGTCGTACGGGAATCTGGGCGACGCGGTGGCCTCGGCCGCCGATCAGCCGGAGGCATCCCTGCGACAGCGGTTCATCGACATCTGCGCGGCGGTGCGCGCGTGGGCGAAGGGCCATCCACAGGAGTGGGCACTGATCTATGGCTCTCCGGTACCCGGGTACCAAGCGCCGCAGACCACCATCGAGCCGGCGACCCGGGTGATCATGCTGGTGTTCGACGTCGTGGTGGCGGCGTGGAGCGCCGGACTGCTGGAGGTCGGTGACGGCGAGCTTGATCCGGTGCTGGTGACCCAGGCAGGGCAGGTGCTGGAGGGTCTGGGAGTGGGTGACGACGTGCCGCCGATCGTGGTGGCGCGGGCTACGGAGTGCTGGACGCATCTGCTCGGAGTCGTCAGCTCGGAGCTCTTCGGCCAACTGGCGAACACGTTCGATCCGGCCGACCGGTTCACCCTGTGGTGCTGGGCGAACCTGGCCGACCGGATCGGACTGCGCTGATCCGGACTCAGCAACGAGAGGGGGTCAGCGGACCGACTTCTTGCCGGAGAAGCGCACGTAGAGGAACACCACGATGATCGCGCCGATGATGGAGCCGATGATGCCGGCCGGCTGCAGAGCGCCCTCGCTCGAGTCCTTGCGGAAGATCAGGTATCCCAGGAAACCACCGACGAAGCTCCCGACGATCCCGAGGATGATGGTCAGCGGGATGGACATGCCGCCGGTGCCCTTGACGACGAGTCGGGCGATGGCACCCGCAATCAGGCCGACGACGATGAGCGTGATGATGAAGCCGATCATATTTTCTCCTCCTGTTGACGTGCGACTTTGGTCGCGCGGATGGGATGGTACCCGCGATGGACCTTCAAGAAACGGTCAAGGCACCGTGTTCCGGGTGGCGATGTACGCCGGTTCGGAGCAGTCTGGACGCGTCAGGAGCGGAGCAGGTGATCGACTGTCGGGGTGCGATCACCGACGCAGGCGCAGCGCGGGCTCAGCCGGGCGCGGGGGTCGGCGTCCGGCAGGATCGGTCGGGTCGGGGTGGTGCGCCGCGTATCGACGCGAGATGCGCCACCGATCCCGATCGGGCAGTGTCACGTGACCGAACGAGCCGAGCCGGCCGCCGTTGACGGCGAGTGCCGCTGATCTCGAGGAGAGGCCATGAGTGTCGTACTGGTCGGGGCCAATCCCGGATTGCAGTTGTTCGACGCCGCCGGCGTGGTGGCTGCTGCAAGCCTGTGGACGGTCGACTGGTCGGTGTGGGGCGTCGGGACGGCCATGATCGTGGCCGACCGCAGCGGTTGGCGCACGATCGGCACCGACGAGCATCTCGCGCGGATCCTGTTGGAGCGCTTCACCCGGCACTTCCCCGAGTTCAGCGGCCTGGGTCCCACGGACGACATCACCCACCTGGACGACCGGGTGGAGATCTCCTCCGACCTGTTCTCCGGTCTGCGCGCCACCGGTGGCGGGGTCCGTCTCCGGATCGGCGGCGTCAAGGACCGCCGTCAGTTCGCAGATCCGTCGTTCCCGCTCGGGAACACGTCGCTGGCGCTCTCGAACGTCTACCTACCGTGTGAGCTGGGTGAACTCTCCATCGACGGCGCGTCGGTCGAAGGTGCCCCCAAGTGCGAGTACGTCGGTGGACGCTGGTCGTCGACGAGCTACCTGGCCGTCGCAGAGGTGTGGAGCGAGAACGAGCAGCCCGCTGTCGCCGCCACACTCACCGGTGCTGGGTCGACGGGTGGGTCCACCGAACCGCGTCGTCACCTGCGGGCGGTCCAGCCGCGCTGAGTTCTGCTGATCGCAGCGATGCGGGGCGCCGTGCCCTCAGATGCCGTCGATGCGATCGTCACGCTCGGTGACGTACTGACGACCTGCCTGATCGGTGGTGATGGCGGTCGAGCGATTGCGCCGGGTGCGCGGCAGCTGGACCGCGAGGCCGAACAGCAGTGCGATCAGACCGCCGGCCATCACGATGTAACCGATGATATGGACGTCGATCCCACTGATGTCGAAATTGACCGCGAAGGCGAGGATCGCGCCGATCACCAACAGCACAACGCCGATGCCGATACCCATGTCGATCTCTTTTCCCTCGGCTGCCCTGGGAGGGCGCAGCAGCCAGGCAGGCGCCTTCGGCCGAGTCGAAAATACCCGCTCATGTCCACCGCGAACCCACCCGGAAGGGTGAATCGATGAGATCAGCCGGCTTTCGACGACCGTCGACGAGTCGGTTTCTCATCCTCGTCGTCGTCCTCTGTGGCTTTCGCGCGGGCGGCCGTGCTCTTGGCGCCGGTCGCCTTCTTGGCGGTGGTCGTCTTCTTCGCGCCTGCTCCGCCGTCGGCTTCCTTCCGCTTCGCAACGCTGCGTTCGAGGGCGGCCAACAGGTCGACCACCTCTGCGTCCTCACCGTCGTCGTCGGCGGTCTTCGTCGGGAACGCCTCGCCGCCCTCCAGCTTGGCGTCGATCAGCTGCTGCAGTTCGGCGCGGTAGCTGTCGGTGAAATTCTCGGGGTGGAAGTCGTCGGCGAACGAATCGACCAGCATGGTGGCCATCTTCTTCTCGGCCGGGGAGAGCTTCACCGGGTCGTCGAGCGCCGGGAACTCCGCCTCGCGGACTTCGTCCGGCCAGAGCAGGGTCTGCAGCACGAGGATGCCGTCCCGCACCCGCAGTGCGGCGAGCCGCGTCTTCTGGCGGAGGGCGAAGCTGACGATGGCCAGCCGATCGGTCTTCTCCAGCGTCTCCAGCAGCAGCTGGTAGGGCTTGGCGGACTTGCCGGCCGGCTCCAGGTAGTACGCCTTGTCGTACATCAGCGCGTCCACCTGCTCGGTCGGGACGAAGCTCTGGACCGCGATCTCCCGGTCCTCCTCCGAGGGCAGGCTCTTGAAGTCCTCCGCCGACAGGACGATGGTCTGCCCGTCCTCGCTGTTGTACGCCTTCTCGATCTCGGCGAACGGGACCACCTCGCCGTCGAGTTCGCAGATGCGTTGGTAGCGGATCTTGCCGCCGTCCTTGCCGTGGACCTGGGAGAACTTGACGTCCCTGTCCTCGGTCGCGCTGTACAGCCGCACGGGCACGTTGACCAGCCCGAACGCAACGGAGCCTTTCCAGATGGATCGCATGGAACCATGATGACCTCTCCCACCGACAGTGGCGAGAAGAATCGGGCGACGAACTTGTCGATCGGCAGGTCCGCACGTTCCGCACGGGCTGAAGGACGGAGGTGTCGTCGATGCCGCCGAGGTCCCGCGCCACCGGCTCCGACGAGCAGACGACCGTCCGGGTCGACGGTCGACAGCTGGCCGTGACCAACCTGGACAAGGTGCTCTACCCGGAGACCGGGACCACCAAGGCCGAGGTGCTCCGGTACTACGCGATCGTGGCGCCTGCGCTGCTCCCGGTGCTCGAAGGTCGCCCGGTGACCCGCAAGCGATGGCCGCACGGGGTGGCGAGCGATCCGTTCTTCGTCAAGAACCT
Organism: Nakamurella sp.; assembly: GCA_037720195.1. GTDB lineage: Bacteria > Actinomycetota > Actinomycetes > Mycobacteriales > Nakamurellaceae > Nakamurella. The sequence goes on along the minus strand of JBBJML010000025.1, from coordinate 23,157 downwards.
GGAGCCGGGAGCGCCGTCCTGGATCACGCGGGAGACTCTTCCGCACTCCGACGGCCCGGTCACCTACCCCCTGGTCGACTCGCCGGCCGTGCTCACCTGGATGGCACAGATGGCGGCGCTGGAGCTGCACGTACCGCAGTGGCGGTTCCACGGTCACCTGCCCGATCGCCCGGACCGGATGGTCTTCGACCTGGATCCGGGACCCGGGATCGGACTACCTGCGTGCGCCGAGGTGGCGCTGTTGCTCCGGGAGATGTTGCAGCAGACAGGTTCTGACGCCGTTCCGGTGACCAGCGGCTCCAAGGGCATCCACCTGTACGTCCCACTCGACGGTCGCCGGACGTCGGACGAGGTGTCGACGGTGGCGAAGGCCGTCGCCGAGGCACTGCAGGCGCAACGGCCGAGGACGGTGACGTCCAGGATGGCGAAGGCGTTGCGGGACAGGAAGATCTTCCTCGACTGGTCGCAGAACAGCGCCGCCAAGACCACCATCGCGCCCTACTCGCTGCGCGGTCGGGCAGCACCAACCGTTGCGGCCCCCAGGACATGGGAGGAGATCGCGGATCCGGCACTCCGTCAGCTCGATCTGGACGAGGTCCTCGAGCGTGTCCGGGGTGGCGACGATCCGTGGGGTGAGTTCTTCGCGGCGCCCGACGGGACAGAGCTCGACCGGGAACTCGACGAGGACGGGGACCGTCCTGCTCCGGTGGCCGATCCGGGCCGCGCCGAGGATCGGCGGAACGACGCCCGGGCGGCTGCGGCTGCATATGCCATGGCGGCCATGCAGTCGCGCGGATCGACCGGCGGTGAGGGCAAGGTGGTGAAGTACGGCAGCCATCGGTGGGCGGACCCGAACGAGGGACCGCGCGGGCGGGTCGTCCGACGTGACCTCACGCAGCAACGGGAGAAAGCCCCCCGGCCTGAGGTCACCCGGGCTGCTGGGTCCGCGCAGGTGCTGCCGATGGCGGCCGTAGCCGGCACGGCCGTCGGTGTGACGGGTGGACAGTGGCGGTACGAAGGCAAATGGGACGGGATCCGGGCGATCGCCGAGATCGACGCCATGGACGAGGGGCGAGGCACGCTGCGGTTGATCGGGCGTTCGGGCCGGGATCTGACCGGCGGCTACCCGGAGCTGGTGGAACTGATCGAGCTCGTCGACGGCCACCGGGTGGTGGTCGACGGCGAGATCGTCACCCTCGACGGCGATGGGCGGACCAGCTTCCCGAGGCTGCAGCAACGGATGAACGTGAACTCGCCGACCCCGAGGCTGATCCGCTCGGTGCCGGTGCGCTACTTCGCCTTCGACGTGCTCGAGGTCGACGGAGTCTCGTTGCAGGGCAAGGCCCATGACGATCGGCGCCGGGTGCTGGAGGCGCTCGGGCTTGCCGGTGACCACGTCGAGGTGCCCGGACGGATCGACGGGCCCATCGAGGCGGCGCTGCGGTTCACCGGGGAGCAGGGGTGGGAGGGAGTGATTGCCAAGCGCGGCGATTCGCTGTACCGCCCGGGGACCAGGAGCGCGGACTGGGTGAAGATCAAACACCAACGCGCGCAAGAGATCGTGGTGATCGGCTGGCGCCGCGGGGGTGGCCGACGTACCGGTGGGATCGGGTCGTTGCTGATGGCGGTTCCGGACGACGACGGCGCCCTGGTGTACTGCGGCCGGGTGGGAACGGGCTTCACCGACGCAGCGCTCGCTGCGCTCGAGAAGCAGTTGGGAGACCCCGTCGACCAGCCGGCCGCGGAGGTCCCGCGGGAGGACGTCAAGGACGCGGTGTGGGTGCGCCCGGAACTGGTGGGCGAGGTGGCATTCCTCGAGTGGACCCCGGACGGCCGCCTGCGGGCGCCTACCTGGCGAGGGGTGCGCCCCGACAAGGACCCGGCCGACGTGCGCCGGGAGAGCTGACCGTGGCGGTGGTCCAGTACGAACGCTGATCGCGTGCCGCCCCGTCCGCTGACCGAGCGACGGAGGAGTCGAGAACCCGTCAGCCGTCCGCTGGTCGACCGACGGAGGTGCGGGAACCCGTCACCCGCCCGCTGATCGAGCGACGGAGGAGTCGGAATACCACCCGTCCGATGACCGAGCGACGGAGGAGTCGAGATCCCTCCACCCGTCCGTTGATCGAGCGACGGAGGAGTCGAGATCCCTCCACCCGTCCGTTGATCGAGCGACGGAGGAGTCGAGATCCCGTCAGGCGATCGCTCAGGCTGTGCGCAGCACCAAGGATGTCGGCATCGGTGCGCTCTCCATCGCCCAGCCGCTTCCGGGCGGCGTGATGCTGCCGAGCACCCGCGGACCGGCGGCCCCGGTGCAGGACGGGACGTTTCCGGGGAGTCCGTGCGCGGTCAGGTAGCCGATCAGCGCGAACGCGATGGCCTCCTTGGTGTCCGACGGTGCGCCGAAGGTGTCGCTGGTGGTGATCTCGACGCCCGGCAGTCGGCTCCGGATCATCCACATCAGCGTCGGGTTGCGCACTCCGCCGCCGGACACCACCAACAACTCCAGACCGATCCGGATCGCCTCTGCGGCAACGACTTCCGCAGTGAGTGCGGTCAGGGTCGCGGCCAGGTCCGCGCCCCGGACGTGGGGGAACTGACGCGTGATCTCGGCCAGGTAGCCGTCGTGGAAGAGCTCCTTGCCGGTCGACTTCGGGGCCGGCAGGGCGTAGTACGGCTCGGCGAGCAGCCACCGGAGCAGATCCTCATCGGGCGTGCCGGCGGCTCCGAGTGCGCCGTCGGCGTCGAAGTGTCGGCCGGTGAGCTGCAGAGCGGCGGCATCGATGAGGGCGTTCGCCGGGCCCAGGTCGTACGCGCTCGGGGGGAATTCGTCGGACGGGCCTGGGACAACCGTCACGTTCGCGATCCCGCCGAGATTCAGTGCGCCGCAGCGCTTCCCGACCTGACCGAGCAGCAGCAGATCCAGGACAGGGACCAGCGGCGCGCCCTGTCCGCCGGCGGCGATGTCCCGGCTGCGCAGATCGGAGACGACGGTGGCTCCGGTGGCCTCGGCCAGGAACGCAGGTTGCCCCAACTGCAGCGTGCCGCGTGCTCGACCCTCTTCGATCCAGTGAAAAACCGTCTGGCCGTGCGTGCAGACGAGGTCCACCTGGCCGGAAGTGGCGACAGCGGCTGCCGCGGACGATGCGAAGAACTCACCGAGCTCGGTGTCGAGCACGCATACCTCGGCCATCGGCAGGGCCGTCGGCGGGAGGGCTGCCAGCAGTCGGGCCCGCAGTGCATTGGGATACGGCGTCGTGCTGACGGTGACCAGCGTTCCGTGCAGGACGCTCCCCTCGGCGTGGAAATCGACGACGGCCACGTCGACCCCGTCGTGGGACGTGCCGGAGATCATGCCGAGTACTCGCATCGGTCCACCGTTGCACAGGACCTGGGAGTCGGCGCGACCCGCTGATCAGTTCGCCAGCGGAGTCATCCCGGTCGGGCCGTTCACGCGGTCGACAAGAGCGGTGAGAGCGCGCGCACCCGCGAAGACCAGGAGGGGGATGACCACCAACTGGAGGATCAGATGGCCCACGGGCAGGTCGATCATCAGGTCGTATCTCACTTCTGAGTTCGGCCACAGATTCGCCTCGAGGGCCGCGCCGACGTAGACCATGCCGAGCGCGGCGACGACCGGCACAGCCGCGCGGGCGGTCCTGGATGCCAGGCTCGCCAGGCAGCCGAGCAGCAGGGCGCCGCTGAGGACGAGTCGACAGTTGAACAGCAGACGGTCCAGCGGATCAGGCAACGAGACCGCCCACAGTGGACCGGCGGCCAGGTAGGCAAACGCGGCGCCCGCGGTGACGACGGTGGTGACGGCGAGTCCGGTGGTGCCGAGCAGACGCCGTCCGATCCGGATACGGCCCGGGTCACGGGTGAGTGCTGCGCTGGTCGCGAGTAACGGCAGCCAGCCGAACTCCCGGACGGCTGCGTCGAGGTCTGTCGTGGTCACCATGATGAGCAGCCCGCCGATGAACAACACGACAGCCGCGATCGCCGATCGGTGCGCCCATCGGCCCGCCCCGATCAGCACCAGGAGACCGGCGAGCGCCGCGAGGATCCAGGCAGGAACCAGAGCGCTGTATCTCCAGTAGGGCCCCGACTGCCCGCTGACGACGGGCAGCCCCACGTCGATGGCGCGTGCGGCGGGGATGAGGATCAGGAGGGGAAGCACCACTGCGGCGAGCGAGGCCGCCCGGGCGCGGGGTGCCAATGGTGGGGCCAGCAGTGATGTGCCGCGCACCCGTATCGACGGAGCTACCAACGACAATGCCTCGGCACCCGCCGACAGGCCCCGTGAGTCAGCGACGTCACCGAGGGTGGCCTGCAGTTCCGCTGTCTGGTGCTCGCGGTAGGCCCGGGGGAGCAGACGCATACCCGCGCGGATCGGCCAAGGCAGCTCGCGGGTGATCATGAGGACAACCCCGGCTGGATGCGGCGGACCCTGTTCAGTGCGGCTCCGGCCTGTTCGTGCCGTCGGGTCGCCTCCACTCGGAGTACTTCGACCCCGGTCGCGGCTAGCCGGTAGTAGCGCCGCAGCCGCGAGTCGACCACCTCCTCGCGATCGACCTCGATGAGCTGCTGTGTGCTGAGTCGATCGAGAATGCCGTAGAGCGTGCCGACGCGCATGGTCGTCTCTCCCCCCGAGAGCGTGTTGACCTCGCTGATCAACGCGTAGCCGTGGGCGGGGCCGCCGGCCAGTGCGCTGAGCACGAGGAACGTCTGGTCCGTCATGCTGCTGGGTGCCATAAGCTGAATATACCGTTGAACAGAGTATGTGCCAGTCCATGGTCCACCCGGACGTGAAGGGGCTCAGATTTGTAGAGGAATCGGCGCAGATCGTGGGCGTGGCAGTCGGGGATGGAGCGGGGTGGAGGCACCGGGTTGCAGTGGGCGTCGTGGCGGTCGGTAGGTGCCGGGTCTGCGGTCCCAGACCACCTGTCCTGCAACGACTTCACCGGCGAGTTCGTCGCGGTGGACGATCGTGTGGTGTGCCCGGCACAGGAGCGCTGCGTTGTCGAGATCGGTGGGTCCGCCGTCGATCCAGTGGACGAGGTGGTGGGCGTCTGTCCACTGGGCGGGGATGTCGCAGCCTGGGAAGGTGCAGTGCCTGTCCCGCTGCCACAGCACGCGCTTCTGAGCCAGGGTGAACAGACGCTTTTCCGTCCCGCATTCGAGGATCGCACCCTGGGCACCGAGGACGGTCGGGATGATCCCGGCGTCGCAGGCGAGCTTGCGGACGGTGTCGGGGGCGAGGAGGGTCCCGTCGCCGTCGGCGATGGTTCCGGTGCAGGTGCCGGCTCCGGTGCGCTGCTGCAGGTCGTCCAGGTACATGCTGACGTTCACGGTCGCGGTCACTGCTGAGGTTGGTCCCTGGCCCTGGGCGAGGACCGACCGGCTGAGCGCCTCGATCAGTGCTTCTCCACGTCGCCGATCGGTGGGCCGACCATCCCGCTCGCCCGTACCTGAGTCGGATCGCGGCGCGGAGAGTGCTTGGATGGCGGCTTCGAGGATGCTGAGGCCTTCGTTGTCGACGACGAGTCGGTATTCGTGCAGCCCGGTGGATGTTTCGCGGGCCGGTGACAGGGAGATGTGGCGGCGGCACCGGTCCTGGAAGTCGGCGAGCTTGTCCTGTTTCCCGTGGCGCGCCAGGATGTACTGCCGCAGTTCGCGGACGCCGCGGGGTCCGTACTCCGCGCCGTGGTTGACCATCTGCTTGAGGACGATCGGGGGCGCACCGGGCAACAGTTCGGGCGCGAGTTTGTCGTACTCGGCCTGCACGACAACGGCGGTCGTCAGGTCGAGGTCGGCGGTGCGGATGGAGTCGGTGATCTCGTCGAGTTCCGGTCGTCGCAGGATGTGCGCGGCTTTCGCGATGGTGGTTGCTTCGCGGCGGGAGTGCCAGCCTTGCTCGGCGACCCAGCCGCGGGTGGACGCGGATTGGGAGGCCTCGATAACGCCGCGGGACTCTGCATCCGCGGTGACGATCACACTGGCCGCACCGGCCAACGCGCGGAGTTCGGCGAGTTCAGCGAGGAACGCGCCGAGCTCGCCGGTCGAGCATTGGAACACGTTGGTGTGCAAGGTTTTTAGTTCGACGGCCAGCGCAGCGATGCGGTCGCGGGTGTCCGCGACGCTCGCTCCGCCGGTGCTGTTCATGGGTACGACGTTACTCAGGGGGTCCGACAGTCGACCTTCTGGAAGTGCCTGTGGGGCAACGGTTCGGGTCACGATCAGGTCACGATGTGGAAGCGCCGATCGTGGTGATCCGGCGAATGTAGTGATCGGGGACCTCATCGATGATCTGACGGGATCTCGACTCGGTCGTTCCTCCCTCCCTCCATCGCCGAAGGCTGCGGAGGTCGAGCGACGCTGGGGCCGGGATCTTCGGTGCGCCAACGGGATCTCGACGCGGTCGTTCCTCCCTTGCTCGATCGGCGAAGAGTGCGTTGATCGAGCGCTGGATCGGCGGAGGGATGTGGTGTTCGAGCGAGGATGGGGTCGGGAGCGGTCCTGGTGTGGCGGGAGGTCGCTTCACCTCGTTCGCTCGATCGATCCCGACGGGCCCGGCACTCCGCCGTGCGGCGCCCGGATCAGATCCCGTCGAGCGGCCGTGGTCAGCGCAGCGAGTCGCGGATGTCCTGCACGGCAACCAGATCCACCGGTGCCGAGATCGTGACGGGCGGATGCCCTGCCAGTACCAGCTCGACCCGCTCGTGGGTTGCAGGCAGACCACCGCCACCCCAGCAGCCCAGCCCGACCACGGCTCGATCGTCGATCAGTGGGGTCGGGTTGACGACACCCCGCCGCTGGTGTTCGGGTAGATCGTGCCGAGGAAGGCGCCGTCCGTTGCCCAACCCAGAGTCCCTTCGTAGTCGAGGATCGGCGTCGCGCCCGCGGTGTCGGAGGGGATGTTCGCCGCTCCGGAGGACGGAGGTGGCGGGGGATCGAGGGACACGACACCGCTCGCCACCCAGCCGGTCATCGTCATGCTCTTCACCCGGCCGGCCAGTACGGAATCGATCGTGATCTCCACCTGCGAGGACTGCCATCCGAGGTTGCCGTCTTCGTCGGTGGACGTCCTCCCGGTCAGTCGGAGCGTCCCGGTGACCAGTGCGCCGCCGTTGGCGGCCGCGTCGTGGGCATAACTGGCGATGTCGCCGTAGGCACAGCTGGCCATGGAGCCCGGCAGCCCGGCCACGGTCACTACCGTGGGTGAGGCAGAGGAGGTCGCCGGGCCGATCGCAGTCGCAGAACCCCCCGGGTCGGCGAGCCCCGAGCCACCCCGACCGTTCAGGGACAGGACGGTCACAACGCCCCCGAGCACCAGCACGACGGCGGCGGCGGCCACCAGCATCGTCCGTCGAGAACCACGGGTGGTCCGCGACGGCACCGCTCGTTCCCGCAGGTCGGCAATCTCCAGCGACCGTGCTTCGGCGGCCAGGGCCGCCCGAAGCCGGTCCTCGGTGCTCGCGAGGTCGTCGTCCAGGAGTTCGTCGTGGGTCATCGGGGATCTCCGATCCGGGTGCGCAACATGCGCAGGGCTTTGTAGGCGGACGAGCGGACGGCGTCGGCCCGGATGCCGAGCACCTCGGCGGTCCGCTCGACGGACCAGTCGAGGAAGTACCGCAGGATCACCACGTCGCGCTGCCGGTCCGGGAGGCTGCGGATGGCCGTGACGACGTCGCCGTCGGTCACCGTGGGCGGTGGTTGATCGGTGAGCGGTGCGGAGCCCTGCCGCTCCAACCAACGGCGGGCGACGATCCGGCGTCGGACCTGCGACCGAGCACGGTTGAGGACGGCAACCCGGAGGTAGGCGAGCGGATCGCCGGTGATCCGCCCCGGCTCGAGTGCGGCGAACACGTCCTGCACGGTGTCTTCCGCGCTCTCGACGTCGCCGAGCCACATCACCGCCAGCCTTACCAACTCCAGGCGATGGGCAGCGAAGAGCCGCTCATGATCGGGCTGCGGTGGTGCGGTGCTCACCAGGGCAGTGTCGGGGTGGTCCACACCAGGAGGTCGCGCGACGTGCCGCGGACGTGAACCGATGGTCCGGGATCCTGGCCACGACCCGCCACCAACGGGCCGGCTACTCCGTGCGCACCCTCGACGGGGTCAGCACCAGTGGGACCGAGAAGGCCGCGGAAAACGCCGCCGCTTCGTCGAACATCGCGCCGATCCGTTCGGTGTACTTGGCGAGGTAGGCCGGATTGCGATCGGCAGGAAGTTCGTCCGGGGCGATGCTCACCACTCCCTCGATCCGGATGTTGTCCCGCCCGATGTCGGTGACGTCCAGGCCGAGCACCGCCCGGGGGTTGAGAGACAGGTTCCGCAGCTTCCGCGTGCCGGGTCGGGTGAACAGGAGCACGTCGTCCTCGCGGGCCAGGAACCACACCGGGATCGTCGTCGGCTGGCCGTCGTCCCGCACCGTGGTGAACCAGGCGATCAGGTTGCTGTGCAGGCGAGCCGCGACGTGCTGTCGGCGGGCTTCGGGGAGGAGATCCAGGTCTTTCATCAGGGCGGTGTCCGTTCCTCGAGTCGTCCCCGAACGCGGTACCAGCGCTCGGCAGGACAACTCTGCGGTTCTGAGGTACCCGCCGGGATCGGAAGAATGTCGGAGATCGCAGTACTGCTACCTCAGATCGTGACGGGGAGACCGAGCGCGAGTGGTGACGCGGGACCCCGGCGAAGCGTCAGTAGTGGCGCAGCGACCGCACCGGCACGCCGTACTCGCGCAACGCCGCCCGGCCACCGAGCGCGTCGAGCTCGATGGCCACCGTGACCGAGGTGACCTCGGCACCCGCCCGTCGCAACAGCCTGATCGCGGCTGCCGCGGTGCCGCCGGTCGCCAGGACGTCGTCGAGCACGGCGACGTGCGCGCCGGTGGGGACGTCGTCGGGATGCGTCTCGATGCGGGCAGTTCCGTACTCCAGGTCGTAGTCCTCGCCGAGCACCGCGCCCGGCAACTTGCCGGCCTTGCGGACCGCCAACATGCCGCGGCCCGTGGTGGCAGCGGCGGCCGCAGCGAAGACGAACCCGCGAGCCTCGAGTCCGGCGTAGAGGTCGGCCGGTCCTGCCAACTCGAGCATCCCCGCCGTGAGATCGGCCAGCGCGACCCCGTCGGCGAAGACCGGGGTCAGGTCGCGGAAGAGCACGCCGGGGACCGGGAAGTCCTGCTGCAGACGGGTCAATCGATCGATCACGGCGCCGGCGGCCCGGACGGCCGGGCTTTCATCGGAAGTCACCCGACCACTATGACGGGTGCTCGACCGGACCGACGCCACGAGCGGATCTCGAGTCGCGGCGCTCGTTCGATCAGCGTCTTCCGGATCCCGCAGCGCCCGGCCGATCAGCGTCGGCCGGACTCCGACCGACCTCGCGCGATCAGCGTGAGCCACCCAGCACCAGCCAGTCGTCGCGGCGGTACCGCAGTCCTTGCGCCAGTGCCCTGGCCATCAGGTAGACCCCGCAGTAGACGATCCACAGCCACAGCAGACCAACGGGACCGTCCGGCGCCCAGCGCCCCACGGCCCAGGCGAACGGCAGGTAGCCGGCCACCGCGACCAGGCCGCTCCAGGCGAGGAACTTTCCGTCGCCGGCGCCGATCAGCACCCCGTCGAGCAGGAACACGTACCCGGCCACCGGCAGCGCGATACCGACCACGATCAGCCCCAGTGCCACCGCCCGCCGCACCTCCGGGTCCGGTGAGAACAGCGCACCGATGAACGGGTGGGCCAGCAGGATCACCACCCCGATCGTCGCGCCGGCCACCAACGACCAACGGACCATCCGATCGGTGATCACCCGCACGGCCGCGGCATCTCCGGCGCCCAGCGCTCGCCCGGTGAGAGCCTGCGCGGCGATGGCGAGGGCGTCCAGCCCGAGGGCCAGGAAGTTCCAGATCGTCGAGACCACCTGGTGGCCGGCCAGCGCGGCCGCGCCTTTGCCGACCGCGACGGCGGTGGTCGCGAGGATGCCGATGCGCAACGCAACGGTGCGGATCAGCAGCGGGACGGCGCTCGCACCGGCACCCCTGATGCCGCGGACGTCCGGCCGGAGGGACGAACCGTGCAGCCGGGCGTGACGGACAACGACCACGACCAGCACCACGGCCATCACCGTCTGGGTGATCGAGGTGCCGATCGCCGATCCGGCGACCCCCCACTGGAAGCCGAGCACGAACACCAGGTTGAGGACGATGTTCAGTGCCGCCCCGCCGGCCGCCACCCACAGCGGGGTGCGGGTGTCCTGCAGCCCACGCAGGACGCCGGTCGTCGCCAGCACGACGAGCATGCCGGGAAGGCCGACCAGCGACCAGAGCAGATAGACGGTGCCCTGGTGGCCGACGGCCGGCTCCGAGCCGAACGCGCGCACCAGTGGTCCTGCGGTCGGGATGCCGACGAGCGCGATCGTCAGGCCGATGGCCATGGCCAGGTAGATGCCGTCCATCCCGAGTGACAGCGCGCGCCGCAGGTCGCCGGCCCCCAGCAACCGCGACACCTGGGAGGTGGTGCCGTAGGCCAGGAACACCGACAGCCCGACCACGGTCAGCAGGATCGTCGAGCCGATGCCGACCCCGGCCAGCGGTGCGATGCCGAGGTGGCCGACGATCGCGGTGTCAGCCAGCAAGAAGACCGGCTCCGCGAGCAACGCGCCGAGGGCGGGGACGGCGAGCCGGGCGATCTGACGGTTCAGGCTCGGTTCGGTGGCAGGCACGACGCTGATCGTCGCAGAGGCGGACGGTCGCCTGCCGCGGGCACCCATCCTCGGTGCGGCAACCCCGGGAGGCCGGCGGACCCCTCGACCGCCGGCGCCCCCGGGGCTCAGCCCTGCTCGGCCAGCGCAGCTGCCGGCGAGATCCGGGTCGCAGTGCGGGCCGGAAGCACCGAGGCCAGCAGGCCCGCCACCAGCGCGGCGCCGATCACCAGCAGGATCTGCCCCCACGGCACCTGCCAGACCACGTCCCGGCCGATCTCCGCGGTGACCGACGAGCTGCCGGCGAGCCCGTACCCGACGCCCAGCGCGGCACCGGTGAGTGCGCCGACCGCGGCCAGCAGCAGTGCCTCGACCGAGATCATCCGGCGCAGCTGGGACCGTTGCAGGCCCAGCGCCCGCAGCAGCGCCGACTCGCGGGTGCGCTCCAACACCGACAGCGCCAGCGTGCTGGCGATCCCGACGAGGGCGATCAGCACCGCAACGGCGAGCAGCGCGGTGGCGATCGTCAGGACGGTGCCCAGCGCCTCCTCGTTCGCCGCGCGCTCGGCAGCGCTGCCGCCCACCTCGACACCCGGCATCGACGACGTCGCCCGACGCAGTGCCCCGTCGGCGGCGGCGGCATCGACTCCGGCCGGAACCGCCGCCCACAGGGCGACCACCGGTGCTGCGGGCGAGAGTTGATGCAGCACAGCGCTGTTGACCACCAGGACGCTCGCGTTGGAGGCGTCACCGAGATGCCCCGTGCGCACCGTCAGCTCCACCCGAGCAGTGCCGGTACCCAGCACGAGACGGCCACCGTCCCGGACGCCGTTGTCGGCCCACCAGTCGGGCACCTCCACGATGCCGTCGGGCAGTGCAGCCCCCGCCGCGTCCAACGCCTGTGCGGACGGTGCGATGACGAGCGCCTTGCCCTCACCGAGCAGGTCCGCGAGCGCTCCGGCCGGCGCCGTCGCGGCGATCCGAGCCCCACGGACCTCGCCGGGGTCCAGCCCGGCCACGCGGGCCGACTGCTGCACCGAGGACGGCAGCGCCTTCCCGGCGGTGTCCGTCACCGCCACCGGCACCGGGAAGCGTTGCGAGAGCTCGCTGTCGAGCGTGGCGCCGGCGGAGGCCGCGCCGACCTGCAGGGTGACGATGAGCGCGACTCCGACCAACAGGGCGGCACTGGTGGCGGCTGCGCGCCCGGGGGTGCGCAGTGCGTTGGCGGTAGCCAGCCGGCCGGGGATGCCGGCCAACCGCGCCACCGGTCCGAGGGCGCGCATCACCATCGGGAGGGCCGCCCGGGTGAGCAGCAGTACGCCGATCGCCGAGACCGCAGCCGTGCCCAGGGCGGAGAAGAACGATCCGTTGGTGGCCGCGTGCACCAGCCCACCCGCCCCGCGAGGGTGAGGACCAGGCCGGACACCACCCGCAGGATTCCCAGCCGCCGAGTGGTCGCCTCCGGACTGATCGGCTGGAGCGCGGCCAGCGGGGCGATCCGGCCGGTGCGGACGGCCGGGAAGGCCGCCGCCCCGGTCGTGATCAGGATCCCCGCCACCAGTGCGATCAGCAGTCCGGTGAGGTCCGCGACCACACCGCCCTGCGCAGATCCGAGCTGCTGTGTCAGCACGGCGGCGGCGCCGTACCCGGCCAGTACTCCGGCGACCGATCCGACGGCGCCGACCACCAGTCCCTCGAGCACCACCTGGGCCGTCACCTGCCCGGAGGTGGCTCCGACGCAGCGCAGCAGCGCCAGTTCGCGCCGGCGGGCGGTCGTCAGGATGGTGAAGACGTTCGCGATGACGATGCCGGCCACCAGCAGCGCGATCGCGGCGAACCCGAGCAGCAGGGTGCCCAGCAGGTCGCTGCCGTCCGTCACGGCGGTGGCCCGGTCGGCGGCGTACTGGGCTCCGGTGAGCACCTCGGGGCTGCTGTCTGCGCCCGTCGGGATCACGGCGCGCAGCGCGCCGACCACCTGGGCGGGATCGACGCCGGAGGTCACGGTCACCGCGACCAGTTCGGGCGTTGCTCCGGGGATCCTCAGTACCACCGCGGGCGATGCGAACAGGTCAGCGATCCCGAGCCCCCCGTCCGCCACGGTCCCGGCGACGGTCACCTGCTGCTCGGTGGAGCCGGCCCCGGCCAGGGTGAGGACCGATCCGATCTCGAGGTTCGCGGACTTGGCGAAGTCCTCCCCGACGACGACCTGACGGTCCTGCTGCGGCCAGCTGCCCGCGGACAGCGAGAACCAGCGCAGCGACGGCGAGGGAATGCCGGCGACGCTCGCGTACCCCTTGGCCGCGTCGGAGCGGTAGGCGGTGGAGGCGCTCAGCGATGTCTCGACACCGGCGACCCCGGTCACCGCGAGCAGGGTCTTCGCCGGCACCTCCGGGGCCGGGACGATCAGCACGTCGGCGGTGCGCCCGATGCCTGCTACCTGGTGGGCCAGTGATGCCTTCGCGGTCGCGTTGTAGGTGATGCAGGCGGCGGTGAACCCCACGCCGATGACGACCGTGACCAGCACCGAGATCAGTCGCCGCGGTCGGTGGGCGAGCTGCCGGCGCACCAGCTTCCAGAGCATCACCTCAGGCCCCCAGATCGCGCATGGCGGCGAGCACGTCGTCCGCGGTCGGCTGCTGCAGGGATCCGGCGACCCGGCCGTCGGACAGCAGCACCGCGCGATCGGCGTAGGCGGCGGCGACCGGGTCGTGGGTCACCATGACGATGGTCTGTCCGAGCTCGCGAGCACCGGCCCGCAGGAAGGCGAGCAGTTGGTGGCCGGTCCGGGTGTCGAGCGCGCCGGTCGGTTCGTCGGCGAACACGATGTCGGGGCGGGTGATCATCGCGCGGGCGATGGCGACCCGCTGCTGCTGGCCACCGGATAGCTCGGACGGTCGGTGCTGCAACCTGTCCGAGATGCGCAGTGCGGCAGTGAGTTCGCGGTAGTGGTCGGGGTCCGCGCTGCGGCCGGCGAGTTCCAGCGGCAGCAGGATGTTCTGCGCGGCCGTCAACATCGGCAACAGGTTGAACGACTGGAACACGAACCCGAACCGGTCCCGGCGGATGCCGGTGAGGGCGCGGTCGTCGAGCGTCGTCAGCTCCACGTCGCCGAGCCGGATCGACCCGGACGTCGGGGCGTCGAGTCCGGCGAGGCAGTGCATCAGGGTGGACTTGCCGGAGCCGGAGGGCCCCATCACCGCGGTGAACGAGCCGCGCCGGAAGTCCACGTCGACCCCGTCGAGCGCCCGCACCAGGGTGTCGTCGGTGCCGTAGGTCTTCCGCAGGTCCAGAGCCCGCAGGACGTGATCGTTCCCGGCCGGGTTCTGCGGCGGAATCATCCGGGTGGTCGTCTGGCTGGCAGGCATGCGATGTGCTCGTTTCGTGTCGTCGAAGTGGACACGGACAACGCTAGGAATTCGGGCTGCCTGCCGGATCGGAGCACGGGACGGGATCCGGGCAAGGGTGGGTGCGTCCGCGGGGGCAGCGGGCGGGCACCGGGTACGACCAGGGTCTGATGCCCGGAGCGTGGCGAGTGCTCGGTACGCGGACAGAGATCAGTCCGCCGGGAGCTCCAGGCCCAGGCCGAGCCATTCTGCCAGCGAGTCGAGCTCGGCTCGAACCGAGTCCTCCGCGTCGTCGGGGTACAGCGGGTCGCGGTGCAGGGCGGCGACGCGCAGCACCCCGGCGGTGCGATCGGCGGTGGCGTCGACCTTGCCGACCAACTGATCGCCGACCAGGACGGGCAGCGCGTAATAGCCCCAGCGTCGCTGGGCGGCCGGCTTGTACATCTCCAGTTGGTAGTCGAAGGCGAAGATCTCCGTCATCCGCTTGCGGTCGAAGACCAGCCGGTCCAGCGGGGAGAGCAGTGCGGTCCGCCCGATGAACGGTCGGTCCAGCTGGGTCGGATCGACGCGCCAGTGCCCGCGCACGCCCTCGATCACGGCAGGCTCACCGACTCCTCCGACGCCGTTGGGTTCGATCGGGGTCTCCACGGCCTTCGCCCTGGCGAGGCCGAGGGCGGTGAGTCGCCGCTCGGCGAGCCGGTGCTGGGCCTGCTCGAGCGGCACCGACGGGAGATCCGGATGGACGGTGCCGGCCAGGTCCCAGAGCTTCTCCCGACCTCGACGCCCGGCGACGGCTACCTCGCCGCGCCGAGCCATCATCTCGACCAGTCGACCGACGTTGCGATTGTTGTTCCACCCGGACGAGCGCCACGGCACGACGCAGGTGTCCGGCAGCTCCCCGATCACCTGGGGACCGCCCGCGGCCAGCGCCGCGAGCACGTCGCGACGGCAGGCGTCGTTCGCGGTCACCCAGTCCCGGGATGCCCGTTGCCAGCCCTTCAACGGTTCCGGGCCCGGCCACGCGGCCATCGCCGCCGTGAACAGTGGGAGATCCGTCGCCGGACGGGCGAAGTTGTCGAGATCGAACAGGGCGTGTTCCGCGAGTGCCGTAGCGACCGTGTCGGTCGCGATCCAGGCGCCGAGCCGGCTCCAGACGACCAGTTCGGCGCTGGGGGCGACGGCCGACGTCGGGTCCAGCTGGAGCGCCGTGAGGTGCTCGGCCACCCGGAGGAGCTGATCGGGGCGGTCGGCGTCCAGCAGCTGGGCGCGCACGGCGATCTGCCGGGCGTCGGTCTGGGTCAACCGGTGGGGGTGCACCGAGTGACGGTAGCGCCGAGGTCGGACGATCGAGCCTCGGACCGTCGCTCTGGGTGACCGATTGTCGGTTACGCAGGAGAGGGACCCATGCACATCACTCGTTCGGCGGGTTTGAAGACCGTAAAAATGCCAATTTGTCTGATTTGACCCTCGCTGCACGAGTGAGGAGCGGTCGATCCATCGGGTTCCGGTCCGTCCGAGTGAACCTGTGGGTTGCACCCATCCGTGACCGCGCTCACCCCGAACCGCGACTGTCCACTACGGACGTCACGCGTATCAGTTCCCGTTCCGGTTCCACCGGAGCGGCGCCGCAGCACCACTCCGCGACGACGCGAGAGCGTTCGTGACACGAGCGAAGGGAATACCCCATGGCAGGCGAAGAGAGGATCTTCGGCGGTAAGCCGGTACTGGAGTTCAGCACCAGCACCGACCGTCGGAAGTTCCTGAAGATGGCAGGACTGGTGGGCTTCGGCGCCACCTTCGTTGCCGGCGGTCTCCTCGGTGGAGCCGGCGTTGCCGGTGCTTCACCGGCGAACATCATGCGTGGGGCCGCTCCGGCCGCGGGCATGGAGGGCGACTTGGAGATCTTGAACTACGCCCTCACCCTCGAGTACCTCGAGGCCGATTTCTACGCCCAGGGCCTCGCCGCCGGCAAGCTCTCGGGTCGTGAGCTCGAGCTGGTGACCCCCATCGAGGATCACGAGAAGACGCACGTCAGCGGGCTGACGGACACCATCAAGTCCCTCGGCGGCACCCCGGCCACCAAGCCGAAGATCACCTACCCGGACGGGACCTTCGCCTCGCGCGATTCGTTCCTGAAGACCGCGTCGGTCTTCGAAGAGGTTGGTGTGACCGCGTACCACGGTCAGGTTCCGCTCATCAAGAGCGTGGACATTCTTGCTGCCGCGGCGTCGATTGCCGGCGTCGAATCGCGTCACGCAGCTGTGATCGCCTCCCTCATCGGCGGCAAGCCCTTCCCATCCCCGTTTGAGGCACATGCCGACATGGCAACCGTGCTGAAGGCCGTCAAGCCGTTCCTGAGTTGAGGAGAGAACCCATGACCAACACAGCACGCGACCTCGTGCACAGCAACGCCTCCGAGATCTCGGGGGCCCTGGGCCTGCACGCACTCAACAACAAGTTCAACCTGGCCGGGGCACCTGATTTCGCCAACGACCTCGAGGTTCTGAACTACGCCCTGACGCTGGAGTACCTGGAAGCAGCGTTCTACAAGCAGGGCAATGCGGCCAACCTGACCTCTGGCGTGGAGAAGGAATACCTCGCCACCATCCAGTCGGATGAAGAGACCCACGTCAGCGCGCTCACCGATACCATCAAGTCCCTCGGTGGGACCCCGGTCGCCGCTCCCGGCGTCGATTTCGGCGAGTCGTTCGCCAGCCGCGACAGCTACCTGCAGACCAGCCACGTCTTCGAGAACCTCGGCACAAGCGCCTACCTCGGTGCCGCCGGCTTCATCAAGGACAAGGCCATTCTGCAGGCTGCTGCCAGCATCTTCGGTGTCGAGGCCCGTCACGCGGCGGTCATCGGCAACCTGCTCGGCCTCAAGGCCGAGGGTGGCGTCTACATGGGGGCCTTCGAGACCCCCAAGGACAAGGCGACCGTGCTGGCCGCTGCCACCCCGTTCATCAAGCAGATGCCCGGCAGCATGCCCGTCGGTGGCGTCCAGACCGGTGGCGGCAGCACTTCCGGTGGCCCGAACACGGGTGCCATCGTCGGTGGCATCGCGCTGCTGGGTGCGGCCGGTGCGGCCGCGGTCGCAGCCCGTCGCTACGCCCACGACGACGCCACCTGAGCCTCATAGCTCACGGCGTCATCAGCGGTAGATCTTGAAGTGCGGGGTGACGGGTTCTGAGGACCCGAACACCCCGTGCCGAACCTCACCGGGCGGATCCGTTTCGACGGACCCGCCCGGTGTGGCACGGTGAGCCGATCGCACCTCCCCTTCTTCGCGGCGTCCGGTTCCTGCACAGCACGCTGCCGGACCCGCCTCGACCAACGGAGACTCCCCGATGAATGCCCGCACGGCGCCCACCCAGCGCAAGCAACGCATGAAGATGCGGCTGTGGCTCAGCGGTGTGCTCGCAGCGCTCGGGGCACTGCTCCTGATTCTCGGGTCCTGCAGCAGCGCAACACCGCCCGACTCCCCGACCTCCGCCAATGCCGGCGTGATCGACGGGGAGGCCGGCTCCGCGCCCGTCGGGCCGACGACGAGTGACTCGCCCTCCGTCGAGACCACGAACGAGGTCACCAGCGAGACCTCGAGCGCGTCGGCCACTCCCAGCACCAGCTCCGCTGCTTCCACCACGGCGCAGCCCTCCAGCACGTCGCGACCGAGTTCTGTGAAGCCGACCACCTCGAACACCATGTCGAAGCCAGCGGCACCGAACACCAGCGTGACCCCGTTTCCCGGCGCGGCAACGTCCGGTCCGATCCTGCCGAAGTCCGCGCCCACCACGCTCACCATCCCGGCCATCGGGGTCACCGATTCGCCCGTCCTGGACATGAGCCTGAACGCCGACGGCAGCATCGAGGTCCCCCCGCTGGACGACACGAAGTCGAGCGGCTGGTACAACGGCTCGCCGACGCCCGGCGAGATCGGCCCCTCGGTGCTGCTGGGGCACGTCGACTCGGCAGCCAACGGGCCGTCGGTCTTCTACAAGCTGGGCAACCTCAAGCCGGGAGACGAGATCCAGGTGGGCCGCGCCGATGGCAGCGTCGCAGTGTTCAAGGTCGACGGGGTGCGGGAGTACGCGAAGGACAACTTCCCCACCCAGACCATCTACGGCAACCTCAATCATGCCGGTCTGCGCCTGATCACCTGTGGCGGGACCTTCAATCCCACAGTCGGCCACTACGAGTCGAACATCATCGCGTTCGCCACCCTGGTCTCCTCGCGCTGAGCGCTCTCAGCCCCGCACCAGGCCGGTCTCGTAGGCCACCAGCACCAGCCCTACCCGGTCCCGGACGGCCAGCTTGGACAACAGTCTGCCGACGTGCGTCTTGACGGTCGCCTCCGCCATGTACAGCTGGGCGGCGATCTCCGGGTTGGTCGCCCCGGCCGCGATCAACTGCAGCACTTCCCGCTCCCTGGCGGTCAGCACCTGCAGGCGCGAGGCAGAGGTACGGTCGGGCCCCGGCAGCTGGTCGACGATGGTGGCGATGAGCCGGCGGGTGGCGCTGGGAGCAACGACCGAGTCGCCGGCGGCCACGCTGCGGATCGCGCCCAGCAGGTCTTCCGGGCGGGCATCCTTGAGCAGGAATCCGGACGCACCGGCCCGCAGTGCGGCGAACACGTACTCATCGATGTCGAACGTGGTCAGCACCAACACCTTCGGCCCCCGACGCCCGGGTACGTCGGCCTCGCTATCGGATGCTGCAGGTCGGCTGCGGGCTGGGTCGTCGCTGGCTGGATCGTCGTAGGCCGCAACGATCTCCTGGGTGGCACGGACTCCGTCGAGCACCGGCATCCGGACGTCCATCAGCACGACGTCGGCGTCGGCGGAGCTCCCACCGGGAACCAGCGCGGCGATCGCCTGACGTCCGTCCGGAGCCTCCCCGACCACCACCATGTCGTCCTGGGCCTCGACGAGCATCCGGAAGCCGGTGCGCACCAGCATCTGGTCGTCGACGAGGAAGACCTTGATCGGCGGTTCGGGCTGGGTCACCGGTGGCTCCGGGCGGGATCGGAGGTGGGCACCGTGCCGGGCTGGGTGGTCGGGATCGTTGCGGTGACGATGAAGCCACCTCCCGAGCGGGCGTGGGCCGCAACGGTTCCGCCTTGCAGGGTGACTCGCTCGCGCATCCCGATCAGGCCGTTGCCCTGACCGTCACCGGTCGCGGCCGCACCCCGGCCGTCGTCCAACACCGAGACGTGGACCTCACTCGGTGCGTAGTGGACGTTCACCTCTGTGCTCGCGGTCGGACCGGCGTGCTTGATGACATTCGTCAGCGACTCCTGGACAAGGCGGTACGCCGCCAGCCCGGCGGCCGGCGGCACCTCGCGCTCGTCCCCGGTGATCTGCAGCGTCACCTGCTGTCCGGCTGCGCTGATCTGCTCGACGAGTTCGGTGACGTCTCCCAGGGTGGGGGCGGGTGCGAAATCGGGATGGCTGGACTCGGGTTCACCGCCCGTCCTGAGCACGCCGACCAGTCGGCGCATGTCGCCGAGCGCGGCGCGGGCGGTGCCGGCGATGGTGGCCAGCACCTCGGGGGCGAGCTCCGGTTTCGACTTCGCGGCGGCCCGGCCACCCTCGGCCTGGACGACCACGACGGACAGTGAATGGGCGACGATGTCATGCAACTCGCGGGCGATCCTGGTGCGCTCCTGGGCGGCGGCCATCTCGCTGCGTCGGCGCTGCTGCTCCTCGAGCAAGCGGTCACGCTCCGCCAGGGTGGCTGCCGAATCGCGGGCGTGACCGGCCTGTTGACGACCGACCAGGAAGGCGACCGCAACCGCCGTAGCAGTGATGGCACCGTTGGTCGCGGCGCCGCGGAGGTCGCCGAACCCGAAGAAGACGTACGAGGAGAGTCCCGAACCCAGCAGCCCCATGACGAGTGCGATCCAGCCCCACCGGCGGTCCCGCGCATAGGCGGTGGCCGCGTGCACGGCCAGCGGTATCGCGAGGTCGCCGACCTGGTAGGTGTTCTCCAGCGTGACCTGGACCAGGGCGAGGGCGCCGACGACCAGGGTGACGGTCTCGGGGAACGAGCGACGCCAGAACAGCGGCACGATGAGCAGGAAGGCGAAGAGCGTCGACCCGCCCTGGCCGTAGGTCGCCAGCGACAGCATCAACAGCACGACCGGGATCGCCGCATCACGCGCCCATACGTTCTGGGCCCAGAACTCTCGAAACGTCACGGGGTCCACGCTAGGCGGTCGGTCGCGAACTGCCATCCGACCGTGGTCGGAGTGCGATTCGGTGTCGGCGACAGCGGTGACGTCCGTGCGGTCAGCGGTTCGCGGTGTCCAGGTAGTGCACCGCGGCGTCGCCGAGTACCGCCGGCCAGCGGGCGAACAGTTTGTCGGCCGTCGGTGCGGTACTGACACTCCATCCGGCCCGTTCGGCCGCGATGGCACGGAGCTGAGTCGGCGTGGTACCCAGATCGTCGTCAGCCTGCACGAACTGCACCTCCGACGCGCCGGCCCACGAGCGCACCCAGCGGGGCGCCGGGCTGCCGCCGTCGGCGATCCACTGGCTCCCGACCTCGTCGAGATCAGCCGACACCGCGGCGCGGAAGGCGGGCGCGAGCCACCGGCCGCCGAGCGCCGAGAGTGCTCGGTCGTCCATCCGACTGCGCGCCCGGTTCCAGGCGCGCTCGTCGGTGAGCTGCTGTCCGGCGGCGGCCCGTGCCCAGGCTTCGAGCGGACCCCGCCAGGAATCCGTGGTGCCGGAACTGCGGCGGAACAGCGAGCGGCGCGCGCGGGGTGCGGCCGGCTCCGCGGTACCACGAGCAGCCACGGCGACCACCCGGCTGACGGTTCGCGGGCTCCGCTCGGCGACGTCCAGAGCGATGCTCGCACCGGACCCGACGCCGATCATGACGACCCGCCCGACCGCCAGGGTGTGGATCATCATCAGGATGTCGGCGGCCAGGTCGTCCCGGCCACCCAGGCCGACCGGATCGGACCGGCCGATGCCAGGTCGGTCGATCGACAGCAGCCGCACCGACACGGGCAGGCTGACCTCGTGCATCATCCACCCGGGCGAGAGTCTGGAGGAGGCGGTGTCCGGGACCACGATGCACGGCACTCCGCGGGGGTTGCCGTACTCGGCCCAGGCCAGCGCGCGTCCGTCGACCAACCTGATGCCCGCGAACGGACGCACCTTGGGCGGAGCCACCAGGGGTGCTTCGTCCGGCGGCAGATCTGCCAGGGAATCCGGGACAGCCGACGCCAGTGAGGGCCAGCTCAGCGAGACATCGCCGAGGGACGTGGACGTGGGGGAGGCATGCTGGTACTTCCCGTCGGATTCCCCCGAAACATCGACCGGACGAGCAACCTGCGTCATGACCCCTCGAACCCTCCGACTGCCACCGGACGCCTGATGGCGTCCAGATCCCGCGGCAACCGCTCTGTACAGATACCGACGTCTCAAGTGTGGGGGTTGGTGGCGTGGGGTTATCGAACCGTGACCGGCAGTTCCGCAGGTGGTCGCAACAGTGCGTGACGCAGGTAATCCTCTCGCGACCCGGAGTGCAGATGACGGGCGGCGAAAGGTGACAATCACTGGCGCAGCGTCGAATACCGACTACGGAGCGAAGGCCGGAGGTTCACAACCGCCCGATCGGTGCCGATGATCGCCTGTACGGGTGAACTTTTCTGCTCCGGAGGTATTGCTGCGGGTGTTCACCTGTTGTGCATCGGACGACCCATTCCCGGGGTCCGGCGGAGTCACCCGACAGTGCGTCCCGCGGTACGTCCGGAGAGCAGGCAGCCGCCGAGGAAAGTGCCCTCGAGTGCCCGGTATCCGTGCACGCCGCCGCCGCCGAATCCCGCTGCCTCACCTGCCGCGTACAGCCCGGGGATCACCTGTCCGACGGGGTCGAGCACCCGCCCGTCGAGGTCGGTCTCCATACCGCCCAGCGTCTTGCGGGTGAGGATGTGCAGTCGGACAGCGATCAACGGGCCGTGCGCCGGGTCGGTCAGCGCGCAGTCGTCGGCCAGCCGCATCCGGCGGTCGCCGAAGAACCTCCTGGCCGCCGCCACCGCGGTCACCTGCGGATCCTTGCCGAGACCCGAAGACACCTGCAGGTCGCGCAGGCGGACGGTCTCCGCGACGAGCGCGGGGTCGACGAGGTCGTCTCCGGTCAGGGCGTTCATCTTCGCCACCAGCTCCTCGACGGTCTCGGCGGCGACGAAATCGACCCCGTCGTCGAGGAATCGCTGCACGGCCGGGGTCGGACCGGAGCCCAGCCTGGCCTTGGCGAGCTGGATCACCGAGCGATCGGTCAGGTCGGGGTTCTGTTCCGATCCGGACAATGCGAACTCCGGCCCGATGATGCTGCGGTTCAACACGAACCAGCTGTGTCCGTGTCCGGTCGAGGTGATGTGCCGGACGGTGCCGAGGGCGTCGAAGCCCGGGTACAGCGGGGCCGGCAGCCGGTGACCGGTGGCGTCCAACCAGAGGGACGTGGGGCCGGCCAGGATCCGGATACCGTGTTCCGTCCACACCGGCGAGTGGTTGATGATGCCCTCCGGGTAGTGCCACATCCGATCCTCGTTGATCACGTGGGCACCGGCCCTGGCCGCATGTCCGATCATCAGACCGTCGGTGGAGTCCGGGACCCCGGAGATCATCGTCCGCGGAGCCCCGCCGTGGCCGCCTGGCCAGTTCCTGCGCACCAGTTCGTGGTTCGCGCCGATCCCCCCGGAGGCGACGATCGTCGCGCCCGCAGTGATCGTGAAGCTGCTGATCACGTCCCGGGACGACGGCACGCCGCGGGCGACGTCGGACGGCGCGAGGACCTCGCCGACCGCGCCGGTGATCGCCCCGTCGACACGGCTCAGATCGGTGACCCGGTGCCGGAACAGCAGGGTGGTCCGGCCGATCCTCGCGTGTTCGGTGACCCGGCGGACGAACGGTGTGACGACACCCGGCCCGGTACCCCAGGTGACGTGGAACCGCGGCACCGAGTTGCCGTGCATGGTGCCGCCGGGAGTGACGGGATAGCCGCCCCGTTCCGCCCACTGGACGATCGGGAACAGGCCGATGCCCTGCTGCTTGATCCAGCTGCGCATCTCGCCGGCTGCGAAGTCGACGAAGGCGTGGGCCCACCGCGC
>JBBJML010000024.1:0-67675 GCA_037720195.1 Nakamurella sp. | reverse complement strand
CCGCCGCGATCGTCGCCGTGTTCGCGAACATCGCCGCCATCCCCATCACCACCTGACACCCCACCCGACCAGCCCGCAACAGCACCCCCGGAGACCCGCCCACCGGCACCGCCAGCCGGACCAACGTCATACCCGAACCCGAACATCAAGCCTTGCAACACCTTTCACCACCCATCGGCAAAGCTGTGAAAGACCGGGGCTAGTGGCTTTCGCCGATCGGGTGATCGAGAAAGGATCGTTGATCAAGACCGACGGAGCGACCAACCTGCGGAAACTGTCGACGATGGGCTTCGAGCACCAGTACTTCGTCGGGCTCGACTCCACGGAACCGGCCCACGTCAACCTGCCCGGGGTTCACATGGTCGGCTCCCTGCTCAAACGCTGGCTCACCGGCACCCTGCATTACGCCGTCAGCCAGCAGCACCTGGCCTACTACCTGGACGAATACACGTTCCGGTTCAACCGCCGGACATCCAAGAGTCGGGGGCTGTTGTTCTACCGCCTGCTCCAACAGGCCGTCAACACAGACCCTCACCCACTCGCAGAACTCCGCAATCCCGTTGCAGCAGTGGAGGTTCCATTCTGAGCTCGACTCAAGCAGCTACCCAGTACGCTTGTAGCATTGGTCCATGGGATGGGGACAAGCAAACGGAGATGACGACGCGGCGCGCGCCACCCTCGAATCCGGGCCGATCCAGATTGATCTCTGCCAACTCGGCACCCTCACCCAACGCTGCCGGAACCTCGCCAAGCGTGACGTCGACGCCGACTGGCTCCGACGCCTGGCCACGGTCACGGAACCGCTCCCCCTGCTGGACTCCAGCACCGATGCAGGCCTCGGTGACTCCCTGGTCGCCGCGGCAGCCGCGCCCCGCATCACCCGGGACGTCCCCGTCCCCGACCCTGTGACGTCACCCGCCGCCGCCCAGGGCCTCGCGGAACTGGTGGTGCAACTGGACCGGGTCACTGCCTGGGCCGAGGCGCACCGAGCAGCCGCGATGGCAGCCCTCGGCCGACCCGGCGTCGCCGCGCCGATCGGGAACCTCCTCGACGCCGTCACCAACGGCGGATCCGATGGACCCATGGGTGTCCACAGCGCTGACGCGCTGCGCGGCAGCGACTTCGAAGCTTCCCACTGGCAGGACGTGTCCGTCAGCGGCGACCCGGCATGGGATGACGCCGCGTCTGATCAGGCACAACGGATCGCGGCCGCCGAGGTCGGAGCCCGCCTCGCCTGGACCCCTGCCGTCGCGCAAGCCCGGATGCTGGAATCCACCGATGTGGTCGACGCGTTGCCGCTGGCTCATCGATTGTGGGCACAGGGCCGGCTCGACCGGGCCCGGGTGATGGCACTGGCCGACCGCACCCGCGACCTGAATCCTGCTGCCCGCGCACTCGTGGAAGAACAACTCCTCGCCGACGGCGGTGTGTTGCTGCGGTCGAAAACTGTTGCCCGGGTGCGGGTACTCGTCGACCGGTGCGCTGCAGCGCTGGACCCTGACACGATCCGCCGCCGGCAGGAACGCGCCCGCCACGACCGCGACGTGTACCTCTCCTCACGCGAGGACGGGATGAGTCGCTTCTGCGCCGACGTCCCCACACCGGTAGCTGTCCTGGCCAGATCTGTCCTCGACCACGTCGCCCAGGGCTTGCCCTCCGATCGCACCATCGGTCAACGCCGCGCTGACGTGTTCGCCGACCTGTTCACCAGCCTCGCCGCCCACGGACACGTCGACCTCCGCGGAACTACCGAACCATCTGAGTCGCCTCAACCCACTGCTGCAGAACCACTCCCGAGGTCCTGCCGCCCGACTGGGAGAGCGTCGATTCCGGGGTCACCGTCATCATCGACGCCGCCACCCTCACCGACATCGACCTGAACAGCGTGCCCGCCATCGAAGGCGCTCTCCTCGGGTCCCACCCCGCCCTCTCGGCCGATCTTGTCCACGCACTGGCCCTGTCAGCGAAGCGCGCCCGCATCGCCATCCGCGGCGCCACAGACCAACACAGCAGCTGCCGCTACGGCTGCGCATCCACTTCGACGAACCTGACCGTCGGCGCCGACATCCACCGCCCCACCGCGAAACTCGTCGAACAAGTCGTACTCCGCGACCGAGTGTGTCGATTCCCCGGCTGCCGCCACCCCGCCCGCCACAGCGACCTCGATCACCGTAGGCCCTTCGCCGAAGGCGGACCCACCACCGCCGAGAACCTCGACGCCCTGTGCCGCTTCCACCACCGACTCAAGACGTTCACCCGCTGGCGCGCCATCCGCGAACCCGGCAACCGCATGACTTGGTCCACCCCCCTCGGCGCCACCATCACTGACGACCCCGAACTCACACCACCCGCGCCATCCCCGCACGCACCCGATGACGACCCGCCACCGTTCTGAGTACCCGGGAACCTGACAGGATCTCGACTCCTGCGTCGCTCGATCACCGAAGAGTTTTGCTCAATCGCGGGAGGCTCGTCGACGGTTCTGGGTGGGGATCTCGACGGACGACGGGATCTCGACTCCTGCGTCGCTCGATCATCGAGAGTCTTCCGTGTGCAACAGGATCTCGACTCCTGCGTCGCTAGATCGACGCGAGTTGGACGCCCGATCCGCGCGGTGTCGCCCCGCCGACATCCTTGGCCGCATGAGCACTCGCCGCGGGTCCGTCGACATGGCTGCTGCATCCTCCGACGGACTCGGCACGCTGTTGCAGGACAACCCGATCGCCGTCGCGATCATCGGCTGTGAGATTGCCTTCCGGCTCGTCCTGGCCGCCGGCCTGGCCGTGCGGTACCTGCTGCGGCAACGCAGGCTCAGCAACTGGCTGCTGCTGGCGGTGCCACCGGTCGACGTGGTGCTGCTCGCACTGGTCGCGATCGATCTGGGCCGCGGAACGGTCGCGACGAACGTCCACAGCCTCGCCGGGATGTATCTCGGAATCAGCGTCGCGTTCGGACACCGGATGGTGCAGTGGGCGGATGTCCGGGTCGCCCACCGGTTCGCCGGCGGCCCGGCGCCGACTCCGAAAGCACGAGCGGGCGCTGGGCGGGCGTCCTATGAGTGGCGCACGTTCGGCCTGGCGCTGATCGCCGCCGCGATCGCGATCGGCACACTCCTGGGCCTTCGCTTCCTGGTGGCAGCCCCGGATGCGGGTGCTGCGCTCACCCAGCGGGTGCCGATGATCGGGGTGGTGGTGGCGATCTGGTTCGTCAGCGGTCCGCTGTGGTGGTCGGGTCGTACGGCCGCCGATCGAGTGAAGATCTGATCCGGGCGGCGACCTGCTCGGCCGTCCGGTCGGTGGTGTCGATCAGCTCGGTGGCGCCGCCCAGCCAGCCACGGGCCACGTCGTAGTCGGCGCGGCGATCATGGCGCCAGCCGGCCGCGCCCGGCTCGTGGGGATCCGCATCGATCCGGCGCCTGTGTTCCGGCTCCCGGACGTCCAGGGTGAAGGCACGCACTGGCACCTGAGCAGCAGCTAGGGCCTCCGCGATCTCCGTCCAGTACCGCTGCACGAGCACCGTCTGCGGCACCAACAGATCGGCCTCCAGCTCCTCGTGCAGCGCCACCAGCGCGGCAGCGGTCACGGTGCGCCAGGCTCGCCAGTCCTGGAAATCGCCGACCGGGATCCGTTGCGTCAGAACAGGTTGTAGTAGATACCCGATCTGCTCGGTGTCGACCAGGACCAGGGCGGGATCGGACGCCAGCAGGAGTCGGGCGACCGTCGTCTTGCCGGCCCCGAACGGCCCGTTCAGCCACATGATCACCCGGCCGAGCGTAGGCCGCCCAGGTTCGGCACGCTCAGCGCACCAGTGGCGCCAACGCCTCGCCCGCCTGTGCCACGGCACCGGGCAGGTGACCGGTACGGACCAGGTTGATGATGATCCCGTCGACCCCGGTGTCCAGCACCCGCTGCTGGAGCTTCTCGGCGACCTCTTCACCTGTTCCGTAGAAGATCCGGTCGGTGGCCGCGGCGAACGCGTCGTCGTCCATGGTGTCCGGATCGGCGCCGCTGGACCGTAGGTGGTCCCTCACCAGCGCGTCCGCCTGCTCGTGGGTGTCGGCGATCATCCCGAACGCCAGGAACGAGGTCTCCAGGGTGGCCGGATCCCGATCGACCTCCGCGCAGCGCTGCTTGACGGCGTCCAGCTTGCGGGGCAGTTCGGAGGCGTCGCAGATGATGTTGAGATGGTCGGCGAACCGTGCGGCCAGACCGAAGGTCTTCTTCTCGCCGCTACCGCCCAGCATGATCGGCAGGCTGTCCCGCACCCGCGGGTTGTTCAGCGTGCCGTGTGCGGAGTACCACTTCCCGTCTAGCTCCGGGTGCCGGCCCCGCAGCATCGGCTCGATGATCTGCAGGCTCTCGTCGAGGCGCTCGAACCGGTCGGTGAAGGTGCCGAACTCGTAGCCCATCTGCTGGTGCTCCAGCTCGTACCAACCGGCGCCGATGGCCAGCACCGCGCGTCCGTTGCTGATCACGTCGAGCGTGCTGACGGTCTTGGCCAGCATCGCCGGGTTGCGGTACGTGTTCCCGGTGACCAGCGTGGACAGCTGGATGGTCTCGGTGGAGGCGGCCAGTGCACCGAGCGTGGTGTAGGCCTCCATCATCGGCTCCTCGGGCGCGCCGATGCCAGGGAGTTGGTAGAAGTGGTCCATCAGCAGCACGGTGTCGAAGCCACCGGCCTCGGCCTCGCGGGCCTGCGCGAGAACTGTCGGGAAGATCGCGGCGGGATCGCCGCCGGGGTAGCTGAAGTTCGGGATCTGGTAGCCGAGTCGGATGCTCATGCCTTCGACGCTAGGGGTGTGAGTGCACTCGAAGTCAAGTGGAGTCGAGGCCGGATCCGCTCAGGGCAGAGCGGCTTGCCACCCCTGCGCCGCTGCGGTGGAGTGGGCCGATGAACACGATCCTCGTGCTGGGTGGGACTGCCTGGCTGTCGGCCGAAGTGGCCCGGCAGGCGGTGGCCGCCGGACATGACGTCACCTGTCTGGCCAGGGGGAGGAGCAGTTTCCCGCCGGGCGTCCGGGAGATCCGGGCGGATCGCTCTGAATCGGAAGCGCTCGACCTCGCCGGCGACAGCTTCGATCTGATTGTCGATGTGGCTCGGCAACCCGGTCAGGTCCGATCGGCCCTGGCCGCTCTCGGAGTCCGCGGTGCGCACTGGGTGTTCGTGTCTACCGGCTCGGTGTACGACGACGGCGACGGACTGGTCGGAGACGAGCACGACCGCAGGGTTCAGGCAGCGGCGCAGGATGTCGTCACCGACGAGCAGTACAGCGCAGGAAAGGTGGCCTGCGAGAACGCCTTTTTCGATGTGGCGTCCCCGTGAGCATCCTGCGGGCGGGCCTCATCGGCGGACCGGGGGACGGCTCCGACCGGCTCGGCTACTGGCCGGCGGCCTTCGCGCGGGCCGTGCGCCCCGGCGGCGTCGACCTGCCGGTGCTGGTCCCCGCTGTCGCCGAGCAGTCGGTCCAGGTCGTCGATGTGCGGGACATCGCCACGTTCGCCCTGACGGCCGGCCTTGCCCGACGGACCGGGGTCTTCGACGTCACCGGCATCCCCAGCACACTCGGTGAGATGGTCGAGCTGTCCCGGAGCGCCGCCGGTCATCGCGGTGAGGTCGTCACCGTCGGGGTCGACCGGCTGGTCGCGGCCGGCGTCCAGTACTGGTCGGGGCCGGGTTCGCTGCCGCTCTGGCTGCCACCGGGACATGCGCTGGCCACGACGCGGCCCTCGGCGGCCGCGGCGGCAGCCGGATTCGCGCGCCGTCCGCTGACGGACACGATCACCGACACCCTCGCTGACGAACTCGAACGCGGGGCGGACCGCGATCGTCGCTCCGGCCTCAGCCGGGTGCGGGAGGACGAGCTGCTCGCTGCGCTCGGGTGAGCACGTCGCACGCCACCGGCCAACAGGCCTCGGTCCACGCCACAGCCCGTTCGGTGGCGCCGAGCAGGCTGCCACCCAGCTGCAGGGCAAATCAGCCCAGCAGCACGGCGGTGACAACTGTGACCGCCGACGCCGTCCACCTTCCACGGCCTCGCGCCGGGCACGCCGGCGCGATGCTCCGCGCTCTGCGGGGCTCGCCGGTCCGACGGTTACGACTTCTGTGGCGTGGTTCGGACCGCCGTTGGTGAGCACGTAGACCAACGAGAACGTCTTGAAGGAGGTGATCACGGCGAGCAGGGTGGTGGACTGTATCGAGTCGGAGATCGCCGGCAGTGTGATGGAGAAGAACGCCCGCACCGAACCGCAGCCGTGGGTGGCTGCCTCGTACAGATCCTCGGACACGTTCTGCATCGCGGAGACGAAAAGCAGGACGTGGAGGCCGAGGTAGGTGAAGCTCATGACGACGATGACGGCGATGAACGCCGTCTTCTCGTCACTCAGCCAGCCGTGACGCAGCGAGGACAGCCCGACCGCCTTCAGGATTCCGTTCAGCAGACCGAAGGCAGGGTTGTCGATGAGGCTCCACAGCAAGCCGATACAGATCTCGCTGATCACCACAGGCACCATCTAGCAGAACATGAACGCGCGCTTGACTTTCGGGATGACCCTCACCCGGCAACAGGCGATGACCAGCCCCACAGCGATCTGGGCGACGTGTGCCGAGACTGCGATCCATGCGTTGTTCTGCACCGCGTGCCAGAAGACCCCGTCCGAGGCGATCCGGACGAAGTTGTCCAGTCCGACGAACGTACTCCGATGCGGTCCGTCATCCCCGGCGCACACGGAGCGGTACTCGGTGTCCTTCTGGAGGATGGGGCGGGACCGGAGCGCTCAGCAGCGGACGCAGAGGCATGTGACCGTGGCCCGCGGGTGGGGCGAGAATGATGTCCCGGGGAGAGTCAG
This sequence comes from Nakamurella sp., assembly GCA_037720195.1. Classification (GTDB taxonomy): domain Bacteria; phylum Actinomycetota; class Actinomycetes; order Mycobacteriales; family Nakamurellaceae; genus Nakamurella. The sequence goes on along the minus strand of JBBJML010000024.1, from coordinate 60,830 downwards.
GCCTGGTGCGGCGTGCGGTGTGGCTCGTTGTAGAGGCTGGTTGCCTGGGTCGCCGGTGATGCGGTCGGGCGTGGCCAGGTCCAGGCGGAGCGCAGGATGAAGGCCAGGAGCAGCACCTCGATTCCGATGTGAAGGCCGTAGTAGAAGGCCCAGTCCCAGGATGCCCCTGCCGCGTTGAACACCATGACGGGGATGTAGAGCGACGCCACGATGAGGTTCGTGGCGCGGTTCACCCGGGCGGGCAGCGTGATGGAGAGCATCACCATCAGGGCCGGGATCCCTATGACCACGACGAATATCGTCATCAACGTCGGTGTGATGTCGAACTCAAATATGCCGCCACCCCGGATTTGGTCGATGGCGCCGGGCTGATAGAGGTGGTAGTAGTCGATGTAGATGACGAAGAACATCAAGCTGGTCCACGCGGCGGCCATCTTGGCCTGCACGGGCATCCGCAGATCTTCCAGTGCGCTGCGGGATCGCGAATTCTCCCGTGCGGTGTGGGATTGAAGCGTTCTCATCAGATCATTCCTTGCCTTGATTGGGTGTTGCTTCCACCGTCACCGATGCCGGCGGCGGGAACATCAGCCCGGGAGCCTGATCTGACCTGGCCGTTGGCACAGTCTTCCTCTCGTACTTTCAGCTCTTAGGCCGACCACGCGGGCTGCCTATGCTGATCAGGTGGCCGCCGACGCTCTCCAATCGCTGTGGGCCGAACCGCGACCTGCCGACCCACCGGGCAGGGGGCGTCGGGACTGGGCCCTGGTCGCGGTACTGATCTGCTGGTCCGTGGCGGAAGCCATGCTTGGTGAGGATCTGGCGCCGCGCCCGATGCTGCTCATCGCCGTGATCGCGGTCCTCTGCCCGCTGCTCTGGCGGCGCGAGCGTCCGCTCGTCGCGGTCGCGGCAGCCTTCGGAACCTTGACCGTGGTCGACATCCTCAGAATCCTCACCGGGTCGCCAGGCGTTCTGCCCTCAAGTGTCTCGGCCACCCTGGTGCTGACCTACGCCCTGTTCCGGTGGGGCTCCGGTCGGGAGGCCGCAAGCGGCCTCGGTGTCATCCTCGTCTGGCTGCCCATCACCCTCCTCGCCAACCCGGCTGGCCCGGTGGAGGTAGTTGCCGGCTATGCATTCTTCTTGTGCGCCGCCGCTCTCGGCGCCGCAATCCGCTATCGAACGAAGAGCCGCATCCGTGACATCAACGAGGCCAAGGCCCGCGAACGTGAACAGCTCGCTCGCGATCTCCACGACACCGTCGCCCACCACGTGTCGGGTATCGCCATCCAGGCTCAAGCAGGACGTGCAGTCGCGGCCTCGCACCCTGATCGTGCCATCGAGGCCCTGTCCATCATCGAGGAAGCAGCGACTCGCACCCTCAGCGAGCTGCGCGCCATCGTCGGCGTGCTCCGCGCCTCGCAGGACACCGAGTTTGCGCCGCAGCCCGGCGTGGCCGAGGTCGAGCAGCTCGCCACCGATGCCCAGGCGCGTCCCTGCGTCAAGGTGGCGCTCTCAGGCGAGTTCGACGCCCTCAGCCCCGCGGTCGGAGCGGCAATCTACCGCCTCGCCCAAGAGTCCATCACCAACGCTCGACGCCATGCCTGTCACGCCACCCGCGTCACCGTGGCCGTCACAGGCGAAGTGGACGAGGTACGACTGACCGTCGACGACGACGGCTCCTCCGCCACTGCCGGCCGCGCCCCAGCGGGCTATGGCCTGGTGGGAATGCAGGAACGCGCTTCACTGCTCGGCGGTACCTTCCACGCAGGACCCACCGCCGAGCGGGGCTGGCGGGTAGAAGCGATCCTGCCCCGAACCGGGATGGCACGATGAACATCAGGGTCCTCATTGCCGACGACCAACCCATCGTGCGCAGCGGGTTGAGGATGCTGCTCAACGCCCAACCCGACATCGAAGTGGTCGGCGCGGCCGCCGACGGGCGCGAGGCAGTCCGCCTGGCGCTCCAGCTGCGCCCCGACGTCGGCCTGTTCGACATCCGAATGCCGCTGATGGACGGCATCGAAGCCACTCGACGTCTCGCCGGCCCCGACGTCACCGACCCCCTGCCGATCGTGGTCATCACCACCTTCGACCTCGACGAGTATGTCCACGGAGCGCTCAAAGCCGGTGCCCGCGGGTTCCTGCTCAAGGACGCCGGACCCGCCCTGCTGACCCAAGCCATCCACGCCGCTGCCGGCGGAGACGCACTGATCGCACCCAGCGTGACTGTCCGACTGCTCGCAGCATTCGCCCACGCACAGACCTCACCACCGAGGCAGCCGATAGAACCGCTCACCGCCCGCGAGGAGGAAGTCCTCGTGCCTGTAGCCCAAGGCCGCACCAACAGTGAGATCGCCAGCGAGCTTTACATCACCCCAAGCACCGTCAAAGCCCACCTCGCCAGTCTCATGCGAAAACTCGATGCCCGAAACCGCGTCGAGGTCGCCATGTGGGCCCACGAGACCGGGCGCATCTGAGGGCGCAAAGGCTCCCGCCGCCGTCTGCTGCAACGGCCCACAGCGTCACAGAGCGGCGGGACGCTTGGCTGTGTCCAGGTGAGCGAGACAACGTCCCCCCTCCCTACCCATCGCCACGGGCTCGCCACGCGTCAGGGCCGCGCCCAGACCGCCATCGAGGCTGACAGAAAGTCAATCTGCAAGGTCCGCCAACTGCGACGATCTGGGCTCCAAAGTTGATCATCATCGGCTTCGCAGTTGAGTGGATCGGCGAAGGCGACAACAGCGCCAAGGTCTCCGAACTCTCCAGGCAGATGTTGACCGGCTGGGCCAAAGCCGGCCCGGTACGCGTCATAGGCCGAGCTGCGCAAGGCCACCAGCCGACCAACGGCCTCGGAGAGCGGAACGAGAGTGGTGCCACGCAAGCGGACAGTGGCCTGGAGAGCTCGGCGGGCGTCTTGATGTCGGATTTGGGGGGTGACTGTGAGGGTGTACAGGTCAGTTCATGACCACACCCCGACCCAGCTCGGGCTGCCCGGCGAGCTGACCGCCGACCGCGCAGCCGAGATCTTCATTGCCCTGGGGAGTCGGGCCACCAAGGTCGCGCTGTCGGTGGATTCGGACCTGGCCGCGATCGCGGACATGGTCGAAATGTGTGCGTCCCGATGTGCTTCATCTGTGCGGCGACATCGTCGCGGTGCCGCCGGAAGCCGTTCGCCGGCTGCGCGAGCGCATCGGCGCCGTCCGCATCATGCAGGCAATTCTGATCACCGGGCCAGCAGCCATCGATCAAGCCGACCAGTTCGCACAGGTCGCGGACATGCTCATCCTCGACTCCGACTCCGCGGAGATCGGCGGTTTCGGTGCGACCGGGGCAGTCCATGACTGGTCTCTCAGTCGGCAGATCGTGGAGCGGGTGGAGGTTCCGGTGATCCTGGCGGTCGGGCTTTCGCCCGAGAACGTGGTCGCATCGATCGATGCCGTCCGTCCCTGGGGCGTGGACTCGTTGACCCATACCAATGTCGCACTCCCAGGCGGGGGCTTCCGCAAGGATCTCGACCTGGTTGCGGCATTTGTTCGGGCGGCGCGCATGCATGCGTAGCCGTCGAGAGTCGGCGACAGCACTCTCGTTCTTCCGCCTCAAGAACTGAACAGTCCTGGGGTTCCGTTGCTGCCCGCGTCAGCGGTCTCAGCCGTGCGCGGGAGGACGAACTGCTCGCTGCGCTCGGGTGAGCACAACGCACGCCACCGGCCAGCACGCCTCGGTCCACGCCACAGCCCGTTCGGTGGCGCCGAGCAGGCTGCCACCCAACTGCAGCGCGAACCAGCCCAGCAGCACGGCGGTGACCACGGTGACCGCCGACGCCGTCCACCGGGAGGGCAGGCCGGACGCCACCGGCCACAGCGCCAACGCGACGAAGGCGATCCCGGCCGCCGGGACGTGCAGCGGGTGCGGCTGCGGTGAGGCGGCGACCACCAGGGTCGCAGCGCCTCCGACGCCAAGCAACCACCGACCCGTCCGGTGTGCACCGGTCAAGCGGAACGCCGTCATCAGATACGACATCCCGACCACGGCGAGGGCTGTTGTCATGATCCAGCGGTGGGCGGCGCCCTGGGCTGCCAGAGTGCTGATCGAGTCGCGCACCCGGCTGTAGCCGTCGGGTTGTACGGCCGCAGCCCATTCACCGCCGCCGATCAGGGCCACCGGTGCCACGGCGGTTGCCGGCAGCGTCGCGGACCGCAGCTCAGCCGTCGGAGGCATCGCCACGTCCCCGCTTGACCTCACCGCGGCGCTTCTTCGCCGCGATGCGGCGCTCCTGCGAGCCGCGGGTCGGACGAGTCGGCCTCCGAGCCCGCGGTGGCGGGGCTGCGGCCGCGCGCAGCAGCGCCACCAGCCGCCGCCGGGCCGCGTCCCGATTCGACAGCTGAGCACGGTGTTCGCTCGCGGCGATGGTGAGGACGCCGTCAACGAGGCGGCCCGCCATCCTGGCCAGCACCCGATCCCTGAGGTCCGCCGGCACCGAGGCCGACCCAGCAACGTTGAAGGAGAGCTCGACCCGGGAGTCCGCGGTGTTCACGCCCTGCCCGCCGGGCCCTGAACTGCGGGAGAACCGTTCGCGCAGCTCGCCGGCGGGAATCACCCACCGGGGGAGCACGAGCAGGTCGGTGGGCATGGGGCGAGTCTGCCCGATCCGGGCCTACGCTCGAGCCATGGAGTTCGGGCACCTCCCGGTGGCGCTGCAGCCCGGCATGCGCGTGGTCGTCCGGTACCTGGTGCAGTCCGATGGCCCGGCGACCGACGCGCTCGGGGTGCTTCTGAGCCGCGACGAGCACCACTGCACCGTCGAGACCCGGCGGGGACCGGTCACCATCGAGCTCGCCACCATCGTCGCGGCGAAGCAGGTGCCGCCGCTGCCCGAACGCCGCTCTCGCGTCCCGCAGACACCACTGCACGACTGAGGAAATGCCGGAACCGTTCCAGGACGACCGGCGGCTCAGCGCAGCGCGGTACCGACGTCGCCCAGCAGGGCATCGGCGTCTCGGACAGCATCGTCCAACTGCTCTCGATGCTCTGCGCCGGACAGCCGATCGAACTCCGCGATCCGGCCCGCGATCGCCAAGTACCGGCCGAACAGATCGTTGCGGCCCGTCCCGTCCTCTCCCGGTCGGGAGTCCACCCGGAGCAGGCCGTGGGCGATGGCCGTCATGGCCGTGGAAAGTACGGCCCGATGGTCGGAGTCCACCTGATCGACAGCCGCGGTCGCGCCGAGCGATCGACCCGCTCGCCGGGCGGCCCACCAGATGCCGACGGCGCCGAACACCACGGCAGCCAGGGCAGCGCCGGCCAACACGTAGCGGGGCAGCGACGGCCGAAAGGTGCGGGCATCACCCGGGATCCGGTCGAAGGCGACCAGCAGGTCGTAGTTGACCACGATGGTCCGCACCGCATCGAGCGGACGGCCCGGGAACGCGCCGACCCCGGTGCTGACGCGCTCCTCGATGACCGCGGCGCGGCCGAGGTCGTCGTCGGAGTCGAACAGGTACTGACAGCCGTAGGTGGCCCAGTCGTCCGCTTCCGCCGTCAGGATGACGACCACGGTGCCCTCGGCGGCCGCGTCGAGATCGCGGCAGGCGTCGCGGGCGCTCGGGGTGGCGTTCGCCGCGCGGACGACGATGACGAGTCGACGGTCGCCGATCACCTGCCGGGCGGCGGCATCGTCCAGTCCGACCGCCGGATCCGACCAGATCGAAGCCGACCGCACGGTGTGGGCGACCGGACTGTCGAAAACCCCACCGGTGACCAGGGCCCAGCCACCGATCGCCAGCAGCGCGACGACGATCCCGATCACCCAGCGTCGCACCGACGGCTCGGGACGGGCGACGGTTGCATACGGGTCGCCGGTTGCCGAGGCCGCCCGGCGGCGCAGTCGTAGCGCGGCCGCGGACGTGCCGCGCCGACGATCCTTGCGCGCGCTCACCGTGCCCACACCCGAACGTACTCCGTGGGCCGGTAGTCCTTGCGGCCCAACAGGTCTGCGACCGTCTTGAGTTCAGCGGACGCCGCGTCCAACTGCCTGCGCACCTCCGCCTGCAGCCCCCGTTCCGTCATTGCGGAGCCTGCCGCGCGCAACGCCACCGCGGCCCGGGCGAGTGGTGCGTCAGCGCGACGGTCTGCGAGGCCGGAGGTCTCGATGAGGAGGCTGGACAGACCCGCCAGTCGGGCGCGGCCGGCGGGCGAGATGAGGAACAGCGGCCGGCGGCGCAGCTGCCGGACCGAGAGCACCAGGAACCCGGCTGCGCAGCCGGCAAAGACGATCGGCAGCGCCGGCAGCGTGACCGACAACGGATCGAAGGACGGCGCCGGCAGCGCACGGCCGAAGATGCCCGACAGGCGCAGCTCCGCGATGCGGGCCAGGAAGGTCCGCAGCACCCCCTGCGTCGGGAGCACCCGCTCGGACAGCACGGTCCGGTACTGGCCGTAGTAGGAGGCCGAGGCGATCTCGGCGAACCGGTCGGCGTCCGGGCCGCGGTAGTCGACCCACAGACCGGTCAACGTCACCACCGGCCGACCCGGGAACGCCGCCGACAGTGCGGTCGCCCAGTCCACGAGTGGGGCGCCAGGCGTTGATCGCGGGAAGGTCGCAATGATCGGCTGCGCGTCCGGGAACGCCGTGCCGGCCGTGGCCGGGACCTCCGTGACCCCGGCCGCCGGATCCAGATGGACTCCGCTCGAGCGCACGGCGGCCAGCACCGGGGCGAGCTCCGCCGCGGTCGGTGCACGCACGGCGGCGGCCTTCGGATCGGCGGGCGTGGGAGCGTCGCGGAGCGCGGCGACCAACGCGAGCAGCGGACCGGTGATGTCGCCCTGGGCGAACTGGCGCTGCCAGCCGGGTAGATCGTCGGCCAGCGAGGAGTGGCCGCCGCCGCTGACCGCGGTCCCCTCGATCCGGATGACCTCGTGCACCCCGGTCGCGTCCTCGTCGAACGGGTCGAGCTCGTACAGCATTCGGCTCTGGTCGGAGGTCAGCCCGATGGGGGCCACCACGATGCGGATGTCGGCGTCGCCGATGGCCGCACGGACCTGCGCCTCGTCGAACCAGGCGGTGGCGCCGGGCAGACGCACCCTGCTCTGCCGTCGCAGCTGGTTCGTGAGCTCTGCGGACGACGGCAGGGTTGCGGTCGGGGTCTCGGTGGGGGTCAGTCGGCTGGACGCGGTGTTCAGCTCGTAGCGGGCGTCCGAGGAACGACCCTGGACGGCCACGAACACCACTGCCGCACAGACGGCCAGGGCCGCCAGCAGCCAGCGGACGACCTCCGGTCGCTCCGGGCGTAGCCGTGCCGACCGTGAGCCGGAGCTCATCCGATGACGCTCACTGCTGCACCCCGGCGCGGTAGCGACGGTCTGCTTCGTCGGCGAGCTCCAGCACGGTCGTCGCGGCGGCAACCCCGCCGTGATGGGTGATGAGTTCCTCGGCGCGTGCCAGCAGCACGTCGGTGTGCGGCTGCGGTCCCGCTGCATCCCGGGAGATCTGCGCGGTCTCGACCGCGGTCAGGGCCTGCGTCCAGCGCACCCGCGAGCGCAGCTCCGTGCGTCGCCGGCTGAGCACCCAGCCGGTGGTCAACCCGGCGCCGACCAACACCACGACGCCACCCAGCCAGAACCACCTCGGATCCACCGGGTGGCTCCGTGCCTGGGGTCGGACGTGCCCCCTACCGGAAACGGTTCGGGGGCACGGACGGACAGGATTGTTCGTGGGTTCGCGCTCTACTCGAGGTAGTCGCGCAGGACCTGCGACCGCGACGGGTGACGGAGCTTGCTCATCGTCTTGGACTCGATCTGCCGGATCCGCTCGCGGGTCACGCCGTAGACCTGCCCGATCTCGTCGAGCGTCCGCGGCTGGCCGTCGGTGAGCCCGAAGCGCAGCCGGACGACACCCGCCTCCCGCTCGGACAGGGTCTGCAGCACCGACTGCAGCTGGTCCTGCAGGAGGGTGAAGGAGACGGCGTCGACCGCGACGACAGCCTCCGAGTCCTCGATGAAGTCGCCGAGCTGGCTGTCGCCCTCGTCGCCGATGGTCTGGTCGAGGCTGATCGGCTCCCGGGCGTACTGCTGGATCTCCAGCACCTTGTCCGGGGTGATGTCCATCTCCTTGGCGAGCTCCTCGGGCGTGGGCTCGCGGCCCAGGTCCTGCAGCAGTTCGCGCTGGATACGGCCGAGCTTGTTGATGACCTCGACCATGTGCACCGGGATCCGGATGGTGCGCGCCTGGTCGGCCATCGCGCGGGTGATCGCCTGCCGGATCCACCAGGTGGCGTACGTGGAGAACTTGTAGCCCTTGGTGTAGTCGAACTTCTCCACCGCCCGGATCAGACCGAGGTTGCCCTCCTGGATCAGGTCCAGGAACGCCATGCCGCGTCCGGTGTAGCGCTTGGCCAGCGACACGACGAGGCGCAGGTTGGCCTCCAGCAGGTGGTTCTTGGCCCGGTCGCCGTCGCGGCGGACCCAACGCAGGTCCCGCTCGAGCTGGGCGTCGATGCCCTTGCTGGATTCCTTGGCCTGCTTCATCATCTCGACCGAGTAGAGCCCGGCCTCGATGCGCTTGGCCAGGTCGACCTCCTCCTCGGCGTTGAGGAGTGCAACCTTGCCGATCTGCTTGAGGTAGGCGCGGACCGAGTCGGCGGAGGCGGTCAGCTCGGCATCCTTGCGGGCCTGCTTGAGCGCCTCGGACTCCTCCTCCTCCTCGTCCTCGTCCCAGGTGTACTCGCCCGAGGCGGCCTCGGCCTTGACCACGGGCTTCCCGGCGGCGTCAACGGTCGGCGTGCTCTCACCGTCGATGTCCGCCTCTTCACCCTCGGCCAGGGCTGCGGCGTAGGGGCCGGCCGCGCCGTCGGCGGGCGCATCGGTCTTGGTGGCCGCCTTGCTCTTGGCCGCGGTCTTGCGTGGGGTCGTCGCCGGCTTCTTCACCGGTGTGCGCTTGGGGGCGGCCTTGGGGGGTGCGACGGCCGACTCCACCGTGGCTGCCACGTCGGTGGCCGTCGTGCCGTCCGGGACAGCCTTCAGTGCGGGATCAGCCGCAGCCTTGGTCGTCCGCTTACGACCCGTGCCGGTCGTTGCTCCGGATGCGGTTGAGGAAGTACTCGCTGCGCCAGCCACTGGTGACCTTTCACATCCTGACGTTCTGGTTCGATTTCCGACCTGATCGGACGCACGCCACCGGTGGGGATCCATGCGGATCCTTCAGAAGGGGAGTGGGCCGGCAGTCGGCGATGTGTTCCATTGTAGCCGCGGTGAGTGCGTTGTGGTAACGCTCGATCGTCGGTCGGCCGCGGCGGGCTGCAGCCGCGGTCGGGGCGTGGTGGTGCCGCTCGGGCGGACGTCCGGTCAGGATTTCTCGATGCCCTCGAAAGCAGCGAGGGCAGCACCGGCGATCCCGGCGTTGTTGAGCATCTGGGCCACCACCAGTTCGGTCTTCAGGTGCAACCGCGGGACCCACTTGTCGGCCTTCTTGGAGACGCCGCCACCGACGATGAACAACTCGGGCGACAGCAGGGCCTCGAGCTTCTGCAGGTACTCGTCGGCACGCTCGGCCCACTGCTCCCACGACAGGCCCTTGCGTTCCTTGGCGGACGCGGCAGCGCGGTGCTCGGCGTCCTCCCCGTGCACCTCGATGTGACCCAGCTCGGCGTTCGGGATCAGCACGCCGTCGTGGACCAACGCGGTCCCGATGCCGGTCCCGAAGGTCACCATCACGACCAGCCCGTCGCGTCCGCGGCCGGCTCCGAAGCGGGCCTCCGCGAGACCGGCTGCGTCGGCGTCGTTCAGCACGGTCACTGCGCCGGGCATCACCGGGGTCGTCAGGTCGACCAGCGACTCGCCGACCCAGCTGGGGTCGACGTTGGCCGCGGTGAGCACGGTGCCGTGCTTCACGACACCCGGGAAGGTGATCCCCACCGGGCCTCGGTAGTCGAAGTGTGCGGCCACCTGACCGGCGGTCTTCGTCACGGCCTTCGGGGTCGCCGGTTGCGGGGTGTCGATGCGGAACCGATCGCCGATCAGCTCACCGGTGGCCAGGGAGACGATGCCGCCCTTGATGCCGGTTCCGCCGATGTCGATGCCGAAGGCGCGATCGGGTGCGGCAGGAGACATGGTTCCTCGGTTCTGTCGGTCAGCGGTCAGCAGGACTAGAGACTAGGACGGGCACGCCGCGGAGGGCAGCGGCGGGATCGACAGCGCCGACCGCGACAGCTGCACGGTGCGGCCGTCGAACACCGGTGGGGGAGCTGCTGCGTCGCCGATCGCCGCCAGCTGGGCCTTCACCGCATCCGGCGTCGTGTCGAAGGTGTACAGATCGCCGATGGCCACGTCCACCGACTCGTCGACCCGGTTGTCGACGACCAGCTGGGCGCACGGCATCAGCATCAGCGCTGTCCTGGCGGCGGCCACACCTGCGTTGCCGTACCGGATCTCACCCACGCACCGTAGGTCGTTGGCCGGGTACAGCGGGTCGTTGGTCACGTCGCCGATCTGGTCGAAGCCCAGCGTGCGCAGCTCGTCCGACAGCGTCTTGGCCAGACCGCGCTGCTGCGAGGCGTTGAACACGTTGAGGGTGAACGCGTCGGGAGCGGCCGGCCGGACCTGGGCCAGGGTGTTCTTGTCGGTGAACGCGCCGAGCGAGGTCGCGGTGGTCCTGGGCGCTGCGCTGGAGCGGGAGGCGCTGCTGCGGGCGGAGGAGCCCGAGGCGCCCGCGGACGGACGGCTGGTGGCCGCGCTGGAGCGGGCCGACTGGGAGGTGGTGACCGGCGCGGCCCCCGGCGTGTTGCAGCCGGCGCCGAGGGACGGTTCGGGCTTCAGCGCCTGGAACCAGATGTATCCACCGCCGAGGAACAACACTCCGAGCACCGTCAGGATCGGCCAGCGTCGACGGCGACGATAGCGGTCGGCTGTCGGGTCGGTCGTCACGCTGACAGGGTAGAGGTTGTCCGGCCGGGACCGTGCAGAGCGACGTCGGGCAGCGTGTTGACGCCCCGGTATTCCCCCGGAGGCCTGCGTCGGCTATGGTGCTGCCGCCCGAGCAGATGAGTGCGTCGCGGGTCACTCGGCGGTGCGGGCACAAAAGTGGCTGCCTGCGCGTTGGCACCGGCGACGACGACCCAGGAACGTAGACGAGATGGAAGTGGGTAAGGACCGATGGCAACCGATTACGACGCACCGCGTCGCAACGAGTCGGACGAGGTCGGTGAGGATTCGCTCGAGGAGCTGAAGGCCCGACGCAACGAGGCTCAGTCCTCGGTGGTGGACGTGGACGAAGGTGATACCGCCGAGTCGTTCGAACTGCCCGGCGCCGACCTCTCTGGCGAAGAACTCACCGTCAAGGTGATTCCGAAGCAGGCTGACGAGTTCACCTGTTCGGTGTGTTTCCTGGTGCAGCATCGCAGCCGCCTGTCGTCCGACAAGGGCGGCCGGATGGTCTGCGTCGACTGCGCCTGAGCAGTGCGCGAAGGTGGTTCGGGCGCGAGCGTGTCCCGTCCGGACCACCGGAGCGGCCGATCTGGATTACCGTGGGGGCGTGAGCACAGTGACGACGAAGATGGGTTCCTGGTTCAAGCGCCTGACCACGGACCCCGACGAGGTCGAGGCCGAGACGTTGAGCTCGGAAGTGGCCGCGAACCCGGAGGCCTGCGCTGCCGGCTCCTGCCGCCAGGGCGAGAAGGTCGCCCTGCTCGGTCGGCTGCGGTGCGTCGACCTGCGGCCGGCTGATGCACTCCAGTCGCTGACCGCCGAGCTGTACGACGGCACCGATGCCGTCCAGCTCATCTGGGTCGGCCGACGCTCGATCCGCGGCGTCGAGCCCGGCCGCACCATCAAGGTGCGTGGCCGGATCGGCTTCCGCGGCGGCGAGAAGGTCATGTACAACCCGGAATACGAGCTCCTCCCGTCCAGTCAGTGAGCGCGCCCGACGGTCCTGGCCCGGACGAGGCCCGCACGGACAGGTTTTCCGCGGTTCCGCCGCAGGCCGATCCCCAGCACGTCGCTGCACCGGCCGGTACCAGCGCATCGGCGGCCGGCCCACCGGGCGAGGCTGACAGCGCCGTGCGCATGCCATCCGCCTGGGAACAGATGGGCGGCATCGGCGGGATGATCGACTCCGCCGTACCGGTGATCACGTTCGTCATCATCAACGCGATCGCTGGACTGACCCCGGCCATCATCGGTGCCCTGGCGGCCGGCGTGCTCATCGCCGTCATCCGGTTGATCCGGCACGAACCGATCAGTCAAGCCGTCGGCGGCCTGTTCGGCGTCGGGATCGCCGCCTTCATCGCCGGCCGGTCCGGGGAGGCCAAGGGTTTCTTCGCCTTCGGCATCTGGATGTTCGTCGTGTACGGCGTGGTGCTGTTGATCTCGATCCTCGTCCGGTGGCCGCTGATCGGACTCATCTGGGAGAACCTGAACGGCCGCGGCAATGCCTGGCGGCAGGACCGGAAGATGGTGCGGCGCTACGACTACGCGACGGCGCTCTGGGTGCTGGTGTGCGTTGCGCGATTCGTCGTCCAGCGCTGGCTGTACGACTCCGACCAGGTCGGCTGGCTCGCGTTCGCTCGGATCGCGATGGGCTACCCGCTGTTCGTCCTGGTGATCATCGGGACGGTCCTGATCGTGACCGCCGGCTCCGGCAAGAGCCTGCGGGAGCAGTGGAACGAGGTCAAGCACAAGCGAGCGACCCAGCCCAAGAGCGCGCCGCTCACCTTCAAGGAGCGCTACCGGATCGCCGCCGAGCAGCAGGAACGCAAGGCAGCCGCGAAGCAGGCGGAGCGCGGCTCCGAGTAGCCCGGACGCCAGCCGACCTCAGTCGGTCGGACGCAGGCCGTACGTCAGCATCGCGTTGCCCGTCGAGGTGATCTGGCTGTCCAGCAGGCGCAGCCGGGTGGTCGGTACCGACTCGTCGAACAGTCGACGGCCCGCGCCGGCGGCCACCGGGTGCACGGTGAGAGTCAGCGCGTCGATGACGCCACCGACGAACAGCGAGCGGGTGGTGGTGATCCCGCCGACCACCGCGATCCGGCCGGCTTCGCCGTTGTCCTTCAGCGCGGTGACGTACTCGATCGGATCGCCGGTCACCAGCGTCGAGTTCCAGCCGAGGCCACCGTCAGCGGCCTGGTCCGCGAGCGAGGTACCGATGACGTGCTTGCGGACCGGGTTGATGAAGGCCCCGAAGTCGTCGTTGTTGTCGGCCCAGAAACCTGACCACTGACGCCACAGTTCGGCGCCCATCACGACGTCGGTGACCTCGGCGAGCGAGCTGCCCATGAAAGCGCCCTCCTCGGCACCGAAGGCGTCGAACTGCCACAGATTGGGGTCCTCGACGATGCCGTTGATGCTGGCGAACAGGTGGGCGTTGACGGTGCGGCTCATGGTGTGTCCTCTCGGGGCGGGCGATGCTGTCAGGGAGGTTGACGACGCGGATCGCCGGAACTGATCGGTGCCGGCCGAGATGGTTCTCCCGTCACTCGCTGCGGAGCTCCGGAGGCAGGCCGAACTGGGCGAAGGCCGTGGTGTCCATGAAGTGGGTGATCGCGCTGATGGCACCGTCGCGGACGTCCAGCACGTGGATGGCGAACGGCAACCAGCGATCGGTGGCCACAGCGTGGTACACGGCCATCGCCGGTCGGCCATTGGCCCGGGTGACGAGACAGCGGGATCCCTCGCAGATCCGGCCGGGGCCGTCCCACCAGGCGCGGATCGCGTCCGTGCCCTGCATCCACAGCGAATAGGGCGGCATCGAGAACTCCGCGTCCTGGGTCAGCAGCGCCACCAGCGCTTCGATGTCGTACCGCTCGAAGGCCGCCAGGTAGGAGCTGAGCAGGCGGAGATCGGCCTCCTCGGTCGGCGTCGGCAGCGCCCTGGTCCGGTCCGCAGCAGCGCACGAGGCCCGAGACCTGGCCAGCGCCGAGTTCACCGACGCCACGCTGAGCCCGAGCAGCTCGGCGCACTCGGCGGCCGACCAGCCGAGCACGTCTCGCAGGATCAGCACTGCGCGCTGCTTCGGTGGCAGCGTCTGCAGGGCGGCGATGAAGGCGAGCCGCACCGATTCGCGCTGTTCGGCGACGGTGGCCGGGTCTGCGGGGGTCGGCAGCCGGTGGTCGGCGAACGGTGAGACCCAGGTGCTCTCCGGCAGCGTTCGCAGAGCCGACGGGTCGTCCGGCGCCTGACCGGCGGATGTCAGATCCACCGGCAGCGCGCGGCGCTGGGGAGCTTTGGCCAGGTCCAGGCAGATGTTGGTGGCGATGCGGTACACCCAGGTGCGCAGGGACGATCGACCCTCGAAGGTGTCGGCTCGCTGCCAGGCCCGCAGCATCGTCTCCTGGACGGCGTCCTCGGCCTCCGACCACGAGCCGAGGAAGCGGTAGCAGAAGCCGACCAGTTCCGAGCGGTACTCCTCGGCGGGCGACTGTTGCTGTGTCGTCTGGGTCATGTCTTCCTCTGCCGGGGGGCGGGGGTGTCAGCTGACCGCGCGGCGGACCAGGTCCTCGACCTCCGGGGACGCCACGAACAGCAGCTCGTCACCCGGCTCGATCGGCTCGTCCGGGGACGGCACGATGACGCGCCCGCCGCGCAGGATCGTCACCAGGGCGGCGTCCCGCGGGAGGTTGAGGTCGCGCACCGGCCGGCCGGCCATCGCGGTGTTCGGCGGCAGCGTGACCTCGACCAGGTTGGCCTGACCCTGGCGCAGGGTGAACAGTCGCACCAGGTCGCCGACGGTCACCGCCTCCTCGACGAGGGCGGCCAGGATGCGCGGGGTCGAGACAGCGACGTCAACCCCCCAGGCATCGGTGAACAGCCATTCGTTGCGGGGGTCGTTCACTCTGCCGACGACACGGTTGACGGCGAACTCGGTCTTCGCCAGCAGCGACAGCACCAGGTTGACCTTGTCATCGCCGGTGCAGGCGATCACCACGTCGCAGGTCTGCAGCCCTGCGTCCTCGAGGGAGGACACCTCACAGGCATCGGCGAGCACCCATTCGGCGTTCGGGATGCGCTCCGGCTTCATCGCCTCGGGGCTGCGGTCGATCAGCATCACCTGGTGGCCGTTCTCGACCAGCTCCGCCCCGATGGACCGACCTACGGATCCGGCACCTGCGATGGCAACACGCATCAGTGCTCCTCCTCCGGTGAGGCCGCAGCGGCCTCGGCGACCGACTTGACCTTGCCGGCGACGGCGCCGGCGTACACCAGGTCACCCTCCTGGACGATGGTGTCTGCGGTCGGCAGCAGACAACTGCCGTACCGGATGACGAACGCCACCCGCACGGTGCAGAGCTCCTCGAGTTCCCGCAGCGGCCGGCCGGCCCAGGCCTGGTGGTACGGCAGGTTGACGATGGTTCCGGTGCCGGACGGGTCACGCCATTCCGAGATCAGCCCGTCGGGCAGGATCGCCCGCAGCAACCTGTCCGTCGTCCACGGAACGGTGGCGACGGTGGGGATGCCGAGCCGCTCGTAGACCTGAGCGCGTTTCGCGTCGTAGATGCGGGCCACCACGTTGTCGACGCCGAACTGCTCGCGGGCGACCCTGGCGGCGATGATGTTCGAGTTGTCGCCGGAGGACACCGCGGCGAAGGCATGCGCTTCACGGATCCTGGCGCGCATCAGGGTGTCGCGGTCGAAGCCCATACCCAGGACCTGCTGGCCGGAGAAGTCCACGCCCAAGCGGCGGAAGGCGGTTTCGTCGCGGTCGATGATCGCCACGGAATGACCGGCACGGTGGAGAGCCTTGGCAAGAGCCGAGCCGACCCGGCCGCAGCCCATGATGACGATGTGCACCCGTGCACCCTAGCGTCACGGGTGCCTGCGGTGTCCGGCCGTCACCGGGTGTGCGTATCCTTCCGCCGGTGGGAGGTGAGCGGTGTCCAAGATGACCTTTGTGGCCAAGCGGCTGCTCGTCGGTCGGCCGTTCCGGAGTGACAAGCTCGCGAACACGCTGCTGCCGAAGCGGATCGCCCTGCCGGTGTTCGCCTCCGACGCGATGTCCAGCGTTGCCTACGCACCCCAGGAAGTCTTCGCGACACTGGCCGTCGCCGGCGTCGCCGCCTATGTGTTCGCGCCCTGGCTGGCCATCCTGGTCTGTCTCGTCATGCTCGTGGTCGTCGCGTCCTACCGACAGAACGTGCACGCCTACCCCAGCGGTGGCGGCGACTACGAGGTGGCCACCACCAACCTCGGGCCGACCGCGGGCCTGCTGGTGGCCAGCGCTCTGTCGGTCGACTACATCCTGACCGTTGCCGTCTCGACGGCTTCCGGGGTGGCCAACATCGGCTCCGCCGTGAAGGTCGTCGGCGATCACCCGGTGCTGTTCTCCATCATCATCATCGCCCTGGTGGGCACCGCGAACCTCCGCGGTGTCCGGGAATCCGGGCTGGCCTTCGCCATCCCGGTGTACCTGTTCGTGGTGTCGATGGTGGTCATGATCGGTACCGGCATCGGCCGGTACGTCTTCGGCAGCGAGATGCGGGCCGAGAGCGCTGATTTCCAGATCCCGGTGACGCACTCGCTGTCGGGCCTGGCGTTGATCTTCCTGCTGATGCGGTCCTTCTCGTCCGGATCGGCAGCGCTCACCGGTGTCGAGGCGATCTCCAACGGGGTGCCGGCGTTCAAGAAGCCGAAGTCCAAGAACGCCGCCACCACCCTGGCCCTGATGGGGCTGATCGCCGTCACCATGTTCGGTGGGCTGGTGTTCCTGGCCCTGGTGACCGACGTGCACATCGTCGAGCAGGGCGGCCTGCTGATCGGCGCACCCGAGGGGTACTACCAGAAGACGCTGATCGCGCAGGTCGCGCAGACGGTGTTCTCCGGCTTCCCGATCGCCTTCTACGTCGTCTCCATCGCCACCGGCCTGATCCTGATCCTGGCCTGCAACACCGCGTTCAACGGGTTCCCGGTGCTCGCCTCGATCCTCGCGCAGGACAGCTACCTGCCCCGCCAGCTGCGGACCCGCGGCGACCGGCTGGCGTTCTCCAACGGCATCGTCTTCCTCGCAGTGATCGCGCTCATCCTGGTGATCGCCTTCCAGGCCAACGTGACCGCGCTGATCCAGCTCTACATCGTGGGGGTGTTCGTCTCCTTCACCCTCTCGCAGGCCGGGATGATCAAGCACTGGAACCGCGAGCTCGCCAAGACCACCGACGAGAAACGCCGCCGCCAGATGCGCCGGAGCCAGACGATCAACGCGATCGGCCTGACGTTCACGTCCGTGGTGCTGATGATCGTGCTGGTGACGAAGTTCCTGGCCGGCGCCTGGATCGCGATCCTGGCCATGGGCATCCTGTTCGCCACCATGAAGGCCATCCGGCGGCACTACGACCGGGTGTCGCGGGAGCTCGCCGCCGACGAGGACGACATGGTGCTGCCCAGCCGGATCCACGGCATCGTGCTGGTCTCCAAACTGCACCTGCCCACGATGCGGGCGCTGGCCTACGCCAGGGCGATCCGGGCCGACACCCTTGAAGCAGTGATGGTCAACGTCGATCCCGAGGAGACCGCGAAGGTCGCCAGGGAGTGGGAGGACCGGCAGATCCCGGTGTCGCTCAAGGTGATCGACTCGCCGTTCCGCGAGATCACCAAGCCGATCATCGACTACGTGCGCCGGGTCCGGAAGGACTCCCCGCGTGACCTGATCACCGTGTTCATCCCCGAGTACGTGGTTGGTCACTGGTGGGAACAGTTGCTGCACAACCAGTCCGCGCTGCGACTCAAGACCAGGTTGTTGTTCACCCCGGGCATCATGGTGACCAGCGTGCCATGGCAGATGAGCTCGACCGAGGCAGTGCAGCGGCGGATGCGCGACGTCCCGATGGAGGTGCCGTTGCACCAGACGGGACGCAAGGACCTCGGGTGAGCGCAGCGGGACCCTCTCCCGAGACTCCCGTTGCGACGCCGGATCCGGAGCGGCCACGGGTCGGTGACGAGTTCGTGGTGGACATCGGGCCCGTTGCCCACGGCGGACACTGCGTCGCCCGCTGGGAAGGACGGGTGGTCTTCGTCCGTCATGCGCTGCCCGGCGAACGGGCGCTCGTCCGACTGACCGACACCCGGCACAGTGGTTTCCTGCGGGCGGACGCCATCCGCATCGACCGCGCTGACGCCGAGCGGATCACCCCGCGCTGCAGGCATTTCGGTCCGGGCGGCTGCGGCGGATGCGACTTCCAGCACGCGACACTGCAGCGACAGCGTGAGCTGAAGGCGGCCGTGGTGGCCGAACAACTCCGGCGGCTCGCCGGGCTGGACGTCGATGTCGAGGTGGAGGAACTGCCCGGCACCGGTGACGGATTCGGCTGGCGGACCCGGGTGCGCTGGGGGCTGGATGCGGCCGGCCGGATCGGCCCGCGGGCCGCCCGTTCGCATGACGTCGTCGCGGTGAGCAGCAGCGCTCCGTGCGAGATTGCCGCGCCTGGCATCTCGGAAACTGCTGCGGCATCGGGGGTTCCGCCGGAGGTGGCGCTCGAGCGCGCTCAGGGGGCCACCCGCGGTCGCGACCGCGGCGGGGTGAAGCTGCCGGAAGTGAACCTGGTGGCAACCGGCACGGCTCCGCTGGTGCTGTGGAAGCACGACGACGTGCCGACGATCACCGAACATGCTGCGGGACATGACTTCCAGGTGCGTGGGGATGGATTCTGGCAGGTCCATCCCGCTGCTGCCGAGACCCTGGCCGCCGCTGTCGACGATGCGGTGACCGGGTTCCTGGCGCCGGGTGGGGTCGCCTGGGACCTGTACGGGGGAGTGGGACTCTTCGGTGCTGTGCTGGCCGATCGGGTCGGCCCGAGCGGGACCGTGGTGACAGTGGAGAACGATGCGCCGGCCACGGCTCTGGCGCTGTCGAACCTGGACGGGCTCGCGCAGATCGTCGGCGTCACCGAGCGGGTCGAGCAGCTGTGCGAGGACCTCGACGGTCCGCTCGGCGGGACGGTGGACGTGATCGTCCTGGATCCACCGCGGTCCGGGGCCGGCCGCCAGGTCTGCGCGGCGATGACGGCCCGCGCCCCCGCGGCGATCGTCTATGTCGCCTGCGATCCTGCGGCGCTGGCGCGGGACACCGCGATCCTGGCCGAGCACGGGTACTCACTCGACACCCTCCGCGCCTTCGACTGCTTCCCGCAGACCCACCACGTCGAGTGCGTGGCGCGGTTCCTGCCGGCCTGATCGCGCGTTGACGGGATCTCGACTCACTGCGTTCGCTCGATCGGCGTACTTCCGGTGGTCGAGCGAGGAACGAGTCGAGACCGGTCCGGACGACGGGATCTCGTCTCCCCCGTTCCTCGGTCGCTCGATCACTGGAGGATCAGCCCTCGCGGGTCCACTCCAGTAGCGCCACGGGCTCGTTCGACATGATCGCGTCGACCCCGATCGCGGCAAGGGCGTCCCAATCCGAGCGCTCATCGGCGGTCCAGACGGCGACCGTCATCCCCGCGTCGTGCAGCGCGGCGACCTCGGCGGCCGAATCCGGCTGGCTCAGCAGCAGCCGGTGGTGCGGGTGGTAGCTCACGGCACCGAGTGCGCGGCAGGCCGCGACCGGGTCGTCGTCCCACTCGGCGGTGAGCAGGCCGACCGGTCGACCGGGCTGGATCTGCTGGACCGCGGCCAGCGCGTCGCGCTCGAACGACTGCACGAACACCCGCTCGTCCACCCCGGCGGCGCGCACCACGTCGAGGGTGGCGACGATCTGCTCGGGAGTGTGCGGTCCCTTGATCTCCAGGAACACCCGGTGGTCGGCAGGCATGGCCTGCAGGAACTCCTGCAGCTCCGGCACCCTGGCACCGGCGAACGCCGGCCCGAACCAGCCTCCCGCGTCCAGCGCGCGCAGATCCAGCGCCCGGAAGTCACGCACGGCCCCGGTGCCGTCGGTGGTGCGGTCCACGTCGTCGTCGTGGATCAGCACCGGCACGTCGTCGATGCTCGGCTGGGTGTCGGTCTCGGTCCACGGCACCCCGGCATCCCAGGCGATCCGGAAGGCCTCCATGGTGTTCTCCGGCGCCGCGCGGGACGCGCCACGGTGCGAGGCGGCAGCGGGACGGGAGGTGGCGCGCTCCAGCGGCGATGCGGGCATGAACACCACTCTAGGAGGGCAGTCCGGGCTGCTTCGGGCCAGGCCTGCGCGGGTACAGTCGAGTGCGCTGACCGACAGGAGCATCCGTGACGTTGATCGACCGCATCACCTCGCCCGCCGCGCTGCGTTCGCTGCGCCCTGAGCAGGTCGAGGAGCTGGCCGGTGAGATCCGGACCTTCCTGGTGGACAAGGTGTCCCGCAGCGGGGGACACCTCGGCCCCAACCTCGGTGTCGTGGAGCTCACGTTGGCTCTGCACCGCACGTTCGACTCGCCGGCCGACCCGATCGTCTTCGACACCGGTCACCAGAGTTACGTGCACAAGATCATCACCGGTCGGGCCGACCGTTTCGACTCGTTGCGGACCCGAGGCGGGCTGTCCGGGTACCCCAGCCGCGCCGAGTCCGAACACGACTGGGTGGAGAACTCGCACGCCTCGACGGCGATCAGCTACGCCGACGGTCTGGCCAAGGCCTTCGCGGCGAAGGGTGAGACGGGCCGCACTCCGGTCGCGGTGATCGGCGACGGGGCGATGACCGGCGGGATGGCCTGGGAGGCGCTCAACAATGTCGCCGCGGGGAAGAACCGCCCGGTGGTCATCGTGTTCAACGACAACGGCCGCTCCTATGCCCCGACGGCCGGTGGGATGGCCGAGCGCCTGGCCGACCTGCGGCTCAAGCCCGGGTACGAGCGGATGCTCGACCAGGTCAGGCAGACGCTGCCGAAGGCGCCGGTGATCGGCGGCCCGATGTACGACGTGCTGCACGCACTGAAGTCCGCGGTGCGCGACTGGTTCATCCCGCAGACCCTTTTCGCGGACCTCGGCATCAAGTACCTCGGGCCGGTCGACGGTCACGACACGCAAGCGCTGGAGCGCGCACTCCGTCGCGCGCGGAACTTCCGCGGCCCGGTGCTGGTGCACTGCATCACCAACAAGGGTCAGGGCTACGGCCCAGCGATCGCCGACACCGCCGAGCTCATGCACGGACCACCGGCCTTCGATCCGATCACCGGTCGGCCGCTGTCGCCGCCGTCGCTCAGCCTCGGCGGGGTCGTCGGTCGTGAGCTCGTCAAGCACGGCGCGGTGCGGGACGACGTCTGCGTGATCACCGCGGCGATGAGCGGCCCGCTGGCACTCGATGCGTTCGCCGCGGCGCACCCGCAGCGCTTCTTCGACGTGGGGATCGCCGAACAGCACGCCATGACGTCGGCGGCCGGGTTGGCCCTGGGCGGGATGCACCCGGTGGTGGCTGTCTACTCGACGTTCCTCAACCGCGCCTTCGACCAGTTGCTGATGGATTGCGCGCTGCACGAGCTCCCGGTGACGGTGGTGCTGGATCGCTCGGGCGTCACCCAGGAGGACGGACCCAGCCACCACGGCATGTGGGATCTCTCGCTCGCCGGCATCGTGCCCGGCCTGCAGGTCGCCGCACCGCGCGACGAACCCTCGCTCGTCGAGGAGCTCGCGGAGGCGCTGGACGTGTCCGACGGGCCGACACTGCTGCGCTATCCCAAGGGATCTGTCCCGGAGCCGTTCCCGGCGCTGCGCCGGATCGACGGTGGGATCGATGTGCTGGCCGAGCTCGCCCCGGCCACCTCCGACGGTCAGGAGTCCGCCGTCGGGGGACCGCCGGCCGACGTGCTGATCGTGTCGATCGGCGCTCTCGCACCCGCCTGCGTCGAGGCAGCGCAGCGGTTGGCGGACCACGGGATCTCCGCGACCGCCGTCGACCCGCGCTGGGTGCTGCCGGTGTCTGCGGAACTCGTCGAGCTGGCCGCCGGGTTCCCGCTGGTGGTGACCGTCGAGGACGGCGGTCGCTCCGGTGGCGTCGGGTCTGCGATCCGTGACGCGTTGCCGGTCGGCGCCGACGTGCTGGTGATCGCCCTGCCGCAGGAGTTCCTCGAGCCGGGATCCCGCGGAGATCTGTTGCAGGACAAGGGATTGACCGGTCAGGCCATCGCGCGGGAGATCGCCGCGCAGGTCTCCAGGGCGCAGGACGTCACCTCGGAGACCTCACTGCAGGGCTGAGCTGCACCGCTCAGCCTTCCGCTGCGGCGAGGGCTCCGATGTCTGCCAGCTCGACGATCCCGCGGGCCTTGCGCGTCATCGCCGGGTCGACGGTGATCAGCGCGTCGGCCTGGAGCTGGGTGACCGCCAGGTACTCGGCGTCCTGCAGGCTGTCCCACTGCTGTGCGCGGGCGAGCTTCCAGGCAGTCCGCCGCGAGACCCGGTCGCCGAGCAGCCGCATCTTCAGCTCCGTCAGCCGCTCGTGGGCGGCGAGTGCATCGGCCTCGATGCGCTCGCCGTTCCGGACGGCAGTCAGCAGCAGGGTGAGGGCCTGCGGGCGGATGCCCTGCGGAGCGACGAGCCGGTGGTCGGGATGGATCGCGAGCTCGTGGTCGACCACGTGCAACAGCGTGGGTGCGTCGATGACGAAGCGGGTCACCACAGCACGGTAGGTCACAGCCCGGAGGTTCCATGCCGAACCACCGTTGATCAGTCACGCAGACAGCTCCGGACCGGTCTCAACTGCGACCATCCGGAGCTGCCTGCGCAATGCTCAGCTCGGGAGTGTCGACACCCCGGCGGGCTGGAAGCGCTTGCCGGTGATGCGCTCGGAAATGCCTTCGCGGTCGAGGTAGGGGGTGATCCCGCCGAGCCAGAACGGCCACCCGGCACCGGTCAGCATCGCCAGGTCGATGTCGGCAGCGTCCGCCACCACGCCTTCGTCCAGCATCAACCGGGCTTCGGTCGCCAGCGCTGCGAGCGCGCGTTCACGCACCTGCTCGAGAGTCGACGGGTTGTCGCCCATCGTCCAGAGCTTCGCCACCTCCGGATCCAGGCTCTGGCTGCCGTCGGCGTTCCAGGCGACCAGCGCGCGGACCTTGTGCTGCACGGTGCGGCGCAGGTTCCCCGAGATCGGGAACCGATCGGGCCAGGAGCCGTGCAGCGTCTCCTGCACGTGCAGCGCGACGGCCGGGCCGACCAGCTGCAGCAGCACGATCGGCGTCATCGGCAGGCCCAGCGGATCCAGTGCCTTGTCGGCGATCTCGGGTGGGGTGCCCTCGTCGATGGCAGCGAGGATCTCGCCCATGAAGCGCAGCAGCAACCGGTTGACGACGAAGCCGGTGGCATCGGACGTCAGGATCGGGCCCTTCTTCAGCTTCTTCGCCAGCCCGAACGCCGTGGCCAGCGTGCGGTCGTCGGTCTTTTCGGCCTTGACGATCTCCAACAGCGGCATCACCGCGACCGGGTTGAAGAAGTGGAAGCCCAGCACCCGCTCGGGGTGCTGCAGCTCGGCCGCCATCGCCGAGACCGACAACGAGGAGGTGTTGGTGGCGATCACGCATTCCGGCGAGACGTGCTGCTCCAGCTCGGCGAAGACCTTCTTCTTGACGTCCAGTTCCTCGAACACGGCCTCGATCACGAAGTCGGCGTCGGCGAAGATCGAGTAATCGAGCGACCCGGTCACCAGCGCGGTCAACCGATTGGCCTCGTCGGAGGAGATCCGGCCCTTGCCGGCCAGCTTGGCGATCTCGCCGTGCACCGCAGCGACACCCTTCTCGAGGCGCTCGGCGTCGATCTCGGTCAACGCGACCGGGACCTTCAGCTGCCGGGCGAACAGCAGCGCCAGCTGCCCGGCCATCAGACCGGCACCCACGATCCCGACCTTGCCGATCTTCCCGGCGAGCGCCGGATCGGGCGCGCCGACCGGGTTGCGGGCTCGCTTCTGGTTGAGGTTGAAGGAGTACAACCCGGCCCGGAACTGCTGCGAGGTGATCAGGTCGGCGAGCGCATCGTCCTCGGCGGCGAAGCCCTCCGTGAGATCGGCGGTCCGCGACAGCTCGATCAGGTCGAGGGCACGGTAGGGAGCAGTGGTCGCGCCCTTGGTCCGCAGGTCGGCGATCTGCCGGCCGCGGGCCACTGCATCGGCGTAGTCGGATTCGCTGTACTCCTTGCGCTGCACCGTGATCGAGCCGCTCAGGACGCCCGCCATCCAGGCCAGTGACTGTTCCAGGTAGTCGGCCGCATTGAGCACGACGTCGACGACGCCGAGCTTGACCGCGTCCTTCGGCTTCAGCATCCGGTTCTGGTTCAGCGCGTTCTCGATGATGATCGTGACGGCGTTCTCGGGTCCGACCAGCTTCGGCAGCAGTTGGGTCCCGCCCCAGCCGGGCAGGATCCCCAGGAAGCACTCCGGCAGCGCCATCATCGCCGCGTTGGACGCGAGCGTCCGGTAGTGACAGCTCAGGGCCAGCTCCACCCCGCCGCCGAGCGCTGCACCGTTGACGAACGCGAACGTGGGGATCTGCGAGTCGTGCAGCCGCTTGTACACCCGGTGTCCGAGCTGGCCGATCGCCTTGGCGTCGTCGCGACTGGCGATCGCTCCGATCCCGGACAGGTCCGCCCCTGCCAGGAAGACGAACGGTTTGCCGGTGACGGCGATGGCCGCCGGCTTCGCGGCGAACGCCTCGTCCAGCGCGGCATCGAGGTTGTACAGCCCGGCCGGGCCGAAGGTGGTCGGCCGGGTGTGGTCCTTGCCGTTGTCGAGGGTGATCAGCGCGACCTGTCCGTCGATCCCCGGCACGCTGAACAGCCGGGTGGTGGCGGTGGTGACGACCTCGCCCGGGATCTCCAGACGCTGGGTGGTGGGGGCGATCACTGCGCTGCTCCTTCGCTGGTGCCGGTGCCGGCGGTGCCGCTCCCGGAGTCGGTGAAGTGCGGGTTCTCCCAGATGATGCAGCCGCCCATGCCCAGCCCGACGCACATCGTGGTGAGGCCGTAGCGGACCTCCGGGTGCTGCTCGAACTCCCGGGCCAACTGCAGCATCAGCCGCACGCCCGAGGAGGCGAGCGGGTGGCCGACGGCGATGGCGCCGCCGTAGGGGTTGACCCGCGGATCGTCGTCGGCGATGCCGAAGTGCTCGGTGAAGGTGAGCACCTGGACGGCGAACGCCTCGTTGACCTCGAACAGTCCGATGTCGTCGATGCTCAGCCCAGCCTTGGCCAAGGCCTTCTCGGTCGACGGGATCGGGCCTTCGCCCATCGTCTCGGGAGCGACTCCGGCGAAGGCGAAGGACACCATCCGCATCCGCACCGGCAGCCCCAGTTCCGTTGCGGCCGCGGAGGACGCGAGCAGGCATCCGGTGGCGCCGTCGGTCAGCGGCGAGGCGTTACCGGCCGTCACCCGGCCGTGCGGACGGAACGGCGTCTTGAGGTTCGCCATGCCGTCGAGGCTGGATCCGGGTCGCGGCGGTTCGTCGGTCGTCGCGAGGCCCCACGAGTCGCTCGAGCGGGTCGCGACGGGGACGAGGTCGGGGGCGATGTTGCCGTCGGCCAACGCCTTCGCGTACTTCTCCTGCGAGGCAACGGCATAGGCGTCAGCCCGGTCCTTGGTGATGCTCGGGTACTTGTCGTGCAGGTTCTCGGCGGTGTTTCCCATGTTCAGGGCCTGCGGATCGACCAGCCGGTCGGCGACGAATCGCGGGTTGGGATCCATGCCGTCGCCCATCGGGTGGTGGCCCATGTGCTCGACACCGCCGGCGATCGCGACGTCGTAGGCTCCGACGGCGATCCCGGAGGCCATGGTGGTGACGGCCGTCATCGCGCCGGCACACATCCGATCGATGGCGAAGCCGGGTACCGACTGGGGGAGCCCGGCCAGGATCGCTGCGGTGCGGCCGATGGTGGGTCCCTGGTCGCCGGTCTGTGCGACCGCGGCCACCGCCACCTCGTCGACCCGGTCAGCGGGGAGCTGCGGCGTGCGCCGCATCAGCTCCCGGATCACCTTGACCATCAGATCGTCGCCGCGGGTCTGCGCGTACTGACCCTTGTCCCCTGCTCGACCGAAGGGCGTGCGCACCCCCTCGACGAAAACGACGTCGTGCAATGAACCGGTCCGGTCCTGCGCTGAAACCGCCACGCCAGCCTCCCTGCTGTTCGGTGGAGCGCCGCAAATCACCCGATCGGGCGGCGTAGCGCGTCAGATCCGATGCTACCCGCCAGTAACTTGCTCGGGGGATCAAGCTGTGGCCGAAGTCTCCGCGTCGGCCAGTGCGGCGATGACCCGCGGCACGGTCAGCTCCACCTGCCACGGACGAGCCCCGGCGGCCGTCAGCTGCTCGGCCAGGGTGCTCTCGTCATGGGCTGCGTGGGGACCCCACAGCGCTCCGCGCAGCACGGCAGGGGACAGCAGGTTCTCCACCGGTGTCGAGACCTCTTCGGACAGCTCGGCCAGGGCGGAGCGCGCTGCGGAGAGCCTGCGATGGGCCTCCGGATCCTTGGTCGCCCACCGGGAAGCGGGAGGCGGACCGTCCTGACGCAGCGAGACCGGCGGCAGCTCAGCGGCCGGCAACCGGCGGGCCCGGGTGAGAGCCTCGAACCAGATGTTCGCCTGCCGACGTTGCATCCGGCCGCGGAAGACAGGGCGTCCGACCAGATCGGCAAGGGCAGTCGGCTGGTTGACGGCGACATCGACGATCGCGGTGTCCGGCAGCACCCGGTGCGGAGCCAGATCCCGCTCGCGGGCGATCCGGTCGCGGGTCGTCCACAGCTCGCGGACGATCGACAGGACCCGGCGGTCCTTGATCTTGTGGATGCCGGAGGTGCGGCGCCAGGGATCGAGTCTGGGCGTCGCCGGCACCGCGGCGCCGGCGGCCAGCGCCGCGAACTCCTGGCGGGCCCACTCGAGCTTGCCCTGCTCCTCGAGCAGGGTCGTCAGCACGGCCTGCAGCTCGACGAGCACCTCGACGTCGATCGCCGCGTAGACCAACCACGAATCCGGCAGTGGTCGAACCGACCAGTCGTCCGCTCCATGGCCCTTGCTCAGCGACAGTCCGAGCTGACTCTCGACCAGTGGCCCGAGACCGACCCGCGGAAGCCCGGCCAGGCGTCCGGCGAGCTCGGTGTCGAACAGGGATCCCGGCAGCAGATTCTCCTCGGCCAGGCACGGCAGGTCCTGGCTGGCAGCGTGCAGAACCCACTCGAACCGGGCGAGCGGGGCGGTGAGCACCGACAGATCACCCAGCGCGATGGGATCGAGCAGGACGGTGCCGACATCGTCCCGCCGGAGCTGGATCAGCTGCGCCCGCTGGGAGTACCGGAAGCCCGAGGCGCGCTCGGTGTCGAGCGCGACGGTGCCCGTCCCGGCGGAGAGCGCCGCCGCCAATTCGTCGAGCGTCGCCCGATCGGTGAGGGGACCACGGAATCCAGTGCGCGGAGCGAGCAGGGGAAGCGCACCCTGATCGACGGATGCATCGTCCCCCGACGGTACAACGGTCGAACCACCGCTCAGGAGATGACTCCGGCGCGGAGGGCCAGCGCGACCATGTGGGCGCGATCACCGGTTCCGAGCTTCCGGCCGATCCGGGCGAGGTGGCTCTTGACCGTGAGCGCGGACAGCGAGAGCTGCTCGCCGATCCACTTGTTCGAACGACCGTCCGCCACGAGGTTCAGCACCTCGATCTCGCGGGCGGACAGATCGTTGATGGTGGTGGGGACGTGAGCGGGGGGCGGGCCGGATCGACGGCCCAGCAGGATGCCGTGTGCACCAGCACCCACGGCGTCGATGACGGCGCCGATCTCGCCCTGAGGCGACAGCGCGATGACACGAGTCCAGCCGTCGGCGCGTGCGGACGCGATCAGCGGAGCAGTGGAAGCACCGAAGGCCAGGCTGATCAACAGCAGATCACCGCCGCGCCCGTCGGACACCCGGCGAGTCAGTTCGAGCTCGTCGGAGGCCTCGTCGACCGTGTCGGCGCCCGAGGTCGTCAGTGCCGTCTGCAGGGCGTGTCGGCTCTCCGGATCGGGGTCGGCGACGAGCACCCGGACGGTGGACATGGAGGGAGCGGATTCGGGCGCCGCGGCACGGGGCCGCGGGAGGCGCAGCCCAGTGGTCGGGTCGGCCTCCGTACGTCCGGCGCCCTCGGGCTGACCGGAGTTTCCCCAGGGCAGCATCGTGGTGGTCTCCACCGGTACTCCTTCCACGGCGGACGGGCGCTGATGCGCTCTTCCGCGAGTTGGTAGTTCTTGGCTCAACCTGACTATCGGTGAATAACTGACCATCGATACCACGTATACGGATCAGTTTCACTGATCTGGCGGTGCCAGGTCAAGGAGGGCCGTCAATCCACGCCTTGATGGGTGACAGATTCAGTAGTCATTCGAGCGATCATTCACTCGTAAGGGGGAAACACCCTCCGGAGGGAGACCAGCCGCGGCCGCGAGTAGGGCCAGATAGGCGTCGAGGTGATGGGTGAGGTTCGCGTCCCGAGGGGTCCACGATGCCCGGATCTCGAGGTCATCGGCGTTCTCCGGACCGGTGATGTCTCCGAACCGGGTCGATCTGGTGGCCGTGACGGTGCCACCGAGCGCGGTGTGGGGGGCATCCTGCAATGCGTCCACCAGCCAGCTCCAGGCCACTTCCGGCAGCAGCGGGTCGCCCGCCATCGCGCCGTCCAGGATGCAGGTCGCGAAGACCACGATCCGCAGCGTCCCGTCCCAGGCCTCGACACCCTCAGGGTCGTGCAGGAGTACGAGTCGGCCCGACCCCCACTCGTCGTCCCCGACCGTGACGGTCGCCGACAGTGCGAAGGAGTTCGGCGCGAGTCGCGCCGGTGCCGGCAGGGATTCGAGCATGATCTCGCGCCGGGTCGTCACCGCGCGCAGCGACTCGACTGCGGCGGTGAACTCGGAGGTGGTGGTGGCGGTGACGCTCATGGTGGGAGGGTACGACCGCGGTCCGACAGCCCTCCCCGTGGCGCGCCGTTGCTGCGGCCGTGACGTCGGTGACGACGCGGCCGCACGGGATCAGCCGGTAGGGGTGTCACCGGTCGGCTCGAGGGTCATCGCCACCGAGTTGATGCAGTAGCGCTGGTCGGTCGGGGTGCCGTAGCCCTCGCCCTCGAAGACGTGCCCGAGGTGGGAGTCGCAGTGCGCGCAGCGCACCTCGATGCGCGTCATGCCCATCGTGCGGTCCTTGATCAAAACCACGTGGTCGTCCGAGCTGGGGGCGTAGAAGCTCGGCCACCCGCAGTGCGAGTGGAACTTCGTCTGCGAACGGAACAGCTCGTTCCCGCAGGCACGGCAGTGGTACACGCCGACGGTCTCGGTATCGGTGTACTCACCGGTGAACGCGCGCTCGGTGCCGGACTCACGCAGCACGTGGTACGCGGCGGGATCGAGGATCTCGCGCCACTCGTCGTTACCGCGGGTGCTCGCCTGGGGATCGGGCGTCGTGGTGCTCTCGGTCATGCATTCCACGGTACGCGCGACCGGTTCGGCGGCGCCGCCCCGCGGACCGCAGCCCTGGACTGCACCGCGTCACGGCGGGCAGAGCCGTCCGTCGGCAGGTGCGGTACCGGTGGTGAGGTAGGCGACAGCCAGCTCACGGACACAACTGCTGCCGGTCACCGCTCCGTGCTGACCCGACTGCCACGACACCAGGATCGCCGAGCTGAGCTGACCGGCGATCGCCTGTGCCCCCGCGTAGGGGCTGACCGGATCCGCGGTCGAACCGGTGACCAGCACGGGGGGTGCTCCGGTCCCGCTGAGCCGGCCGAGCGCCGCCGTCGCCGTCGGCCACGCCGAGCACAGCCCGAGCTGACCGGCGACGAACGGGCCGAACAGCGGAGCGGTCCGCACCGCGGCCACCGCGCTGCTGCGCATGGTGTCGGCGGTCAGCCGGATGGAGGAGTCGTTGCACGCGTACTCCAGCCGCGCCTGGGCCAGGTCGCCGGTGTCCTCCCGGGACATCGTGGCGGTGACCAGGGCCTCCACCTTCGCCAGCTCGCCCTGCTGGGCTGCGCGGAGCGCCTCGGTCAACCTCGGCCACTGTGCAGAGTCACCGAGGGTCGCGGTCAGGGCGAGCAGCACGCTGCCGCCGGTCAGGAAGAACTCGTCCCCGGTGTCCCCGGTGTCGCCGAGCTCGTCGACCACCCGTTCGACGGCGGCCCTCGGATCTTCGCCCAGCGGGCAACCCCCCGCGGCGGCGGCGCAGTCGGCGGCGAAGGCGTCCAGCGCCGTCTCCAGCGCGACCGCCCGGGCCCCGATCTGTTCCGCAGCAGTGGCGGTGGCATCGGACGGCGAGTCCAGGACGGCGGCCCGCACCCGTCCGGGATAGCGGTCGACGTAGACGGCGCCGACGGTCGCCCCCCAGCCCAGCCCGAACAGCGTGACGGTGTCGACGCCCAGGGCGTCGCGGATCGCATCGAGGTCGTCCGCGACGTTCGTCGTGGTGACATCTGTGATCAGGTTCTGCGCGGTGTCGGCGCAGTCGAAGACGGCGTCCTTGGAGATGCTTGCCACCAGATCGGACGATGTCTCGTCGGCGACGCTCTGCGGTGGGGCCAGCAGGTTCGCGATGGTGCGGTCCCTGAGGCACTGCAGCTCGTCCCACGGCCGACCGGCGCCGCGGACGTCCAAGGTGACGATCGAGTACTGCGCGAGCAGCGCAGGGTCGAGGGTGTCGGCCACCCGCGCCACGTCGTCACGACCGTTCTCGCCGGGTTCTCCGAGCAGCACGAACAACGGGGGAGCATCCTGCGGGGTCGACGCTGCGCGCACCCGCGAGATCGCCACCGGCACGGTGTCCGAGTTGCGTACCGACCGATCGATCGGCACCTGCACCTCGGCACACTGCAGTTCCCAGCTCTGCCCGGCGGATGGCGGGTCCACCGAGGACGGGCAGTCCAGCCAGTCCACCGGGTCCGCCTGTTGGCCGGCGCCGCCGGGACCGGAGGGGCGCGTCGAGGGCGCGGCCGTGGCGGCGGTGACGGGCGCCGCGACCGAACCGGCGACCGCCAGCCCGGGACGACGCGACGGACCCACCGAGCAGGCCGAGAGGACCGTCAGCGCGGCCACTGCCAGGGCTGCCGACCGCCGGGGTACGCCGGCCCTCATCTGCGACGCCGGTACCGGGGGAACAGGTGGCCGCCATCGGCGAAGAGCGACACCAACGACCAGCGGGACGGATCTCGGAGCTCCATCCCTCCGAGCAGCGGTACCGGAGCGCCCGCGCCGAGCAGTGTCGGCGAGAGGGTGAG
Organism: Nakamurella sp.; assembly: GCA_037720195.1. Taxonomy (GTDB): domain Bacteria; phylum Actinomycetota; class Actinomycetes; order Mycobacteriales; family Nakamurellaceae; genus Nakamurella. Next base: position 29,743 of record JBBJML010000024.1, on the reverse strand, counting down.
ACTGATCTCGTCGAGCAGCGCGCGGCTCTCGAGGCGGCCGAGCAGGGTCGGTCCGCCCTCGCACAGCACGCGCCGGACGCCGCGCTCCGCCAGCTGAGCGAGACCCACAGCCAGGTCGAGGTCCGATCCGGTGCGGATCACCTCGACGCCCTCGGCATGCTCGACGTCATCGGGAGACAGCACCAGCGGGGGGACCTCGCTCTCGACGACGGCCTTCAGCCCGGCGGGCAGCGGGCGCGAGGCCACGATCACCCAGCGGGGCAGGCCGCTGCGTCCCCAGCGCTCGCGGCGGGCGAGTCGCCGCGGATAGCTCTTCGTGCCCGGGTAGCCCTCGGAGATGACGGTGCCGGCGCCGACCAGGATGACGTCGGCGAGGTCACGTTGGATGCCGATCAGTCGCTGGTCGACGGGGGAGCCGAGACCACCGGAGGTGCCGTCCAACGTCGTGCCGCCGTCCAGGGAGGCCACCATGTTGGCCCGCACGGTGATCCGGTCGGTGTCCGTCGGCCAGGCCAGCGCCGCTGCGACCAGGTCCTCGTCGGCCGGGTCGATCTGCTTCCCGGTCAGGTCGACCGTCGTGCCGGCCGCTGTCGCACGGACGGTCTCGGAGGCGGGGTCGGGCGCGGATCCGGGATCGGTCAGGAGCAGCAGCACCCGGCCATTGCATCATGATCGCCGACGAGGCGGCGGTGAACCGCGATGCCCGCGAACGACCGTAACGGTGAACGAGGGGGTCGTTCAGCCGCCGATGACGTCGGCCAGGTGCCCGACCGCGAGGTCGATCTCGTCGGCGGTGATCACCAACGGCGGCGCGAACCGCAGGGTCGACTCGTGGGTCTCCTTGATCAGCACACCGCGCGCCATCATGGCCTGGGACACCGAGCGTCCCGAGGGTCCACCGGGGGCGAGCTGGACGCCTGCCCACAGCCCACGTCCCCGCACCTCGGCCACCCCGCGACCGACGAGTTCACCCAGCCTTGAATGCAGGTGCTCGCCGAGTTCTGTTGCGCGCCTCTGCATCTCACCGGTGGCCAGCAACTTGACCACGGCCCGGCCGACGGCGCAGGCGAGGGGATTGCCGCCGAACGTCGACCCGTGGGTGCCCGGCTTCAGGACACCGAGCACGTCGCGCCGGCCGACCACGGCGGAGACCGGCAGGATGCCGCCGCCGAGGGCCTTGCCGAGGGTGTACAGGTCGGCGCGGACACCTTCGTGGTCCAGTGCCAGCAGCTTCCCGGTGCGGCCGAGCCCCGACTGGATCTCGTCGGCGATCAGCAGCACGTCATGGGCGTCACACAGTTCCCGGACCCTGGCCAGGTAGCCGGCGGGCGGGACCACGACCCCGGCCTCACCCTGGATGGGTTCCAACAGGATGGCAGCGGTGTCCGGAGTGATCGCGGCTTCGAGGGCCTCCGCATCGCCGTACTTCACCGAGTCGAAGCCCGGGGTGTACGGGCCGTAGTCCGCGGTGGCGACCGGGTCGTCGGAGAAGGAGACGATCGAGATGGTCCGGCCGTGGAAGTTGCCGCCGGCGGTGATGATCCTGGCGCGGTTCTCGGCGATCCCCTTGACCTGGTACGCCCACTTGCGCGCCACCTTCAGGGCCGACTCGACGGCCTCGGCGCCGGAGTTCATCGGCAGGACCATCTCGGTACCGGTCAGGGCGGCGAGCTCCTGGCAGAACGCACCGAGCTGGTCATGGTGGAACGCCCGGGAGGTGAGGGTGACCCGGCCGAGCTGGGCGGTGGCAGCGGCGATCAGGTCAGGATGACTGTGGCCGAAGTTGAGTGCGGAGTAGCCGGCCAGCATGTCGAGGTAGCGACGCCCGTCGACATCCGTCACCCAGGCGCCGGACGCTTCGGCGATGACCACCGGTAGCGGGTGGTAGTTGTGGGCGCACCACGTCTCGTCGAGCTCGAGCAGTTCCAGCGCGCGGGCGCTGGGAAGGTGTTCGGTCGGACGTTCGGTGGTGCTCACACGTACCTCTTTCTGTTGATCGGCGCGCACGGTCCGAGGGAGGACGGCGCCGATCGATGGTCGACGTATCGAGCCTAGTGACCGGGCGGCGCAGCAAACAGCAGGCGCTGAGGCCCTGACGGGCACAGTTCATTGCAGAACAGCCGGAGCCAGCCCATATTCGTTGTGCCCATAGCGGCCGCGACGGTCGAACCCGGCCGTACTGGTCGGAGTGACGGTTTCGTGCCACAGTCACTGCATGGCAGGCAAGAAGCAGGACACGAAGACATCCGGCCCGAAGAAGGGCCGGTCCTCGAAGGCCCTGACGAAGAGTGCGCCGCCCTCGGTCGAGGAGGTGCCGCCCAACGTCGTCGAGTTGGCGGCCGACGGGACCGGGGATGAGCACTCGGTTGCCTCGGTCCTGCGGGCGCCGTCCGGACTCCGCTCGCTCGGCGAGGTGTCCACCCTGCCCGCTCCCGTCGGGCCGAAGAACAAGAAGGACGCCGCAGAGGCGATGCAGGACCTGGCCGGTCCGCTCGCCGAGCTGCAGGAGAAGCTGTTCGCGCAGAGCATGGTCGGCAGTCGTCGATCGGTGCTGGTGCTGCTGCAGGGAATGGACACCGCAGGCAAGGACGGCGTCATCCGGCACGTGGTGGGTCAGCTGAACCCTGGTGAGATCCGGATCTCGTCGTTCAAGAAGCCGACCGCCGAGGAGTTGGCGCACGATTTCCTCTGGCGGATCGAGAAGGGCGTCCCGCAGGCGGGGCAGATCGGGGTGTTCAACCGATCCCAGTACGAGGACGTACTGGTGGTGCGGGTGCACGACATCGTCCCGAAAGCCGAGTGGGGCAAGCGATTCGCCCAGATCAACGACTTCGAGCGTCGGCTGGCGCGGTCGGGGGTGACGCTGATCAAGTGCTTCCTGCACGTGTCCAAGGACGTCCAGCGGGAGCGTCTGCTCGCGCGGCTGGATGATGAGACCAAGTTCTGGAAGTTCAACCCGGCCGACATCGACGAGCGCGGCTACTGGGACGACTACCAGGCCGCCTATGTTGACGTGCTGCGTCGGTGCTCGACCGTGGCCGCACCGTGGTTCATCATCCCGTCGGACAAGAAGTGGTACCGGAACTGGGCGGTGGCGGCGCTGCTGCACGAGACGCTGGTCGGTCTCGATCCGACGTATCCGGACGCGAACTACGACATCGAGGTCCAGCGGCAGCGGCTCGCCGATGAGTGAACGGACCCCGCGGCCGGGTGCTGCCGGCCCCCCGTGGTCGGTGGTGATCCCGATCAAGGCGCCCGACCGCGGTAAGTCGCGCATTGCCGTCGATCCGGCAGCTCGGGCGGAGATCGCCGCTGCGCTGGCGTTCGACACGGTCTCTGCGGTCGCCGCTGCGCGGCGGGTGGATCGGGTGATCATCGTCACCGACGGAGCCGGGACGCTCGGCTGGATCGACGAGCTGCCGCAGGGGCGGGAGAAGGTGTGGGTGGTCCCGTCGTCGGCGACCACGTTGAACGGTTCCATCCGCGACGGGCTCGCAGGGGTCCGCGGTGCTGCCGCGGTGCTGCCGGGCGACCTTCCTGGCCTGCGAGCCGAAGAGTTGGACGAGGTGCTGGAACACCTGACTGCTCCGGTGAGCGTGGTACCGGATGCCGACGGGGTCGGCACCACCCTGCTCGCGGCTCTGTGGGCTGCCGATCTCGACCCGGAGTACGGGCCCGATTCGTTCCGCCGTCACCTGACCGGAGGAGCGCGGGAGATCGTGCTGCCGGTGGAACACTGGCTGCGGAGGGACGTGGATACGGTCGACGACCTGGCGGGAATCCACACCGGGCGGACCGCGGTCAGTGCGGCGGCCCTCGGCAGCAGGGACGCTGTGCGCTGCGGTGGTGGGACCGCCGCGCGATGCTAGTTTCGCTGGTGTGGGAACTGGCTCGATCTTCAAGGTGAAATGGCTGCCCGGCCACCTGCTCGTCGTGGTGGCCGTGCTGGTCTGCCTGCGTCTGGGCTGGTGGCAGTGGGACCGCACCCGGGAGGCCGATGGCACCCTGCAGAACTTCGCCTACGCCATCCTCTGGCCGGCGTTCGGAGCGTCCTTCATCTACATGTGGTGGCGATTCCTGTCGTTGGAGGCGAGTCGCGAGGCCGAGGACGACCGCGAGCTGGACGAGGATCTGGCGCTGATGTCGGAGCAGGAAGAGACCGACCGCGCTGATCGTGCCGAGCTCCTGGCGCTGCAGGCGTCCGCTGCGCCGGACACCGCCCCGCTCCCGAGCGCCGACGAGCCGGACGTGATCGAACCCACCGACGACGCCGACCGGGAAGGGTGGTTCGTCGGTACGGTCGAGGAAGCTGATGAGGACTCCGATCCGGAGCTGGCCGCCTACAACCGGGCACTGGCCGCCCTCGCCGAGGAGGACCGCAGACGTGCAGGCTGACCGCGTGGCCGGATCGACGGGGAACGCCGCCGCCACACTCCCCCCGAAGACTGCAGCTGCCTTGCAGCGCTACCGGATCTCGGCGTTCGTGGTCGGCGTCGGGCTGCTGATCCTGGTCGTCACGATGATCCTGAAGTACGGCTTCGACATCGGTGGCCCCACGATGATCTGGGGCCCGATCCACGGCGTGCTCTACATCGCCTATGTGTTGCTGGCCTTCGATCTGAGCTACCGCGAGCGCTGGAGCATCAAGGGTCTGCTCGGCGTGCTGGTCGCCGGCGTCATCCCCGTCCTGAGCTTCGTCGTCGAGCGCCGCGTGCACCGCAAGGTGCTGGCCCGCGAGCGGCTCTGAGCGCGAAGCCCGCCGGTGTTTCCCGACTCAGGACGACGCCGGATCCTCGCGCTCGACGTTCTCGATCAGCCACGCCGCCACCGATGCGGTGATCACGCCGACGACGGCCAGACCCACGAGCATGAGCCCGACGGCGACGAACCGTCCCTGCGTCGTCACCGGAAAGCGGTCGCCGTAGCCGACGGTGGTCACGGTCGTGGAGGCCCACCACAGTGCGTCTCCGAACGACCGGATGTTGGCGTCGGGGGCCAGCTGCTCGACGTCGAGGATCGCCAGGGCTCCCAGGAACACCCCAGCAACAACAGCGGGATCTCGGAGCGTCTCTCCCAGCGATCGACCTTGGTCACGCGCAGACTCTACGGTCCCGGTTCCGCCACGATGAACAGCTGCACACGTCTCGTGGACAGAAGAAACCCCCGATCCGCAGACGGATCGGGGGTTCTGTGTGTGGGCGATACTGGGATCGAACCAGTGACCTCTTCGGTGTGAACGAAGCGCTCTCCCGCTGAGCTAAACGCCCGGGACGGCCTGCCGATCGACTGCATCGGCGTGCACGGCAACTTTACCTGATGGGCGGGACTGCTTGGTCCCGGCGACCACTCACCGCCAGGCGCCGCTCAGGTCACCCTTTTGGCCGCATGCCGGACGCTTCGGGCAATCACAGAACGTGCTGCAACCCGACTCGCCGCGCTGAATGGGTGATGTTGGCGGGAGTTGCGTGACGAGTACCTGCTGTTCTCGTCCCTAGCCACGAAGGCCTTGAAGGCCGAGGTCCGGACGGATCGGCGATTCCCTGGAGGGAAGCATGTCGGGTTCACAGGTGGGTCAGATCAGCACTGCGATGGAGACAACCATGGCGCTGCTGGTGGAAGGTGACCGACCGCTGGTGCGGGCTCGGTTCGAGTACCGCACGGATGAGCCGTTCGGGGTCCACATGACGCTGAGCCTGGAAGACGGTTCCGCAGTCGAGTGGGTCATCGCTCGCGAGCTGATCATCCAGGGTGTCCACGCCCCCGCAGGTCTGGCCGACGTGCAGCTGTACCCGATCTCGGACGCCATCGTCATCGAGCTCGATTCGCCGGACGGCGGCGCGGTGCTGCTGGCCGACCCGGCCGCAATGTACGAGTTCGCCGTCGAGATGCAGCAGTTGGTCCCGCTGGGCTTCGAGGACGAGTTCTACTGCCTGGACGACGCGCTCGCCGAGATCTTGCAGGTCGAGCTCCCGCGCTCCTCGCAGTCGTAGGCCGCACCGGTACCTGCGGGCGACGTGATGCAGGCTGGGCTGATCCGCGGCGCCCACGCTGGACGAGCCGGTTTGGAACACCGAACAAGCCTCCGCTAGAGTTGCGGAGCACCACGGGGTCAAACCTGTGTGGCGTGCGGACGTGGCGCAGTTGGTAGCGCATCACCTTGCCAAGGTGAGGGTCGCGGGTTCGAATCCCGTCGTCCGCTCGATGATTCCCTCAGCACGAGTTGGGGTTTCAACTCGGTGGGATGGCCGAGAGGATAGGCAACGGCCTGCAAAGCCGTGTACACGGGTTCGAATCCCGTTCCCACCTCGAGGTCCGCTCGCCGGATCAGTTCCCGGGTGATTAGCTCAGCGGGAGAGCGCTTCCCTGACACGGAAGAGGTCACTGGTTCAATCCCAGTATCGCCCACCACCACCAGATCTCCCGCCCGTCCACCAGGACCGGCGGGAGTTCTGCGTTCCGGGCCCGCCGACCTCCACCTCGAGCGATGGCCCTGCTCTGCAGAACGGCTCCAGCGCTGCGCCACGGCCCGGCGGGTGGCGAACCACTGGAACTGTTCTGCAGCCGCCGAACCCAGCGCTCACAGAAGTTTCTCGACCAGCCTGCAACCGATGCCGGAGGTGACGACGTCCAGCAGCCGACAGCCGCGCATCGCACCCGGAGGCCAGGCACATGGACAGCAGCAGAATTTCCCGTCGGCTCCGAACCTTCGGGATCACGGCCGGCGCTCTGACAGCGCTCACCACCCTGGTCGTCGGCATCGCCGTCACCTCGAGCTCCAGCTCGGTCGGCGATCCGGTCGTCGGTACCCAGCAGGAGCAGCCGCGGTCGCACCAGGGTGCGCTCGCGACGGACGGCACGCCGCCGACGGAGCCCCGCACGGTCGAACAGATCGGACTCGCCCTGCGCGACGGGCGCGCGACGAGACCCGCTGGGCAGACGAAGGTCGCCTCGGGCACCCCACTGGACGCCGGGCAGGTGGACACGATCGTCGATCGACTCCCGCCACTGGTCGGCGCTGCCGCGTTGCAGGAACAGTTCCGCTGGCCGGTGCAGAGCCTCACCACGCCGGAGCGCGGCACGACCGTCGCGCCGGAACTCCCGCCGGGCGGTGATCCGGCGGAGCCGCCGAGCCCGAAGGGGCCGTTGCAGGTCCTCCGGATGCAGCCGCAGGGTGCGGTCGCAGTCGCCCCGTTCATCAGCATCACCTTCGACCAGCCCATGGTGCCGATCGCCACCGTCACCGACCAGGCGCAGCAGAACATCCCGGCGACCATGAGCCCCCAGGTGAAGGGGACGTGGCGCTGGATCGGTACGTCGACGCTGCGCTTCGCCGCCACCGAGAGCGTCGACCGGCTGCCGATGGCGACGAAGTTCACCGTCACCGTCCCCGTCGGTACGAAATCCATCACCGGGAACGCCCTGGCGCAGACGGCGACGGCGACCTTCACCACTCCTGCTCCGACCGTCCGGTCCTTCACCCCGCAGGGCGAAGGCCTCGACCTCGATCCGGTGTTCGTCGCGGTGTTCGACCAGCGGGTCGACGCGGCCGCCGTGCTGTCGAAGTTCACCCTGACCGCCGACGGGGCCGCCCGCCCGGTCCGCGGCGCCGGCGCAGCCGAGATCGCCGCCGACCCCGCTGCGGCCAAGGCCGTCGCCGCCGCGCCACGCGGTCAGAGCGTCGCGTTCATGGCCACCGCACCGCTCCCCGCCGACGCCGCCTTCACCGCCACCTTCGGTGCGGGTACCCCGTCCGCAGAAGGTTCGATCGTCTCGAGCAAGCCGGCGACCTTCACGGGGCGCACCTACCCGGCGATGACGATGACCAAAGGCATCTGCAGCGACCGACAGTGCGAGGCGTCCTCGCCCCTGGTGCTCCAGTTCAGCAACCCGATCGACACCACTGCCTTCGACCCGGCCACCGTGCACGTCACCCCGGAAGTACCCGGCGGCGCGAGCATCACCGCGTCCGGCAATCTGATCGTCGTCCAGGGATCGACCCTGCCCGCGGTCGAGTACACGGTGACGGTCGACGCCGGACTGCTCGACACCCACGGCCAGCAGCTCGCGCAGGCTGCCATCACCAAGGCCAGGATGACCGCCGCCGGACGGCGGCTGGACCCGTTCCCGCAGGCGTTGCTCACCGTCGATCCGCTTGCGAAAGCTTCGACGATCACCGTGAACACGGTGAACCGCCAGGAGTTCCGGGAACGGGTGTTCCGGGTCAGCACGGCCGACTTCGCTGCGTTCCGATCGCTGTACCGATCGACGGCCGAGAGCCAGACCTGGAACGGGATCGGAGCGATCCCGTCCTGGCCGGTACTGCAGGACCGGGTCATCCGTCCCACCCAGGACGCGAACAAGCTGATCAGCACCCCGCTGGATCTGACCGACCCCCTCAGCGGTGACGGCGGCACGGACAACGTCGTGGTGCTGCTCGAACCCACCGGACAGGAGTCGTTCGGCAACGATTCGCAGTGGCAGAACCGCCCGACGATGGCCTGGGTGCAGCGCACCGGGTTGGCGTTGGACGCGATCAGCGACCGCAGCGTGCTGCGCGCGTGGGTGACGTCGTTCGAGGACGGCAGTCCGCTCGGCGACGTCACCGTCGGCCCGCTGGGCACCGACGGAGCTCCGGTTCCGGGCGGGTCGGTGCAGACCGACGCCAACGGCATCGCGGCCATCGCGCTGACCGCCAATCCGGCGACCGCACTGATCGCCCGCCGGGGCGACCAGACGGCGTTGCTGGCAGGCAACCTGTACGACGGGTCCTGGAGGACCGGCGAGCGGCACGACCAGCTCGTCTGGTTCGTCAACGACGACCGGCAGACCTACCGACCGGGCGAGACGATCTCGGTGAAGGGCTGGGTCCGCCATCAGGCGGACGACGTCAGCACCGCCCTGAGCCTGCCCACCGGATCGGTGAAGTACACCGTCACCGACGGGCACGGGGTGTCGCTGCGCACCGGCACGGTGAAGCTGTCGAAGCAGGGCGGCTTCGACTTCGCGGTGGAGATCCCGGCCGGCGCGAACCTCGGTGAGGCCTCAGTCATGCTGCACCTGGTCGGTGCATCGCAGCAGGAGAACGACCAGTACCACCAGTTCCGGATCGCTGATTTCACCACCCCGACCTTCCAGGTCGATGCCCACGCGATCAGCTCCGCCCCGCACGTGCTCGGCGAAGCGGTCGACATCGATGCCGACGCCACCTACTACGCCGGCGGCGGCGTCGGGGACGCACCGGTGCAGTGGCAGGTCCGCACCGCGACAGCCAGCTATGCGCCGCCCGGATGGTCCGGCTACACCTACGGTCGCTGGCAGCCCTGGTGGCAGTCGGACGCTGCGATGTCGCTGAGCATCGGCTCGAACGCCTACGGCTCCTATCGCTACGACTCCTCCTCCTACGGTTCCGACTACGGCCCGGGCTCGTACTACCCCGGCGACTACTGCTGCGGCCCGAACCCGGCCGACGACCAGAAGGTGGAGAAGCACGCAGGCACCACCGACGCCGACGGGGCGAACCACCTCCAGGTCAGCGTGGGCGATCTGGAGAAGGAACTGGGCAAGGACTCCGTCGGGATGCCGGTCACGGTCACCGCCCAGGCCGAGGTGACCGACGTCGACCGGACGGCGATCGCCGGCACGACCGACCTGCTGATCCACCCGGCGTCCTACTACGTCGGGCTGGCCGGCGACGACACCTTCGTCAAGCAGGGCCAGGACCTGGTGATCAGGACGATCACCACCGACATCGACGGCACCCCGACCGCCGGCCGGCCGGTGCGGGTGGTGGCGGCGCTCGTCACCACGACCTGGGCCGGCGGGAAGAGCACCGAGACGGAAGGCACCGCGCAGACCTGCACGCTCACCTCGACGACCGACGCTGCGAACTGCACCTTCCGGCCCGCGACACCCGGGACCTACCGGATCACCGCGACCGTCACGGACGAGAAGGGCCGCAGCAGCCGCACCGTGCTCACCCGCTGGGTCGCCGGCGCGAGCGGCGCCGAGGCCGGCACCGTCCAGGAGCAGACGCTCACCGTCGTTCCGAAGGCCGACACCTACCGGCCCGGCCAGACCGCCGAGCTGTTGGTGCAGTCGCCCATCCCGGCCGGCAGTGGCCTGGCGACGGTGGTGCACAACGGGATCATCTCGACCACCCGCTTCACGGTGACGGACGGGTCCGCTGTCGTGCAGCTCCCGGTCACCGAGGGCTGGATCCCCGGGGTCGCCGTGTCGATCGAGGTGGTGGGGACCACCACCGATGCGGCAGGGGCACGGCAGACCGCTTACGCCACAGGCGAAGTGGCGCTCAAGGTGTCCACCGTCTCGCGCGAGTTGAAGGTCACCGCGACCCCGCGCGCGAAGACAGTCGCACCCGGTGGGTCCACGAAGATCGACGTCGGCATCACCGACGGTTCCGGCGGTCCCGCGGCCGGCGCCGAGTTCGAGCTCGTCGTGGTGGACGAGGCGGTGCTGGCCGTCGGCGGGGCGGTGCGCCCCGATCCGATGGGCATCTTCTACGGGCTGCGAGGATCGTCTCTCGACACGCAGTACAGCAGATCCGGGGTGCTGCTGTCGGAGCGGGACAACCAGAAATCGCAGTCGTCGGCGGCGGCCGGAACTGTCGGCCAAGCTTCCTACGCCGAGGAGTCGGGTGCCATGGCGTCATCGAGCGCGGACAGCGCGGGTGGGGTGGAACGCGCCACGCCGGCAGCGGCGCCGCTGTCCGCCGGGAAGGTGGCGCCGAACATCGGCGAGCGCACCGACTTCGCACCGTTGGCCGTCTTCGTGCCGTCCGCCACCACCGATGCCGCCGGGCACGCCACGGTGGACGTGACGCTGCCGGACAACCTCACCCGGTATCGGGTGTTGGTGTTCGCGGTGGCCGGCGCCGACCGGTTCGGTTCCGCCGAGTCGACCATCACCGCGGGTCTTCCGCTGACCGTGCGCTCCGCCGGGCCGACGTTCCTGAACTTCGGCGACCGGTTCGAGTTCCCGATGCTGGTGCAGAACCGCACCGCCGAGGCGATCGTCGCCGACGTCGTGCTGCAGGGCTCGAACCTGACGGTCTCGGGCACCGGCGGTCGACGGGTGTCGATCCCGGCGAACAGTCGCGTCGAGGTCCGGATCCCGGTCGCTGCCGAGCAGGCAGGCACGGCCCGGGTCCGGATGGCTGTGGTGGACAGCGCGAACCCGACGGCCGGCTCGGCCGATGCGGTCGCGATCGACGTCCCGGTCTATACGCCGGCGACCAGTGAGTCCGTGGCAACCTACGGCCAGCTCGACAGCGGTGGTGTTGTGCGGCAACCGGTCTCGAAGCCCACGGACGTCTTCGGCCAGTTCGGCAGCTTGCAGATCAGCACCTCGTCGACGGCGCTGGCCGAGCTCACCGATGCGGTGCTCTCGATCCTCGACTACGAGTACGAGAGCTCCGATGCGCTGGCCGGGCGGATCATCGCGATCGCCTCGCTCGGCGACGTACTGAAGGCGTTCTCGGCTCCCGGGCTGCCGTCACCGGAGCAGCTGCGTGCGCGGGTCGAGGCCGACCTGGAGGACCTCGTCGCCATGCAGAACACCGACGGCGGCTTCCCCTACTGGAAGAAGGGCGAGCCGAACGATGCGTTCAACTCCATCCAGGCCACCCAGGCGCTGGTGGTGGCGAAGAATCACGGCTATTCCGTGCCCGCAGCGGGATTGCGCCGTTCGCTGAAGTTCCTGACGGCGATCCAACGTCACTACCCGCCCCGCGCCTCGCAGACCACGAAGGACACGCTGCGGTCCTTCGCGCTGGCCGTGCGAGCGCTCGCCGGTGATCGGGACAGCAGCGATGCCGAAGCCCTGTTCGCCGCACGCGGGCCGGCGCTGTCGATGGATGCGGTCGCCTGGCTGCTGCCGGTCGTCAGCAGCGCGGACGTCAAGGCAGAACTGATGCGGCGCATCCAGAACGCGGCGGTCGACGATGCCGGCGCGGTCACCATCACCACTCGGGTGGTCGCGGACGCATGGACGACGCTGCAGTCGGACACCCGCACCGACGGGCTGGTGCTGGATGCGCTGCTCACGGTCGATCCCGACAGCGATCTGATCCCGAAGATCGTCAAGGGTCTGATGGGCACTCGGATCGCCGGACGGTGGTCGGGGATGCAGGAGAACTCCGTCATCCTGCTGGCGCTGCGGCACTACTACGACACCTGCGATTCGGCTACTCCCGACTTCGTGGCGCGGATCTGGGTCGGCGGTCGGTTCGCCGGCGAGCACGACTACGCGGGACGCACCACGGACCGGGTCTCCGTCGACGTGCCGACGGCACAGTTGCTCGTGGCGAGCGGCGCGGACGTCACCCTGCAGAACGAGGGCACCGGTCGGCTCTACTACCGGATCGGGATCACGACTGCGCCGAAGGACCTGACCGCGACCCCGCTCGATCGTGGGTTCGTCGTCTCCCGCACCTACCGCGCTGTGGACGATCCGGCGGACGTCCGGCGCGACGCGCAGGGCGTCTGGCACGTCAAGACAGGAGCCAGGGTCGAGGTCAGGCTGGAGTTGGTGTCGCGCAGCGCCCGCCCGCACGTCGCGTTGATCGACCCGCTGCCGGCCGGCCTGCAGTCCCTCAACCCGGCGCTGGCGACGACCGCGAAGGACCTGGATCCGAAGAAGGCAGCCGACGCGGCGCCGACGAGCTGGTACGGCACCTGGTACGACCACCAGAACCTGCGGGACGACCGTGCCGAGGCGTTCGCGCAGTGGTTGCAGGGCGGCGTCTACTCCTACAGCTACCTCACGCTCGCCAAGGTGCCAGGGACGTTCACCGCCCCGCCGGCCAGGGCCGAACAGGTCTACGCCCCGGAGACCTTCGGCCGCTCGGGCAGCGACAAGGTGGTGGTCGAGGGCTGAGGAAGACGGTCTGCCTTCGTGCATTTCCCTAGGATCATCGGATGCACCGCGAGCCGCTGATCGACACGAGGTTCGATGTCCGGCGGGATTCCGGGAGCCGTGATCCCGACAGCCACAGTGCCACCCTGCGCCGGTACCATCGCCTGCTGTGGGGCAAGCCGCTGCCGGACGGCCGGACCTTCGAATTGGATGCTCGGCTCCGCCACCGCTCGGACCACGGTGATTTCTCGCTGGCCAGTGACGCCATCACACACACCTACCGGAGCTGGACCCGCCCTTCTCGGCTTGTTGATGTCGTCAATCAGATCCCCGCCCATGAGCTGACCGAGTTCTACGACCTCGGGTGCACGGTTGGGGCCTACATCGTGTTCCCATTCCCGGTCCGCATCAACGATCGGTGGCAAATGTCGATCAACCAAGCGCGAGGCATCCACCCCCAGATCAGGGACCGGTTCGACATCACACTCGAGTGCATCCGACTCTGGTATTCGAACGAGCACAGTCCGTTCGCCCACCGCCTCGACCCATATGCGTTCTTCTTCGGCCTTTTTCCGACCTTCCGTGGCTATGTGACCCACTTCCTGCTCGATGACCTCGTCACTCCCGATTACACCGGCGTGCGATTCCATGTGCCCTTCGAGGGCTTTTCCTCGGACCCACTGCCGGTGCGCAGCGTCGAGGAGTACCGGAAGTACATGCAGAGGTCGAGCGAATTCGTCCGAGCGCGCAACATCAGGATCAATCGGTACTCGTCGGCGCTCGAGCGAGCGATCCGAGGTTGAACTCGTCACCAGGGGAACCAGCCGGCGCCGATGTGCCAGTGCCCACCGGACTCAAGGACGCCCAGCACCGTGCGTTCCAGCGAGGTGCCGCGTGGTTGTTCGTCCAGCGGCAGATCGGGTCGGACGAAACCGAAGTTCAACGGAGCCCGATCATCGACCCGCGGGCTGCCCATCGGGGTGAATCGGCGCTGGAACGCGGCGATGTTGGAGTGCGGGAGCCGCTCGCCGAGCTGCGGGTCCAGCAACCACGACCAGCAGACGGCCGCGGTGATCCGATCGGCGGGGAAGTGCTGGGCGAAGAAGCCGTGCGCCCGGGCGATCGCGGCGTCGCAGGCATCCGGGCTCATCGGACCGAGGAAGCGCGGGATGTGGACGGACAGCACCACGTCCTCCGGTGCGACCTCCCCACCCGCAGCGGCGACCTTCGCGGCGGCGGTCCCGGCAGTCCATCGTTGGAACTGCAGCCGCCCGAGCTGGTGGATCTGACCGGTGATGTGCAGGCCGAACCATTGCTGCTCGTCGAACCCGAGCGTGCCGTGGCGACCGCGATGGACCGTCAGGTGACGGCCGAGATCGGCCACCGTCGCCGCAGTGATCAGCGGATCGACCCGCCGCAGCGCCTCGAGCCGGCGCAGCCGGGGGAGCAACGCGGCGAACAGCACCACGAAGTCCAGACCCGCGGCTGGGCCGGACGGGTACTCCGGCATTCCGGCGGTTCCGCCGGCCAGCTCGTCCAGCACGGCGGCGCAGGCCTGCAGGTGCTCGCGCCGCGGCTCGGTCAATGCGGCCGCGTGTCGCAGCACGTCGTCGATCCAGCCGTGCGGAACCCCCAGTTCCACCAGTCGCTGCGCGAACACGTCCGTCATGAGTGGCCCGAGCAGATCGTCCGATGTCGTGGCGGGGGTCATGGTACGAGTCTCGCAGGGGGTTGCCGCTGAGCCTGGGGGAGACCCAGGCGCATGCGACGATCGGATCCATGACCTCCTCACCTCCCGACTGGGATCTCCGCAGTGCCGAACTCGCCGGGGCCGCGATCGGTGACGGTCGTCCGACCGCCTGGTTCGACGAGCTCTACGCGGAGGGCGCCGCCGGTGTCATCGGCGTGCCGTGGGATCGACCGGCGCCGCTGCCACCGGTCGTCGAGCACCTGCGTCGCCGGCCGCCGGCCGCCGGCTCACGAGCGATCGTCGTCGGCTGCGGGCTGGGCGTTGACGCCGAATTCCTGCAGGACCTCGGCGCCGGGACGCAACTGGAGGTGACCGGCTTCGACATCTCTGCCACGGCGATCGAACTCGCCAGGACCCGTCATCCGGACTCCACGGTCGACTACCGTGTCGGCGACCTGCTCGACCTGCCGCCGCATTGGCTCTCGGCATTCGACCTGGTCCTCGAGGTGATCAACGTGCAGGCGCTCCCGCTGGAGCTTCGTTCCGCGGCCACCCGCGGCGTCGCCTCGCTGGTCGCACCGGGAGGTCGACTGGTCGTGGTGGAGAACGTGCGCGAGGACGAAGCTGCACTCTCGCAGCGACCGCCGTGGGGATTCAGCGCCGCCGACATCGACCTGTTCGCGGTGGGCGGACTGCGCATCGAGAGCTCGGAGCAGTACCCGATGGCCACCCACGGTCCGGCCGCCCCGCGGTCTCGCTGGCTGGTCGAGTTCTCTCGCCAGCGCTGATCAGGACACAGCGCGAACGCCGGGCGGCGCGCGGATAGGCTGGTCACGCCCTCGGGCGGCGTCCCGCCGCCCAGTGATCGAACCCCAGGAGTCCCATCGTGTCCGTGTCAGCAGCCCCTTCCGTCTCGAAGCTCGAGCGTGTGAAGGTCGCGGCCGGGACGACGGCCTCGCAGGCGGTCGGTGATGCGGGCCTCCCACGATCCGGTCCGGACGCGATCGTCGTCGTCCGCGACGCGGACGGCATCCTGCGGGATCTTGCGTGGAGCCCGGACGCCGACGTCGAGGTGGAGCCGGTCGCGGCCTCCACCGAGGACGGCAGGAGCGTCATCCGGCACTCCGCCGCGCACGTGCTGGCGCAGGCCGTGCAGCAGCAGTTCCCCGACGCCAAACTCGGGATCGGCCCGCCGATCCGGGACGGTTTCTACTACGACTTCGCTGTGCACAGGCCTTTCACCCCAGATGATCTCGCCGAGCTCGAGAAGCGGATGAAGAAGATCATCAAGTCCGGCCAGAAGTTCTCCCGCCGCCGGCTCGCCTCCCGCGAGGAGGCCAGGCTCGAGTTGGCGGACGAGCCGTACAAACTCGAGCTGATCGAGCTCAAGGGCGACGAGGTCGGCGCCCCCGAAGAGGCCACAGGAGCGACCTCGGAACTTGTCCCGGAGCTCTCGGCCGACGGCGAACTGACCGTCTACGACAACCTGCACGCGCACACCGGCGAGCAGGTCTGGGGCGATCTGTGCCGCGGCCCGCACGTCCCCAACACCAAGTACATCCCGGCCTTCGCGTTGTCCCGCAGTTCCGCCGCCTACTGGCGCGGCAACCAGGACAACGATGCGCTGCAACGGATCTACGGCACCGCGTGGGAGTCGCAGGAGGCGCAGGAGGCGTACCTGGAGCGGCTGGCCGAGGCGGAGCGGCGCGATCACCGCAAGTTGGGTGTGGAACTGGACCTGTTCTCCTTCCCGGACGAGATCGGTTCCGGCCTGCCGGTGTTCCACCCGCGCGGCGGGGTGATCAAGCGGGAGATGGAGGACTACGTCCGGCGGCGCCACATCGAGGAGGGATTCGAGTACGTCGGGACCCCGCACATCGCCAAGGAGGGCCTGTTCCACACCTCCGGTCACCTGCCGTACTACGGCGAGGGAATGTTCCCCGCGCTGGACGTTGACGGCATCCCGTACCGGCTCAAGGCGATGAACTGCCCGATGCACAACCTCATCTACCGCTCGCGTCAGCGCTCCTACCGGGATCTTCCGTTGCGGCTGTTCGAGTTCGGGCACGTCTACCGACACGAGCAGTCGGGTGTGGTGCACGGCCTCACCAGGGTCCGCGGTTTCGCCCAGGACGACTCGCACTCCTACGTCACCGCCGAACAGGCACCCGGCGAGATCAAGCACTTGTTGGATTTCGTGCTGAGTCTGCTGCGCGATTTCGGGTTGGACGACTTCTACCTGGAGCTGTCCACCCGTGACGCGTCGAAGGACAAGTTCATCGGCTCCGACGAGGACTGGGCATTGGCGACCGCGGTGCTCCAGGACGTGGCCGTCAGCAGCGGTCTGGAGCTGGTTCCCGATCCGGGCGGTGCCGCGTACTACGGGCCGAAGATCTCCGTCCAGGCCAGGGACGCCATCGGCCGCACCTGGCAGATGTCGACCATCCAGTACGACTTCAACCAGCCCGCGCCCGACCGCTTCGCCCTGGAGTACGTCGCCCCCGACGGCAGCCGGCAGCAGCCGGTGATGATCCACTCCGCGAAGTTCGGATCGATCGAGCGGTTCTTCGGGGTGCTGACCGAGCACTACGCAGGCGCATTCCCCGCCTGGCTGGCACCGGTCCAGGTGGTCGGCATCCCGGTCGCGGAACAGTTCGGTGTCCATCTCGACGCCGTCGCAGACACCCTGCGCCGCAACGGGATCCGGATCGAGGTCGACCACTCCGACGACCGCATGCAGAAGAAGATCCGCACCCACACCACCCAGAAGGTGCCGTTCCAGCTGCTGGCCGGCGCCGCCGACGTCGAGGCCGGCGCGGTCTCCTTCCGCTTCCGTGACGGCACCCAGATCAACACCGTGCCGGTGGCGGACGCGGTGGCCACCATCACCGCATGGGTCGCAGCGCACGAGAACCGGGAGCCGACCGCCGCCCTGTTCGCGGAGCTGTCGGGGTGATGACGCCGCAGGGCGACCCGGACGGTGCCGGTGCTCGCGAGAGCGCCGGCCTGCAGGACGGGGTCGGCGAGCCCGACGGCTTCGCCCGGCTCTGGACGCCGCACCGGCTGGCCTACGTCAGCTCCGGGGAGAACCAGCAACCGGGGTGCCCGTTCTGCCGGATCCCCACCCTCGGGGACCGCCAGGGCCTCATCGTCGCGCGTGGTGAGCACAATTTCGTGGTGCTCAACCTGTATCCGTACAACCCCGGGCACCTGATGGTGGTGCCGTACCGGCACATCGCCGACTACAGCGACCTCACCGACGCGGAGCTGACGGAGTTCTCCGCGCTCACCCGGCGGGCGCTGACAGTGATCAGGTCGGTGTCCAATCCGCACGGTTTCAACATCGGTATCAACGCCGGGGCAGCGGCCGGCGCCGGGATCGCGCCGCACCTGCACCAGCATGTGGTGCCCCGGTGGTCCGGGGATGCCAACTTCATGCCGGTGGTCGCCCAGACCAAGGTTCTGCCTGAACTCCTGCCAACCACGCGCGACCGTTTGGCCGAAGCCTGGTGAGAGGGCAGTTATCGTGAGTGGTCGCTCCCACCGCCAGACGCGGGCGATCGTCCGGGCGAGCTCCGGACGTCCACCCCACACCACGCCCGACAGCTGAACGGATCCGCATGCTGAACACCTTTGCGCGATCGGCCGTCTCGAAAGTGGTCGATCCCATCGGTCGGGCGTTCCTGCGAGCCGGACTGAGCCCCGACCTGGTGACCGTCATCGGCACCGTCGGCGTGGTGGCCGGCGCAGTCCTGCTGTTCGGCTTCGGGCATCTGTTCGCCGGCACCGTGGTGATCACCGCCTTCGTGTTGTTCGACCTGGTCGACGGCGCGATGGCCAGGGCTCGCGGGTATGGCACGTCGTTCGGGGTCGTGCTCGACGCGACCTGCGACCGGATCGCCGACGGTGCGATGTTCGGGGCGATCGCCTTCTACTGCTTCACCCTCATCGATGACCGCGCGACCGGTGTCGCCGCGCTGATCTGTCTGGTCGCGGCGCAGGTGATCAGCTACGTCAAGGCCAGGGCGGATTCGGTCGACCTGCTGATCGGCGGGGCGCTGGCCGAGCGGGCCGAGCGCAACCTGCTGGCCCTGTTCGGCACCGGTCTGTCCGGTCTCGGGGTGCCGCACGCCCTGCCGATCCTGCTGTGGGTACTCGCCGTGGCGAGCGTGGTCACCGTGCTGCAGCGGCTGCTGCAGGTACGCGCGGTGTACCGCCGATCGCAGGCAGACTCCGCAGGTCCTGCCCTCTGATGCAGCGGTCAGACCTGATCGGTCGCGGGACGGAACTCGGCTGGCATGCCGCGCAGCGACTCCCCGAGCCGGTCGCCGATGCCCTGTTCCGCGCCGCCGCGGACCGGATGCTCCACCGGGCCGGGCCGTCGGTCCGGCAGCTCGCCCGCAACCTCGGGCGGGTGCTGGCCTTCCGCGGACCGCTGGACAGGGACGAGTTCGACCGCGTCATGCGGGATGCAGTGCGCTCCTACGCCCGGTACTGGAAGGAGACGGTGCGGCTCGCGGCCATGGACATCGATGCGGTGACCGACGCGGCGATCGCCGGCGCCGAAGGCCTGCACCACATCGGCGCAGCTCTCGACGCGGGCCGCGGCGTCGTGCTGGCCCTCCCGCACACCGGGAACTGGGACGTGTCCGGCCTGATCGGCACCCGGCTGTTCGGGGGCCTCACCACGGTCGCGGAACGGGTGAAGCCGGAGTCGCTGTTCCGACGGTTCCTCGAGCACCGCAGCAGCATCGGCATGGAGGTGCTGCCGCTGACCGGCGGCGACGGTCCCGTCACCACCGTCCTGATGCAGCGTCTCAGGGCGGGTCGCCTGGTGTGTCTGCCTGCGGATCGGGATCTCTCCGGCGGTGGCATCGAGGTCGATTTCTTCGGCGGCCGGGCCACCATGCCGCCCGGCCCTGCCATGTTGGCCGCCCGCACCGGCGCCGACCTGTGCACCGTGGAGGTCAACTTCGGTCCGCCCGGCACCCGCGGCACGTGGCGCAACGTGGTGTCGCCGCCGATCGCGCTGAACGGGACCCGGCTGCGGCAGACGGTGACCGACGCGACCCAACAGATCGCGCACGCCTTCGAGCGGGACATCGCGCGGGTTCCGGCGGACTGGCACATGATGCAACCGTTCTGGCTCGACGATCCGGCGCACCGGGGAAGACGGGGGACGGGTACCGCATGAAGATCGGACTGGTCTGCCCGTACTCGCTGGACATCCCCGGCGGGGTACAGGCACACGTCTCCGACCTCGCGCGGGTGCTGATCGGGCTCGGACACGACGTCTCGGTGCTGGCCCCCGGGGACGAGGACGCGGAGCACCCCGACTATGTCGTCCCCGCCGGTCGCAGCGTGGGGATCCCCTACAACGGGTCGGTCGCCCGGTTGGCTTTCGGGCCGGTCTCCTACGCCAAGGTGCGGCGATGGATCCGCGCGGGCAACTTCGACGTCCTGCACGTCCACGAGCCGGTCGCGCCAAGCCTGTCGCTGCTCGCGACGATGGTGGCCGATGGTCCGCTGGTGGCGACGTTCCACACCTCCAACCCGCGGTCCCGGATGTTGTCGGCGTTCGGTCCGGTGCTGCAGCCGTTCCTGGAGAAGATCACCGGGCGGATCGCGGTCAGCGAATTGGCCAGGCAGGTCCAGGTGGAACACCTCGGCGGCGACGCCGTGATCATCCCCAACGGCGTCGACGTCGAGTTCTTCGCCTCGGCCCCGCCGCTGGAGTCGTACCCGCGGCAGGGCGGCACCCTCGGGTTCGTCGGCCGGTTCGACGAACCCCGCAAGGGCATGACGATCCTGCTGGAAGCGATGCGCGGCCTGCTGCCCGACCATCCCGACCTGCAGCTGCTGGTGGCGGGATCCGGTGACAGGGACGATCTGATGGCCGATGCCGGCGAGGCGTTGGCGCAGCGGATCGTGTTGCTCGGCCGGGTGTCCGACGAGGACAAGGCACGGATGTTGCGATCGGTGGACGTCTACTGCGCGCCGAACACCGGCGGGGAGAGCTTCGGGATCATCCTCACCGAAGCGATGAGCGCCGGAACTGCCGTGGTGGCCAGCGATCTGGAGGCCTTCGAGGCCGTCCTGGGCCGCGGGAGCGCCGGGGTGCTGACGCCGGTGGGGGACGCCGCCGCTCTCGGCGCCGCCATCCGCGGGCTGCTGGCCGATCCCGCACATCGGGCCGAGCTGAGCTCCCGAGGCAGCGCCGTGGTCGCCGCCTACGACTGGTCGACCGTGGCGCGGACCGTCATCAAGGTGTACGAGACCGTCATCGCCGCTGATCCCCGGCACGTGGTGGAGGCCGAGTAGTGAACACAGGAGTCTTCGTCATCCTGGTCGTGGTGCTGCTGGTCGCCTCGCTCCGGCTGTGGCTCACGGCAAACCGGTTGCACCGCTTGCACATCCGTACCGAGGCCGCCTGGATAGCGCTCGAGGGGGCGTTGGACCGCAGAGGCGTCAGTGCGCGTGCGCTGGCCCTGGCCGGCGGGATGGGTCCGGAACAGGCTGCGTTGCTGCGTGGTCTGGCCCGGCGGGTGGAGAACACCGCTCGTGGTCAGCGGGCGCACGCAGAGAACGAGTTGTCCCGGGCACTGGAGCGGCTGCCGCGCAGTCTGTCGCCGGAGCTGTTGGTCGAACTGGCCGACGCCCAGGAGCGGGTGGAGCTAGCCCGCAGCTTCTACAATGATGCGGTCCGCGACACGAAGGCGTTGCACGAGAACAGGTTCACCCGGTTCTTCCGGCTGGCGGGCAGCGCTGCCCTGCCGCAGTACTTCGAGATGACGGCGCCCCAGATCCCCACCGCCGAGATCCCGACCGGCGCCACCGCCCGGCGGTCCGGACGGGTGTTGATGGTGGACGAGAACAGGGCGATCCTGCTGATGCGTGGGCACGATCCGTACCGGCCGCAGGACGGGAGCTGGTGGTTCACGCCGGGAGGCGGAGCCGAGCCGGGCGAGTCACTGGCCGGCTGCGCGGTCCGCGAGCTGCGCGAGGAGACCGGTCTGGTGATCCATCCCGGTCAGCTCACCGGTCCGATCTGGCACCGACGCGTGCGGTTCTCCTTCCTGGGCCAGGTGATGGACTCCGAGGAGCACTTCTTCGTGCTGCGGGTGGTGAACGCCGAGGTGCCGCTGGTGCGAACGGGATGGACCGCCGAAGAGGTCGAGCTGATCGACGAGTTCCGCTGGTGGAGCCGGGACGAGCTGCTCGCGACCGACGAACAGGTGTATCCGGAGGAGCTGGCCGTCCGGTTCGGCGAACTCCTCGCCGCCAACCACGGCGCGGTACTGCGTCCGCTGCCCGTCAGCTGATCGCCCCCGTCGAGGTCTCCCGACGGGAGTGTGGTCCGCAGGACCTCGCCGGAAGTCGCCTACGGTGTGACGGGTGAACCTCCACCGCAGAGCCCGTTCGGGCAGCGCAGTCCATCTCGCCGTCGCCGTGTCCGCGGCGCTGATGATCAGTGGCTGCACCAGCACCCCGGCAGCCGCGCCCGAATCGTCGTCGGCGGTGACGTCGGCCTCGATCTCCGTGGCCACGGCCGACCCGCAGGCCGCCGCGCGAGCGGCCGCTGCGCGAGCGGCCGCTGCGGCGCAGGTCCGTGAGTCCCAGGCGCAGCGGGTGGCGTTGGAGAAGACCAACAAGGCGCGGGCGGCTGCCAGGGCCGCCGCCCAGGCCAAGGCGGTCGCCGCAGCGAAGGCGCACGCCAAGGCGGTCGCCCACGAGAAGTCCGTTGCTCACCAGAAGGCGGTGGCGCGGGAGAAGGCAGCCAGGGCGGCGAAGATCCGGGCGGCGAAGGCGGCCAGGGCGCGCGCAGCCGCCCGGGACCGGATCGATCCGTTGACGGGCGGGGCGCGTTCTCGTCAGCCGGTGATCGCCGTCAAGCTCGACAACACCAGCAAGGGTCGCCCGCAGTGGGGGATCGACCGGGCCGACAACGTCTACGTCGAGCAGGTCGAGGGCGGCCTCACCAGGATCATCGCGATCTTCCACACCGATCTGCCCGCCCAGGTGGGGCCGGTGCGCAGCGTGCGCACCACCGACGCCCAGCTGCTACCGGCCTACGGCCGTCCGCTGCTGGTGTTCTCCGGTGGCGCCGGCGGACCGTTGATCCGACTCGCGGCGACCCGGGTCCAGGATGCGTCCTCGCTCGGCGGGACGAGCCGTACCGGCGAGCGCTCGGCGCCCTACAACCTGGTCGCGAACCTCGCCCAGATCGGGCAGGCCTGGACGGCGGCCTACGGGCGCGACTTCCCCATCCAGACCCCCGGTTGGCACTTCCAGGACAACGACCCGACGATCCGTAGCCGGGCGCAGGTCAGCCGGATCGGGGTGCAGATGGGCGTCGGGCGGACCGACTTCCAGTGGCAGGACAACGCGTGGCGGGTGATGCCGGCCGGGACGCCCGGAACGGCAGCCGACGGCACCCCGCTGCGGGCGAACAACGTGTTGGTGATGCGCGTCACCGACGTTCCCGACGGCACCATCGACTCGGTGGGATCGCCGTCGCTGCTGAGCCAGACCGTCGGCCACGGCTCCGTCGAGCTTTTTCGCAACGGACGCGTGATCAAGGGCACCTGGTCCCGCGCCGAGCCGAACCATTCGCTCGTGCTGCGCGACGAGAACCACCAGCTGATCACGTTCTCGACGGGCAAGACCTGGGTGATGTTGGTGCCGCAGGAAGGGTCCGTGAGCACCGGTTGAACCGGGTGACGGCGTCGATCGGGTCCCCCGGGGTGAGCACCGCCCGCGGTGCGCCGTCCCCCCACGCCGGGACGCGTCCTCTAGCGTGATCGGGGTGACCGCACGCCTCCGCCGCCAGATCGTCCCTGCCTGTGCAGCCGCTCTGCTGACGCTGACCGCCTGTGGGTCCGGCGACCAGGCAGCACCGCCCGTCAGCGTCGCGCCCAGCTCGCCGTCGTCGTCGGCGAGCAGCTCGGCACCGTCGACAACCCCGGCGCCCAGCACCACCCGGGCGTCGGTCACCGTCACCAGGACCACGAAGCCGCCGTCTCCCACCACCACCAAGCCGCGGCCGGCCGCGACCGATGTGCTGACCGGGCTGAAGGTCTCCTCCGGCCCGCTGATCGCGGTGAAGATCGACAACACCAAGGCCGGTCTGCCGCACTTCGGCGTCTCGCACGCAGACATCGTCTACGTCGAGCAGGTCGAAGGTGGGTTGACCCGGTTGATCGCGCTGTTCCGCTCGGAGTTGCCCGACGAGGTCGGTCCCGTGCGCAGTGTGCGCTCGACCGACGCCGAACTGTTGTCGATGTACGGCTCGCCGGGGCTCGCGTTCTCGGGCGGGGCGGGTGGACCGCTGGAGCGGTTGGCCGCCACCAAGATCGTGAACCTGTCCCCGGATGCCGCCGGAGACGCCTACTGGCGATCCGAGAAGGCCAGCGGCACCTACAACCTGCACGTC
Source organism: Nakamurella sp. (assembly GCA_037720195.1). Lineage (GTDB taxonomy): Bacteria > Actinomycetota > Actinomycetes > Mycobacteriales > Nakamurellaceae > Nakamurella. Next base: position 5,747 of record JBBJML010000024.1, on the reverse strand, counting down.
AACCTCGCGAAGCTCGCTGCCGATTCGACCCAGGTCACGGCGCCGAAGTCGCCCGGTTTCCAGTTCGCCGCCCGGGATCCGCGGCTCGCGGGCGCGAAGGCTGCGTCCCAGATCAACGTCACGATGATCTCGGGCGAGACCGGATTCAGCTGGACCGACGGACGCTACGTGGTCTCGCGCAAGGGCGAACCGTACGCCGACTACGACGGTGCGCAGGTGTTGGCGGACAACGTGTTGCTGCAGAACGTGGTCGACGAGCCGGACGGCACCGTCGACTCCGTCGGATCGCCGTCGTACCTGTCGCACACGATCGGCTCCGGCACCTTCACCCTGTACCGCAGTGGCAAGCAGATCACCGGCACCTGGAAGCGCGCCGCCGCGGACCAGCCGACCAGCTACCTCGACAAGAGCGGCAAGGCCGTCTCGTTCGCTCCGGGCACGACGTGGGTCGTGCTCGCGCCGCAGAGCGCGTCGGTCACCACGTCGTAACCGCACGACCTCGCGCAGCAGTCGGGGGACTGCTCAGACGATCCGGTCGCCGGAGGCCGGGGACCGGTGGCCCACCGACGCCTCATGATCGACGAGTGCCAGGCGCCGCACTGCCTCGACGAGCAGCTCCGCCGGTGCGGTGACGGGAATCCGCAGGTGGTTCTCCATCGTGCCGTCCGCTCCGAACCGGGTGCCCGGCACGATCCGCACCCCCACCTGCAGCGCTCTGCGCGCCAATTCACCGGCATACGGGCCGGGGAGGGTGATCCACAGCGTGACGCCGCCCACCGGCCGGGCCACCGACCAGTGCGGCAGGTGTTCGGCCAGTGCCGCGAGCGCTGCCGCCCGGGAGCGATCCAGTCTGGCGTTCTGGACGGCCACCGCACCGGCAGGATCCTCCAGCAGGCGGGTGGCGACGAGCTGCTCCCGGACCGGGCCGGCCATGTCCGTCAGCGCTCTGGCCGCGGCCAGGCGATCGACGATGCCCGGTGCCGACCGCACCCAGCCGACCCGCAGGCCACCCCAGAAGGGTTTCGACATCGAACCGATGGCCAGCACCCGGTCGGCGGCCCCGAACCCCGCCATCGAGGACGGGAACCCGGGCCCGACGAGCGAGCGGAACGACTCGTCGACCACCACCGGGCATCCGGCGCGGCCCAGCAGGTCGACGATCTCGGACCTGTCCTGCTCCGACATCACGGCCCCTGTCGGGTTCTGCAGGTCGGGGATCAGATAGGCCAGCCGGGGAGCGGAACTGCGCAGGATCGCCGCCAGCAACTCCAGGTCCCAGGGGTGCTCGTCGCCCACCACGAGCGGCAGAGTTGCCGGGATCCGGTGGCCGGCGCGCACGGCGTCGAGTGCCGTCGGATAGGTCGGGCCCTCGACGAGCACCCGGTCACCCGGCAGGGTGAGCTCCTGCAGCGCCAGGCTGAGTCCGTGCTGCGCACCCGAGGTGATGAGGATCTGGTCGGGTGAGGTCCGTACACCTTCGTCCGTGTACTGCTGGGCGATCCGTTGCCGGAGCTGGGGGAGGCCGTACGGGTGGTACCCGTCGGCGGCGAGGTAGCTGTCCAAGTCCGCCAGGGCCGCCGCCGCGGCTCGACGCAGGTGCTCCTCGGGGGCGGGCAGACTGGCCACACCGAGGTCGATCGGCGCGACACCGGCCGCGGTCGTGGTCGAGGCGATCAGCGACTGTGCGTACTCCATGCCGAAGGCAGGGGACGCTCCCACCGGGACGCCGGGGACGATCAATCGCGACGGGGCCCCCTGTCGGCTGTGCAACCACCCCTGCTCGCGCAGCACCGCGTAACCGGCTGCGACCGTGGTCCTCGAGACCTGGAGTGCTGCAGCAAGTTCGCGCTCACTGGGCAGGCCGGATCCGGACGCGATGCGACCACCGAGAGCAGCCCGACGGATCTGCGCGGCCAGCTCCCGGTAGGCGACGCCGGCGCTGTCGTCCGGTCGCGGATCCTCGACCAGGCGCCGGACCAGGGCGGCAGCCGACAGCCGGGGCGACCGGGTTGAGGGAGTGGGCATCATCAGGCCAGTGTCCTGCAACTGGCCCTGGAACACCAGGCCACTGATGCGTCAGACTGCGTGGGTGGACCAGACCAGTAAGCCCGCCAACCCGATCGGTTCCCCGAAGCCCGCGCACCCGGGTGTCGCTGATCCGGTCGCCACCCGGGGACGCCGGACGCCGTTGTCGTTGCTGCAGCCGATCCCGGCAGATCGCCGCCCACGACGCTTCGCCCAGCTGATCGTCGGCCTGGTGCTCTACGGCTCGACGATGGCGCTGATGGTCCGTTCGGTGCTCGGACTGGACCCGTGGGACGTCTTCCACTTCGGCATCGCCCTGCACGTCCCGCTGTCCTTGGGCACGGTCATCGTGATCGCCTCGGTGCTGGTGCTCCTGCTGTGGATCCCGCTCAGGCAGCGGCCGGGCATCGGCACGATCGCCAACGCCCTGATCATCGGCGTCACCACCGACGCCGTCCTGTCGCTGGTCCCCCCGACCTCGTCGCTGTGGTTGCGGATCCCGTACCTGGTGATCGGCATCGTCGGCAACGCCCTCGCCGGCGCGCTCTACATCGGCGCCGGCCTGGGACCCGGACCGCGGGACGGTCTGATGACGGGCATCGTCGCCCGCGGGATCGGCTCGATCCGGCTGGTGCGCACCAGCATCGAGGTCACTGTCCTGGTGATCGGCTGGGTGCTCGGCGGGACCGTCGGGCTGGGCACGGTGCTGTACGCGGTCGGTATCGGGCCGCTGTTGCACGTCCTGCTGCCGGTGTTCCGGCTGCGGGCGCCGGGTGAGGCACCGGCGGTTCCGGTGCCGCCCGCACCCCGGGCCCGCCGGTTCCGGCGGAACCGGGCCGGCTGACCGACCGGAGTCAGTTCGTACACCGACTCGCAGACCTCCTGGCGGACCGTTCCCATAGTGCTGGTCGTGCTCGCGGCGCTCGAACCGTAGGATCGGTTGCCATGAGCGGGCATTCCAAGTGGGCGACGACCAAGCACAAGAAAGCGGCGATCGATGCCAAGCGTGGCAAGTTGTTCGCCAAGCTGATCAAGAACATCGAGGTGGCCGCCCGGACCGGTGGCGGCGACATCGTCGGTAACCCGACGTTGTTCGACGCCGTCCAGAAGGCCAAGAAAGCCTCTGTGCCAAGCGACAACATCGATCGCGCGCTCAAGCGTGGCAGTGGGGCCGAGGCCGGCGGGGTCGATTACACGTCGATCATGTACGAGGCGTACGGGCCCAGCGGAGTCGCATTGATGATCGAGTGCCTGACCGACAACCGCAATCGGGCCGCCACCGACGTGCGGGTCGCCGTCACCCGCAACGGCGGCAACATGGCCGATCCCGGGAGCGTCGCCTACATGTTCGGCCGCAAGGGGGTCGTCATCGTGCCGAAGGCCGACGGTCTCACCGAGGACGACCTGCTGCTGGCCGTGCTCGATGCGGGCGCCGAGGAGGTCAGCGATCTCGGCGAAGCCTTCGAGGTCGTCTCCGAGCCCGGCGACATGATCGCCGTGCGTACCGCGATCGTCGACGCCGGCCACGACTACGACTCAGCCGACCAGAGCTTCATCGGATCGGTTCCGGTCGCGCTGGATGCGGAGGGCGCTCGGAAGGTGCTCAAGCTCATCGACGCGATCGAGGATCTCGACGACGTCCAGAACGTGTACTCCAACGCCGACATCTCCGACGAGGTCATGGAAGCGGTCGACGCCTGACGGAGCCTGGGTCCGCGGATGAGGGCGCCGCTCCGCAGGCTTCGCTCGGCCGCGCCGGTTCGCGGGCTCACCCGCGCGACCATCGCTGCAGAGGCCTCCGCAGTGCCCTCATCCGCGGGCCCGGCGGCCACCCAGGTGATCGACCGAGTGCTCCTGCGCTGATCGATGAGGAGGGCGACGAACGCGCCGAACCTCTCCGCTGGTCCCCTTCGTCTCCTTCGTCGCTCAGGACAAGGAGCAAGCGAGGGACGAGCGCGTCGAGACCCCGATCGATCACCGACCAGCGGCGTGGCGGTCGACCGGGGCGGGACGGGAGTGGCATAGATTCGACCCGTACACGTGTTCGGATCGGTTCTGGAGGGCGTCATCATGCGGGTGCTGGGCGTCGATCCCGGTCTGACCCGCTGCGGGGTCGGGATCGTCGAGCACGTGCCCGGGTCGCAGCGGTTGCGGATGGTGCACGTGGGCGTGGTGCGCACCCCGTCGACCGACGATGTCGCGGTGCGGCTGCTCGCCGTCTCCGATGCGGTGGAGGCGCTGCTCGAGGAGTTCCGCCCGGACAGGGTGGCGCTGGAGCGGATGTTCAACCGGCACAACGTGTCCACGATCATGGGCACTGCGCAGGCGGCCGGCGTGGTCGCTGCGGCGGGCGCGCGGCGCGGGCTGCCGGTCGCCTGGCACACCCCCACCGAGGTCAAGGCAGCGGTCTCCGGGAACGGCGCCGCCGACAAGGCCCAGGTGACGAGCATGGTCACCCGCCTGCTGCGATTGACCGAGGCGCCCAAGCCGGCCGATGCCGCGGATGCGTTGGCGCTGGCCATCTGTCACCTGTGGCGGGCGCCGATGCAGGAGGCCCTGGAACGCGCGGCGCTGGCCACCCGCGCAGGGGTCGTAGCCCGTGCGGCCGGCGGCAGGGCTCGCCCCACCCGGTCGGCCACCGGATGATCGCCTCCCTCCGCGGTGTCGTCGAGTCGGTGGCACTGGATCATGCCGTGCTGGACGTCGGTGGGGTCGGTTACTCCGTCCGCGCCACCCCAGCCACCCTCGCAACTCTCCGCCGGGGTGAGAAGACAAGGCTCGCAACGACTCTCGTCGTCCGTGAGGACTCGATGACGGTGTTCGGCTTCGTCTCCGACGATGCCCGCGACCTGTTCGAGCTCGTCCAATCGGTGAGCGGCGTCGGCCCGAAGATCGCGCTGGCGTTGCTCGCCGTGCTGGATCCCGACGATCTGCGGCGCGCACTGTCCACCGGCGACACCACCGCCCTCACCCGCGCCCCCGGTATCGGCAAGAAGGGCGCCGAGCGGCTGGTGCTGGAGCTCAAGGACAAGGTCGGCGCGATGCCGCGCCCCGGCGCCGGTCTGCCGACGGGCACCGCTACCGGGTGGCGGGATCAACTCGTGGATGCTCTCGGCGGCCTGGGATTCCCGGCCAAGCAGGCGCTCGACGTCGTGGAGACGGTGGCCGCGGACAGTGATGATCCGGCCGTCGTCACCGGAGACGTCCAGGTGCTGTTGCGGCGTGCCCTGTCGCTGTTGGCGCGCAGTCGATGACCACCCCGCCTCCCGACCGGGCCCTCGACAGCAGCGACCTCCACGACAACGACTTCGGCGACGACTTCCACGACAGCGACCTCGTCGGTGAGGAACTGGTCGACCCGGCCGTCAGCGCCCGGGAGATCGACGTCGATGCGTCGCTGCGCCCACGCTCCCTGCAGGAGTTCGTCGGGCAGGAGCGGGTGCGGGAGCAACTCGAACTGGTGCTGACCGGAGCCAAGCTGCGGGGCACGGCGCCCGATCATGTGCTGCTGGCCGGGCCGCCCGGACTCGGGAAGACGTCGCTCGCGATGATCATCGCGAGCGAGTTGGGGGCATCCCTGCGGATCACCTCCGGTCCCGCGTTGGAACGGGCCGGCGATCTCGCCGCGATGCTGTCCAACCTGGTCGAGGGCGACGTGCTGTTCATCGACGAGATCCACCGGATGGCCCGGCCGGCTGAGGAGATGCTGTACCTGGCGATGG